>DASYCO010000016.1:0-11147 GCA_036500145.1 Alphaproteobacteria bacterium | reverse complement strand
AAAACCAATCTGACGGCTGATCGAACCTTCGTGAAGACAGGTGATCGTATTAAGGGCCGCGTGGTGATTACTACCGGCGTGAAGCCGGGTGATCGTGTGATTGCCGTGGGGCAGCTCAAGCTCCAGTCGGGCTCGGCTGTTGCGATTTCGGACGATCCGCCGCCGCAAATTCCTGCTCAGCCGCCGCGCAACTGAACCCGTACCGGAGTGTAGCCAGATGGCTTTCACTGATATTTTCATCAAGCGGCCGGTGCTGTCGGTTGTCGTCAGTCTGCTGATTCTGCTGATCGGATTCAAGGCCGTGACCAGCCTTGGTATTCGCCAGTATCCCAAGCTGTCGAATACCGTGATTACGGTGACGACGTCGTATCCCGGCGCTTCGCCGGATCTGATGCAGGGATTTATCACGCAGCCGATCGAGCAGGCCGTCGCCTCGGCCGAAGGCATCGACTACCTGACGTCCTCCTCCACCCAGGGCCGCAGCACCGTCTCCGCCTACATCCAGCTCAACGTCGACCCGAACAAGGCCATGACCGACGTCATGGCCAAGGTGCAGCAGGTCAAGTACCTGATCCCCGCCGAATCGAACGACCCGGTCATCCTGAAGTCGACCGGGCAGACCTTCGCCGTGATGTACCTCGGCTTCTCCAGCTCGACGCTGAACGGCGCGGCGATCTACGACTACCTGAGCCGCGTCGTGCAGCCGCTGCTCACCACGGTCGAGGGCGTCGCCTCCGCCGACATCTTCGGCGGCCAGCAGTTCGCCATGCGCCTGTGGCTCGAGCCGAGCAAGATGCAGGCCTTCGACGTGACCGCCGCCGACGTCGCCAACGCCATCCGCGCCAACAACTACCAGGCCGCTCCCGGCCAGGCGCAGGGCCTGTTCACCATCACCAACGTGACGGCGGACACCGGCCTGACCTCCATCGACGAGTTCCGCCAGATGGTCGTCAAGGCGAAGGACGGCGCGCTGGTCCGCATCAGCGACCTCGGCACCGTCGACCTCGACGCCCAGCAGTTCGACCAGTCGGTGATGATGAGCGGCCAGAACGCCGTGTTCATCGGCGTGCAGGCGACCCCGCTCGGCAACCCGCTCAACATCGTCAAGGGCGTGCGCGCCCTGCTGCCGGACATCCAGCGCGGCCTGCCGCCGACGGTGGACGCCCGCGTCGCCTACGACTCGTCGCAGTTCATCTCGTCGTCGATCGACGAAGTGATCAAGACGCTCGCCGAAGCCATCCTCATCGTCATCGTCGTCATCTTCCTGTTCCTCGGCACCATCCGCTCGGTGCTGATCCCGGTCGTCACGATCCCGCTGTCGCTGATCGGCGCCGGCATCATCATGCTGGCGCTCGGATTCAGCATCAACCTGCTGACCCTGCTCGCCATGGTGCTCGCCATCGGCCTCGTGGTCGACGACGCCATCGTCGTGGTGGAGAACATCTACCGACACATCGAGGAGGGAAAGACGCCTGTCCAGGCGTCGATCATCGGCGCGCGCGAGATCGTCGGCCCCGTCATCGCCATGACCATCACCCTGGCCGCCGTCTACGCGCCCATCGGCTTCCTCGGCGGCATCACCGGCGTGCTGTTCAAGGAGTTCGCCTTCACCCTGGCGGGCGCCGTCATCATCTCCGGCATCGTCGCCATCACGCTCTCGCCGATGATGTGCTCGATGCTGCTCAACCACGAGATGTCGCAGGGCTGGTTCCCGAAGAAGGTCGACGCCTTCTTCTCCAGCGTCACCGCCTGGTACGGCCGCAAGCTGGCGCGCACGCTGGACTACCGGCCGGTCGTCATCATGTTCGCCGTCGCCATCTTCGTGCTGCTCGGCTTCCTCTACACGCACACCAAGGCCGAGCTGGCCCCGGCGGAAGACCAGGGCGCCTTCTTCGCCATCGGCAAGGCGCCGCAGTACGCCAACCTGGACTACACGGAGACCTACTCCAAGCAGCTGAACGACCTCTACATGCAGCAGCCGGAGACGGACCTGACCTTCGTCATCAGCGGCTTCGCCGGCACCGGCCCCGCGCTCAACCAGAACATGTCGGGCATGATCCTGAAGCCCTGGGGCGAGCGCAAGGGCACGGTCATGGACCTGATCCCGCGCATCCAGGCGAAGCTGAGCCAGATCACCGGCATGAACGTCTTCGCCTTCAACCTGCCGGCCCTGCCCGGCTCGACCGGCGGCTTGCCCGTGCAGATGGTCATCAGCTCGCCGGGCAAGTTCGAGGACATCTACAAGTACATGACGCAGATCAAGCAGCGCGCCCAGGCGAGCGGCATGTTCATCGTCACCGACAGCGACCTCGAGTACAACACGCCGGTCGCGCGCATCAAGATCGACCGCCTGAAGGCCAACGACCTCGGCATCTCGATGCAGGACATCGGCGAGACCCTGGCCCTGATGGTGGGCGGCAACTACGTCAACCGCTTCAACTTCTCGGGCCGCTCCTACGAGGTGATCCCGCAGGTGCCGCGCGACTTCCGCCTGACCGGCGACAAGCTGACGCAGTACTACGTCCGCACCGGCAGCGGCACCTCCGTGCCGCTCTCGACCGTGGTGCGCGTCGAGGACGGCATCGAGCCCAACGCCCTCAACCACTACAACCAGCTCAACGCCGCCACCTTCTCGGCGGTGCCGATGCCGGGCGTCGCCATGGGCCAGGCCGTCACCCTGCTCCAGCAGCTGGCGGCGGAGATCCTGCCGAGCGACTACCGCACCGACTTCCTGTCGGAATCGCGCCAGTACGTGAAGGAAGGCAACCAGCTCGCCCTGACGATGCTGTTCTCGATCATCGTCATCTATCTCGTGCTGGCCGGCCAGTTCGAGAGCCTGCGCGACCCGCTGGTCATCCTGGTCAGCGTGCCGCTGTCGATCTGCGGCGCCATGATCCCGCTGTTCATCGGCCTGCAGACCCTGAACATCTACACGCAGGTGGGCCTGGTGACGCTGATCGGCCTGATCAGCAAGCACGGCATCTTGATGACGGAGTTCGCCAACCAGATGCAGAACAAGGAAGGCATGAGCAAGCGCGACGCCATCGAGCATGCCGCCGCCGTGCGACTGCGCCCCATCCTGATGACGACGGCCGCCATGGTCATGGGCCTGGTGCCGCTGCTGATCGCCAGCGGCGCGGGCGCCGCCAGCCGCTTCAGCATCGGCGTCGTCATCGTGTCAGGCATGTCGATCGGCACGCTCTTCACGCTGTTCGTGCTGCCGACGGTCTACACGCTGCTCGCCAAGGACCACCGGCCGGAACGCAGCGCCGAACGCGACGCGCAGATCGCCGAAGTAACCTGACGCAGAGGCCACACCCCAAGCAAAAAGGCCCGGGAGTTTCCCGGGCCTTTTTTTATTTCCGCAGTCTGTCGAGCGCTTAGCGGCGCAAGCTGCCGAGCGTTTAACTCCGCAGGCTGCCGCCTGTCGCCTTGGCGACGGCGGCGACGACCTTCTGGCTTACGGCCTCGATCTCCGGCTCGGTCAGGGTCGCCGTCTGCGGCTGCAGGCGCACGCAGATCGCGACCGACTTCTTGCCCGGCTCGACGCCCTTGCCCTCATAGACGTCGAACAGGCTGACATCCTCGATCAGCGCCTTGTCGGCGCCGCGCGCGGCGCGCAGCAGGGTCTCGGCGCTGACGGAGGCATCGAGCAGGAAGGCGAAGTCGCGCTCGACCGCCTGGAAGGGCGACGGCGCGAAGGCCGGACGGGCGCGGCCCGCATTCTTCGCTTTCGCCTCGGGGATCAGGTTCAGGTAGACCTCGAACACGACCACGGGGCCCTTGAGGTCATAGGCGCGCGCGACGCTCGGATGCAGCTCGCCGAAATGGGCGAGCGCCGTCTTGGGGCCGAGGCGCAGCGTGCCGGAGCGGCCCGGATGGAACCAGGCCGGCGCGTCCGCCGTGATCTGCAGCGAGCCGACCGGGGCGCCGGCAGCCGCCAGCGCCGCCATGGCGTCGGCCTTGGCGTCGAAGGCGTCGGCGCCACGCGGCTTGGCGAGCCAATGGCGCGGGCCGCTGTCGCCGACGCGCAGGCCGGAGGCGACGAGCATCTGCCCGGCTGCCGTGTCGTCGCGGTAGGCCGGACCGACCTCGAACAGGCCATGGTCGGCGAAGCCGCGCGCCACGTTGCGCGCCGCGCCCGCCAGCAGGTTGACCAGCGGCGACGGCCGCATGACCGACAGGTCGGCGCTGATCGGGTTGGCGAGGCGCAGGCTTTCCGGCTGGGCCGCGAACAGCGCCGTATGCGGCTCGTCGGCGAAGGAGAAGGTCACCGCCTCCATGAGGCCGCGCGCGGCGAGCGCCCGCTTGGCGTCGCGGCTGCGGCGCTGGGTGGCGCTCAGCACCGGCTGCGGCAGCGCGCCGTCGAGCGTGAAAGGCACCGGCGTGATCTTGTCGTAGCCGTTGACGCGCAGCACGTCCTCGACGAGGTCGGCTTCCTGATGCACGTCGTTGCGCCAGGAGGGCGGCACGCAGCGCAGGCCTTCGGTCGAGCGCTCGGCGCCGAAGCCGAGCGCCGTGAGGATGCGCAGGCTGTCATGCACGGCGATGTCGATGCCGCCGAGCTGGCGCACGCGATCGGCGCGCAGCGTGATGGCCGCCTTCGGCGCCGGCGCCGCGCCGGCGACGACCGGCTCGCTGGCCTCGCCGCCGCAGAGCTCGACGATCAGCTGCGCCGCCGCGTCCAGGCCCGGCAGGGTGCTGGCCGGGTCGACCCAGCGCTCGAAGCGGTAGCGCGCGTCGGAATCGATGGCGAGCTGGCGGCCGGTGGTGGCCGTGCGGATCGGGTCGAACAGCGCCGATTCGAGGACGACGGTCGTCGTCTCCTCGGTGCAGCCGGTCGATTCGCCGCCCATGACGCCGCCGAGGCTGAGCACGCCGGAGCCGTCGGCGATCACCGTCATGCCGTCGGCCAGCGTGTAGGTCTTGCCGTTGAGCGCCGCCAGCGTCTCGCCGTCGCGCGACAGGCGCACCACGAGGTCGCCCTTGAGCTTGCCGGCGTCGAACACATGCAGCGGACGGCAGAGGTCGAGCGCGAAGAGGTTCGTGACGTCGACCAGGGCCGAGATCGGGCGCAGGCCGACGGCGCGCAGGCGATCCTGCAGCCAGGCCGGGCTCGGGCCGTTCTTCACGCCGCGGATGACGCGGATCGCGAACAGCGGACAGGCGTTCGCCGCCTCGCCCGCGAAGTCGAGGGTCACGCCGAGCGGGCTCTTGAACCCGGCGGCGAGCTTGCTTTCCTTCAGCGGCTTGAGCGTGCCGTAGCCGCCGGCCGCCAGCTCGCGCGCCAGGCCGCGCACGCCGAGCCAGTCGCCGCGGTTGGGCGTGACGGAGACGTCGATCACCGGATCGCCGAGGCCGAGGGCGGCGGCAGCTGGGCTGCCCACTTTTGTGTCGAGCGGCAGCTCGATGATGCCGTCATGGTCTTCGCCGAGGCCGAGCTCGCGCGCCGAGCACATCATGCCCTGGCTCTCGACGTTGCGGATCGTGCCCTTCTTCAGCTCGACGCCGCTCGCAGGGATCACCGCGCCGGGGCGGGCCAGCACGACCTTGATGTCCTTGCGCGCGTTGGGCGCGCCGCAGACGACCTGAATGGTTTCGGCGCCCGTGTCGACCATGCAGACGCGCAGGCGGTCGGCGTTGGGATGCTGCTCGGCGGAGACGACATGGCCGACGATGAACGGCGCCAAGGCCTTGGCGCGATCCTCGATGCCTTCGACTTCGATGCCGAGGCTAGTCAGGCCGTTCGACAGATCGTCGAGCGAGCGGTCGGTCTCCAGATGTTCCTTGAGCCAGGCGAGCGTGAACTTCATCGGCCGGTCCCTCCCGTCGGAGAGGCCCCGAAGGCGAGGCTCGGCACGTCGAGCGCGGCGAAGCCGTAATGACGCAGCCAACGCAGGTCTGCCTCGAAGAAGGTGCGCAGGTCGGCGATGCCGTACTTCAGCATCGCCAGGCGCTCGATGCCCATGCCGAAGGCGAAGCCCTGGTATTCGGTCGGGTCGATGCCGCAGTTGGCCAGCACGTTGGGATGCACCATGCCGGCGCCAAGGATCTCGAGCCAGTCGTCGCCGGCGCCGATCTTCAGCTCGCTGCCCTTGCGCGAGCAGCCGATGTCGACTTCGCAGGAGGGCTCGGTGAAGGGGAAGTAGCTCGGGCGCAGGCGGATCGGCACGTCGTCGAGCTCGAAGAAGGCGGCGAGGAACTGGATCAGGCAGCCTTTGAGATGGCCCATGTGCGTCGCCTTGTCGATCACTAGGCCTTCGATCTGGTGGAACATCGGCGTGTGCGTCATGTCCGAATCGTTGCGGTAGGTGCGACCCATGGCGATGACGCGGTGCGGCGGCTTCTTCGACATCATGGTGCGGATCTGCACCGGCGAGGTATGCGTGCGCAGCACCTTGCGCGTGCCGGCGGCGTCGGCCGGCAGGTAGAAGGTGTCGTGCATCTGGCGCGCCGGATGCTCGGGCGGAATGTTGAGCGCCGTGAAGTTGTGGAAATCGTCCTCGATGTCCGGTCCTTCGGCAAGGGTGAAGCCCATCTCGGCGAAGATCGCGCAGAGCTCGTCCATCGTCTGGCTGATCGGATGCAGCGCGCCCGCCTGCTCGGGGCGCGCGGTCGCCGTCACGTCGATGCGTTCGGCGGCGAGCTTGGCGTCCAAGGCGCCGGCTTCTAGCACGGCCTTGCGCGCGTCGAGCGCCGCGGCGATGTCGTCCTTCAGGGCGTTGACCGCCTGGCCGCGCGCCTTGCGCTCGTCGGGCGCCAGCGCCGTCATGTCCTTCATGAGGGCCGTGATGCTGCCCTTGCGGCCGAGCGCGTCGACGCGCACGGCTTCGAGCGCATCGAGCGTCTCGGCCTGCGCGAGCGCGCTGGCGATGGCGAAACGGACGTCGTCGAGATCGTTGCTCATGTCCGGGGATACTCGAAGTTTTTTTGGGATCGTTGTCGCAAAACAAAAGGGGCCGCCCCGCAGGACGGCCCCTCTCTAATCAAATTCGGATGCCTGAGGCTCGGTCGAGCCTTAGGCGGCCTTGACGAGGGCTGCCCGCGCTTGGTTGACCAGCTCGGCAAACGACTCGGGGGCCGTGACCGCCATGTCGGACATGACCTTGCGGTCGAGGTCGATGCCGCCCTTCTTCAGGCCATCGATCAGCTGGCCGTAGGTCAGGCCGTTCATGCGCGCGGCGGCGTTGATGCGCTGGATCCACAGGGCGCGGAACACGCGCTTCTTGTTGCGGCGGTCGCGATACGCGTACTGCAGGCCCTTCTCGACCTTTTCGATCGCGATGCGGAAGTTGCTGCTGTTGCGATCGCGATAGCCGGAGGCCATCGCGAGGATCTTCTTGTGACGGGCGTGGGAGGTGACGCCCCGTTTGGTGCGAGCCATGGGTCGGTCTCCTTAGGCGTAGGGCATGAAGAAATTGGTGATCAGATTCGCGTCACCCGGCTGCAGCACCTTCGTGCCGCGCGCAGTGCGCTTCATCTTCTGGCTGCGCTTGCGCAGACCATGGCGCTTGTTGGCGTGGGCCATGACGACCTTGCCAGTGCCAGTGATCTTGAAGCGCTTCTTGGCGCCGCTCTTGGTCTTCATCTTCGGCATGTTCGTGATCCTAACAAAACCTTTTCGGCGCCTGACGCGAAGCGGCCCGCCGATGCGGGCCACGCCTAGAGAGTCGAACCCGGAGGTCTGACGCCCAAATCTTCACGATGACGGGATAAACCGGCCCGTCCGGCCGAGGCGAGGTTTATACCGGCAAGGCAAACCGATTGCAAGGCCGCGCAAGCGGCCCCTCGACCGAATATTTTACATTATTTTCAACGGGTTGGCGGCCGAGGCGGACTCTGATCCGAATCTAATCCGCCGCCCGGGAGGCCCGAAAGCCCGCCGGACGGCGTGATTCGTCACTTGTTGACCAGCACCATGGTGATCTGGCGGCCTTCGAGCTTCGGATACTGCTCGACCTTGGCCTTTTCGCCCAGTTCGGCCCGCACGCGGTCGAGGACGACCATGCCGAGCTCCTGGTGGAGCATTTCGCGGCCACGGAACCGGACGGTCAGCTTCACCTTGTCGCCTTCCTCGAGGAAGCGCTGCACGGCGCGCATCTTCACGTCGTAGTCGTGGTCGTCGATCGTCGGGCGCATCTTGATCTCTTTGACCTCGATGACCTTCTGCTTCTTGCGGGCTTCGTTCTTGCGCTTCTGCTCCTCGTACTTGAACTTGCCGTAGTCGAGGATCTTGCAGACGGGCGGATCGGCGTTGGGCGACACTTCAATCAGGTCAAGCCCGGCAGCCAGAGCCCTTTCAATGGCTTCGGAGGTGGGGACCACGCCGATCATCTCGCCGTTCTCGTCGACGAGGCGGACGTTCAGCGTGCGGATTTGTTCATTGACGCGCGGGCCGTCGTTAGACTTGGCGGGGGCGTCGAAAGGCGGACGAGCTATGTAACAGTCTCCTGTCTCAGTTCAAAATCCTGCCGCCCGGATGGCGGCATGTGACGGATGTAAGCGGTCGGGAAGGCAACGGCAAGGGACGCGGACGCAGGAGCCCTGACTTGAACGCGAGCGAAATCCCGACTCGATCCCCGGCCGAGCAGGCGCGAGATCTGTCTGGACGGTCGGATTCCTCTGTCAGGGGGCCGCTCAGGGAGTAGGCACCTGGGCTTCGGCGCCCAGTCTAGTCGCCGCCTCATCCAGCGCAAGGACTTCTTGGTCCGTGCTGCCGAGCCGGCGGATGGCGACCTTGCGCTCATCGGCCTCCCGCTTGCCGACGGCGATGATGACCGGCACCTTGGCCAGGGAGTGCTCGCGCACCTTGTAGCCGATCTTTTCGGCCCGGAGGTCGAGGCCGACCCGCAGGCCGCGGGCGGCCAGGACCGCCATGACTTCCTTGGCATATTCGTCGGCGTCGTTGGTGATCGTGGTGACGACGACCTGCTGCGGCGCCAGCCAGAGCGGGAACTTGCCGGCATATTGCTCGATCAGGATGCCGATGAAGCGCTCGAACGAGCCGAAAATGGCCCGGTGCAGCATGACAGGACGCTTACGCGTGCCGTCCTCGGCGACATAGGAGGCGTCGAGCCGCTCGGGCAGCACGAAGTCGACCTGCAGGGTGCCGCACTGCCAGTCGCGGCCGATGGCGTCGCGCAGGGTGAATTCCAGCTTGGGGCCGTAGAACGCGCCCTCGCCCGGGTTGAGCGTCGTCTCCAGGCCGGCTTCCTTCGCCGCCGCGAGCAGCGCGCCCTCGGCGCGGTCCCAGGTGGCATCCTCGCCGGCGCGCACCGGCGGCCGGTCGGAGAACTTCACATGCACGTCGGCGAAGCCGAAGTCCTTGTAGACGGCCTTCAGCATGTCGCAGAAGGCCACCGTCTCGGCGGTGATCTGGTCCTCGGTGCAGAAGATGTGCGCGTCGTCCTGCGTGAAGGCGCGCACACGCATGATGCCGTGCAGGGCGCCCGACGGCTCGTAGCGGTGGCAGGAGCCGAACTCGGCCATGCGCAGCGGCAGGTCGCGGTAGCTCTTGAGGCCCTGGCGGAAGATCTGCACGTGGCAGGGACAGTTCATCGGCTTGATCGCGAGGTCGACGTCTTCCTGCGTCGTCGTCGCCATGAACATGTTCTTGCCGAACTTCTCCCAGTGGCCCGAGGCTTCCCACAGGCTGCGCGAGACGAGCTGCGGCGTCTTGACCTCGACGTAGCCGTACTTCTTCAGGCAGACGCGCATGTAGTCTTCGACGGCGCGGTAGAGCGTCCAGCCGTTGGGGTGCCAGAACACGCTGCCAACGGCCTCTTCCTGGATGTGGAAGAGGTCCATCTCGCGGCCGAGGCGGCGATGGTCGCGCTTGTCGGCCTCCTCCAGCATCGTGAGGTAGCCCTTGAGCTGCTTGTCGTCGGGCCAGACCGTGCCGTAGATGCGCTGGAGCATGCGGTTCTTCGCGTCGCCGCGCCAGTAGGCGCCCGCCACCTTCATCACCTTGAAGGCGGTCGGCAGCTTGCCCGTGGAAGGCAGATGCGGGCCCATGCAGAGGTCGAGCCAGTCGCCCTGGCGGTAGATGGAGATCGGCTCGCCGCGCTTGGCGATCTCGCTCACCCATTCGGCCTTGTAGCTCTCGCCATGGTCCTTGAAGTAGGACACGGCCTGCTCCGGCGACCATTCCTCGCGCACGATCGGCAGGTCGCGCGCGACGATGTCGCGCATGCGGCCTTCGATCTTCTCGAAGTCTTCCGGCGTGAAGGGCTCGTCGCGCACGAAGTCGTAGTAGAAGCCGTCCTCGGTCGAGGGGCCGAAGGTGATCTGCGTGCCGGGATAGAGCTCCTGCACCGCCTGCGCCATGACGTGCGCGGCGTCGTGGCGCAGCAGCTCGAGCCCTTCCGGATCGCGCGCGGTCACGAGGGCGATCTTCGCATCCTGGGTCACCGGACGGGTGAGGTCCCACAGCTTGCCGTCGACCTTGGCGGCGAGCGCCGCCTTGGCCAGGCCAGGGCCGATCTTGGCGGCGACCTCGGCCGGGGTGACCGGACCGTCGAAGCTCAGGGACTTGCCGTCAGGAAGTGTGATCGCGACCATGTAATGCTCGAAAAAACCAGGAAAAGCCTAGGAAAACCGCAGAATGCGAGGGCCCGCACTCTATCCGCCTCGCGCCGTCTGTCAAGGAACGGGCGCAAGCGCTTCCTAGCGCGAATCGAGCAGATCAACCGGCATTGGAGCCGGGTCCTTGACGCATACGGGCTCGCCATTGGGCACCGAATAGCAATTCCAGTCCGGCCCAAATCCAGCGTTCGCCTGTCGCGATGGATCGGAGAAACCCGTCAGAAATAGGGCAGCAACAACAGCGACCAGGATCACGATCGCCGCAATGTCTCCCCTTTTAAGGGGTTGATGTGGCCAGTTCATCGCCTGCCTGAAGCGTTATGCCAAGGAAGCTGCCTTCATGATGAGGCCAGCGTTTCCTTTCAAAGTCCAGACGCAATTAGCAACGCCAACGATGGCGTCAGCTTCATCGGCTTCCTGTCTCAAGCGCGGATTTCCTGGCGCTGGAACAGCGTGTAGGCGACCGCGAACAGCAGGATCGCGATGGCGACCAGGCCGGTGATCTGCGGCCAGACCAGCAGCAGGCTCTGGCCGAGCGGCAGGGGCGACCCCAGGATCGCGCC
>DASYCO010000015.1:0-3747 GCA_036500145.1 Alphaproteobacteria bacterium | reverse complement strand
GACGATCTGGACGCTGGTGCGCTCGGCCTGCTCGACGGCGCGCCGCGTGATGCTGCCGGCCTCGCTGACCTGGCGGCTGATCTCGGAAATGGACGAGGACAGCTCCTCGCCGGCGGTCGCGACCGTCTGCACGTTGTTCGATGCCTGCTCGGAGGCGGCAGCGACCGTGGTCGCCTGCGCGTTGGTCTCCTCGGCGGTGGCCGACATGGCCTGCGCCGTCGCCTGCATCTCCGTGGCCGCAGAGGACACGCCGTTGACGATCGTGCCGACCGTGGCTTCGAACTCGGCAACTGCGGCGTCCATGGCCTTCGTCCGGCGCTCCTTGGCCTCTTGCTCGACTTTCTGTTTCGCCAGCATGTCGTCCTGGGCCACGCCGTTGTCCTTGAAGATCTCCAGCGCCTTGGCCATTTCGCCGATCTCGTCCTTGCGTTCGAGGCTGGTGACGACCGTCGTCCAATCGCGGTTGGCAAGGCGCATCATCGCGGACGTCATCTGGTTCAGCGGCCGGCTGACGCCGACGATGATCGTGCGGCCCGCGAAGCCGACCGCGATCAAGGCGGCCAGCACGAGGGCGGCGAATATCATGAGGATGGAATGGTAGGAATCTTCGGCGGCCATATAGCCCTTGTCCGCTTCGACGATCTGAAGATTGACGAGGTCGGCGATCTTCGCGGTGACCGGATCGATCGAAGGATAAAGCTCCTTGGCGCCGAAGGTTTTCAGGCCCTCGGCGTCGTTGCCGCGAATCAGCGAAGCGATCTTGTTCGCGGCGACGTTCGCGGAATCCATCTCCTTCTGGGCGGCGCCGACGAGGCGCTTCTCATCGTCGGTCAGGAAAGTGGACGTGTAGGATTGCCAGTTCTTGCGAATCTCGCTCTGCGCCGTTTCGATGTTGGCCAAGCCCTCGGCGGCCTTGAGCGTGCCGGCGTTCACTTTGTGAACCGTGTCGACGATGTTCACGGCATAGAGATCGGAAATCGTCTTGAGCTGGCCCAGCGGCACGACGCGGTCATGGTAAACGCTGGCGAAACGCGCCTGGTTGCTGGAAAGAGAGGCCCAGCCGGCAATGGCCATAACCGCCAGACTCGTCGACAAAACGCCGAGCACGATAAGCAAGCGTAGCCGAATCGACAGGTTTTTCATGAGCAAGCCCCTCTATGCGATCTCCGTTTTTTACGGCTGCCTCATGTCTAGAACTTCGGTCTTAAATATTCGTAACTCCAATTCCGTCCATCGCTGCGGCTGCCGCGCCAGCGGTTAAGCGGCGCGGACACGTGCGACGAAGACGTCGACCTTCTCGCGCAGGGTCTCGCCCTGCCTGGCCAGCTCGTTGGCGGAGGACAGCATCTGCTCGGCGGCGGCCCCCGTCTCGCCGGCGGCCTGGGTCACGTTGACGATGTTCGACGACACCTCGCGCGTGCCCTGCGACACCTGCTGGGCGTTGCTGGCGATCTCCGCCGTCGCCGATCCCTGCTGCTCGACGGCGGAGGCGATGGTGGTGGCGATCTCGTTGATGCGCACGATGGTGCCGCCGATGGTGCCTATGGCCGCGACGGAGCTCTGCGTCGCCGCCTGCATCTCGGCGATCTTCGCGCTGATCTCGTCGGTCGCCTTGGCGGTCTGGCTGGCGAGGTTCTTCACCTCGGAAGCGACGACGGCGAAGCCCTTGCCGGCGTCGCCGGCGCGTGCCGCCTCGATGGTGGCGTTGAGCGCCAGCAGGTTGGTCTGGCCGGCGATGTCGTTGATGAGCTGCACGACGTCGCCGATCTTCTGGGCGGCTTCCGCCAGGCCCTGGACCTGCGCGTTGGTGCGCTCGGCTTCGGAGACGGCCTGGGTGGCGATGTTGAGCGATTCGTCGACCTGGCGGCCGATCTCGCTGATCGAGGCGGCGAGCTCTTCCGAGGCCGTCGCCACGGTCTGGACGTTGGCGGAGGCCTGCTCGGACGTGGCGGCGACGGCGGTCGCCTGGGCGTTGGTCTGCTCGGCGGTGGCCGACATGGACTGGGCGGTCGCCTGCAGCTCGCTGGCGGCGGCGGACACGCCGTCGACGACGGCGCGGATCGAAGCCTCGAATTCGTCGGCGAGGCGCTGCATGGCGGCGTGCTTGTCGGCTTCCGCCCGCGCCTTCATGGCCTCCTGCTCGGCGCGCATGCGCTCCGTTTCCAGCATGCTGTCCTTGAAGATCTGCACCGCGTCGGCCATCTCGCCGATCTCGTCGGCGCGGCCGCGCGCCGGCACCTCGATGGCGAGGTCGCCCTTGGCGATCTTCGTCATGGCGGCGGTCATGGACGTCACCGGCCGGGAAATGCCGCGGCCGAGCATGAAGGCGATGACGACGCCGAGCGCCAGCGCGCCGGCCGACAGGGCCGCCGTCAGCAGCAGGCCGTTCCGCGCGGTGGCGCGCGAGGCCTTCTCCGTGCGGTCCATGTCGACGCCCTGCTCGTCGGACATCTGCTTCAGCTCGCGCTAGATGTTGCCCGCCGCGCCGGCCATGGTGCGGTTGACGAGCGCGTCGAGATCCATGGCGCGGACCACGGCCTCGGAGAAGGCGTCGCGGTAGGCCTCTACGTCGCGCGCGGCGCCGTTCAGCAGGTCGACGCGCTTGGGGTCGTTCACGTGGCGGATGGCGTCTTCGACGCCGTCGGAGAACTTCTCGAACAGGTCGCCGATGCGGTCGGCCAAGTCGTTGTCCGGCTTGCTCAGGAAGTTCACGACGTTGAGGCGCGCCGTCAGCAGGTCGCCCTGGATCACGGTGGCGTAGGCGACCTCCTGCTGGGCGTTGGCGGCCATCGACTGCTTGATGAAGTCCTCGATCTCCTTCTGGGCCTTTTCGCCCAGCGGATTGATGTTCTCCGTCACCAGCTTCTCGCGCGCGGTGCGCGCCACGACGGCCTTCTCGAAGCTGGCGCTGTAGCTCTTCAGGTCGTCGCGCAGCTGCGCGAGCTTCGTCCGGCTGGTGGGGTCGCTGGCGCTCTCGCTCGATTCCGTCATCTGCTGGAGGAGATGCTCGATCTCCTCGCGCGTCAGCTTCTCGCGGTCGGCGCCGCCCACCACCATGAACTGCATCGCGTTGCGCTGCAGGACGGTCATGTCGTTCTGGATGTCGAAGATGTCGACGGTTTCCGCCGCCTGCTTGGCGTAGCCTTCGAAGGCCTGGCTGAGCTGGCGCACGCCGATCAGGCCGATGGCGCTCACGGCGATCAGCAGCGCAAGGACGAGGAAGAATCCGGCGTGGACCTTGGCGCGAATCCTAAGCTGCGCGGCGGAGCGGAGCGAAGCGGCGAACGACATGAGCGGCCTATGAGCTGTGGCCGCGCAAACGCAAGGCGCCGGCCGGATGACGGTCCAGCCGGAATAGCCCTCGAAACTTTAAGCCTCTCTTAACGGAAGCCGCCGCTACCCCTTTGGAGGGGAAGCCCCTTGGCCGGAAAGCCCCGCGCCGTCCCTTGGGGAGACGGCGCGGGCCGATCGGTCAGGCGGCGCGGACGCGGGCGACGAACACGTCGACCTTCTCGCGCAGGGTTTCGCCCTGCTTCGAGAGGTCGCCGGCCGAGGACAGCACCTGCCCTGCGGCAGCTCCCGTCTCGCCGGCGGCCTGGGTGACGTTGACGATGCTCGACGACACGTCCTGCGTGCCGCGTGCGGCCTGCTGCACGTTGTTGGCGATCTCCTGCGTCGCGGCGCCCTGCTCCTCGATCGCCGAGGCGATCGTGGTGGAGATCTCGTCGATCTGGCCGATGGTCTCGG
>DASYCO010000014.1:0-50874 GCA_036500145.1 Alphaproteobacteria bacterium | reverse complement strand
CATGATGCGGCCGAGCACTTCCTGCAGCGTCTCGTATTCGCCGATGGCGACGCCGAAATCCTTGCCGCCGAGGCTTGCCAGCTTGCCGGCATAACGCGCCTCGAACGCCTTGGCGCGGTCCTGGCTCTCCGTCAGGTCGCTTTTCAGCGCCGCTGATTCGGGGCCGGGATAAAGATGGCTCAGGTCCCACACCGGCAGGTCGCCGGGCTTGGCCCCCTTGCGGCCGCGGATCGTTTTCGCCTTGAGCTTCTTGGCCTTCGCCGTTCGCGCCTGGGCCAGCTTCGCCTGCGCCAGCTTGAACTGAATCTGCTTGGCTGTCGCCTTCGCGGCGGCGGACTTGGCCGGCGCCGCCTTGGGCGCGGCTTTCGACTTGGACTTCACAGGCTTGGATTTGGCGGCTTTGGACTTTTTGACGGCGACGGATTTCGGCATGGGCTGACTCCTGACGGCTCTAGGCGATATAAGACCCCGAACGGCTCTTGCAAAGAGCGCCTGCGAACAGGGAGCGGCAACGATGGCGCAAGACCGGGCGCGAAGCCTGACGGGACTGTTCTTCAGCCAAGCCGCCAAGCTCGGCGACAAGCCCTTCCTGTGGGCGAAGCGGCCTGATCCGGCGGGAAGCCTCCGGTACCAGCCGACGAGTTGGCGCGAAACGGCGGAGAAGGTCAACGCCCTTGCGCGCGGCTTGCTCCATCTCGGCCTCGCGGCAGGCGACCGGGTCTGCCTGGTGGCGGAAAACCGCCCCGAATGGCTGATCGCCGACCTGGCGATCCTGGCGGCGGGCGGCGTCACTGTGCCGGCCTACTGCACCAACGGCGTCACCGACCACCTGCATATCCTGGCCGACAGCGGCGCGCGCTTCGCCATCGTCTCGACGGCGGGGCTGGCCGCGCGGCTGCTGCCGGCGGCGGCGCGCGCCCGCGTCGAGCATGTGGTCACCATGGAGACGGTGGCACGTGACCAATCCATGACATTCGACCTGCACGGCTGGGACGAGCTGCTGACGGCAGGCCGCGCCTCGCAGGCGCTCCTGCCCGCTCCGGCGCGCGGCGACCTCGCCTGCCTGATCTACACCTCGGGCACCGGCGGCGCGCCCAAGGGCGTGATGCTGAGCCACGGCAACATCCTGTCGAACTGCGAAGGCGCCGAGGAGGCGCTGGTCAAGCTCGGCCTGGTGAACGAGACCTTCCTCAGCTTCCTGCCGCTGTCGCATTCCTACGAACATACGGCAGGGCTGTTCGTGCCCATCGCCATCGGCGCGCAGGTCTACTACGCCGAAGGCGTCGAGACGCTGGCGGCCAACATGCTCGAAGTCCGCCCGACGATCATGACCGCCGTGCCGCGCCTCTACGAGACCATGCAGGGCCGCATCCTGCGCGGGCTGGAGCGCGCCAAGCCGCTGCAGCGCAAGCTGTTCTTCCGCACCGTGGCGCTCGGCCGCAAGGCGATGGAGACGCCCCGCGAGATGACGCTGCTCGAACGGCTGGAGAACATGCTCCTCACGCTGCTGGTGCGGCGCAAGGTGCGCGCCCGCTTCGGCGGCCGGCTCAAGGCGCTCGTCTCGGGCGGCGCGCCGCTCAACCCGGAAGTCGGCTGGTTCTTCACCGCGCTCGGCGTCACCATCCTGCAGGGCTACGGCCAGACCGAATCCTCGCCGGTCATCAGCGTCAACCTGCCCGGCCAGGTGAAGATGGACACGGTCGGCCCGCCGGTGCCCGGCGTCGAGGTGAAGATCGCCGACGACGGCGAGATCCTCGTGCGCGGCGAGCTGGTGATGCTCGGCTACTGGAACCAGCCCAAGGCGACCGCCGAGACGGTGCAGGGCGGCTGGCTGCACACCGGCGACATCGGCCATGTCGACGAGGCCGGACGGCTGCTCATCACCGACCGCAAGAAGGACATCATCGTCAATTCCGGCGGCGACAACGTGGCGCCGCAGCGCGTCGAGGGCTTCCTGACCCTGGAGCCCGAGATCGCCCAGGCCATGGTGGCGGGCGACAGGCGGCCCTACCTCGTCGCGCTCATCGTGCCCGACGAATCCGCGTTGCAGGACTGGGCCAAGGCGGCAGGCAAGCCCGCCGCCGAAGCGCTGCAGGACGCGGCCTTCAAGGCGCGCATCGCCGAGGCGGTGAAGCGCGTGAACGCCAACCTCTCGGTGATCGAGCGCGTGCGCCACTTCGCCTTCGCCGACGAGCCCTTCGCCATCGACAACCAGGAGATGACGCCGAGCCTGAAGATCCGCCGCCACGTCATCAAGGCGCGCTATGGCGAGCGGCTGGAGAAGCTCTATGGTTAGCCGGACTAAACCAGCGGTGACGACATGACGCTTTCGCCTTTGTTCGCCCAGCCGCCGGTGATTCCGCTGCATGCCCTCGCGGCCATGGCGGCGTTCGTGCTGGGGGCCGCGCAGCTCGCGCTGCCCAAAGGCACGACGCTTCATCGCGCCAACGGCTATGTCTGGGTCGCGTTGATGGTGGCCGTCGCGCTCAGCTCGTTCTGGATCCACACGATCCGCACCTGGGGCGACTGGAGCCCCATTCACCTGCTCTCGATATTGACGCTCTGCAACCTGCCCTACGCCATCTGGCGGGCGCGGGTCGGCGATTTCCGCGGCCATCGCTACGCCATGATCGGGCTCTTCGTCGGCGGCCTGGTGATCGCCGGCGGCTTCGCCCTGATGCCGGGCCGCATCATGCACGCGGTGGTCTTCGGCGGATAAAGAAAAGGCCCCGCGAACGGGGCCTTTTCATCGCCGTGCCGCGACGCCTTAGCGGTCGATGGCCTTCTGCGCCGCCTTGATCGAGGCCTGCGGATAGTCCGAGAACTTGGCGAGCATGCCCTGCACTTCCTGCGGCGAGACGGCCTCGATCTCGATCTGCGCCTTCTGCGCGTCGGCCAGCAGCGCCTTGTCCTTCAGCGTGTCGACGAAGGCCTTCTGCAGGGCGGCGAGGCGGTCCGCCGGCACGCCGGGCGGCAGCATGAAGGGCCGCGCCAGCAGCAGCTGGCCGAAGTGGATGTCGAGCACCTGCCGGTCGAGGTCCGTCTTGGCGTAGTCGTAGACGCTCGGGATCTTGCCGAAGATGTCGGACTTGACCGGGCCCATCTGGATGATGAGCCGCATCACGCCCGCGTCGATCATCGGCTGGTAGGAGGTCTGCACCGAGGAGATGAACATGCCGCAGATGCCGTCCACTTCCTTGCGCTCCATGGCGAGGCTGATGTCCTTGGTGCCCTGGTAGCCGGCGATCAGCTTCACGTTGGCGCCCAGCACGTTCTTCATGACCAGCGGATGCTGGTGCGTGATGGCGGCCGGGCCGCTGGAGCCGAAGGTGAGCTCCTTCTTGGTCTTGAGCCAGTCGTCGAAGCTCGCTACGCCCGACGAGGTGGTGATGCCGCAGAAGGCGACGTCCTTGCTCATCGAGCCGAGCCAGCTGAACTTCGAGGCGTCGAACTGAGCCTGGTCGTTGCCGAGCAGCGGCTCCATCAGCGTCGAGGAGGCGACGATGCCGATCTCCGTGCCGTCCTTCGGGGCCGCGTTGTAGATGTAGTTCGCCGCCTTGAGCGCGCCGGCGCCCGGCATGTTCTTCGGCACCACGGTCGGGTTGCCGGGAATGTAGCGGCCGAGATGGCGCGCCAGCACGCGGCCGTAGCTGTCGTAGCCGCCGCCGGCCGGAAAGCCGATCTCGATGTTGACGGTCTTGCCCTTGAAGAATTCGGCGGGCGATTGCGCCTGGGCGGACGCCGTCCAGGCGACGCTCGCCACGGCCAAGCCAACAAGCGGGAACGCCTTGCGCAGTCTCGTCATGTCCGTCTCCCTGAAGTCCCCATGCCCGGCCTTGAACGGCCGGTGCGATCTGTGGGCGCAGTCTTCCCGTCCCGGCCGCCTCCGGCAAGCCCTGCGCAATGCGAAAGGGGCGCCGCATGCGACGCCCCTTTGCCTCAAGCGATTGAGAAAATTGGCCTATCAGGGACAGACGATCGATTGCGCGACGTCATTGTTGCCAAGATAGACCACATCGCATTTCTGCCCGGCCTTCAGCATGTCGGCCTTGGCCGCGGCGCCGCTCACCGTGATCTTGGTGTCCTCCAGGGTGGCGCTGACGGGCTTGCCGTCATGCTGAAAGGCGACCGAGCTCTTCTTCACGCCGGTCAGCTCGACGCCCTTCGCGGTGAGCCACTTGAGGTTGGCCTGCACCACGCCGCCCTTCATCTGCGTCGCGTCGTTGGCGGCGTCCTGCACCTTCTGCGGCGTCGCCAGCATCTTGGCGACGTGGGCCTGCGCCTTCTCGCCGGAGATCCAGTTCACCTCGAGCTGCGACTTCTTGGCGTCGGCGATGAAGGCCGGATCGGTCATCGTCCGCTCGAAGGCCGTGCGCAGGGCTGCGACGCGGTCGGCCGGCGTGTCCGGCGGCGCGACGAAGGGGCGTCCGATGTACTGGCGCGAGATCAGGAACTCCATCGTCTCGCGGGCCTCGGGCGAGACGGCGTAGTCGAGCGCCGAAGGCACGCCCTTGAGGTCGTCGATGGGCTCGACGTTGACCTGCACCAGCACCTTGATCGACTTGTCCTCCAGGCGCGCCTGGCTGGAGGCCAGCAGGCTGTCCCAGCCGACGCCGCAGAGGCCGTCGACCTCGCCGCGCTCCATGGCGAGCTGCACCGACTGGGTCGAGGGATAGCCGCGGATGATCTTGAACTTGGTGCCGGCCAGCGTGTTGAGGAAGGCGCCGACGATGAAGGTGCTGGAGCTGGTGGCGCCGCTGCCGCCGATCAGCATCTCCCTCTGCTGCGCCTCCTTCAGCGTCTGGGCCGGCGCCTTGTCCGAGATGATGCAGGTGCTGGTGAGCTGGTTGGCGCTGCCGATCCACTGGAACTTGTCGGCCTCGTACTGCACCTTGCGGCCGAGCAGCGGCTCGATGACGATGGTGTTGTGCACGATGGCGATGGCCGAGCCGTCGCGCGGCGCCTTGTTGTAGAGCGACGCGGCCATGACCAGGCCGCTGGCGCCCGGCATGTTGCGGTAGACGAAGACGGGGTTGCCCGGGATATGCCGCGCGTAATGCTGGCCGACGATGCGGGCGTAGGCGTTGTAGCCGCCGGTGGCCTCCGAGCCGATGTACACGTCGACTTGCCGGCCCTTGTAGAACTGCTCGACGGCCTTCTCGTCGTACTTGCGCTCGGTGACCTGGCTGTCGGCGACCGCCTGGCCGGCAGCCATCACGAAGCAGAGAGAAACGCCGGAAATGAAGACGGAACGCGGAGTCGTGGCGTGCATGAGAGGCCTCCCCTGTCCTTGACGCGGCTGTATGCCGACTGTTCTTGCCCGCCATTGTGACCGATCGGCGGGGTGGCGCAAGACGTCAGGAGAGGTGGCTCGGTATAGCTAAAGCCTATGGTAGCTGCGGTACCACTCCACGAAACGCGGGATGCCGGTCTCGATCGGCGTGTCGGGCGCGAAGCCGAGGTCGTGCTGGATCGCGCTGACGTCGGCGTAGGTTTCCTTCACGTCGCCCGGCTGCATCGGCTTGAGATCGAGCTTCGCCGTCTTGCCGGTCGCGTCCTCGATCACCTTGATGAACTGCATCAGCGGCTCGGCGCGGTGGTTGCCGATGTTGTAGACGCGGTAGGGCGGCACGCCTTCAGGCATCGCCGGGGCATGGTCGAGCGCCGCGACCACGCCGGTCACGATGTCGTCGATGTAGGTGAAGTCGCGCTTCATGTCGCCGTTGTTGAACACCGAGATCGGCCTGTCGTTCAGGATCGCGTCGGTGAACAGCCAGGCCGCCATGTCGGGCCGGCCCCAGGGACCGTAGACGGTGAAGAAACGCAGGCCCGTCGTCGGGATCTTGTAGAGATGGCTGTAGCAGTGGCTCATCAGCTCGTCGGCCTTCTTGGTCGCGGCGTAGAGCGACACCGGATTGTCGACCTGGTCCTCGATGGCGAAGGGCAGCTTGGTGTTCCCGCCGTAGACCGACGACGACGAGGCGTAGACGAGGTGCCTGCAGTCGGCGAGGTGGCGGCACATCTCCAGCACGTTGAGATGGCCGACGACGTTCGCCTGCACGTAGGCGTGCGGATTGATCAGCGAGTAGCGCACGCCGGGCTGGGCGGCCAGGTGCAGCACGCGGTCGATCTTGGGGAATTCCTTGGCGAGCGCCGCCATGGCGGCCTGGTCGGAGATGTCCAGCTCGCGGAAGGTCACGTTCTTCAGGCCGGCCAGTTCGGCCAGGCGGGCGCGCTTCAGCGCCACGTCGTAATAGTCGACGAGGTTGTCGACGCCGATCACCGTCTCGCCGCGCGCCGCCAGCCTTTGGGCGCAGTGAAAGCCGATGAAGCCGGCCATGCCTGTCAGCAGAATCGTCATCCGTCTCTCCGCCTTCTCTAATCGCTTGTGCCAGCAGGCAAATTGCCGACAGCGGGACATATCCTCAACAGCCAGATACAGCCCTAGACACCCTATACATGGGAGACTAGGACTAGGCTATGCCCGATGACCATTCCGCGACAAACCGCGCCTTCTTGACCGGCAGCCAGGCGCTCGTCCGCCTGCTGATCGAGCAGGCCTTGCGCGACCGCGCCGCCGGGCGGACCACCGCCGGCTACGTCTCGGGCTATCGCGGCTCGCCGCTCGGCGGGCTCGACCAGGAGCTGGCGCGCAGCGCCGCCGAACTCGCCGCCCATGGCGTGAAGGCGCAGCCCGGCCTCAACGAAGAACTTGCCGCGACGGCGCTCTGGGGCACGCAGCAGGTCGGCCTGTTTCCCGGCGCCAGGCAGGAGGGCGTGTTCGGCCTCTGGTACGGCAAGGGCCCCGGCGTCGACCGTTCGGGCGACGCCTTCAAGCATGCCAACCTCGCCGGCACCGCTCCCCTCGGCGGCGTGCTCGCCGTCGCGGGCGACGACCATGGCGCCGCCTCCTCCACCACCGCGCACCAGAGCGAATATGCCTTCGCCGACGCGATCATCCCTGTTCTGGCGCCCGCCGGCGTGCAGGAGATTCTCGACTACGGCCTGATGGGCCTGGCGCTGTCGCGCTTCGCCGGCTGCTGGACAGCGCTGAAGCTGTCCGCCGACATTGCCGAAGGTGCGGCGTCGGTGACGCTGGAACGCCCGCTTCCCATCCTACCTGCGGACGTCGCACTGCCCGCCGGCGGACTGCACATCCGCTGGCCCGACCGCGCGCTGGACCAGGAGGCGCGGCTGCAGGGCCCCAAGATGCTGGCCGCCCAGGCCTTCGTGCGCGCCAACGGCCTCGACCGCATCGGCGGCGCGGCAAAGGCGACGCACGGCATCGTCGCCTCCGGCAAGGCCTGGGGCGACCTGCGCCAAGCCCTCGCCGGCCTCGGCTTCGACGACGCGGCCCTGAACGCACGAGGCATCCGCCTCTACAAGGTGGCGCTGGTCTGGCCGATCGAGCCCGAGACGCTGCTGCGCTTCGCCGACGGGCTCGACGACATCCTCGTCGTCGAGGAGAAGCGCCCGCTGATCGAAGACCAGATCAAGCAGACGCTCTACGACCATAGCGAGCGCCGACCGCGCGTGGCCGGCAAGTCGCTGCTGCCGGCATCTGGCGAACTGAACGCGCACCTCGTCGCGCGCGCGCTGGCACGCTGGCTCGGCCTGCCGCAGATGGCGGAAGCGTCCGCGCCGCGCGCGAAGCCGCTGCTCCGCCGCACGCCGCACTACTGCTCGGGCTGCCCGCACAGCCGCTCGACGCGCGTGCCCGAGGGCAGCCGCGCGCTCGCCGGCATCGGCTGCCACACCATGGCGCTGTGGACCGATCCCAACACCCAGACGCTGACGCAGATGGGCGGCGAAGGCGCGACCTGGATCGGCCAGGCGCCCTTCACCGACACGGCGCACGTGTTCCAGAACATCGGCGACGGCACTTTCGCCCATTCGGGCCTGCTCGCGGTGCGCGCCGCCATCGCCGCCGGCGTGAACATCACCTACAAGCTGCTCTACAACGACGCCGTGGCGATGACCGGCGGCCAGGCGGTCGAGGGCGCGCTCACGGTGCCGCGCCTCGCGCGCATCCTCGAAGGCGAAGGCGTCGCGCGCATCGTCGTCGTCGCCGAGGAACCGGACCATTATCCGAAGGGCGAGCGCTTCCCGCCCGGCACGACGGTCATGGGCCGCGACGGCTTCGACTGCGCCCAGGACGAGCTGCGCCAGGTGAAGGGCGTCAGCGTCCTCATCTTCGACCAAACCTGCGCCGCCGAGAAGCGCCGCCGCCGCAAGCGCGGCACGCTGGCGCAGGCGCAGCGGCGCGCCGTCATCAACGAGCAGGCTTGCGAAGGCTGCGGCGATTGCGCCACCGCCTCCAACTGCCTGTCCGTCGTGCCGGTCGAGACCGACTGGGGCCGCAAGCGCCGCGTCGACCAGGCAAGCTGCAACGCCGACATGTCCTGCCTCGACGGCTTCTGCCCGAGCATCGTCACCGTCGAGGGCACGCCGAAGCCGCGCAAGGCCGCTGCCGTCGCGCCAGACGAGACGCCCTTGCCACCTGCGCCGCCGCTATCTGCGCTCGACAAGCCCTTCGCCCTGCTGGCCGTTGGCATCGGCGGCAGCGGCATCGTGACACTGGCCCGCGTCATCGCCCGCGCCGCGCACGAGTCGGGTCTTGCCGTGACCCTCGCCGACCAGACCGGCCTCGCGCAGAAGGGCGGCGCGGTGCTGAGCCATCTGCGCATCGCCAAGCGGGCGGAAGATTTGGGCGCCGCCCGCATCGGTCCCGCGGACGGCGGCATCGACGGCGCCGACCTCATCCTCGGCGGCGACCTCGTTGTCGCGGCCAGCGCCGAGGTACTGTCGCGCGCGAAGACGGGCCGTGCCAAGGCGGTCGTGAACGGCGACGCCGTCATCACTGGCGCCTTCCTGCGCGACGCCGACAAGGCCTTCCCGGCCGACGGGCTGAAAGCAGCGCTTGACGCGCGGCTCGGCGTACCGGCCGTCGCGGTCTTCGACTCGGCCAACGCCGCTCTGCGCGTCGGCCATGCGGCGGGCACCAACATGGCGCTGCTGGGCTACGCCTGGCAGAGGGGCTTGCTGCCGCTGGCGCTCGACGCGCTGCGCGCCGCCATCGCCGCCGAGGCGCCGCAGCCGGCCGCCAACCTCGCCGCCTTCGACGCCGGACGCCGCGCCGCGCATCTCGCCGCCGAACCCGCCCCACCGCAAGCCGAAGCGCTCGACTCGCTGGACGCGCGCATCGAGCGCCACGCCGCCTTCCTCGCCGCCTATCAGGACGTCGGCCTCGCCGCGCGCTATCGCGCCCTCGTCGCCGAAGCGCGCGCGGCGGAGACGCGCATCGCCCCGGGCAAGCTAGAGATCGCCGGGGCGGTCGCGCGCAACTACGCCCGCCTGCTCGCCTACAAGGACGAATACGAGATCGCCCGCCTGCTTTCCGCTCCCGGGTTCCACGCCGACCTCGCGGACCAGTTCGAAGGGCCGGTCCGCGTCGCCTTCCACCTGGCGCCGTCCTGGCTGCCGCGTCGCGCCGGTCCCGGCGGACGCGCCGGCAAGTATGCCTTCGGGCCCTGGCTGCGGCCCGTCCTGCGCATGCTCACGGCACTTCGGTTCCTGCGCGGCACCCCCTTCGATCCTTTCGCGCGCAGCGGCGAGCACAAGCTTGAGCGCGCCCTGATCGCGGAGTATGAACGGACCATCACGCATGTCCTCGCGCGCCTGCGGCCCGATACCTATGGCGCCGCCGCCGAGATTCTGCGCTGGCCGGACGCCGTGCGCGGGTTCGGGGTCATCAAGAAAACGTCGGCCGACAAGGCGCGGCGGCACAGGGACGAGATGCTCGCGACATTCGACAAGACCGATCGGCTCGCCTCGACCATGGCGGCGGAATAGGGCCGTGGCAGAGACCACGCCCGACGCGCAGGCCCAAAGCCAAGACCGGGACCAGGCCAAGACCTTCACCGGCTTCGGCGGCGCCATCGCCGCGATGAGCGTGCCCGCCTACCGCGACTTCACCATCGCCAACACCATCTCGCTCACCGGCACCTGGCTGCAGAAGCTCGCCACCGGCTGGCTCGTCTGGGAGCTGACCCAGTCGCCGAGCTGGCTCGGCATCATCACCTTCGTCGACCTCGGCACGCAGATCACCGTCGGCCCGCTGGCCGGCGCCCTGGCCGACCGCGTCAGCCGCCAGCGCCTCATGGTGGTGGCGCAGGTCGTGATGATGGCGCAGGCCTTGGCCATCGCCGTCTTCTACATGGTCGGCTGGGTCAACATCTGGCTGCTCGTGGCGCTCACGGTGCTGCTGAGCAGCGGCCAGGGCACCCACACGGCGGCGCGCAACTCGCTGATCCCGAACCTGGTGCCGAAGGGGCTGCTGGCGCCGGCCATCGGCATCAACGCCCTCACCTTCAATCTCGCCCGCTTCATGGGCCCGGCGGCGGCCGGCGGCGTCATCGGCGCCTGGGGCCTGTCTCCGGCTTTCGTGCTGAACGCGCTCTCCTACTTGCCCTTCATGTACGTGCTGTGGCGCCTGCGCATCGTGACGCCCGACGACATCCGCCCGTCCGGCGACGGGCTCTTCGCCCAGATCGCCGAAGGCATGAGCTACGTCAGGCACCATCCCGGCATCGGGCCGCTCACGCTCATCATGGGCGTCACGGCCTTCTCCGTGCGCGCGCTGCCCGACATGCTGCCGGGCTTTTCCGCGGAGATCTTCAGCCGGGGCGCCGAAGGGCTCGCCTGGCTGACCTGCGCCATGGGCCTCGGCGCGGCCGTCGGCGGCGCCGTGCTGGCGCGCACCAACGGCACCGACGGGCTGACGCGGCGGCTGGCCTGGAACGTCGGCTGCATGTCGCTGGCGATCCTCGCCTTCGTCGCCACGCGCAACTTCACCATCGGCCTGATCGCCGCCGCCGCCTGCGGCTACGTCATGACCACCAACGGCGCGACGTCGCAGACGCTGATCCAGTCGGCGGTGGAAGGCGCGGTGCGCGGCCGCGTGATGGCCACCTTCACGCTGATCTACCAAGGCGCGCCGGCGCTCGGCGGGCTCATCCTCGGCTACCTGGCGGAATACATCGGGCTGCGCCCGGCCTTCGCCTGCGGCGCGGCGCTCTGCTTCTGCGCCTTCCTGTGGATGCTGCCGCGCAGCTACGGCATGGGCGCGGCGCTCGAGACCGGCAGGGCGGCGAAGAAGCCCTAGCCGCGCCAAGAGCGCTCTTGGCCCGTCAGTGCTTCGAGGTGGGCTGGCCCTGCATCTTGGCGAGCTGCTCGGGCGTCGCTTCCTTCTGGTGCTTCTTCTTCCACTCGCCGTAAGGCATGCCGTAGACCGCCTCGCGGGCCGCGTCGTCGGTCACTTCGGCGACGCCCTGCTCGTCGGCGGCGGCCTTGTACCATTTCGACAGGCAATTGCGGCAGAAGCCGGCCAGGTTCATCAGGTCGATGTTCTGCACGTCGGTGCGTTCCTGGAAATGCGCGACCAGCTTGCGGAAAGCGGCGGCTTCGAGTTCGGTGCGGGTGCGGTCGTCCATGGGAGTCTCCTGAACGGAATGGGCGCGATGGTCGGTTAGGTGGGAGTTTAGCCCCGCCGCGGCAAGGCCGCCAACGAAGGCTTGAGCGCCTCGGCGAGGATCGCCGCCATGCGCTCGGCGCCGGCCGGCTCGGCGATCAGGTCCTGGCGCATCTCGATCTCGACGTTGGGCAGGCCCGCCGGCTCGGCATGGGCGGCCAGCGTGTAGCCATGGCCGTTGCGCGCCGAATAGGGCTGGTTGTCGCCGACGATGAGGTCGCCGCGCGCGCGCAGCGCCGCCAGCGCCGCCGCCGCCATGCCGTGGTCCTGGTGATAGAGCACGCCGACATGCCAGGGCCGCTCCTGGCGTTCGTGGCCCCAGCCGGCGATGACCGGCGTGAAGCTGTGCAGCGAGATCACGGCGGGACGCGCGACCTCCGCGCGCTTGGCGGCGACCGCCTCGGCCACCGCATCGTGGTAGGGCCGGAAGATTTCCGCCTCGCGCGCGCGGCGCACCGGCCCGCTCAGGTCGCGGTTGCCCGGCACGATGCTGCGGTCGCTGATGACGCAGATCGCCGTCGGGTCGCCCGGATCGCGGTTGAGGTCGATGACGAGCCGCGAATAGCCCGGCAGCAG
Source organism: Alphaproteobacteria bacterium (assembly GCA_036500145.1). Taxonomy (GTDB): domain Bacteria; phylum Pseudomonadota; class Alphaproteobacteria; order SMXQ01; family SMXQ01; genus CAMAVH01. The sequence goes on along the minus strand of DASYCO010000014.1, from coordinate 38,768 downwards.
CAAGGGCGCGTCGAGCATGCGCGCCAGCGCGCGGCCGACCATGGCGGCACCGATGTCCCAGGCGATGTGGCGGCCGAGCGTCGCATCGTCCAGCCCGAGCTGCGCCAGGCGCGACGGCACCGCGTTGCTGGCATGGTCGCAGACCAGCACGGCCGGCGCGCGGCCGGCGTCATTGACCCGCTCGACGGCCGGCGGGTCTTGGGGCTGCAGGAGATGCGCGGGAGACGAAACGGGCGCGGCGGACGACATGATGTGCGAGTATAGAGGCTCTGACGCTTTCTCGACAGCGCGCCGAGCGAAGCCCGCCGCAATTCGCAGTCCATATGTCTAGCCCCATTCCCCTCGCCGCCAACCGCATCGCCGCCAGCCGCACCGCCGTCGTCGCCCTTGTCGCCGGCGCGCTTGCCATCGCCTTCAGCCCGATCTTCATGCGGCTGAGCGAGCTGGGGCCGTTCACCACCGCCGTCTACCGCCTTGCCCTCGGCCTTCCGCTGTTCGGCCTGTGGCTGGCGGCCGAGCCCGGCGGCGGACGCCGGCGCGGGCCGGCGCATTGGCGCGACGCCGGGCTGCTCAGCCTGGCCGGCCTGTTCTTCGCCGGCGACCTCGCCGCCTGGCACAGGTCGATCGGGCTCACCACCGTCGCCAACGCCACCCTGCTCGCCAACAACGTGCCGATCTTCGTCGCGCTGAGCGCCTGGCTGTTCTGGCGCGAGCGGCCGACGCGCAGCTTCGCCGTCGGCCTCGTCCTCTCGATCGCCGGCTGCGCCCTGCTGTCCAGCGGCGGCTTCGCGTCCGGCCAGGGCGCGGCGCTGGCCGGCGACGGGCTGGCGCTGCTCGCGGCCGTCTTCTACAGCGGCTATTTCCTCACCGTGAAACGGCTGCGCGCCACCTTCACCACGGCCACGATCATGACCTGGACGGCCGGCGTCGGCGCCCTGGCGCTGCTGCCGGCGGCGCTGCTCGCCGAGGACACGTTCTGGCCCGCGAGCGCCGTCGGCTGGCTGCCGCTGGTCGGCCTAGCGCTCGTCAGCCATGTCGGCGGGCAGAGCCTGATCACCTATGCGATGGCCCACTTGCCAGCCGGCTTCTCGGCCCTCACGCTGCTGCTGCAGCCGGTCGGCGCGGCGATCTTCGCCTGGGCGCTGTTCGGCGAGGCGCTCGGCCCGCTGCAGATGGCCGGCGCCGCAGTCGTGCTACTCGGCATCTGGTGCGCGCGCCGCTAAGATTTGAGTCTTGATCGTTGGCGATCAAAACTTCGCTATCTGACTGGCATCTGTCATATGCAAGCGTTAAGGTATCTGCATGCGTCGTTTTAGAAGTGCAAAGATCATCGCCACCTTGGGGCCGGCCAGCTCGACTCCCGAGGTCCTCGAAAAACTCTTCCTCGCGGGCGCCGACATCTTCCGGCTGAACTTCAGCCACGGCAGCCTTGAGGATCACCGCGCGCGCGTGAAGGCCATCCGCGCGATCGAGGAAAAGCACGGACGGCCCATCGCCATCCTGATGGACCTTCAGGGCCCCAAGCTGCGCGTCGCCACCTTCGCCAAGGGCCCCGTGATGCTGCGGGCCGGCCAGGCCTTCCGCCTCGACATGGACAAGACGCCGGGCGACGCCGGGCGCGTCGGCCTGCTCCACAAGGAGGTCTTCGCCGCCATCGAGCCGAAGCAGGACCTCCTGCTGAACGACGGCAAGATCCGCCTGCGCGTCGTCAAGTGCGGCAAGGACTTCGCCGAGACCAAGGTCATCACCGGCGGCGAACTGTCGGACCGCAAGGGCCTCAACGTGCCGCACGCCGTGCTGCCCGTGGCCGCCATGACGCCCAAAGACAAAATCGACCTGCAGAACGGCCTGAAGCTCGGCGTCGACTGGATCGGCCTCAGCTTCGTGCAGCGCCCGCAGGACATCATCGACGTCCGCAAGATCGTCAAGGGCCGCGCCGGCATCTGCGCCAAGCTCGAGAAGCCGGCGGCCATCGCCCATCTCGACGAGATCATCAAGCTGTCCGACGCCGTCATGGTGGCGCGCGGCGACCTCGGCGTGGAGATGCTGCCCGAGGAAGTGCCGATCCTGCAGAAGCGCATCGTGCGCGCCTGCCACAAGGCCGGCACGCCGGTCGTCGTCGCGACCCAGATGCTCGAATCGATGATCTCCTCGCCGGCGCCGACGCGCGCCGAAGCCTCGGACGTCGCCACCGCGATCTACGACGGCGCCGACGCCGTCATGCTGTCGGCGGAAACCGCCGTCGGCGAATACCCCGCCTTCGCGGTCGAGATGATGCATCGCATCATCAAGCAGGTCGAAGCCGACCCGCTCTACCGCCGCTTCCTGAACGCCGACCGGCCCGAGCCGGAGCCCGACAGCTCCGACGCCATTTCCGCCGCGGCGCGCCAGACGGCGCACACGCTGGGCGCCACCGCCATCGTCACCTACACGACCTCGGGCGTGACCACCATCCGCGCGGCGCGCGAGCGCCCGGACGCGGCCATCCTCGGCCTCACCTCGTTGATGTCGACGGCGCGCAAGCTGGCGCTCGTCTGGGGCGTCCACCCGGTGCACACGTCCGACGTGCGCAACTTCGCGACCATGGTCGAGAAGGCGACGCGCATCGCCGTCAAGGAAGGCTTCGCCAAGACCGGACAGCGCATCATCGTGACGGCGGGCGTGCCCTTCGGCACGCCCGGCGGCACCAACGTGCTGCGCATCGTCAAGATCGGCGCCAACCGCTTCGAAAAAGGCTGAGCCCGGCGAGACCGTCGCGCCGAGCCGGACGACAAATGAAAACGGGCGGGCCCTTGCGGACCCGCCCGTTTCGTTTCATCACGCCAGGCGCGATGCGCGAGAGCTATGCCTGCCGACCTGCGATCGAACGGCTCAGCCCTGGCGCGCCTTGAAGCGCGGGTTCTTCTTGTTGATGACGTAAACGCGGCCCTTGCGACGCACGATGCGGCAGTTCTTGTCGCGGGACTTCGCGGACTTGAGGGAATTCACGATCTTCATGACTGCGCTCTCGTTTGCAAACAAAAGCCCCGCGTCGGGCGGAGCTTGTAGGGTCTCGGGCCGGAATTTCGGTGAGGCGCGGACCATAAGGGGTCGCCCCCTCACCTGTCAACCGTGCCGGCGCGCTTTTTGCGCCCTCGTCTGAGGCATAGTTTTCATTAATATCAATGACTTAGAGAAAACTAGCGTCGGTCCGGAAGGCGCCGTTCGTACCAATCCTTGCTGCGCATGGCGATTCGCGCCACCGACAGCATGACGGGCACTTCGATCAGCACGCCGACCACGGTCGCCAGAGCCGCCCCCGAATCGAGGCCGAAGAGCGCGATGGCCGCCGCGACCGCCAACTCGAAGAAGTTGCTGGCGCCGATGAGCGCCGAGGGTGCCGCGATGCAGTGGGCCTCGCCGGACAGGCGATTGAGCCCATAGGCGAGGCCAGCGTTGAAATAGACCTGGACCAGGATCGGCACGGCAAGCAAGGCGATCACCAACGGCTGATCCATGATCCGATTGCCCTGGAACCCGAACAGCAAGACCAGCGTCGCCAGCAAGGCCATCAGCGACAGCGGCTGAAGCCGCACGAGCAGACCGTCGAGCGCCGGCACGCCGCCCTTGGCAATCATCGCGCGACGCAATGCCTGGGCGACGATCGCCGGGACGACGATATAGAGCCCGACCGACAGGAGCAGGGTATTCCACGGCACCGTGATCGCCGACAGGCCGAGCAGCAGGCCCACCAGCGGCGCGAAGGCGACGACCATGACGGCGTCGTTCAGCGCCACCTGGCTCAGCGTGAAGCGCGGTTCGCCGTCGCAGAGCTGGCTCCAGACGAACACCATGGCCGTGCAAGGCGCGGCGGCGAGCAGAATCAATCCAGCGATGTAGCCATCCACCTGGTCGGCGGGCAGCCAGCCGCGAAACAGCCCCCCGACGAACAGCCAGGCAAGCAGCGCCATCGAGAACGGCTTCACGGCCCAGTTGACGAACAGCGTCACGCCGATGCCGCGCCAGTAGGCGCGCACGCCGCCGAGCGCCGCAAAGTCGATCTTGACCAGCATCGGCACGATCATCAGCCAGACGAGGACAGCCACCGGCAAATTCACCTGGGCGACTTCGGCGGCGCCGAGCGTCTGAAAGACAGCCGGAAACAGCTCGCCCGCGCCGATGCCGACGAGGATGCAGAGCGCCACCCACAGCGTCAGATAGCGTTCGAAGCGGCCCAAGACGGGCGCAGGCGCGGATGCAGCCGATTCCATCGTGCCCATCGGCTCAGGCCTTGGCGTTCGAGGGCTGATCGGCGTCCTTGCCAATGACCTGCAGGCGCTTCTGCAGCGACAGCCGGTCGAGCGACGCCAGGGGCAAGCTGACCAGCACGCCGATCCGGCGCAGCAGCATCCGATAGGTCTCGAGGAAAGCCGCGCGAGTCTCGGTCTCGGACCCGACGAAAGCCGCTGGATCGGAAAGGCCCCAATGGGCTGTCATCGGCTTGCCCGGCCAGACCGGGCAGATTTCGCCGGCGGCGTTGTCGCAGACCGTGAAGATGAAATCGAGCGGCGGCGCATCGGGGGCCGCGAATTCGTCCCAGCTTTTCGAGCGGAGGCCGGCCACGGGATGATCCATGCCCGAGAGAAGGTCGAGCGCGTAGGGATTGACCCGGCCGTTTGGGTGACTACCGGCGCTGAAAGCCTGGAACCGCCCCGCTCCTTCGCGGTTCAGTATGGCCTCGGCGATGATGCTGCGCGCTGAATTTCCGGTGCAAAGAAAAAGTACGTTGAAGGACGATGACATGACGCGCACTCAGCAATTGTTACATTCGGGGAGGGTGACGCCGCACAGCTCCGGCTGGCCCTGGCAGCAGTCTTCAAGCAGGAAGGCCAACAGCTTTCGCGTGCCGGCGAAATCCACGGCATAGAAAATCTGGCGCTCGGCCCGCTCGGAGCGCAGCAGGCCGGCATGTTCGAGATGCGCCAGATGGGCCGACAAGGTCGACGGCGCGACACCCAGCTCTTTGGCGATCCGGCCTGCCGGCAAGCCTTCAGGAGCGGCCTTCACGAGCAGCCGGAACACCGCGAGGCGCGTGTTCTGGCCAAGGGCCGACAGAGCGTCGACCGCTTCGTCAATCGAGAGGGATTGAGATGCTGAAATTATCTTTTCCATATTTCGTGGAATAACGAAATATGGAAGATCCGTCAAGCGCCGGGAATCGTATTTTGAAGATTCAGCGGAACGGCGGGCCGACGATCCAGGCGACCAGGGCGGAGCGCCGGCCGCGCGTCACCGGCGTCACCCGGTGGACGTGGAAGGACGGGAACAGCACCAGCGTGCCGCGCTCGCGCGGGCATCTGTCGACATGGCCGAAGGCGTTCATTTCCAGGTCGCCGCCGTCGTAGGCGGCCGGATCTGTCATCTGGAAGGTGACCGACAGCTTGCGCGTCGTCGAGCCGACGTCGGTATGCCAGGTGTAGTGCCCCTGGTCCTCGGCGTCGTAGGTGACGTGGTAGAGCGGCTCGTCCAGCCCCATGATCTCGAACTTGAAATGCTGCGCATTCAGCGACGACACCATATTGGTGATGCGCTGGTAGATCCACATGGTCTCGCCGGACGGCAGCAGCGAGCGCACGGCGGAACGGTTGGCGTCCGGCTTGTACGTCAGGCTGCGGCCGACCACGACCTGCTGCGCTGGCCTGCCCTCGGCATAGGCGTTGACCTTGTCGAGCTCTTCATCGGTGAAGAGGCCGGCGCCCCAGACGAAATTCGGCAAGGGGTCGTGAACCGGCGGACGCGGCGGAATCGGGAAATGGAACATGATGCGGCAAGGCTAACGCAGCTCCGCGCCGGGCAAAAATGAACTCCGGCTCCCGCCGCATCAAAAGGCCGTGAATCGACTCGCGGTCCCGACGGCAGGAAGCCGGGCCCGCAGGCAGGCCGCGCGCCGGTCGGTGGAACGGCGGTCAGCGGAACGGCGGGCCGACGACCCAGCTCACCAGGGCGGAGCGCGTGCCGCGCGTGACCGGCGTCACGCGGTGAATCTGGTGGGACGGAAAGAGAATCAGCTTGCCGCGGTCGCGCGGGCATTTGTCGACATGGCCAAAGGCGTTCATCTCCAGGTCGCCGCCGTCGTACTCCGACGGATCGGTCATCTGGAAGGTGATCGACAGCTTGCGCAGCGGCTCGTTCGGCAGGGCGATGTCCGAATGCCAATCGTAGTGGCCAAGATCGGAAGACGGATAGGTCACATGATACAGCGGCTCGTCGAAGCCGGTGACGTCGAACTGGTAATGCTGCGCGTTCAGCGCCGAGACCGCCGCGGAGAACTTCTGATACATCCACATGGTCTCGGGCCCCGGCTGCAGCCAGCGCGTGACCGACCGGTTGACCTCGGGCTTGTAGCTCAGCTTAAGGCCGACCCGCACGGGCTGCGCCGGCAAGGTCATGGCATAGGCGTTGATCTTGTCCAGTTCGGCGGGCGTAAAGACGCCGGCGCCCCATACGAAGTTGGGCAAGCGGGTATGGGCGATGGGATAGTTCGGCAGGGGATAATGGAACATGTCGCCCTCAGCGCAACGGCGGCCCGACCACCCAGGCGACCAGGGCGGAGCGCGAGCCCCGCGTCACGGGCGTCACGCGATGGAGTTGGCGGGATGGAAAGAGGATGAGCTTGCCGCGCTCGCGCGGGCATTTTTGCGACGTGCCGGTCCAGTTCATCTCGAGATCGCCGCCGTCGTAGGCCGCCGGATCGGTCATCTGGAACGTGATCGACAGCTTGCGCATCGGCTGGCCGTCGACGCTGACGTCGGCATGCCAGTCGTAGTGGCCCCGCTGGCTCGCCGGATAGGTGACGTGATAGAGCGGCTCGTCGAAGCCCGTCAGGTCGTATTTGTAATGCTGCATGTTGAGCAGCGCCACCATCGTGCCGATCTTCTGGTAGATCCACTGGGTCTCGGCCGACGGTATCAGCCAGCGCGTGATCGAACGGTTGAGATCGGGCCGGTTCTGGAGGTCGTCGCCGACCTTGACCTGCTGCGCCGGCAAGGTCTCGGCATAGGCGTTGATCTTGTCCAGCTCGGCATCGGTGAAGGCGCCGGCGCCCCACACGAAATTCGGCGGATGGGGACGGATGACCGGACGCGTCTGAATGGGAAAGTGAAACATGGGCGGACTTTAGTCTCGCTCCGCCACAAAGCAAAGGGGGTCCGTGCAGGCGCCGCGGCTCCTCGAACAAGGCTCCGCAGCGCCGTCAGCCATGGCGGCAGCTGACCGAACGGCAGATCTTAGGAAGCTGCGTGAAGCGCGCAGAGCCAGCCGCCCGATGGAGCCCTCCTTTAGCGCCGCCCATGGACGGTTGCAGCAAGGCGAAGCCATTGCTGAGGCGACCGCTGGCGATATGCCATCGTCATAGTTTCCACTCATCGACATTCGTCGATGCCAATGAGGAATTCGAGGAGCTTCGAAACGTTCGCTGATATGCCCGCATACTTGCGGCACAGTCACCTCTGAGTTCCAGACAGGCCGGGAGCGGCCAGCTTTTACTGCATCGCGCAAGTTGAAAAGCTGGCGGGCGCGGCGGCCTCCGGATAGCCTGCCCTTTCCCCACGGTTCGCCTGTTCTAGAGCGCATTTAAATGCAAAACGAAGAAACGCCGAGTCTCTCTTCGCCGCGCGCTGCCGGCGACCGCCTATTTGAGGATCTCGCCAACTTCGCGCCCGTGATGATTTGGCGCTCAGGGACGGACGCTCTCTGCGACTGGTTCAACAAGCCTTGGCTGGAATTTGTCGGCCGCGCCATGGAGCAGGAAATCGGCAATGGGTGGGCCGAGAACGTTCATCCCGACGACTTCGACCGCTGTCTCGACATCTACACATCGTCGTTTCGCGAGCGCCGCCCGTTTACCATGGTCTATCGCCTGAAGCGGCGCGACGGCGCTTACCGCGACATCCTCGACAACGGCGCCGCCTACTATCGCGACGGGGAGTTCGCCGGCTACTTCGGAAGCTGCATCGACATTTCAGATCAGGTCGAGATGGAGAAGCAGCTCCGGCAGTCGCAGAAAATGGAGGCGATCGGGCAGCTGACGGGCGGCGTCGCGCACGATTTCAACAACCTGCTGCAAGTCATCGGCGGCAGCCTCGATCTTCTCAAAAAAGACCTGCCTTCGGCAGAACGCCCGCAGCGCCGCCTGCACAACGCCATTGATGCGGTCAAAAGAGGGGCGACGCTCGCCGGCCAGCTGCTCGCCTTTGCCCGCCGCCAGGAGCTTGTGCCCAAGGCGACCAATCTCGGCCGCGTCATACGCGGCATGGACGATCTTTTTCGGCGCAGCTTGGGAGAGGCGGTGAAGATCGAGATTGCCGTCGAAGAGAATCTTTGGAGCACCCATGTCGATCCTGTCCAGGTCGAAAGCGCGCTGCTGAACCTTGCCGTCAATGCCCGAGATGCCATGGACGGCCGCGGCACGCTCGCGATACAGGCCCGCAACATGCGGCTGGATGAAAGCTATACGGCCACCCACGCGGAGGTCGCGCCAGGGGAGTATGTGATGGTGTCCGTCAACGACACCGGCTCCGGGATGCCGCCTGACGTCGCGGAGCGCGTGTTCGAGCCCTTTTTCACGACAAAGAAACTCGGCGAAGGGACTGGACTGGGCCTTTCGATGGTCCACGGCTTCGTCAAGCAATCGTATGGCCACATCAGGATCGACAGCGAGGTCGGCCGCGGCACGACGGTGAGCTTTTTCCTTCCGCGCGCCACCGCGCTTGAAGAGGAATCGCAAGAGACCGCGCCGGCGGCGAGCGCAACGAGAGGATCGGCGACCGTGCTGCTTGTCGAAGACGATGAACATGTGCGCGCGATAACTGCCGACATACTTCTAGACCTCGGCTACCAGGTTCTGGTCGCGCACGACGCGGATGCTGCGATGGCGATCATCGACAGGGGCCACGCCATCGACCTGCTCTTCACCGATGTCGTGATGCCTGGATCGTTCGACGCGACGGAATTGGCCCGCAGGGCGAGAGAGCGATTGCCCGGCCTGCCCGTGCTTTTCACCTCCGGCTACACCAACGGCGCGCTTGCGAAGGGCGCTCAGCTGCAGCTACCCGTGGAATTGCTGCCCAAGCCCTATTCGCGCGAGGAGCTGGCGCGCAAGCTGGACGACGTCATGTCCTCGGCTGCGAGGCTAAACGTTGAGGGGAATGCCTGAGCGCGCCGCGCGCTTGCGGCGCCTTGCCAGGCCCAAGGTCGGCGAACAGCCAGACCATTGCCGCCTCAAAACACAAAAGCCCCGGAGGACCGGGGCTTTGTGATCTTCGAAAAGTGGTGGGCGCGACAGGGATTGAACCTGTGACCCCTACCATGTCAATCCAGAAATGCCCCGCATCTCCAGTTTAGTAAAGTAACTGGCAATTCATCCTAGTACATTAGAATACGCATCGCCGAAGCAGCCACGTCATGTGCCTGATTAACCTGCGCCTAACCAAACCGATTGGCATGAACGGCAAGGAACAGACTTACCGGTAGCCCTGGGGTGACCTCAGAAATTTAGGCCGTTCTTCACTATTTTCTATTTTTTCTTGCTGCAATTTCCTTTGAAGAACTTCTGCTCATACCTCAGGCAGTCTTTAAAACATCAGCGCGATATTTTTCACATAAGGTTTTCCAACGTTCAGCTTTACGTTTTTGCGCCGCGTCAATCTCCGCAGGAATTTCCACAAAAGGCGGCCGCAACGGGCCGGGGTCTACGTAGCCCGCATAGCGAATGCCGATCTTTGCGGCCGTCTCGCGCCACGACATGCTGGGTGACGTCGAGCCCACCGGCGGAATGAGATCGAGAGCGATCTCTGTAGCGCGGGCGATATCTCCGCGCGCCATCGCATCGCGCAGAGCCAGTTGCGGCCATGGCCCCATCCAAGCTTCGATCGACCAAAATCCTCGCGCGCCGACTTGCGCGTATGTGGCGTATTGCCATTGATTGCAGAAGACCGTCATCTTTCCGCGCGTAATATCGATGAGCCGCATAAATTCCGGCGGCTCACGATGGCTGTCTTTCATCGCGACGATTGTCGGAATTTTTAAAAGCTCCTGCACAATACCAAGGTTAAGCTTGATATTATGCAGAGGCGGATTGTGATAAACCATGATCGGCAGTTTGGGGAACGTCTCCGCAACGTCTTGGAAAAAGCGCACTGCGTTCTGCGACGAAGACGGGAAATAGAACGGCACGCCGATCAATACGCCCGCCGCTTTCGTCTGCTCGACAATCTTGAGCTTGGCGATGACCTCGCGCGTATTCAACCCCGTCGCGCCGACGAACATCGGCACGCGACGATTGTTGATCTCCGTGGCCGCGCGGACCAATGTTTCGAACTCATCCGGCAATAGAGTGTGGAATTCGCCGAAGCTTCCGGTCGTCGAAATCACGTCGGCGCCGTCGCCGATCATGCGGTTCAGGCCTTTTTCCAGCCGATCAAGTGCAACCGTATTCGTGGCATGAATGTCGGCTGCATCGTCTGTCGCGAAGGCCGGCATCATGGCCATAAGGCCTGAAAGTTCATCGCTGCTAATCATGTCTGATCTCCTATTTAGTCAGCGCTCTTACCAAACAGTCGGCACCGGGTTCGCCAAGGCGTCTTCGAGGTTATTGGCGCGGATGAACTGCGTCTTCGGTCGCAGCCGGCCCGTGGCTTCAATCTGATCCATGCTGCAATAGATCTCGAATTCGTAGCCGTCAGGATCCAGGAAATTGACGGCATAGTTGCAGCCCGCCCCCTTACGCCCCTCGAAGACGATGGGAATGCCGTTAGCTTTGAGATAATCGCGCGCCTTCACCAGCATTTCGGTATTGGCGATCTCAAGGGCCAAGTGCTCGACCTGCAAACCGCTTTCCATATTGCGCGCCGTCTTGGTTTTCGTCGGCTTCAACCCGATCGCATGGTGGTCTACGCCGCAACGAAAGAAGACCATGCCGATTTCGTTACGATCCGTTTCATGGAATCCCATCACCTCGGTCCAAAAGCGGACGGAGCGTTCCATGTCGCTCACTTCATAAACTAGGTGCCCAAGCTTATTGACCTGGATCGGCGAAGTGCCGACATAACGGTCCGGATGGCGAGGCTGGTCCGCAGCGGCTTGGGTGCGTTGGGCCTCAGTCTTAGCGTGATGGTCCATGTGCTTTCCTTCGCGCTTATTTGAAGTTGGCCTTAAGAATCTCGACCACTTCCTCCGGTGTTTCAGAAATGACCCGTTTGTAGAATTTTTCCAGGTCCGCGCCCTTTACCGGAATGAATTTGAACTTGCGCTTCTCGAGTTCGGCAATGAATTCCTGGTCGTTCAGCATGTCGTTCCAGGCCTTGCGCAGGATTGCGACACGTTCTGGGGGCGTCTTCGGCGGCAAGACGTACGGCCGCGCCGCCGACAGACCTTCGTTGATAGCCTCGAACAAAGCGCCGGGCTCGGCCACCAGCTCGCGCACCGTCGGAGCATCCGGAATCAGCGGATCGCGCTCGGTCCCGCTGACGGCTAGCACCTTGGCGAAGCCGCTGCTAAGCCATTGCGGGCGCGCGCGCACGATGCTTTCTGTTGTATTGGTACGGCCATCAATTTCGCCGCGTTCGATGGCGAGATCCTGTTCGGCGCTCTCGTAGCCGTTAATCATGTTGAGCTTGATGCCGAGCGCATTCTGCCAGACCAGACTGAATAAATAGGTTCCGGTGCCGAGACCTTGGGTGCCGATAGCCGGCGGTGTCGTCGCGTTGCGGATATCCTCGATGCTTTTAAATTTATCGGCACGCACGACGAGCGCATAAGTGCTACGCGTCCAGCTGCCGAGCACGGGCATCTTGCTCAAATCAAACTTGACAACGCTTGAGCCCGCAAGCTGCTGCAGATAGTGGCCGCTGCCGAGCTGATAAAGCGAAAGACCGTCCGGCGGCGCGACGTTGTAGGCCAAATTGATCGACGCCAATCCGCCGGCGCCTGGCTGATTCTGCGCGATAACGGTTGGATGACCAGGAATGTGCCGGCCGATAAATTGCGCCACCAATCGGCCGTCCGTGTCGGCCGTACCCCCGGCCGCATAACCGATCACCACGCTCATCCGTTTACCGGCATAGTAGTTGTCTTCGGCGACCGCATCGCCGGCGACGGCCATTAATAAAACTCCCATCGCGAACGCGGCTGTCGCCACGCCCTTCACTTGGCGCATTCTCTCTCTCCCTGTCTTCGTTTTATCGGCACCGCCTTTTGACGGTCATGCCTTGCGCTCGCGCGCGGGTCTTCAGCCGTGCAACCACCTTTCGCCATCGAGGCCGGGGCGGCCCGGATATTTCGCAGCGACAGCGCGCACGCTTGGATGGTCGAGCACGCCGAGACGGCCATTGTCGTGCAGCACGTTGTTGCCGACGACCAGCGTCGCGCCACGCGCTTCGGCCGCCGTATGTAGGTTGTAGGCGAAATTCTTGCCGCCGCGCCCAAGATGCATGTGCACCGCGCCCGTGTGGAACGAAGCGATGAATTCACGATAATCCTCATCCGGACATTGCGCGGGCGTGACGCTCGCCGCCGGATGCACGCCGCCATGCGGTCCACGAATTTCAAAGGCATAATCGTCGCCGACGCTTTTTGCCAACTCGCGAAGGAAGCCTTCGATGACCTGAGCTTCCGGACCACCTTCAAACTTGACCATATGGTTGTTCTCTACCGAGATCCGCACGGGTGCGCCGAAACGCGGCGAAATGCCAATGTGGCGAGCCCAGACCGGCATCATGCGGTCGCATACGAAGATGCCCCGCGTGCCTTCGGGGTTGACGGCGGGATAGATGCCCTCGGGAAAGGGGCGATAACGCCCGTCATGCCGCCAATAGGCATAATTGTCGCCCCCTCGGATCGGCTCCCCGGCGGTGCCTTCCAGATGCGTGCCATTGGGATGAGTGAGCTGCCAGCGATCGCCAGGCTTCATCATCTCCGCCATGCGATAACGGATTTCGGAGATCAGCTCATGCGGCGTTCGCGCCCAGGCGCTGCAGAGAAGCGGCGCTGTGGTTGCCATGTTGCGCACCATCGGCACCTTGTTCTCCGACAAGATATCGTTCCATTCCTTGCCCTCCTCCTCCGAGGAGAGGTCTAGGACATGGCTAATGACGATGTCAGCGCCCTTCACCGCATGCTTCAGGATCGATGGCACGCGCCAAATCGTCTCCTTAGTGGGGATGCTTGGCCAAATGACGTTGGGCCGCATCGGCATGTCGACCCACATGACGACGGGATGCGCGCCGCGCTGCTGCACCGCAGCCTGCATCCAAGCGATCGCCTGCTCGTCGACGATATTGCGCCCGCCGTGGAGCCCGTCGGGCGCGGCAACGATCAGCACGTTTTGCCCGGGCTGGACGCGCGCGCAATGATCCAGCATGTCGTTGACGGCGACGGCGGCTTCCGGTGGCATCGGCCTCAAAGTCATGACGATCTCCTAAGGCGCACGGCGTTTGCTGACGCGTGCGCGGCCGGCGGTCGCACCCCCGTCAAGCGCGATGATGGCGCCGCTCATGTAAGACGCAGCGTCGGAGGCGAGAAACGACACGAGATGCGCGACGTCGGCCGCTGTGCCCGCGCGGCCGAGCGGGATATGGGCTGGCTTTTCCTCCCCGCCCCCCGCGGAACGGTGACGGATGGTACCGGGGCAAATGCAATTGACGCGGATGTTATGCGGCCCGGCTTCGAGCGCTAGGGTCTTAGTCAGCATCGCCACGGCGGCTTTGGAAGCGGCATACGCGCTCCCGCCGGCATAAGACAGGATGCCGCTGATCGAGCCGATATTGACGATGCTACCGCCGCCTTGCCGGCGCATATGGACCATCGCCGCCTGGCTGCAGAGCATAGTGCCGTCGACATTGACGCGGAACGTCTCGCGCCAGGTCGCTAGATCGTGCGCCTCGATCATTTCGAAAGGATGGGCGGCGGCGTTATTGCACAAGAGATCTAGCCGGCCGAAAGCTTGCGCCGCGCCGTCGACGGCAGCCGCAGCGCCTTCCGGCGTGCCGATATCGGCAACGACCAACCGCACGCGGTCCTGGTAGGCGGCAAGGTTTTCCCGCGCGCGCGCGCAAGCGTCGCCATCGCGGTCGGCGGCCAAGACAGCCATGCCCGTTTCGGCGAGATGGCGCACGATCTCGAGGCCGATACCGGCGGCCCCGCCTGTCACCACGGCAGTTCTGCGATTCTCCGTCAACAAGCCCCCACGACGCTACTTATAAATGCGCGATAGAGCGACGAGCGCCCGCCGGCTTTCGCCGGCGGGCGCTGACAAATCGCTATCAGGCGGCGATAAGCGGGTTCGGGGCCTGCTGCTTGTTGTCGCGCGGCGGCTTTACGCCGGACGCTTCGTAGGCCCACTGGCCGATCTGGTCGAACCAGACGCGGTTGACCTGCTGGCGGTCGCGGATCGCCGCAAGGCAAGCCTCCTGCTGCTCGGTCGTGTCAGCATATTTCATCATGATATCGAGAGGCGCATCGCCATGGCCGCCATCCGAGGAATCCGCCTCATCGGCGGCATCCCAGTGGGCCAGCGCTTCTTGCGACAGCCCGAGCGTTTTCCACATATTGCGCGAGGTGCGGGCACGCTCGCCGACACGGGCGATGATTTCTTTGCCGCGCGAAGCTTCATTGCCGGCGATCGCCGCGAAGCCTTCCAGCCAGGGCTTGGTGCGGCTCGCCCAATCGCAATAAGCGATGCGCATCATGGTCACCGGCGCGCCGCGGTAGTTGTAGACGAAATTGCGATCCACACCGAGCGCCACGGCGAAATCGACCAGGCTCTCGTAGTGGCCGGTGACGATCGTCGGATCCTTCACCTCTTCAACGAACATGTTCTCGATGAGGTACTGGCGCACTTCCAGATGCGGGCAATTACCGGTGATGTTCGCCAGCCAGCGCGGAAAGTTGGCGGCGAACACGCAATGCTCAAGGGCGTACACACGAGCGCCTTCGCGAGTGAGATTCTTGTCGCGGAATTCCTCCCACAACGTGGGAACGGCCCAGCGCAGCTCGACGAAAGTGTCGAGGAGCTTCTCTCGGAATTGCGGCGGCGTGTACATGACTTTCCTTTCCTATGGGGGCCGCCCTGCATTGACGCGCGGCCATTTGCCTTTGCGCCACCATAGCCACCGGAGAATGCGCGCCTAGGGACTTTCGGTTGACAATCGTGTTAAGTATTATTTGACACAGGAGGAGCGCCATGGACCGGCTGAAATTGATGGAAACCTATGTGGCCGTTGTAAAAAACGGCAGTTACACGCGTGCCGCCCGAGAGCTGGGGGTCACGCGGGCCATGGTGAGCAAGCGCGTGCAAGATCTCGAGGACGTGCTCGATACCAAGCTTCTGCACCGCAACACACACGGCCTCAGCACCACGAGCATCGGCCAAGACTATTTCGACAGCGCGACGGGGCTGCTCGCGCAATTGAACGATATCGAAGAACGTGTCCAGGCGAAGCGCGCGACGCCGCGCGGCGATCTCAAGGTGCTGTCGTCCAAGACCTTCGGCGAGACCATCCTCGGCCCCATCATCGCCGAGTTTTGCAATCTCTATCCGACGATCTCGGTGCAGGTCACGCTCGCCGATCGAGAGACCGGCGCGGGCACCCATGGCATCGATCTTGTAAGTGGCGGCTTCGACATTGCCGTCCGCACGCTGCCGGCGCGCGATTCGGCGCTCATCGGCAAAGCGATCACCGGCTTGCCCCGAATCTTGGTGGCGGCGCCGGCCTATCTCGAAAGGCACGGGATGCCGGCGCGCCCAGAAGATCTCGCGCGCCACAATTGCCTCGATCCCAGCGGCAAGGCTCAATACAGCTGGGATTTCCGCGGCAAGAACGGCGCGCGGACGCAGATCGTACGGGTGTCCGGCGCGCCGCGTGCCAATAGCAGCTTCGTGATTCGAGATGCAGCTTTGGCGGGCCTCGGCATCGCAATCTTGCGTAAATACCTGATTCTAGACGACATCGCAGGCGGCGCTTTGGTACCCGTGCTCGCAGACCATGTGATCGATGAACGCACGCTCTACGTGATCTATCAAAAAGATCGCCGCTTGCCGTTGCGGATGAAGGTTTTCATCGAATACTTGTCTAAACGCGTCAGAGATTATCTAGCGGGTGGGCCAAACGATCTGCCGATTAGTAATCCGTTGATCAAGCGAACACTGCGAGTGACTGAGCATGCATAAGCGAGCTTCGTAAGGAACTTCGATATACAATCCGGGGCGGCAAAATGTTGCGCCCTCCATCTCGATCAATCCACGCCCCCCTGCAAGCCGGATCTCATATCTTTCTTTGTAATCGGACAACTTGTCCTGCGGCTTTATAGGGTCGTCATTAATGATGATGTTGGCACTGCGGCAAGTCAGCATGGCCCCAAACGTCCGCCTTTGCGGTCGAGACAAACTCTCCGACGACCTGCCACGGACAATCTCAGAATCAATGGTGATATGAAAAAACCGCTCGTTGGCGGCTTTTCGCAGCTTACGGCGAATCTTAGTGAGACGCGAAATTGAGGACTAAATGGATGGACGCCGGATTCGGCCTGGGAACGGTGACCACGGAGCCACGATGATTGCCGACACTGCCAGTTCACGGAGCCTGTTTAGTCAGCCAAAAGTTGGTGACCGCGCTATAACCCGTGCGCTTCTAACAATGATGGGTAATACGTCGCAAATGCAGTCCAAAAAACAAAAGCCCCGGCAAACCGGGGCTTCTTGCCACTCTAAAGAGTGGTGGGCGCGACAGGGATTGAACCTGTGACCCCTACCATGTCAAGGTAGTGCTCTACCGCTGAGCTACGCGCCCGCACCGACGGGCTGTGGGCTGCGAAGCGCGGCCCGGCCGTCAGGGGAAGCGTGTTATACCCGATCGTTCCGGCAATTCAAGATCGTTCCGGCCTTTTTGGCGAAGTCGGCGCATTCCGCGATCTGCCCCGGAAATCCCCGTGCGCGCCAGGAAAACCGCGATATTTCGCCCCCGGGTGACAGGGCGGCGGATTGCGCTACACTAAGGCCATGTCCCTCGGTGAACAGAGTTTGAACCCGGCGATCCACGCAGTGTCCGTCGGCAGCGACGAGAGTCCCGTCTGCGAAGTGCTGGAACCGGCGCGCCAGACCATGGCGGCGGTCTTCGCCTCGCCGCACAGCGGCGACCAGTATCCCGATTCCTTCATCGCCGCCTCGCGCCTCGACCCGCATGCGCTGCGCCGCTCCGAGGACAGCTTCGTCGACAAGATCTACGGCCTGGCGCCCGAGCATGGCGCGCCGCTGCTGCGTGCCTTCTTCCCGCGCGCCTACATCGACCCCAACCGCGAGCCCTTCGAGCTCGACCCCGACATGTTCGAGGACGAGCTGCCGTCCTACGTCAACGCCTCGTCGCCGCGCGTCGCCGGCGGGCTCGGCACCATCGCGCGCGTGGTCGCCAACGGCGAGGAAATCTACAAGCGCAAGCTGCGCTTCGCCGAGGCGGCCGAGCGCATCAACGCCCTCTACCGGCCTTACCACCGCACGCTGCAAAGCCTGATCGAGCGCACGCGCGACCAGTTCGGCCACTGCCTGCTGGTCGACTGCCATTCGATGCCGTCGATCGGCGGCCCGATGGACCGCGACGCGGGCCTGCGCCGCGTCGACATGGTGCTGGGCGACTGCTTCGGCGCCTCCTGCGCGCCCGAGGTGACGCTGGCGGTGGAAAACGCCCTGACCGACCTCGGCTACCGGGTGACGCGCAACATGCCCTATGCCGGCGGCTACACGACGATGCACTACGGCCAGCCGGCGGCGCGCGTCCACGCGCTGCAGATCGAGATCAACCGCGAGATCTACATGGACGAGCTGCGCTATGCGGCAAAGCCGAAGCTGGCGGCGCTGACGGCCCACATGGGCCAAGTCATCGGCCTGCTGAAGGACCGCCTGCCGGCGCTGATCGGCAAGGCGGCCTGAGCGAGGCGGCGCGAGCCGCCGCTCCCTGACATTTCTCCGCCATCCGGGCAAAAAAAGGGGCCGCGCAAGCGCGGCCCTGAAGTCTAGGGAGGAAACGCCCAAGAAGGGTGTTTACGAGCGGGGGCGCATATCCCCCGCTCGCACAGGAAGAATGTCATCAATCCTGACCTAGATCAAATGTTTTATATAAGACTCAGGGGGTCAAAACCCTAGGATTTCCATAGAGAATTCGCCTGGGAGCCAAGCGGAAATCGTCTGGCCAAGTCGCTCTGAAAGGTGCCCCAGCCCACTCCAAACCCTTGCGCCAAACCCTTGGCATGGCCCTTGCGATGCTATTGGGACCATGACCCAGACCCGCACCCTCCGCTCCTTGCTCCTCGCCCTGGCCCTCAGCGCCGGCACCGGCCTCGGCCTGCTTGCCGCCGGGTCCGCCACGGCCGCGCCGATCACGCCGCAAATCTTTGATTCGACGAAGAAATCCTGCGTCGCGCCGATCGCCCAGCAAGAGCGCCTCTATGGCATTCCGAACCAGCTGCTGGCCGCCGTGTCGCTCGCCGAGTCGGGCCGCTGGGACAAGGAAAACGCGGCAAGTTTTGCCTGGCCCTGGACCGTCACTGCCGAGGGCAAGGGGCAATTCCTCGCCAGCAAGGCCGAGGCCATCGCCCAGGTGCAGGCCCTGCGCGCCCGCGGCATCCGCAACATCGACGTCGGCTGCATGCAGATCAACCTGCTGCACCACCCGGACGCCTTCCCCGACCTGGAGACGGCGTTCGACCCCCAGAGCAACGTGGCCTACGCCGCGAGCTTCCTGAAGGGCCTGTTCGACGACAGCCGCTCCTGGATCACCGCCGTCGGCAACTACCATTCGGCGACGCCGGTCTTCCACTTCCAGTACCGCGCCAAGGTCGTCGGCCTGTGGAACGACACCCGCCGGCGCAGCGCCGAGGAAAAGCGCCAGGAAACCGTCGCCGCCTACCAGGAGCGCCGCGCCGCGCAGCTCGTCTCCCGCGGCCTCGATCCGGCGCCGGCCTACGCCGCCAACGTGACGACGCCGCGCCCCGCCCTCAACATGGCGGCGCGGCGCGCCATCCCCATGCCGGCGAGCGCCACCGCGCCCATCGCCAACGGCCGCCCGGTTCCCGTCGGCCAGGTTCTGCCGCGCAGCACGGCCGTGCCCATGGTCCTGCGCTGACAGGGGTCTTGCGCTGACAGGGGTCCTGCGCTGACAGGCCCGTCGGCAGGCTGGGCCTACCCCGCCTAAATCCCTGTAACTCCTTGGAACTATCGGCGGCCTGGGGAGTTTACTGCTCAGGATCGTCTGCGGTCTCATGACCGGCCCGCAGGCGGCCTTTCCGCGCGGGCCTCTCCGCCTTCCGATCCACAGCACGACAAGACGGGGCATGAGCACACTCGACCTGGCCGTCATCGGCAACTGCATCTTCTCCGCCCTCATCGACAAGCAGGCCCGCATCCTCTGGTCCTGCATGCCGCGCTTCGACGGCGATCCCGTCTTCTGCAGCCTGCTCGGCGGAACCGAGGCCGCGACCAGCACCGACGGCTGGCCGCCGCCCGTCGAGGGCGCCTTCGACATCGCGCTCGACAACTTCGACCGAAGCGAGCAGCGCTACCTGAAGAACAGCGCCATCGTCGAGACCATCCTGTACGACAGGAACGGCGCGGCGCTGCGCATCGTCGACTTCGCGCCGCGCTTCAAGCAGCTCGGCCGCCTCTACCGCCCCATCACCATCGTGCGCCGCCTGGAGCCGCTCGCCGGCACGCCGCGCATCCGCATCCGGCTGCGCCCCGAGGGCAGCTACGGCGCCGCCAAGCCGGAGATCACGCGCGGCAGCAACCACGCGCGCTACATCCTGCCGCGCCAGACCCTGCGCCTGACCACCGACATCCCGATCTCGTTCATCGTCGACGAGATCCCCATGCTGCTCGACCGCCCCGCCAACATGGTGCTCGGCCCCGACGAGACCCTGGTGCGGCCGCTGACCGACTACGCCCGCGAGATGGAGGAGCGCACCACCGAATACTGGGTCGAATGGGTGCGCTACCTGTCGCTGCCGCCGGAATGGCAGGAAGAGATCATCCGCGCCGCCATCACGCTCAAGCTCTGCAGCTTCGAGGAAAGCGGCGCCATCATCGCCGCCATGACCACCTCGATCCCCGAGGCCGCGCATACCCAGCGCAACTGGGACTACCGCTTCTGCTGGCTGCGCGATTCCTACTTCGTCGTGCAGGCGCTCAACCGCCTCGGCGCCACCAAGACGATGGAGGACTACCTCGGCTACATCGCCAACATCGCCGCCGGCGCCCAGCACGGCAAGCTGCAGCCGGTCTACGGCATCATGCTGGAAGAGCGGCTGATCGAGAGCGAGGTCAGCGGCCTGCCCGGCTACCGCGGCATGGGGCCGGTGCGCGTCGGCAACCAGGCCTACGAGCATATCCAGAACGACATCTACGGCAGCGTCGTGCTCGCCAGCACCCAGGCCTTCTTCGACAGCCGCCTGATCCATCCCGGCGACCAGGCGATGTTCGAGCGCCTCGAGCACATCGGCGCAGTCGCCGCCGAGCTGCACGACCAGCCCGACGCCGGCCTGTGGGAGCTGCGCACCAGCGCGCACATCCACACCTATTCCAGCCTGATGTGCTGGGCCGCCTGCGACCGGCTGGCGAAGATCGCCGTGCGCCTTGAGCTGGCGGAGCGCGCCGGCCACTGGCGCAGGACCGCCGACCGCATCCACGCCACCATCATGGAACGCGCCTGGAACAAGGCGCGCGGCGCCATCGCCAGCACCTTCGGCGGCGCCGAGATGGACGCCAGCCTGCTGCTGATCCCGGCGCTGGGATTCCTGCCGGGCAACGACCCGCGCTTCCTCGGCACGCTCGCCGCCATCGAGAAGGACTTGCGGCGCGGCGACACGATGTTCCGCTACGCGACGCCGGACGACTTCGGCGTGCCGACGACGGCCTTCAACGTCTGCACCTTCTGGTACATCGAGGCGCTGATCGCCGCCGGCCGGCGCGACGAGGCGCGCGACCTGTTCAAGGTGATGCTGGCGCGGCGCAGCTCCTGCGGCCTGCTGTCCGAGGACATGGACGTGAAGACCGGCGAGCCCTGGGGCAACTTCCCGCAGACCTATTCCATGGTCGGGCTCATCAACACGGCGATGAAGCTCAGCCAGCACTGGGACGACGTGCTGTGAGCCGCCTCATCGTCGTCACCAACCGCGTCACCGTCGCCGACGGCCGTCCGGCGAGCACCGGCGGCCTCGCCGTCGGCGTGCTGGCGGCGCTGCGCGAGTCGGGCGGCATCTGGGTCGGGTTCGGCGAGACCAGCGACAGCCCGGGCGAGCGGCCCAAGCGCTTCAATGCCGGCCGCATCGAATACGCCACGGTGGACTTCACGCCCGGCGACTACGAAGGCTACTACAACGGCTTCGCCAACTCGGTGCTGTGGCCGCTGTTCCATTACCGCCTCGGCCTCGTCAAGTTCACGCGCTCCGCCTACAGCGCCTACCAGCGCGTCAACGTCCGCTTCGCCGACATGATCGTGCCGATGCTGAAAGGCGACGACGCGATCTGGGTGCACGACTACCACCTGATCCCGCTCGGCGCCGAACTGCGCCGCCAGGACGTCCGCCATCCGATCGGCTTCTTCCTGCACACGCCCTTCCCGGCCCGCCAGGTCTTCTCGTCGCTGCCGCGCCACAAGGTGATCGGCCAGGCCCTCACCGCCTACGACGTCGTCGGCTTCCAGACCCAGACCGACCGCGACAACTTCATCGACTACGCGTGCCACGAGCTCGGCGCCGAGCGCATGGCCGACGGCCGCCTGCGCCTCGACGGCCATGTCTTCACCGCCGAGGCTTTCCCGATCGGCGTCGACGCCGACAACATCGTCAGCTTCGCGGCACGCTCGGCCGAATCGCCGAGCGTCGTGCGCCTGCGCGACAGCCTGCAGGGACGCGACCTGATGATCGGCGTCGACCGCCTCGACTACAGCAAGGGCCTGATCGAGCGCTTTAACGCCTTCGAACGCCTGCTCGCGCGCTTTCCTGAACGGCGCAAGCGCGTCACCTACCTGCAGGTCGCGCCGCCGACGCGCATCGACGTCGCGGAATATTCGGAAATTCGCCGCACCCTGGAGACCTCCGCCGGCCACATCAACGGCGGCTTCGCCGAATATGACTGGGTGCCGCTGCGCTACCTCAACCGCAGCTTCACCCGCCAGACCCTGACCGGCTTCTTCCGCTATTCCCGCGTCGGCCTCGTCACGCCCCTGCGCGACGGCATGAACCTGGTCGCCAAGGAGTACATCGCCGCCCAGGATCCCATGGACCCCGGCGTGCTGGTGCTCTCCGCCTTCGCCGGCGCCGCCGAACAGCTCGACAGCGCGCTGATCGTCAACCCCTACGACGTCGACGAACTCGCCGAAGCCATGGACCGCGCCCTCGACATGCCGCTCGAAGAGCGCCAGGCGCGCTGGCGCCAGGCGATGGATTCCGTCACCCGCCAGGACATCGGCCATTGGCGCAACGCCTTCCTCGCGACACTACGCGCCGCGCGCATCCAGGCGTAAGCTGCCGCCATGCAAGATGACGCTCACAGACTGCTCGGCGACTTCGGCGGCACCACGGTGCGCCTGGCGCTGCAGCGCACCGGACACCCGCCCCACCAGATCCGCCTCTACGAGGCCGCCGACTTTTCCGGCGCCGACGCGGCGCTGCGCCGCTACCTGCGCGAGCTGCGCCTGAAGGCCGCCGACGTGCCGCGCGCGGCCGCCTTCGCCGTCGCCGGACCGATCATTGGCGAGCGCATCCGCATGACCAACCTGCCCTGGGCGATCTCGCTGCCGGCCCTGCGCCGGGAGTTCGGCTTCGAGACCCTGCTGGCGGTCAACGACTTCGCCGCCGTCGCCGAGAGCATCCCCTACCTGCGCGCCAAGGAGCGGCGCAAGATCGGCTCCGGCCAGCCGGTCGCGCGCATGCCCGTCGTCGCCTTCGGGCCCGGCACCGGCCTCGGCGTCTCCGCCCTGGTGCCGATCCTCACGCCGCGCGGCGGGCCGCAGCGCTGGCAGGCGGTCGCCACGGAAGGCGGCCATGTCACCTTGCCGGCGACCACGGAAGAGGACAGCGCCATCGTCGCCGAGCTGCAGAAGAGGTTCGGCCATGTCTCGGCCGAACGCGCGCTCTCCGGGCCCGGGCTCGCGAACCTGCACGCCGCGCTCGTCGCCCTGAACGGGCCGTCGCGCCGCAAGCCGCTGACGCCGGAAGCGGTGACGCGCGCGGCCCAGCGCGGCGACAAGCTCGCCTGCGACGCGGTCGGCACCTTCTGCGCCATGCTCGGCACGGTCGCCGGCAACCTGGCGCTGACCTACGGCGCGCAAGGCGGCGTCTACATCGCCGGCGGCATCGTGCCCAAGCTCGGCCCGCTGTTCAACGCGCGCAGCTTCCGCGCGCGCTTCGCCGCCAAGGGCCGCTACCGCAAGTATCTGGAAGCGATCCCGACCTACGTCATCACGCACAAGCTGCCGGCGCTGCTCGGCCTCGCCGCCGCGCTCGATCGCGACGCCGCCGGCCTATGAGTCGCGCGGGCGGTCGTCGTAGCGCTTGACCAGGAGCGCCGCGCCGACGAGGCCCAGCGCGGCCAGCACGAAGAAGCCGGCGGCATAGCTGCCGGTGGCGGTCACCCAGGCGCCGAACAGCGTCGGCCCCAGCATGACCCCGGTGAAGGTGAAGAACAGCGAGCCGCTGGTCGCCATGACCGCCTGGCCGGGCGGCGCCAGGCGCGACAGCTCCGCCAGCTGCACGCCGTTCCAGCTGATCGCCGTCGCGCCGTAGACTGCGGCGACGGCGAAGAGCCCGGCGAGCGGCCAGGCCGGGGTCACCAGCGCCATGGCCACGCCGCAGGCGGCGATCAGCAGGCCGAGCAGGATCAGCACCTGGCGCGCCGTCATCCATAGGCCGGACAGGGCGCCCCACAGCACGCGGCCGCCGACGCCGGCCATCTGCGCCGTCGCCAGGATGAGGCCGCCGGTGACGAGGTCGCGCCCGACGTCCGTCACCATGTAGGTGACGAGATAGGAGAGCAGGCACATCTGCACGGCGGAGAAGGCGGTGGACAGCAGCGCCATGCGGCGCAGCCCCGGAATGCGCCAGACCATGCCGATGGCGTAGAACGGATTGACCAGCAGGCGCTGCGCCGGATCCCGGTCGGCGTCGAGCTCGGCGCGCAGCGGCTGCAGCAGGAACACGCTCGCCGCCGCCAGGGCGGCGACGACCAGCGCCGTGCCCTGCCAGCCGTAGAGCAGCACCAGCGGCGGCACCAGCGCGCCGGCCAGCATGCCGCCGAGCGGCACGCCGGTCTGCTTGAGCGAGAAGATCAGCGGCATCAGGCGCGCCGGCGTCTGGGCCGACAGGATGTGCGACGAGGCCGGCGTCGTCGGGCCATAGGCGACGCCCATGATCAGCGCGCAGACGATCGCCATGGGCAGCGTCGAAGCCGTCAGCAGCGCCAGGCTGAGGGCGGCGATCAGCAGGCAGGCCTGGCTGACGCGAATCGCGCCGAAGCGCAGGATGAACGGGCCGCAGAAGATCGCCGCCACCATGCCGCTCATGTAGGTCAGCGAGACGTAGACGCCGATCCAGGTCGCCGACACGCCGATGTCGTCGGCGAGACGCACGGCGAAGACCGGCACCGTCAGGTTCGCCCAGGACGCCAGCACCTGCGCGATGAGCGTCAGGACCAACGGCCAGACGATCGCGCGAAAGCCGGCAGAAGCCGCGCGCTCGGGCGGCGGTGAAGCGTCAGGATTCAATGGGAAAGACCGTGCATTGCGTCGAAGGCGCGTTGCACGGAAGCAGGACGCGTCGTCGACCGGAGCGCAAGGCTAGTGCAGATCGGCGAAGAGGGGCAAGGCGCTGGCCCACCAAGCGGCCTCGGCGGCGCGGCGACGGCCTGCGCATTCGCCAGCTTTCATGACCTACCCATCGCGAAAACCGATGACGACCGAAGACGCCAAGATGAACAAAAAGAGGGCGGACGGTTGTTTTGCCGGTTCCGTGGTCATTCGGCGGGGCAAGGGCGGCGAAGACGCCGCGAGTTCCGGCCGCACCTGTCGTCGGAGCGCGGATAATTCCCCGCAATGGCCCAGATTTCTTTGACAAAATTGTTGCAGAGCCGCAACAGAGGCCGACTTTCGGAATGAAACGCCCCGCCTAATGATTAATCAGCCTCGCAAAGCGGCTGATTTTTTTATGAACAGGTCCTAAACGGCAACGCTTTTCGCGCCCAGGCCATCGGCCATAAGAACCTTGTAACATATGGACTTTTGCGGACGCGGCCTCGGACAGCCGAATCATCGGATTCAACCGGGAGTTGCCTAAGAAATAGCGTCCCAAAAACGATGCGATTCACCCGCTAAGCCAATGAAAAACTTCGGTCTTGCCTATGCCCGGGGCTGATCCGATGGTGCCTTCGCTTGTGCCTCTGGGGCCAGCAACAGGCAATCGTGAATAAGGGCAACATCATGAAATTACGCATTCTGACCATCGCTGCTGCGGCCATGATCGGCTGGGGCTCGCTCGCGCACGCCGCTGATCCGCTCATCCCCGCCGACGACATCGGCGGCGACCTGACCGGCAACGTCGCTCTCACCAGCGAATACTTCTTCCGCGGCCTGAGCCAGTCCGGCAACGGCATGCCGGCCATCCAGGGCGGCTTCGACTACGCCCACAACTCCGGCCTCTATGTCGGCACCTGGGCCTCGAACGTCGACTTCTCCGACGCGCATCTCGAGCTCGACCTGTACGGCGGCTTCAAGACCTCGCTCGACAACGGCCTGCTGCTCGACGTCGGCGGCATCTACTACGCCTATCCGGGCGCCGACAACGGCGGCGGCGCTGACCTGAACTTCTTCGAAGTGTACGGCAAGGTCGGCTACGACTTCGGCTTCGCGCTCCCGAGCCTGAAGCTGAGCTATTCGCCTGACTACCAGCTGGAATCGGGCGACAGCCTCTACACCGACCTGAGCGTCGACATCCCGCTCGGCAAGTACTTCACCGCCACCCTGCACGCCGGCTACATGATGATCGACGACAACGTGGCCTGGGGCACCGACGACTACTGGGATTACGGCATCTCCCTCGGCACGAACGTCTTCGGTCTCGACCTGAAGGCCTCGTTCGTTGGCAACGACCTCGACGCGGGTTGCGTCGGCGATTGCGAACGCTTCCTCGTCACCGTCTCGAAGGCCCTGTAAGCCGACCTAAACCGGCGGCTTCGGCCGCCGGACATAAGGCCCCAACACAGGCAAGGCCCGGTCCCGCAAGGGATCGGGCCTTTTCTTTTGCGTCAGGGGCATTGGTCAGGACAGCCGCGCCCCGTCGCCAGCATGGAACCCCGGTCGCCCGGCGGACCATTTGTTCTGCCCGCCGAACCAGCAGTCTGTACAAATTTTGGCATTTTTCACATTTTCTGTGACGGTCGCTTGACAGCACCCCACAGCCGAGTAGCCTTGTATCGCTTAATCGCAATGCGTTTTGTTAGACGAAATTTTCTCCTGGCAGAGTTTGCGCGCATCCGCCGCCCGTCCCAAAAGGCCAGCCGGAGGCAGACGACCGAAGACCAGGCCCTATTCACTTTAAGGAATGGAGCGAGACCATGCGGAACGAAGGTGTGAAGTCTGTCGAACGAGCGCTGTCCATTTTGGTGGCGTTTCGCGAAGGCGAACGGGAGCTGCCGCTGCGCGAAATCGCTGCGCGCACCAAACTCAACAAGGCGACCGTGCTGCGCCTGATTTGCTCGCTCGAGCGCCACGGCTTCATGCTGCGCCTCGGCGACGGCAAGTACGCCCTCGGCCCGGCGCCCTTCCACATCGGCCGCGTCTACCAGCGCTCCTTCCACCTCGCCGACCACGTGATCCCCGTGCTGCGCGACATCGTGCAGCATTCGGCGGAAAGCTCGGCCTTCTACATCCGCAACGGCGAGCGCCGCATCTGCCTGCACAAGGTCGAATCCGGCGAGGCGATGCTGCGCGTCGCCTTCCGCGAAGGCGACTCCCTGCCGCTCGACGGCAGCACCGGCGCCGTGCTGCGCGCCTTCTACGGCGAAGAAGGCGCCGACATGGAGCAGACCCGCGCCGACCACTACAACGTCAGCATG
Organism: Alphaproteobacteria bacterium; assembly: GCA_036500145.1. GTDB lineage: Bacteria > Pseudomonadota > Alphaproteobacteria > SMXQ01 > SMXQ01 > CAMAVH01. The sequence continues at coordinate 11,641 of DASYCO010000014.1, read as the reverse complement.
GGCCAGCGCCATCCGGAGATCACCTCGATCGCCTGCCCGGTGTTCCGCACCGGCCAGGAAGTCGCCGGCTCGCTGTCCATGTCGGGCCCGACCAGCCACTACGCCGGCGACCGCCTGGCGACCCATCTCGTCGAGCTGCTCGACGGCGCCGTGCGCCTGACCCGCACCCTCGGCGGCGACGTCGCCCCGCTGGATGCCGCGAAGCGCAAGATCCTGAGCGGCAACGCCGGCATGCCGGCGCCCGCGACGGCCCAGAAGATCGCCGCCACGGCGGCCTGACGACAAGCCCTCGCAAGCGCATGAAAAAGGCCCCCGGGATCGCTCCCAGGGGCCTTTTCTCTACCCGTTGCTGCGGGCCTGGCCTTACTTGGCGGCCGCCGGCGCCTTGGCGACCGGGCCGTGGTACTCGGTGGCCTTGTCGGCGCGGGCGACGACGTCGGGCGAGGCCTTCATCAGCTTCTCGATGAGCGCCTGGACCTCCACGCCGCTGACCGGAGTCAGCTCCATCTTCTGCTTGTCGGCCTCGGCCTTGAGCGCCGGATCCTTCACCGACGCGTCGAAGGCGGCGCGCAGCGCGTCGACGCGGTCCATCGCCACGCCCGGCGGGATCACGAAGGGGCGGCCGAAGACCTGGCGGGCGAACAGGAAGTCGAGCACGTCCTTGTCTTCCTGGGTCTTGGCGAACTCGTCGATCAGGCGGACGTTGGGCAGGTCCGGATGCTTGGCGGTCGAGATCTGCACCAGGATGTTGATCTTCTTGTCGGTGACCCAGTCGGGATGCTGCGTCATCACCGACGACCAGGACCAGCCGCAGCGGCTCTGCACCTCGCCGCGCTCCATGGCGAGGTCGACGGCGGTGCCGCTCGGATAGCCCGAGATGATCTTGAACTTGGTGCCGACGATGTTGTTGAGCACGGCGGGGAACTGCTCGGTGTCGTTCTGGCCCGAACCGCCGACGAACATCTCCGTCTTCATCGCGTCTTCCATCGTCTTGACGGGCGCCGTGTGCCAGGCGACGCAGACGGAGACTTCGTTGTTCATGCTGCCGAGCCAGAAGAACTTCGTGGCGTCGAACTGCGTGCCTGGCAGGCCGAGCATGGGGGCCTGCGGCACCGTGCGGTGCACGCCGCCGATCATCAGGCCGTCCTTGGTCGCCACGTTGTAGAGGTAGTTCGCCGCCTTGATGCCGCCGGCGCCGGGCATGTTCTGCACGATGACCTGCGGATTGCCGGGCAGGTGGTTGCCCAGGAAGCGCGCGAGCAGGCGGGCGCTCTGATCGTAGCCGCCGCCGGCGTCGGAGCTCGAGATCAGCTTGATCTGCTTGCCCTTGTAGAGCTCTTCGAGGGTTTCAGCGGAGGCTGCGGTCGCAACGGCGACGCCGCCGCACAGGATCGCTGCGCCCAGAATCAGGGCGTGGTGAGGGCGTGAGGTCATGTCAACGTCTCCCAGTATGTGCCGAGGCTTGGCCCCGTGCGTTGTTAAGTCCCGTCTGTCCCGGTCTGGCGCCGGTTTTCCATGCGAGTTGGCACGGACGGTAACATTCCGACATACCTCCCACAATGCGCGGAATCGCAGACAAATTGGGCCCGTTTCAGCGCTTTTCCCATGCTTTCCAACGCTGCATAGGCGCGGCCTATCGCTGAAATAGATACCCAAAATGAGCAAAGGTTGATAAAGACGCGGGGCATTTGCTCGGAAAAGTCGGGGGGCTGCATGAGCAAGACGATCGCCAACGGACTGACGGCCTGCGTACGCTTCGGCAGCGCATGGATGAAGCCTTATCGCCGCGCGATGACGCAGTCGCTCATCTCGGCGAACCTGTCGCAGAGCGTCACCGTCGGCGTGCCCAACGGCAATATCCGCTTCGTCACGCCATCGGCGCGATCGCTGCACAGCCCATGGGAGCTCTTCACCGAGGAGCCGGAGACGATCCGCTGGCTCGACGGCCTGCCCGCCGGCGACGTGCTGTGGGACATCGGCGCGAACATCGGCGTCTATACGCTCTACGCCGCTAAGGCGCGCGGGCTGCAGGTCGTCGCCTTCGAGCCGAGCGCAGCGAGCTACGCCGTGCTGACGCGCAACATCGAGGTCAACGACCTCAGCGGCCGCATCGACGCCTACTGCATCGCCTTCGACGACTGCCGGCGCCTCGACCACCTGCGCATGGCCAACACCGAGGCTGGCCATTCGATGCACGCCTTCGGCCAGGACCATACGATCCAGGGCGCGGTCGCCACGATCTTCCGCCAGGCCGTGATGGGCTTTGCCATCGACGACTTCTGCCAGCTCTTCGCGCCGCCGATGCCGAGGCACATCAAGCTGGACGTCGACAGCATCGAGCTGAAGATACTGCAGGGCGCCGCCAAGACCTTGGCCGAACACGTCGAAAGCGTCCTCGTCGAGATCGACGGCGACGACCAAGCCGCGACCGGGCGCGACATCGGCGGCTTCCTGCTGTCGCTGGGCTTTCGGGAGGACGAGGCCTTCACGGCCCAGGAGACGCGGCGAAACGTGCTGTTCCGCCGCCAGGCCGCCTAGGCCCGCGCCCTCCCCAGGGACGACAAGCCGGCCCGTGCCCCGCCCATTCCAGGGCGGCCCTCACAATGCCTCGTGCGGGCCGAATGGCGCTATTTGCCGTCGTTCTTTCAACGTAATATTGCCGTAACGCGCCCGCCGTCCCACGGCGGCAAGCCCGCCCTGCGTACCGACATCCCCTAGGTCCGATATCGCCATGACGTCCCGCCCTGCCGCCGAGCGCCGCCTCGAAGCCTACCTGACCGGCGTTTTCTCCATCGTCGCCTTCCTGCTCCCGCCGCTCGCCGTCTTCGCCCCGCTCGGCGTCGCGCCGGCGACCATCACCTGCGCCGTGCTCGTCCTCGCCGGCCTGCTATGGACGCGCCGGCGCATCGCGCTGCCGAACCGCACGATCTTCCTGGCGCTTCTCGCCCTGCTGGCCTGGTCGGCCATCGGCTTGCTGTGGAGCATCAGCCCGGCCAACACGGTCAAGACCATCCTCCAACTCGCCGGAATCTTTGCCTCCGCCGCCATCCTGCTCGGCGGCGCAGCGCTCCTTACGCCCGGCCAGGCGCGTCGCGTCGCCGGCGTGCTGGCCGCCGGCATCGTCCTGGCGCTCGCCCTCTACGCCGTCGAATGGCTCTTCGACAGCCCGATCCAGCGCCTCTTCCGCACGCCATATCTGGAGGAGGACGAAGCGATCTACTCGCCGTTCAACCGCGGGCTGGTGCTGCTTCTCCTGACGACCGCACCCGCCGTGATCGCGCTGTGGCGCGCCGGCCGGCGACGCCTGGCGGCCGGCCTCTACGCCGCCGTCGCCGTCGTCGCCTACGCCTACTACGGCAGTTCCGTCGAGCTCGCGCTGACCTGCGGCTTCATCGTCATCCTGCTCGTCATGCTGACGCCGCGTCGCGTCATGCCCGTGCTGGGCGCCCTGTTCGCGGCCTGCGTGCTCGTCGCGCCGGTCGCGGTCAAGTTCGTCGCGACGCCGGATCTCGTCGCCTGGGCTGGCCAACGCACGAATAATTTTTCCGCGATCCACCGGCTGGTCATCTGGGAATTCGCGACGAAGCGCATTCTGGAAAAGCCGCTGACGGGATGGGGGCTCGACACGTCGCGCGTCATGCCCGGCGCCAAGGAGCTCGTGACGATCACCGTCAAGGACACCAACTCCGGCAAGCCGAACACGCCCGTGGAAAGGCTGCCGCTGCATCCGCACGACATGGCGCTGCAATGGTGGCTCGAGCTCGGGCTGCCGGGCGCGGTGATCGCCGGCTTCGTGATCTTCTCCCTGTTCGGCCTCATCGCCAGGCTGCCGGCCCAGCGCATCGAGAAAGCCTTGCTGACCGCCCAGGCCACGATGGCCATCGTCATCGGCGCGCTCGGCTACGGCATCTGGCAGAGCTGGTGGATGTGCACGATGGTCATGGCCTGCGTCCTGTCCGCCGTCGCGCTCAGAAGCGCGGCGCAGGACGTCCCTCGCCAGTCCTCCCTGCCGACGCCGAACAGCCGTGAGACATGACCTGAGACATGGCAGAGCATAGCCCCCTGCGCCCGGCCGTCTTCCTCGACCGTGACGGCACGATCGTCGAAGACGTCGACTACCTGACCCGGCCCGAGCAGCTCCGCCTGATCCCAGGCGCCGCAGCCGCCATCCGGACGCTCAACGCGCGCGCCGTTCCCGTGGTCGTGGTCACCAACCAGTCGGCCGTCGCCCGCGGCCTGTTGAGCGAAGACGAGCTTGCGGCCGTGCATGGCGAGCTGCGCGCGCGGCTCGCGGCGGAAGGCGCCCGCCTCGACGCCATTTACTACTGCCCGCACCATCCCGAAGGAAGCGGCGCCTATCGCCGCGACTGCGACTGCCGCAAGCCCATGCCCGGCATGCTGCGCCAGGCCGCACGCGACCTCGGCCTCGACCTTGCCGCCAGCGCCATGGTCGGCGACAGCGTCAGGGACCTGGAAGCCGGCGCGGCGGCGGGCTGCCGGACGCTGATCCTAGTGCGCACGGGGCATGGCGCGGACGAGGAAAAGCATCTAAATAAATCCGCGATGCAGGCAGCGGTTGCACCCGACCTGTCGGCCGCCCTGGACTACCTGCCGTGACGTGCGGACAGCCGTTTCAGCATCCCGGCAAACGTTAGAGCAACCTTCACTATCGGATTTGCAGCATGCTCCCTCGGGTTGTTCTGAAGAAGTTCTTGCCGGCCTCGCTGCTGCCCTTGGCGCGGCGCAGCTACTTTTCCCTGCGCGACGCCCGCCGCCGGCTGAAAGCGCGCTTCTCGCGCCGCTACGCCGCCTCGCTCTACGCCCAGGACAGCGGCATCTTCCAGATGGCCCTGCGCGGCAGCATGAACCAGAACTGCTGCGAGCTGCATGTCTTCGTCCAGTACCGCATGCTCTGCGGCCTGGCCGCCAAGGTCGGCAAGACACTCGGCGGCCACGTCCTGGAGGTCGGCGCCTGCGGCCATCCGGGCATGGCCCTGATGCTGCTGCTTGGCGGCGCCGAGAAGGTCACGCTGAACAACATCTTCGCCATCCAGAACCGCCTGCCGCGAAGCTGGGCCGAGAACGCCCACGTCCTGATGCGGCTCACCGGCACGCCGAAGCGCAGCCTCGACTCTATCGTCGAGCCGCTCGAAGATGGATTCGTGCGGGTGCGGCCCGAACTGCTCGACCTGCCCGCCCCCTGCCCCTGCGAGACCCTCGCCTTTCCGGCCGAGAGCTTCGACGTGATCTTCAGCAATGCCGTGCTCGAGCACGTGCGCGATCCCGTGCCGGTGCTGCGCAACCTGCATGACATGATGGCCATGGGCGGCTGGTACGCCCATGCCATCGACCTGCGCGACCACTGGGACTTCGACCGTCCCCTGGCTTTCCTCTCGCTGTCCGACGCGGAATTCCGCAGCCTGGACCCTTACAGCAACCGTTACCGCTCATCCGACTGGGTGGGCAGCTTTCACGCTGCGGCTCTGACGACCGACTACGTGGCGCTCTCCGCGCCGCAGCCGCTGACGCACGAGAAAGGCACCGACACCTACCGGATCGTGCTGACGGAGAACATTCCGCCAGATGAAGCCGCGGCACAGAAGGTCGTCTCCTGGGTCACCAATGACGCCCGTGCCCACATGGCGCCGGAATTCCACGGCCACGGCCTGGACGTGCTGTCCGTCACCAGCATGCTGGTGGCCGGCCGGAAGCGCGAGACCCGCTAGGTCGCGACCGAGACGTTCGCGGCAGGGACCGCCACGGGAGACGGCACGTCGGCGGCGACCGCCTCCTGGCGCGGCAAGGCCGCGCCGAACAGGCCCAGGAAGAACCAGAAAATCCGCTGGTAGAAAAGGTCATGCACTAGGCCGCCAACGGCCATGATCGCAAGAATGCCGATCAGAGCCATGCCCCATGCGAAGGTTTCCTCGTTCCGCAGCATGCGGACCGCGACCTGGCACAGGCGCGCCGCAGTGACGACGACGACAGCGAAGCCGACGAGGCCCATTTCCGCCAAGAGCCAGATCGGGATCGAATGGATGACCTGGACCTCGCCGTCCACGGATAACCGCCAATCGACGTAGCTCCCCAGGCCGGCGCCGAAAATCGGATGCGCGAGCCAAATGTCCAGGCCCTCGCGCATCGTCTGCCAGCGTTCCACTTCGGATGCCTCATGGACCAGCCTGACGCCCATGGTCATTACGGAAGTGTAGTACCCGAGCGGCTTAATATTCCATACCGTGGGCTCTCCCGTGCCCGCCCCCAGCACAGCCTGAACAAGCTCGTGAGCCCCCACGTAAGCCACCTGCACGACCAGCATCACCCCATAGACGATGTAGGGCAGCGCGCTTGCCAGCAGGATGGTCGCGACGCACAGGAGCGCCGTGACGCGCAACGTCCTGCGCGAGTCGAGGAACGTCCGCGACAAAGGCAGCAGGCCGTACATGACGGCCACAAAGCAGCCGAGGAACACGAGGCCCGTGCGCGACTTCACGTAATAGACCGTAATGGACAGCAGCACGAAGGCCGCCTTGAACCAGGACGCCTTTCCAGCAAACATCCCGCGAGCCAGGGCGACGATCAGGCATAGAGTGACCATCGCCAATTGGAACGAAAACGCGTTCTGGTTTTCCACAAACCCCTGCAAGGGCCTCCACAGGATTTCCGGCGGCAGCCGGACGAAGGAATCGACGACAAGCATGGCCACCTGCAGGCCGCAGACCGACAGCCCCGCGACCATGACCGATTGCAGGAGCAGCGCACGCCCCTGCTCGCCAGCGATCGAGACGATCACGGCGCCCGTCAGGGCGTAGCCCAGGAGAACGAGCCAGCCGACACCGCGGTTGACCAGTGCCCAATGTCCCATGCCGCCCTGCAGCTGCACATTGACCAATCCGTAAACGACCAGCCCGGAGACGATCGCCAGCGTCACGGTGACGAAGGGCTGAAACGGGATCTTCATCCGCCGCGTCAGGATCAGCAAGGCTACGATGCTCGCCCCGATTACCGCGGGAAGGTCCGCCAGGGTCACGCTCAGCTCGCCGTTCTTCAGCGGAACGCGCACCTGGAAGAAAATGAGGACGGCGCAGAAGAAGGCGCAGAACTTCAGCAGGAGCGCGTCCCACTTGATGGTCACGGCCTGCGAATAGTCCGCCATCGGCGCGGGACGCTCGACCTCGCGCCTTTTGCCGATCATCGGCAGGCTGACGGCGCCGAAGGCGAACATGACGACAATGGACAACAAGCCCACGGCGACCGCACCGACGACGGCAGTGCTGGCTGGCACGCCGATCAAGGTCAAGGCGCTGACCGCGCCCAGCTCGCGCACGCCCCATCCGGAGAAGCTGATCGGCAAGCTGGCTGCGAACATCGTGATCGTCAGCGCCGCGACGAGGTCGAGCGTAAGCTCGCCGCCGTCGAACTGCGCCAGCACCGCGACGTAAGCGGCGAGCATCGCCATGTGCGCCAGCACGGTGAAGATCACGACAGGCGTCAGGCGGCGTGCCCAGGTCAGGCTATGCTCGGCGATGATCCGCGTGATCGTCCGGCGGAAGACGGTCAACAGGACGGTCAGCAGGGTGATCGCCATGGCGCCGAGAGACACGGCCAGGGTCGCGCCGCGCTGGAAGTCGAAGACCAGCGAATGCAGCAAGTACCAGGTAGCCACCAGGCTGAGCAGCAGCAGGACGCCGGCCGCCAGGGCCCGTTCGATATAGGTCGCGATGACGGAAACGCCGGATGGCACGCCGGCGCGCGCGAGCAGCATCGCGCGCGTCAGGCTCTGGCCGAAGACGTTCAGCAGGAACTGGTTCGATATCTGCCCCATGGAAAAGGCAACGAAGACGGTACGGCGGTTTGGATGGACGTTGAACGCCCTGAGCAGCGCGCCAAAGCGGAAATAGGTCAGGAGGTTGTTCAGCGCGATGAAGCCGCCGGAGATGATCAGCGTCCGCAGGTCTATCTGCGCCAGGGTATTGACCATATCATCGACGTCGACGAAGTAGACGACGCAGCCGAAGCTGAGAAGGGAAATCAGTATGAGGGCGATCGTTTTGCGGGTCATCTTCTGGAGATCGATTCGAACCTGGATTGAGACTACGTCAACTGCGCAGCGGCTGCCGCAACGTCGCCTGGCGTTCCAGCCAAGCCTGGAACATCAGCACCGGCCATAGCGAATATTGCCAGTCGGCCTTGCCGGACTGGTGCTCCTGCCAGCGCCGCCGGATGGGCACAGGATCGAGGTAACCTTCCCGGGCCAGGCGGTCTTCCGCCAAGAGGGCCTCGCCCCAGTCCTTCAACGGCCCGCGCAGCCAGGCGCCGACCGGGACTCCGAAGCCCATCTTCTTCCGTTCGAGCAGGGCGCGCGGGACGTAGCGGTCAAGGACGCGGCGCAGCAGCCATTTGGTTTCCGCGCCCCGCACCTTCATGCGCTGGGGAAGCGACCAGGCATATTCCACCACGTGGTGGTCCAGCAGCGGAACGCGCGCCTCCAGGGAGACGGCCATGCTTGCCCGGTCCACCTTCGTCAGGATGTCGTCCGGCAGGTAGGTGACCAGGTCGATATACTGCATACGGTCGAGGAAATCGGATATGCCGTTCTTTTCCCTGCCGTTCCAAGGCGAGCGATCTGCCATGCCGGCGCCGCGCGCAAGCGTGCCGGCGTCCGTCCACAGGCTCGTCAACGCGAGATACAGGGCATCCTCTCCGCCCTTCAGGATCGCCGCGAGTTTCTCGATGCGAGCCGCGCCATGCGCATGGCGCGTCAGGCGCCCGAGAAGAGCGGCAGGCATGGCGCCAAGCGCGGCGCCGCCGAGATGCCGCAGCGGGCGCGGAACCCGGCCGATCGCCCCCCAGACGGCCTGAGCCTGGGCATAGCGCTCATAGCCGCCCAGCAGTTCGTCGCCCCCATCGCCCGACAGCGTCACGACCACGTCGCGGCGCGCGATCTCGCAGACGAGGAAGGTCGGGATCTGGGAGGAATCCCCGAACGGCTCGTCGTACATGTCCGGCAGGTTCGGGATCACGTCGAGCGCATGCTGCGGCTCGACGTAGAGCTCCGTATGGTCCGTGCCGATATGCTGGGCCAAAGCCTTGGCGAATCCCGCCTCGTTGTAGGCCTGTTCGCGAAAGCCGATGGTGAATGTCTTGATCGGGCGCGGCGACTGCGCCTGCATCAAGGCGACCACGGCCGTCGAGTCGTAGCCGCCGGACAGGAAGGCGCCGAGGGCCACGTCCGAGACCATGTGGCGGGCGACGGAATCGCGCAGCAGGGCATCGAACCGCTCGACAGCCTCGCCGTCGTCGATCCGGTCGCTCCGCGACGCGATGCCGGCCTTCGCCACGTCCTCGGCTGACCAGTAGGCTGTCTCCGTGACCGTGCCCGCGGCATCCACGGCCAGGATATGGCCCGGCTGCAGCTTGCGGACATTGCGCCAGATGCTGTAGGGCGCCGGCACGTAGCCGAAGCGCAGGTAGAGCGCCAAGGCCTCGCGGTCAACGTCGCCCACCCAGGCCCCATGCCGCGCCAGGGCCTTCAGTTCCGAGCCGAACAGGATGGCCGTGCCGAAGCGGCCCCAGTAGAGCGGCTTGATTCCCAGCCTGTCGCGCACAAGAAAGAGCCGGCGCTCCCGGACATCCCACAGCGCGATGGCGAACATGCCGCGCAGCCGGACGACCGTCTCCTCGACGCCCCAGGCGGCGCAGCCTTCGACGATCACTTCCGTGTCCGAATGGCCCTTGAACGAACGCCCGGCGGCCTGCAATTCGGCGCGCAGTTCCGCCGTGTTGTAGAGTTCCCCGTTGTAGCTGATGACGAAGCGGCCGCAGGACGAGGGCATCGGCTGATGGCCGGCAGCGGAAACGTCGATGATCGACAGCCGGCGATGCGCCAGAGCGAGCCCGGCCGCGGCGTCAACCCAGGTTCCTTCGCTGTCCGGGCCGCGATAGCGCAAGGCATCGCCCATGCGCCGCGCGGCGGCGGCTAATGTCGGCGCATCGCTACCGCAAGCACGATCGAGAAAGCCCGCAATGCCGCACATGTTACCTGGACCCAGCGGAAGGTCGAATGCGGCGGAACAGGGAAATCCAATCGCCGGCGATCTTTTCGACGACAAGCGGAGCGACCGCTTGCGGCGCCTTAGCGCGCATCTCCTCACGGAGCTGATCGTCTGACATGATGTTCCGCATTTCGCTCGCCAGGGCTGTCGCATCATCGACCGGGACGAGCCGCCCGAAGGCCTGCCCTTGCAGCAATTCCCGCACGCCGCCGGCGCAATCTGCCGCAACGACCGCACAACCGCAAGCGAGAGCCTCCATGACGGCGTTCGGGAAGCCTTCGAACCGTGACGCATGGACATAGAGATCGGCCTGTTGCAGCTCAGAGGCCATGTCTGTCGTCACCCCTGCCAAACGGACCCTTTCCGTCAGTCCCAGACTCTCGATCTGTCGCGTCAGGTCCGCTTTCAGCCCGCCTTCGCCAAATATCCAAAGATCCCAAAGCGGCTCCGCGGCAGCCACTCGGGCGAACGCCTCGATCAGAATGTCGAACCCTTTCTGGTGGTCGAGCCGGCCAGCGGACAGCACGCGCCGACGTTTTCCAGACGAGGCCGCGGCCGGAGGATGGAATTTCGCCTGGTCGATCGGGTTGGGGATGACATAGGTCGTGACGCAGAACCGCCGTTCGATGTAGCCCGCAATCACCCCTGTCTGGGCCACGACGACCGCAGCCAGCGGATAGGTCAAGCGACGCATGAGCGCCGGCGCCCGCCCCAACCTCACGTAGGCCGGATGCACCCGTTCCGACACGACAGTCGACCAGGCCTGCCCGACGCCGGCCAGAAGAGCGACGACGTTCGGCTCGGGCATGAAGGACACGACGATGTCCGGCGACAAGGCACGCAGTTCGCGGCGAACCCGCAGGACGCGTCGGACGTTTTGAGCCATGAAGCTGGCCATGGAACGCGACTGCCGCAGCAGGTCCAGCGGACGGACTCGAACCTTTTCGTCAATCTGGTAATGCGGCGAAGCCCCCGGCGCCTCGAAGGTCATCAACGAAACTGCATGCCCCGTCTCCGCCCACTGATTGCACAGCGTCGCAGCGACACGCTCCGCTCCGCCGGCCGTCACGCTCGGGATCAGGAAGGCAATCTTGAGAGGCGCGGTCATGCGGCCATGGCCTCCAGCGTATGCCGCAGCATCAGTCCTCAACGCGCAGGGAGCGCCGGAAGACGAATTCGTTGCAACCCCATCCACCAAGGCGCGTGACGAGCTTCTGCAAGGCGAAGCCCCGCGGGCGCAGGACATCGATCACCATATCCGGCGTCGCCACTTCGAACGGCAGACCGCCGATCCAATCGATCCAGTCGCGCCATTTGTTCATGCCCCGCCCCATGCCGTCCCCATAGTGGGTCCAGGTGCGGACGTAGGTCATGGGCATGAACCGCACGAGGTGCGCCGCCAGAGACCGCAGTTCGTAAGGCAGCACGACCGAAAGCACGAGCAGCGGGCGAAGGGCGGCCGGCAGCCTGTTGTAGAGCTGCTTGATCCGCAGCCACTTCGCCGAACGCCAGCCCTGGTCGTTGTAGAGCGCGATGAACAGCAGGCCGCCGGGCTGGACGGCAGCTGCGGCGAAGTCAATCGCCCG
>DASYCO010000013.1:0-41748 GCA_036500145.1 Alphaproteobacteria bacterium | reverse complement strand
CCCGTCACGAACGCGTCGAACTGGCCGCCCGCAACGACGATCGCGCCGCCGCCTAAATTCGACTGGCTACTCTGCGCCCTCCCGGACGGTGCTTATCCCGTCGTCCGACACGCGCCGCACTCGTTGCGGCGCGTTTTTTTTGCGCAAACGGACTGACGGCCATCTTGGCCTGACCCCTTGACCTTGCCGCCGTCGCCGCCGATCTTGCGGCCATGAGTGACAAGCCCAACGATCCTGCCAAGCCGGCGAAGCCCGCCCTAGGCAATGCCGCCCAAGCCCAGGCCGCTGCCCGCGAGGCGAGGCGCGCCGCCGCCCTGCGCGCCAACCTGCAGCGGCGCAAGGGCCAAGACCGGGCTCGGCAGGAGGGTGAGGAGACTGCTGCCCCGAATGCGCCGATTTCGGGCAAAACCCCCGACATCTAGTTATCCCCAGGGCCTGGCCGCCCAAATCTTGCGTCCGGCCTTGAGCCATGCGTATTCCTCGGGTAAACCCGGTGCTGGCCCTATTGCCGCCAGGTTCCCGGCCGACAATTCCCGCATGGAGACGCGACCGATGTCCATTCTGTCCGACCGTTGGATCCGCGAGCAGGCGACCACGAAAGGCATGATCGAGCCCTTCGTCGAGAGCCAGCGCCGCGACGGGGTGATCTCCTACGGCCTGTCGTCCTACGGCTACGACGCGCGCGTCGCCGACGAATTCAAGATCTTCACCAACGTCGATTCGGCCGTCGTCGATCCGAAGAAGTTCAACCCGTCGAGCCTGGTCGACCGCAAGACCGACGTCTGCATCATCCCGCCCAACAGCTTCGCGCTGGCGCGCACGGTGGAATATTTCCGAATCCCGCGCGACGTGCTGGTGATCTGCCTCGGCAAGTCGACCTACGCGCGCTGCGGCATCATCGTCAACGTGACCCCGCTCGAGCCCGAATGGGAAGGGCATGTCACGCTGGAGTTCTCGAACACCACGCCGCTGCCGGCCAAGATTTACGCCAACGAAGGCGCTTGCCAGTTCCTGTTCCTGCAGGGCGAGCAGCCCTGCGAGACGTCCTACGCGGACCGCGGCGGCAAGTACATGAAGCAGCAGGGCGTCACCCTGCCCAAGCTGTAACGCGTCACCGTAAAGTTTTCAGGATTTCATAAGCATGGATCGTATCCGCATCCGCGGCGGCAACCGCCTGAACGGCACCATCGCGATCAGCGGCGCGAAGAACGCGGCGCTGCCCCTGATGGCCGCGTCGCTGCTCACCGAGGACACGCTCAGCCTGGAGAACGTGCCGCATCTGGCCGACATCTCGACCATGGCGGCGCTGCTCGCGCACCACGGCGTCAAGATCGGCCTCGAGGGCGACGCGCCGAATGGCGGCCATCGCGGCCGCGTCATGTCGTTCAACGCCGCGACCATCGCCGACACTGAAGCGCCCTACGACCTGGTGCGCAAGATGCGCGCCTCGGTGCTCGTGCTCGGCCCGCTGGTGGCGCGCATCGGCGAGGCGCGCGTCTCCATGCCGGGCGGCTGCGCCATCGGCAACCGGCCCGTCGACCTGCACCTGAAGGGGCTCGAGGCGCTCGGCGCCGAGATCGAGCTGGCGGAAGGCTACATCGCCGCGCGCGCGCCTAAGGGCGGCCTGCGCGGCGGCCATATCGTGTTTCCCTTCGTCTCGGTCGGCGCGACCGAGAACCTGCTGATGGCGGCGAGCCTCGCCGACGGCGAGACGGTCATCTCCAACGCCGCGCGCGAGCCCGAGATCACCGACCTGGCGCACTGCCTGATCGCCATGGGCGCCGACATCTCCGGCGTCGGCACCGACACGCTGACGGTGCGCGGCAAGAAGAAGCTGCACGGCGCGACCCATCCGATCATCCCCGACCGCATCGAGACGGCGACCTACATCATGGCCGTCGGCATCGCGGGCGGCGACGTCGAGCTGACCGGCGCGCGCCGCGACCTGCTGCAGTCGCCGCTGGAGAAGCTGGCCGAGGCGGGCCTCGGCATCGCCGACACGCCGCGCGGCCTGAGGATCTCGCGCGGCGAGGTTCCGCTCAACGGCGTCGACGTCATGACCGAACCGTTCCCGGGCTTCGCCACCGACCTGCAGGCGCAGATGATGGCGCTGATGACGACCGCCACCGGCGCCTCGATGATCACCGAGACGATCTTCGAGAACCGCTTCATGCACGTGCCGGAACTCAGCCGCATGGGCGCCAACATCACGGTGCACGGCGCCTCCGCCATGGTGCGCGGCGTCAAGTCGCTGACCGGCGCGCAGGTCATGGCGACCGACCTGCGGGCCTCCGTCTCGCTGGTCCTGGCCGGCCTCGCCGCGGAAGGTGAAACCGTCCTCCATCGCGTCTATCATCTCGACCGGGGCTACGAACGCCTGGAAGAGAAGCTGGCCGCCTGCGGCGCCGAGATCGAGCGCCTGAAGGGCTGATCCGGGCCGGCCTTCCGGCGTCGTCAAGGGCGGGAGGATCGGACATGACGGATGGGAAAGCCGGCAAGCTGAGGCTCAAGGCGATCGACGCGGAAGACCTCGGCGTCGTGTCGGCCTGCCTGCAGGACGCATTGGTCGCCGTCGGCGACATCAAATACATCGTCGAGGATCGGCGCTTCGTGCTGATCGCCAACCGCTTCCGCTGGGAGGCGATGCCCTGCCAGGAGGCGGACGAGCTGGGCGACGGGGACTGCTTCGAGCGCGTGCACAGCGGCCTGCGCTTCGAGAATGTCGTCGCGGTCAAGACGCGCGGCCTCGACGCGCTCGATGCCGGACAGCTCCTGGAACTGCTGGCGATCAACCTCGAGCCGGGGGGCCTGCTGCTGGTCTTCGCCGGCGACGTCGCGATCCGCGTCGAAACGGCCTCTCCCCTGTGCTTCCTGGAGGACATCGGGGAGCCTTGGCCGACCAAATGGCGGCCCAAACACCCGCTGGAAGCGCCGGACGGAACGCGCTAAAAGGGCGGCCCGGCCGCATTCGGGCGCGTTCGCTCATCTCGGCCCTTTGATTTTATTGCAGTTTTATGTGTTGGATGCTGCCGTGAGCAACGCCGAAGCCCTCGTGATGGCCCTGCCGAAGGGCCGCATTCTGACGGAACTGCGCCCGTTGATGACGCGCGCCGGCATCCTGCCGGAAGCTGCCTTCGACGATCCGGCCTCTCGCCAGCTCAAGTTCGCCACCAACATCCCCGGCTTCGACCTGATCTGCGTGCGCAGCTTCGACGTGGCGACCATCGTCGCCTTCGGCGGCGCGCATCTCGGCGTCGCCGGCAACGACGTGCTGATGGAGTTCGACTACTCGGAAATCTACGCGCCGCTCGACCTCGCCATCGGCAAATGCCGCATGGCGGTCGCCGAGCCGGCCGAAATGGTCAGCCAGGACGATCCGAAGCGCTGGTCGCACGTGCGCGTGGCGACGAAATATCCCGAGATCACGCGCCGTCACTTCGCCGCGCGCGGCGTGCAGGCGGAATGCATCAAGCTCAACGGCGCCATGGAGCTGGCGCCGTCTCTCGGCCTTTGCGAGCGCATCGTCGACCTGGTGTCCACGGGCGCCACGCTGAAGGCGAACGGCCTGGTCGAGGTCGAGCAGATCGCCGACGTCACCTCGCGGCTGATCGTCAACCGGGCCGCGCTGAAGACGCGCCCCGACGAGATCGGCGGCTGGATCGACCGCTTCCAGGACGCCGTGCGCGCCGAGCAGGCCGCGAAGGCGGAACGGAAGAAGGCGAGCTGATGGTTCGCCGCCTGTCTCTCGCCGATGCGGACTGCGCCGTCGCCTTCGCCGAGCTGATCGCCTCCAAGCGCGACTCGGACGCCGACGTGGGCGAGGCGGCCGGCGCCATCCTCGCGGACGTGAAGACGCGCGGCGACGCCGCCGTCATCGACTGCACCGCCAAGTTCGACGGCCTGGCCTTGACGCCGGAAACCCTGCGCATTTCCGCCGACGAGATTGCCGAGGCCGTGAAGGCCTGCGACGACGCGACGCTGGCCGCCTTGCGCATCGCGGCCGAACGCATCGTCGCCTACCACCAGCGCCTGCTGCCGGAAGACCTGAGCTTCACCGACAGCGCGGGCGTGCAGCTCGGCGCGCGCTGGCGCCCGATCGACGCCGTCGGCATCTACGTGCCGGGCGGCCGCGCCGCCTATCCGTCGTCCGTGCTGATGAACGCGCTGCCGGCCCGCATCGCCGGCGTGCCGCGCGTCGTCATGGTGGTGCCGACGCCGAAGGGCGTAGTCAATCCGCTGGTGCTGGCTGCCGCGCACATCGCCGGCGTGCACGAGATCTACCGCATCGGCGGCGCGCAGGCCGTCGGCGCGCTCGCCTACGGCACGGCGACGATCAAGCCGGTCGACAAGATCGTCGGCCCGGGCAATGCCTACGTCGCCGCCGCCAAGCGCCAGGTGTTCGGCACGGTCGGCATCGACATGATCGCCGGCCCGTCGGAAATCCTCGTCATCGCCGACGGAAAGAACGATCCGGCCTGGATCGCCGCCGACCTGCTGTCGCAGGCGGAGCACGACCCGTCGTCGCAGTCGATCCTCATCACCGACGACGGCATGTTCGCCGACAAGGTCGAGCAGGCCGTCCAGGCGCATCTGCAGACGCTGCCGCGCGCCGAGATCGCGCGCGCGAGCTGGGACGGCTTCGGCGGCGTCATCGTCGTCGGCGACCTGCTGCGCGACGCGCCGTCGCTGGTCGACCGCATCGCGCCCGAACATCTCGAGATCGCCACCGACGACGCCGACGCCATCGCCGAGAAGGTGCGCCATGCCGGCGCGATCTTCCTGGGCCGCCACACGCCGGAGGCCATCGGCGACTATCTCGCCGGCCCGAACCATGTGCTGCCGACGTCGGGCAGCGCGCGCTTCTCCTCGGGCCTCGGCACGCTGGACTTCCTCAAGCGCACCTCGATGGTGCGCTGCAGCCCCGACGCGCTGGCCGACATCGGCCCGGCGGCGGTGAAGCTCGCCGAAGCCGAAGGGCTCGGCGCGCACGGCCTGTCGGTCGCCATCCGCCTGAACATTCTGCGCGGCTGAAGGCATGGCCGCGCCGCGCCTGATCCTTGCCTCGGCCTCGCCGCGCCGTCTCGACTTGCTGCGCCAGATCGGCGTGACGCCGGCCCTTGTGCTGCATCCCGACATCGACGAGACGCCGCAGAAGGACGAGCTGCCGACGGTCTACGCGGCGCGCCTCGCGTCTGAAAAGGCCGCGCGCGCCGCGCAGGACGCGCAGCTGCGCGACGGCGACCTCATCCTCGCCGCCGACACGGTGGTGGCGCTCGGGCGGCGCATCCTGCCCAAGACCGAGACGGAAGCCGAGGCGCGACGCTGCCTCGAGCTGATGTCGGGCCGCCGCCATCGCGTGCTGACCGCCGTGACGCTGCTTGCCGTCAACCACAAGGATGGCGGCGGCAAGGCCTCCGAGCGCCTCGTCGCCTCCGTCGTCGCCTTCAAGCGCTTCACGGAAAGCGAGATCGCCCTCTACCTCGCCAGCGGCGAATGGCAGGGCAAGGCCGGCGGCTATGCCGTGCAGGGCCTCGCCGCCGCTTACGTGCGATTCGTGTCGGGTTCCTATTCCAGCGTCGTCGGACTGCCGCTGCACGAGGTGGCGACGCTGCTGTCGGCGCGCGGCATCGCGCTTGGCCAAGGACCGAACGGCCCTTGATCGACGAAATCCTCAGCGCGACGACATCCATCGGCACGGTGATCGCGCTGCGCGAAGAAGGCGCCACGGTCGAATTGATCGTCGAGCCCGCGAACGCGGCGACGGAAGTCGGCGGCGTCCATCTTGGGCGCGTCACGCGCATCGTGCCGGCCATGAACGCGGCCTTCGTCGAGATCGGCTTGGAGCGCGCCGGCTTCCTGCCCTTGCCCGAATCCCTGCCGAACGAGGCGCCGCTCCATGCGGGCGCCGCCGTGGTCGTGCAGGTGGCGAAGGACGCGCAGGGCGGCAAGGGGGCGGCGCTCACGCTCAACGTCGCCTTGCCGGGCCGCCATCTCGTCTATGCGCCGCGCCAGCCAGGCGTCGCCGTGTCGCGCCGCATCACCGACGAGGGCGAGCGGGCGCGGCTGGAATCCGCCATGGGCGCGATCGCCAAGGAAGGCGAAGGCTTCATCCTGCGCACGGCGGCGGAAAAGGCCGAAGCGACGGCGCTCGCCGCCGACGCGGAAGACCTGCGGGCCGCCTGGGCCGAGATCAAGCGCGCCGCCGCGCGGGCGACGCCGCCGGCGCGCCTATGGGGAGAGCAGGCGCCGCTGGCGCGCGTGCTGCGCGACCAGGGCCATGCGGGGCTGACGCGCATCGTCGCCGACAGCGACGCGGCCCTGGAGGCGGCGCGGCGCGAAGTCGGCCGCAGCCTGCCGATGCTGGCGGGCCGCATCGACGCCTACCGCGACTCCATTCCGCTGCTCGACCGCTTCGGCGTCATGCCCGACATCGACGCGGCGCTGTCGTCGCGCGTCGGCCTGCCGGGCGGCGGCTTCCTCTACATCGAGCCGACCCAGGCGCTGACCGCCATCGACGTGAACTCGGGCCGCCATAACGCCGACGTCTCCAGCGGGCCGAACCGCCAGGCCGAGACGATCCTGGCCGTGAACCTGGAGGCGGCGCGCGAGATCGCCAGGCAGATCCGCCTGCGCAACCTTTCGGGCCTCATCGTCATCGACTTCGTCCACATGAGCCTGCAGGACGACCGCAGCCAGGTGCTCGAGGCCCTGCGTGTCGCCATGGCGGGCGACCCCACCTTCGCCCGGCTTGGCGGCTTTTCGCCTTTGGGGCTGGTCGAGATCGCGCGCAAGCGCGGCCGGCCGCCGCTGCACGAGCTCTTGACCGACGCCTGCAAGCTTTGCGACGGTCGGGGCCGCACCGACCTTCTGAGCGGCGACGGGACGCATCCATGAGCGACGACGACAAGTCCTCCGACGGCAAGCTTGGCGACAGGCCAGCCCTCGACAAGCCGGCCCCTGACAAGCCGGCGACCGTGAAGCCTTTCGCGGCGGCCGGGCGCGGCAAGCCCTGTCCGATCTGCGGCAAGCCGGTCCAGGTCGAGACCCGGCCTTTCTGCTCCAAGCGCTGCGCCGACATCGACCTCGGCCGCTGGCTCGGCGAGGAATACCGCATTCCGGCCGTCGAATTGGATGACGCGGATATCGAGGAGCTCGAGAAGCTGCCGGAAAAGGGCGGCGGCGAGGCCTGAGGGGCCGGAAACCGGCCGCCCGGCTGCCGGTCAGGCCATTGCCGCGGCTGGCTTTTTGGCCTGTTTCGGGCCTGGCGAGAGCCGCTGGACAGGCTAGGCGATATTGCCTATAAGCGGCGCTCTTGCTCTCTGGCCGTCCGGCCGGATGACCTGTGCCCGGGTAGCTCAGTTGGTAGAGCAGCGGACTGAAAATCCGCGTGTCGGTGGTTCAAATCCGCCCCCGGGCACCATTCTCCCCTGATCCCGCATTTCACCTAGTCCCGCCGTCCGCCGCGGCGCGCTCAGCTGTGAAGGCATCGGCAACTTCTGCCCTGGCGCCGGCGCCTTTAAGCTTCCTTTTACCTTCGAGGCCTATCATGACGGGATGCTTACCGTCATTGATTGCATCACCAATCAGCATGACCACCGGTTGGTGCTGCTTGCCGCCGTGCTATGCGTGTGCGCCTGCGCCACGCTGGTCCACATGCTCGACCGTTTCCGCGCCGCAAGCGGCCGCCCGCAGATTCTATGGCTCGCGGCTGCCGGCTTCGTCGCGGCCTGCGGCATCTGGGGCACCCATTTCGTCGCCATGCTGGCCTTCGATCCCGGCTTCAGCGTCGGATACGACATCGTTGAAACCGGGCTTTCCGCGCTGATCGCCTTCGGGCTCTGCACGCTCGGCCTCGCCCTGTGGCTCACGCGCGCCGGCGCCCTCGGCGGCGGCGCGACGTTCGGCGCAGGCATCACGTTGATGCATTTCACCGGCATGTCGGCGCTACGCGGCTCCTTCGAATTGAGCTGGAACGCTGTCTATGTCGTGGCGGCCGTCTTGTTCGCCGTCGTCGGTTCCATCGCCGCGCTGCAGGCCGTCACCCGGGCCCGCAAGCTTGTCGACTACGTCGGCGCCGCCGCGCTGTTCGTCGTCGCCATCTGCGGCCTGCATTTCACGGCCATGGCATCCGTTACGCTTCAGATGATGCCGATCGCGCAGCAGAAAGGCATTTTGCTCGCCGCCGAGGGCATGGGGGTCGTCGTCGCGATCGTCGCCTTCTTCGTCGTGGCGCTCGGCTTCGTCTGCGCCCTGTTCGATTCTCGGCTCGCGCGCCGCACCGAAGACGAGGCGGTGCGCCTGCGCGCCCATATCGTGGAGCTGGAGCGCACGCGATTGGAGCTGACCGCCGCCCGCGACGCAGCGGACGCCGGCAATCAGGCGAAATCCAATTTTCTCGCCAACATGAGCCATGAAATCCGCACGCCGATGAACGGCATTCTCGGCATGACTGGCCTGCTGCTGGAGACCGATCTCGACGCCGAACAGCGCGGCTTCGCCGAAACCGTGCGCGAATCGGGCGAGGCGCTGCTGGCGATCGTCAACGACATCCTCGACATCTCCAAGCTCGAAGCCGGAAAATTCGACCTGGAAATGCTCGACTTCGACCTGGTGAACACGGTCGAAAGCGCCGTCGCGGTCATGACCGGCAAGGCGCGCGAAAAGGACATCGATCTTTGCTGCTTCGTCGAGCCGGAGGCTTGCGGCATCTATCGCGGCGATTCGGCGCGCTTGCGCCAGGTGCTGCTCAATCTTCTCAGCAATGCGATCAAGTTCACCGACAAGGGCGGGGTCAGCCTGCAGGTCAATGTCAGCAGCGTGCAAGACCCGGCCAGCGGCAAGACGCGCCTGCGCTTCGAGGTGGAGGATTGCGGCGTCGGCATTCCCGCGGCGGTCTGCGAGAAGCTGTTCCAGAAATTCAGCCAGGCGGACAATTCGGTGACGCGCCGCTACGGCGGCACTGGCCTCGGCCTCGCCATCTGCAAGCAGCTCGTCGAACTGATGGACGGCGTCATCGACGTGCGAAGCCAGGTCGGCGTGGGTTCGACGTTCTGGTTCGAAATTCCGCTGGCGCGCAGCACCGCACGCCTGCCGGATATGGCCAGCTTGCCGGCCCACCTGTCGCGCCTGAAGGTGCTGCTGGTCGACGACATCAAGATGAATCTCGACATTTTCAGCCGCCATCTCGGCGCGTTCGGCATGTCGCAAGTGACGACGGCACCCGACGGTTTCGGCGCGCTGGCCGAGCTGGAACGCGCCTGGTCCGCGGGCAGGCCCTATGACTTGGTCTTCCTCGATCAGATGATGCCCGGCATGGCCGGCAGCGAACTTGCACGCCGCGTGCGCGCCAACGGCAACCTGGCGGAAACGCGCCTCGTCCTCGTTTCGTCGGCGGGCAACTACGGCTCCGTCAAAGATGCGTTCGATGCGGTCGACGCGAAGCTCGACAAGCCGGTGCGCCAGCATGAGCTGCGCGATTGCCTGATTCGGCTTTACAGCGAGCAGTCGCCGGTTCCGGCCAAGAAGGTTGTGTCCTTGCCGCGCGTCGAGGCCAAAAGCACGCAGCCGCAACCTATCTTGCAGGGCGGTGTTCCGTTGCGCATCCTTTTGGCGGAAGACAACAAGATCAACCAGAAGTACGCGATCGCGCTGCTTGAAAAGCGCCATCAGCTCACGATCGCCGAAAATGGCGTGCAGGCCGTCGAGGCCATGCGGCGCGGCGAATTCGACGTCGTGCTGATGGACATCCAGATGCCCGAGCTCGACGGCATCGGAGCGACCCGGCAGATCCGGGCGCTGCCGGCGCCGAAATGCGACGTGCCGATCATCGCCATGACGGCCAATGCCCAGGCCGGCGCGCGCGAGGAGTATCTGGCCGCCGGCATGAACGACTATGCCAGCAAGCCCATCAGCCCGGCGGCGCTGCTCGGTCTTTTGGCGAAGATCGCGTCGGCCGGCGCGGCGCAGCCGGCCCCCGTCTTGGCTTCGCCGTCGGCCATGGATCACGTGCCGCTGCTCGACGAGGAGGCCGTCGCCACCTTGCGCGAGGCTGTCGGAGACGAGGGTTTCGCCGATTTCGTGTCGATGTTCGCCGGAGACAGCCGCGAGCGCCTCGGTCAGCTCGTCCGCTCGGTCGCTGCCGGCGACCATGCCGCAGTGGTCGCCTCGGCCCATACGATGATTTCGACCGCTGGCAATCTCGGGGCCAAGCGCATGAGCCTGCTGGCGCGCGAATTGGAAGGCGTCGCCAGGCACGGGAATGCGGCGGAGATCGCCCGTTTGGCCCGCCAGCTGGCGGACGTCGCCAGTGCCAGCATCGCGGCGTTTGACGCCGTCGTTGCCCGCGTGAGCCGGGCAGCGTCCTAGGCGGCGATCTTTATACGCCTGCGACGGGCGGTCGCCGCGCCGCGCCGCCGTCATTGCCTATTTCATCGTTGATAATCATTGCCGGATTGAGTACGCGTTTACCACGCGGCGGGCCCGATTCCGCTGCCCGTGGTTCAATTCCGTTCAGAGCGTCATCCCTTCAAGATACGCGCTATCATCGCCAATGTGAGGGAACGGACGTGACCTATTCGGTCAAGGAAATCTTCTACACGCTGCAAGGCGAGGGCGCCAACGCCGGCAGGGCGGCGGTTTTCTGCCGCTTCGCCGGATGCAACCTGTGGTCTGGCCGCGAGGAGGACCGCGCCACCGCGACCTGCACCTTCTGCGACACGGATTTCGTCGGCAGCGACGGCAGCGACGGCGGCAAGTTCGCGACGGCTGACGCGCTCGCCGACGCCATCGCGGCGCTGTGGCCGTCCGGCTCGCCGCAAGGCCGCTTCGCCGTGCTGACGGGCGGCGAGCCGCTGCTGCAGGTCGACCGCCGCCTGATCGACGCGCTGCATGCGCGGGACTTTCGCATCGCGGTCGAGACCAACGGCACGATCCTGCCGCCGGACGGGCTGGACTGGATCTGCGTCAGCCCCAAGGTCGGCGCGCCGCTTTGCTTGGAGCGCGGCGACGAGTTGAAAGTCGTCGTGCCGCAGAAGGGCCTGGACTTGGCCGCCTTGTCGCGCCTGCCGTTCGACCATTGCTTCGTGCAGCCGATGGACGGCGCGCAGAAAGAAGACAACACGCGCTGGGCGATCGACTGGTGCATGCAGAATCCGCGCTGGCGCCTGAGCGTGCAAACCCACAAGGTCCTGGACATCCGATGACCCTCGAACTTTCGCAGAGCTTCTACTTCGAGGCGGCCCATACGCTGCGCCGCGCGGTCGACGCGGCAGGCAGCCTGCGCGTGCATGGCCACACCTATCTCGGCGAGGTCGCCGTGGTGGGGCCGAAGGATGCCGCGTCAGGGATGGTGGTCGACTTGGCGCAGCTGCGGGCGGTCATCGAGCGCACAAAGCAGCGGCTCGACCATCACATGCTCAACGAGGTCGAGGGGCTCGGCGTGCCGACCTTGGAGAACCTCTGCGAGTTCCTGTGGCGCAGCGTCGCGGCGGAGATTCCGAACGTGGTGCGCGTGCGCGTGTCGCGCGCGGCCTCGGGCGATTCCTGCAGCCTGACGCAGGCGCCCTGAACTTCGCCGCCGCCCGCTAGCTCGCGAGGCGGCCGGCGCGCTCCATGACGGCGGCGGGCGCCGGAAGCACCAGCTCGAATCCCATCGCATCGTCGTTTCCGGCGTCGACGGCGCGCACGCTGGCGCCGACCGCGTCGGCCAGGCTCTGCACGGCAGTGAGATAGAGCGCGGCCAGGGCGCTGCCGCCGCTGCTGCCGTTCCAGGCGGCGTGATCGAGCTGCTGGCGCTGGCCCGCCGCGACGGTGGGTCGGACACGCACGTCGATGGAGATGCGGCCGTCATCGAGGTCGCGGCAGCCGAGGCTGACTTCGCCTTTCGGCCCCGCTTCGGCGATGGCGCCGCGCATCAGCCCATTGAGGATTTCGCGCAAAGGTTCGAGCGCCACGAGAGCCAGGGGATTCTCCTGCGGCGGCGTGAGGCGCAGCAGGACCTGCTCGCGCTTCGCAGTGGGCAGCGCGGCGATCACTGCGCCGGACAGCAGGGCGCCGATCCGTTCGACGCGCGGCAGGGTCGTGCCGCGCGCCGGATCGGCTTCGGAGGCGGCCAGCGTCAGCAGGCTGTCGAGGAATTCCAGCATCTCGTCGCCGGCGCGGTTGATGTCGGCGAAGTAGTCGCGCTGCTTCGGCTTCAGGCCGGGGCTCGCCAGGCCGAGCTGGGAAAAGCCGATGATGGCGTTCAGCGGCGTGCGGATCTGATGGCTCATGCCGTGCAGGAAGGCGTTGCGGGCGCGCTCGGCGGCGTTCAGCGCGTCGGCGAGGACATGGTCGATGAAGTGGGCGAGATGAAGGCGGTCGTCATCGCGGAGGTCGACGAAGCGGCTGGCGAGCTCGACGCCCGCGGGGGTATCGTCGCGCCGGATGACCTGCGCCGCGAGCGAAAGCGACTGCTGCGGGATCAGCGGCAGCTCCAAGGTGCAGTCGATGCGCGAGCCCGGCGCGATGCGCAGGTTCATGTCGTCGGCCGCCGCCAGGAGGCGAAAGCCCCCTTGGCTGACGTCGAGCAGATGCCCGGAGACGCCCCCTG
Source organism: Alphaproteobacteria bacterium (assembly GCA_036500145.1). GTDB lineage: Bacteria > Pseudomonadota > Alphaproteobacteria > SMXQ01 > SMXQ01 > CAMAVH01. The sequence continues at coordinate 29,159 of DASYCO010000013.1, read as the reverse complement.
CGATCATGCGAATCGGGGCTTCTATCCGTGGGTGCAGGCGCCGGCTGGCATGCATCGCAACCCTCAAGACCTTATCATCAATACATAAGTATATCTTTATGTATAAATGTAATTCAAGTCTTTATTGGTTAATGGCGGCAGCCGTCAAAGTAAACTGAATTAATCTATTTAAATCAAGGCCTTCAGGCGGCAGTAATGGTCGCGTTGTGGCCCATGCTCGGCGGATGCTGCAGGCCGTCGGTCGCCTTGCGCCAAGCGGCGTTCTCGATCTTGGAAATGACGTCGAGGCGCGGATCGTCCGGCTGGGCGTTATCGGCCGACATCAGCGCGTGCAGCGCGGTCAGCTCGGCTTCGGGCAGGGCGCGCAGCGAATCGCTCATGGTGGTGGAGCAGGCCTTGGCCGCGTTGGCGTTCTTCCATTCGCTCGTGTCGATGGCGAAGTTGAGGCCGCGGATGGTGACGATGCGGATGGTCATGGGGTTCTCCCGATAGGCAGGCGCCGCCCCGGCCAAGCGTCGTGCGGGGACTCGCGGCAATCTGCTGTGAAGGCTCGAAGCCATGGCCAATGGCTGAGATGGGGGCAGGCTGCGTGGGCGGCCCTGCGTCCGGCACCATAGGCGCATTGGCCGCGGAAAGATCGGCCTCATTTGCCCTCTCCAGGCTGCGGGTGCGCCTTTTGGCCGGATTCACGGGCCTTCCGCCCAGAATTCGCAAAACGTGAACAATCAATTCACCAGAGCATCGGTTGTGCCCTGCGGCGGAAACGCGCTGAGATGCGGCTGCTCGCTACGGCGCCCCGCGTTCCGCCGCTGACCTGGCGACGGTGCGGAAACCTCAGGCGCCTCAGGGCCCGGACTGCCATCCGGGACGCAGGACGGACCCATACGCCGCCTCCAGAGCGACGACCGGCCCTGCGCAACCATCGACAGGGAGAGAGACATGCCAGCCCACGTCATCGTCCGGAGTCTGCTTGCCGCCGCCTGCGGCGCCGCTTTCGCATTTCCCGCCGCCGCCCAGTCCACTGTCGCCCAGCCCACTGCCGCCCAGGCCGACGATTTCTTCAAGGGCAAGACGATCACCGTGCTGATCGGCTACGCGCCGGGCGGCACCTACGACGCGACGGCGCGCCTGCTGTCGCGCTACATGCCCAAGCACCTGGCCGGCAACCCGACGATGGTGCCGCAGAACATGGCGGGCGCCGGCAGCATCAAGGCGATCCTGCATCTCTACAGCGTCGCCCCGAAGGACGGCACGATGCTCGGCATGGTGGCGCGCAGCTACTCGATCGAGCCGGTGTTCAACCCCGATTCGGCCAAGTACGACCCGACGAAGTTCAATCCGCTCGGCAGCAGCAGTTCGGAGGTGTCGGTCGGCGTCGCCTGGCACACCAAGCCGTTCAAGACCTTCGACGACATGATGAAGCAGGAGATCACCGTCGGCGCGACGGGGCCGACCGACGACACCGGCCGCTTTCCCGTGCTCACGCGCAACCTGACGGGCGCCAAGATCAAGGTGGTGCAGGGCTATCCCGGCGGCAACGACATCACCATGGCGATGGAGCGCGGCGAGGTCGATGGCCGCTTCGGCTGGTCGTGGGGCAGCGTCAAGAGCCGCTCGCGCGCCTGGCTCGACGAGAAGAAGATCAGCATCCTGTTCCAGATGGCCCTGACCAAGGCCCCGGACCTGCCGAACGTGCCCTCCATCATGGAGTTCGCCAAGACCGACCAGGACCGCCAGGCGCTTGAGCTTCTGTTCGCGCCGCAGGTGACGGCCTGGCCGCTGATCGCGCCGCCCGACGTGCCGCCGGCGCGCGTGACCATGATGCGCCGCGCCTTCGACGCCACCATGAAGGATCCGGAGTTCGTCGCCGACGCCGGCAAGCTCGCCATCGAGATCGAGCCGGTCACCGGCGAGGACATCGCCAAGCTCGTCGACCGCATCAGCAAGTTCGACCGCCCGGTGGTCGACCGCGCCCTGGCCCTGACGGCGCCGACCGCGCCGTAGCGCAGAATCGAGAGACGCATTTCAACAAGGAGTAACAGCATGTCGACGACTATCAATGCCGCCATCATGTCCGCCCGCACGGTCGAGGACAAATACGCCGCCGCGGCGGAAACCAAGGTGCCCAAGCTGCTCGTCTCAGCCGACTCGCATGTCGACGAGCCGATTGCGCTGTGGGACAGCCTGCCCGCCGACCAGCGCGAGCAGCTGCCCAAGCTGGTGACCTGGGACAACAGCAAGCGCGCCGCCGGCGGGCTCGATCCGAAGATCCGCATCGAGCACATGGACCTCGACGGCGTTTCCGCCGAGGTGCTCTACCCGACGATCACGCTGCGCGCCTTCGCCGCGCCCCAGAAGGCCCAGGAAGGGGCCTTCCGGCTCTACAACGACTGGCTGGCGAGCTACTGCAAGACTTCGCCCAAGCGGCTGTTCGGCATTCCCTGCCTGTCGGTCTACGACATCGACGCGGCGGTGAAGGAGATGCAGCGCTGCCACGACATGGGCCTGCGCGGCGGCCTGATCTGGCAGGTGCCGGAGCCGTCGCTGCCCTTCAAGTCGATGCATTACGAGAAGCTGTGGGCGGCGGCCAGCGAGCTCGGCTATCCCATCAACTTCCACATCCTCAGCGGCTTCAGCTACAACCGCTTCATGGGGCAGGTGCAAGGCATGGAGGTCGTGCGCGGCTCGGTCAACATCAAGACCGCCGACGCGGTGACCACCGTGTTCGACCTGGTCTGGTCCGGCGTGTTCGAGCGGCATCCCAAGCTCAAGCTGCAGATGGTGGAGAGCGAGATCGGCTGGCTGCCGTTCGTGCTGCAGCAGTGGGACTACTACTTCCAGCGCTTCACCAAGCCCGGCCAGGCGGCGATGCAGAAGTTCGAGATCGCGCGCAAGCCGAGCGAAATCTTCAAGGAGCACTTCTACGCCACCTTCATGGACGATGACGTCGGCGCGCACATGCTCAAGATCTGGGGCGAGAAGAACTGCATGTGGTCGAGCGACTATCCGCACGGCAACATGACCTGGCCCAATTCCCGGGCCTTCCTGGCCAAGCAGATGGCCGACATGGACCCGGCGCGAATCAAGCGCCTGACCAGCCAGAACGTGATCGACCTCTACAAGCTGGAGCTTTGATCGCGGGCGGCGCTAGAATGGCGGGGCATGGAGCCCATCCATGCCCCGCGGCCTTCATCGTCCCAACCGAGAGAGAGTTCCGCCATGTTGAACGCACCCACTTTCAAAGAGCCGGCGCTCGGCAGCAGCCTCAAGGATCAGGAACTGGCCGGCGCCGTGAACACCAAGCCGGAAGTGTTCACGCTCAAGGCCCAGCTGCTCGACCAGGGGCGCACCGACACCGTGCTCGCCGCCTGCGAGAACATGATCGTACGACTGAAGGTCTACGCCTCGGGCGGCGAGAACGAGCTGCACGCCCATACCGGCGAAGACCATACCTTCATCATCCTGCAGGGCTCGGCGCGCTTCTTCGGCCCGAACGAGGAGGAGATCGACCTCCAGCAATACCAGGGCATCCTTCTGCCCAAGGGCAACTACTACAAGTTCTTCGCCACCAGCAAGGAGCCGCTGGTGATGATCCGCGTCGGCAGCCCCGGCCCGAAGATGCAGAAGAAGCCGCTGCGCATCGACATGGCCGGCAAGGAGATGCTGGGCGATTCGAAGGAGAACAAGAAGGAGCCCGTGATCTTCCGCGAAGGCGCCTTCTTCGGCGCCTAGGCGCTCTGCCCACCGAATGCGAAACGGCCCGCGCGTTCTGCGCGGGCCGTTTGCGTTTGCGGGCAGGCGCGGATGTTACTTCGCGGCTTGCGGCGGCGTCTTGCGCAGCATCATGCGAATATTCGCCACATGCAGCGATTCCTCGGCGATTTTCTGGCGCGCGTATTCTTCCAGCACGACCGACTGGCCTTCGATCGACTTGAGCAGGTCGCGGTAGAGCTCGACGCCGGATTCCTCGCGCGCCAGCGTCTCGGTCAGGATCTCGTCGATGGTGTTGTGGTGCGTCTGGGGCAGCGTCGCGATCTTGAGCGAGGGGCGGGCCTCCAGGCGCGTGATCATCGTGCCGGCCTCTTGCGCGTGGCCGAGGGCCTCCGTCGCGCCGTCGGAAAACCACGATTGAATCGGGATGCGCGCATGGCCGAACACCATGAAGGAATAGTGGGTGTAGTAGACGACGGTCGCCAGCTCCATCTCGAGGATGCGGTTAAGCTTCTCGACGGCGGCCGGAATGTCGAAGTTTCTGACGCGAACCATGATGCTTCTCCCTGTTGTACAGGGAAGGAACGCCGGGGCGTCGTTGAACGTTCCGGCGGAAGTCTGGTTCCTTAGGCGCTCAGCCGCTCGGCGTGCCAGCGCAGGTGGTCGTCGATGAAGCTGGCGATGAAATGGTACGAATGGTCGTAGCCCGCCTGGCGGCGCAGCGTCAGCGGCAGGCCGGCGCGCCGGCAGGCGGCTTCGAGCAGCTCCGGCTTCAGCTGCGATTCCAGAAATTGATCGGCGGCGCCCTGGTCGACCAGCAGGTCGGAGAGGCGCGCGCCGTCGTCGATCAGCGCGCAGGCGTCGTAGGCGCGCCAGGCGGCCTTGTCGTCCCCTAGATAGCCCGTCAGGGCTTTCACCCCCCAAGGCGAGTTCATCGGCGACGCGATGGGCGCGAAGGCCGAGACGGACCTGAAGCGGCCCGGATGCTTCAGGGCCAGCGTCAGCGCGCCATGGCCGCCCATGGAATGGCCCATGATGCCCTGGCGCGCCATGTCGGCGGGCAGGGCGTCGCCGATCAGGCGCGGCAGCTCGTCGGCGACGTAGCTCGCCATGCGGTAGTTGCGCGCCCAGGGCGCCTGCGTGGCGTCGACGTAGAAGCCGGCGCCGAGGCCGAAGTCGTAGGCCTTGTCGGGATCGTCGGGCACGCCGTCGCCGCGCGGGCTGGTGTCGGGCGCCACCAGGATGAGGCCGCGCTCGCTCGCCATGCGCTGCGCGCCGGCCTTCGCGGTGAAGTTCTCCTCGGTGCAGGTGAGGCCCGAGAGGAACCAGACCACCGGCAGCTTGGCCTGTTCGGCCTGCGGCGGCAGGTAGACGGCGAGGCGCATCGGCGTGCCGGTGGCCTCGGACGCGTGCCGGTAGACGAGCTGCGTGCCGCCGAAGCAGCGCGACGAAGAGACGGTCTCGAATGCCACGCCGGGCCCTCAGTAGACGATGACGGAGCGGATCGACTTGCCTTCGTGCATCAGGTCGAAGGCGGTGTTGATCTCTTCGAGCGGCATGGTGTGGGTGATCAGGCTGTCGATGTCGATCTTGCCCTCCATGTACCAGTCGACGATCTTCGGCACGTCGGTGCGGCCGCGCGCGCCGCCGAAGGCCGAGCCCTTCCAGACGCGCCCGGTGACGAGCTGGAAGGGGCGCGTCGAGATTTCCTGGCCGGCGGGAGCGACGCCGATGATGATGCTCTCGCCCCAGCCGCGATGGGCGCATTCGAGCGCCTGGCGCATGGTGGAGACGTTGCCGATGCATTCGAAGCTGTAGTCGACGCCGCCGTCGGACAGGTCGGCGATGGCCTGCACCACCTTGTCGCGCCCGACCACGTCGGGGTTGATGTAGTCGGTCATGCCGAACTTCTTGCCCATCTCGGCCTTGGCCGGGTTGAGGTCGATGCCGATGATCCTGTCGGCGCCGACCATGCGGGCGCCCTGGATGACGTTGAGGCCGATGCCGCCGAGGCCGAAGACGGCGACGGTCGAGCCGGGCCGCACCTTGGCGGTGTAGATCACCGCGCCGAGGCCGGTGGTGACGCCGCAGCCGATGTAGCAGATCTTGTCGAACGGCGCGTCCTCGCGCACCTTGGCGAGCGCGATCTCCGGCAGCACGGTGAAGTTGGCGAAGGTCGAGCAGCCCATGTAGTGGAAGACCTGCTCATGCCCGCAGCTGAAGCGGCTCGACCCGTCGGGCATGACGCCCTTGCCCTGGGTGGCGCGGATCGAGGTGCAGAGGTTGGAGCGCTGCGACAGGCAGGTCTTGCACTGGCGGCATTCCGGCGTGTAGAGCGGGATGACGTGGTCGCCGACCTTCAGCGTCGTCACGCCCGCGCCGACCTCGCGCACGATGCCGGCGCCCTCGTGGCCGAGGATGGCGGGGAAGAGGCCTTCCGAATCGAGCCCCGACAGGGTGTAGGCGTCGGTGTGGCAGACGCCGGTCGCCATCACTTCGACGAGCACTTCGCCGGCGCGCGGCCCCTCGAGCGAGACGGTTTCGATGGTGAGAGGCTTCTTGGCCTCCCAGGCGACGGCGGCGCGGGTCTGCATGGAGGAACTCCTTGGCGCGAGGGCGTGAAGGCGGGGGCGGCAGACTGGCCCCATTCAATCAATCGGCCTGTTCAATCAGATGGCGCAGGCGAGGGCAACCATGATGATGCGATCATTTTGCCGTGAATCGCGGCTGGGGCGCTTGCGCATTTCACGGGCGGCCTTCCGCAGCTTCGGGATGCGCTGGGAAGAGCGCTTGCGGTTGCGCGATTGTGAAGGAAAACCGACAGGTTGGCGCGCCCTGTGCGTTTGACAGGCCCAGGCGCGGCGGCGATACTCCCCGACAATCAAAATAATCGTTTCAAGTCAATCCGAAGGGGAGATTTCATGATGAAACTGCATTCCCGCATCCTGGCCGCTGCGTTGGTATCGACCGCCACCCTGCTGTCCGTCGGCGTGGCGCAGGCGCAAGATCGCTCCTGGATGGACCCGACGCTGCTCGCCGCCGCCAAGAAGGAAGGCAAAGTCGCCTTCTACGCCTCGATCAACGAGGAAGAAGGCCTGCCGCTCCTCAAGATCTTCGAAGACGCCACCGGCATCAAGGTCGACTACGTCCGCAATTCGGATTCGGGCCTGCTGTCGCGCATCATGGTCGAGACCCGCGCCGGCAAGCAGAGCTGGGACGTGATCCAGACGACCGCCGTCAACAAGATGCCGCAGGACTTCCTGCTGAAGTACGAGCCGCCCGAGGCCAAGAACCTGATGGAGGGCGCGCGCGACCCGAACGGCAAGTGGTACGGCGTCTACGCCAACTACAACACGCCGGCCTACAACACGACCAAGATCAAGGCCGCCGACCTGCCCAAGACCTACGAGGAGCTGGCGACCAAGAAGGACTGGGCCGGCAAGATCGCCATCGACTACAGCGACAACGAATGGGTCGTGGCGATGTACAAGTTCTACGGCGACGTCAAGGGCGCGCAGGTCGTCAAGGACATCGTCGCGGGCGTGAAGCCGGTGATCGCCAAGGGCCATCTCGGCCTGGCGCGGTCGGTCGGCGCCGGCGAATATTCCGCCTCGCTGAACAACTACCTGAACCTGACGCTGAACGTGAAGCTGTCCGGCGGCCCGATCGACTACTGGATCATGGACCCCGTCGCGGTGTTCTACGGCCAGGTCGGCATCAACGCCAAGGCGCCGAGCCCGAACGCGGCGAAGCTGCTTTCCAACTTCATGCTGAGCAAGGAAGGCCAGACGGCCTTCACCGCCAAGGGCCGCATCCCGACGCGCGCCGACGTCGAGACGAACCCGCCGGGCCTCCTCAAGGCCCTCGAAGGCCACAAGATCATTCCCGTGATCCTGTCGCCGGAAGAGGAAGCCAAGTGGCAGAAGGTCTACAAGGAACAGTTCGACGTCCGCTAAGGCGGCGCCGCGTCCCTGAGAGACGCCTGCGCCTTCGCGGCATCTCGATAGGTTTGTTTGAATGGTCGGGCTGGGCCGTCGCATGACGGTCCGGCCCGCGGAGAGTCTGAGCCATGGCCTACAGCGATAACCTGCAGCGAATGTCGGGGCCGAACGGTTCAGGAGGCCTCGTCGCGCGCGTGGGCCGCTGGATGACGCCGACCAACATCCTCCTCGTCCTCTGCGCCGTGGTCGCGGCCTGGCTGGTGCTGGTGCCGCTCGCGGCGCTGTTCTACACCGCCTTCGCCGAGGACACGCCCTACGGGCCCGGCGCCTTCACCCTGCAGAATTTCGTCGACGTCCTGACCGACCGCTACTTCACCGACCTGTTCGTCAAGTCGGTGATCTTCGCGGGCGGCACCGCCGTCGTCACCTTCGCGCTCGGCACCGTCGTCGCCTGGGTCGTCGAGCGCACCGACGCGCCGGGCCGCGGCTGGTTCCACGGCTTCGCGCTGCTGTCCTTCGCGGTGCCCGGCCTGCTCACCACCATGGCCTGGATCCTGATCCTAAGCCCCAACATCGGCTGGCTGAACGGCGAGCTGAAGGCCTGGTTCGGCCTCGATGCGGCGCCATTCAACATCTACACCATGACCGGCATGGTCTGGGCGCTGTCGAGCCACTACTTTCCGCTCGCCTACCTCCTGATGGGCCCGGCCTTCCGCGTGCTGGACACGCGCATGGAAGAGGCCGCCGTCATGTCGGGGGCCAACAACTTCGAGGTGGCGACCCGCGTCACCATGCCGCTGCTGCGCCCGGCGATCCTGTCGACGCTGCTGCTGCTGTTCATCCGCGGCATGGAATCCTTCGAGGTGCCTCGCCTGCTCGGCCTGCCGGCGCGCATCTTCGTCTTCACCACGCAGATCCAGAGCGCCACCAGCAACTCGCCGCCCCAGTTCGGCCTCGCCGGTGCCCAGGGCATCATCCTGCTGATCATCTGCGTCATCGGCGTGTTCCTCTATCGCCGCTCGACGCGCCACGCCGAGGCCTTCGCCACGATCACCGGCAAGGGCTACCAGCCGACCACTGTGCGGCTCGGCGTTTGGCGCCTGCCCGTGGCCATCGCCATGGGGCTGATGTTCTTCCTCGCCCTCGGCCTGCCGCTGTTCACGCTGGTCTGGCAGTCCTTCTTCCACAACGTGACCCTGCCGACGCTCGACACGAGCGTGTGGAGCACGATGTCGTGGGAGAACTACCAGATCATCCTGCACTACCCGATCTTCCTCGGCGCGGTGAAGAACAGCGTGATGCTCGGCGCCATGGCGGCGACCATCGTCGTGCTGTTCACCTTCGTCATGGCCTGGATCGCCCACCGCGCCGCCAAGGGCTACGGCTGGATCCTCGACACGCTCACCTTCGTGCCGATCGCCATTCCCAGCATCATCATCGGCGCCAGCATCCTGTTCGCCTACCTGGTCATCCCGATCCACGTCTACAACACGATCTGGATCCTGCTGATCGCCTACGTGACGATGAACCTGCCCTACGGCATGCGCTTCACCTCCAGCGGCATCATGCAGATCCACAAGGAGCTGGAGGAGGTGGCGCAGATGAGCGGCGCTAACCTGCTGCAGATATTCCAGCGCGTGCTGCTGCCGCTGCTGGCGCCGGTCCTCATCGCGGCCTGGCTCTACATCTTCGTGCTCGCCGTGCGCGAGCTGTCGGCGTCGATCTTCCTGTCGGGCCCGGGCACCAACGTGCTCGGCACCATCAGCCTGACCATGTGGGAGGAGGGCGGCAGCTTCGGCGCCATCTGCGCGCTGGGCGTCATCCAGATCCTGCCGCTGATCGCCATCGTCATGGCCATGCGCTGGATCGAAATGCGGGTCGGCAAGCCTCGTTAACACCCATAGCGCCCATTCGGGCGAACAAAGGATCGCGTCCCATGCTCGTCGTCGAAAATCTCCGCAAGACGTTCGAGGCCCAGAACGGCCTCGTGAACGCCGTCGATGGCGTGAGCTTCACCGTCGAAAGCGGCAAGCTGCTGACGCTGCTCGGCCCCTCGGGCTGCGGCAAGACGACGACGCTGCGCTGCATCGCCGGGCTGGAGCGCCCTCATTCGGGCCGCATCACCATCGGCGGCAAGGACGTCTACAATTCCGAGACGAACCTGTTCGTGCCGCCGAACGAGCGCGGCATCGGCATGGTGTTCCAGTCCTACGCCATCTGGCCGCACATGTCGGTGTTCGAGAACGTCGCCTTTCCGCTGCGCGTCGCCAAGGGCCGCCGCTATTCGCGCAGCGAGATCAAGGAGAAGGTGAAGATCGCGCTGGAGAAGGTCCGTCTCGGCGGCTACGAGGACCGCAGCGCCACGCAGCTGTCGGGCGGCCAGCAGCAACGGCTCGCCCTGGCGCGCGGCCTGGTGCGCGAGCCCGGCCTGCTGCTGCTCGACGAACCCCTCAGCAACCTCGACGCCAAGCTGCGCGAGCAGATGCGCTTCGAGCTGAAGCGCCTGCAGCTGGAGCTCGGCGTCACGACGCTCTACGTCACGCACGACCAGGCGGAAGCTCTCGCCCTGTCCGACGAGATCCTCGTCATGTCGGGCGGCAAGGTGATGCAGCGCGGCAACCCGACCGACATCTACCGCCGGCCCAACAGCGAGTTCGTCGCCGACTTCATCGGCTCGACCAACCTGCTGCCAGGGCGCGTCGAAGGCGACGTCGGCGCCGACGGCCACGGCGTGGTGCTGACGGCGGAGGGCGCCGTGCACTGCACCTTCTTCCGGCCGATCAAGGAAGGCGCTGCGGCGCTGGTGTCCGTGCGCCCGGAAGACATCTTCATCACCACGCCGGCGTCGGCGCGCTCGGTCAGCGTGCTGACGGCCAAGGTCGAGAACCGCGTGTTCCTCGGCGAGGTGATCGACTACATCGTGCGCGTCGGCGACCATGAGCTGCGCGTGCGCGCCAAGCCCGAGCAGGACTTCGCCATCGGCACCACGGTGGCCCTCGAACTGCATGTCGACCGCTGCGTCGGCCTGCCCGCCGACGACAGCCGCAAGGGCAAGCAAACCTAAGAGGCCAGGCAGGCCTTTAGGGTGGCGGGCGGGCCTAGGCCCGTCCGCGCCGCGTCGCCAGCACGAGGCCGAGGACGATCAGCGCCGCGCCCGCGAGGTGGTAGAGGTGCAGCGTCTCGCCGAGGAAGGCGATGGCCATGACGCTGCCGAACAGCGGCATCAGATGGATGAACAGTCCCGCGCGGTTGGCGCCGAGCAGGTCGACGCCGCGGCTCCAGAAGGTATAGGCGAGGATCGACGGGAAGACCGCCACATAGGCGACGGTCACGGCCGTGATCCAGTCGAGATGCATGGGCTTGCCCGACAGCGTCTCCCAGCCGTAGAGCGGCGCCAGAACCACGACGCTGACGGCGATGGTGACGGCGGTGAAGCTCAGCGGATGCAGGGCCGGGCGCTTGCGCAGCAGCACCGAATAGATCGCCCATAGGCCGACGGCGGCGAACACCAGCACGTCGCCCATGTTGAGGCCGAGGCTCGCCAGCGTGGCGAGGTCGCCGCCGGCGACGATGGCCGTGGCGCCCGCCAGCGACAGCACGATGCCGATGGCCTGCACCAGCGTCACGGCGTCGCGGAACAGCATCCAGCCGAAGGCCACGATCAGCAGGGGCAGGGCGGATTGCAGAAGCAGGGCGTTGAGTGCCGTCGTGCTCTGCAGGCCGAGGTAGACCAGGGCGTTGAACGAGGCGACGCCGACGAGCGAGAGCGACAGCACGATGAACCAGTGACGCTTGAGCACCGGCCAGTCGTCGTGCAGCGGCTTCCAGGCGAAGGGCATGATGATGCAGAAGGCGCCGAGCCAGCGCCAGAACACCAGGCCGAAGGGCGGCACATGCCCGTGCACGGCGCGCGCGACGACGAAGTTGCCGGCCCAGAACAGGGCGGCGAGGGCGAGCAGCAGGTAGGGCGAATCGAACAGGCGGCGGATCATGGGACCTTCGCTGAACTGAGCGTGCGGGCTTCTCAGGGATTAGCCCACCTGTCCGCCCATGGGAAGCGCCGATGGGAAGCACGGTTCGCCGCGCGACGGGGCTTGCCGCGGAGCGCGAAGGGCGCTACTCCGGCGGTTCCTGTCATTTCGAGCGTCATCATGGAAGACACCGACTATCTTGCCGCGCTGCGCGACGCCCTCGACGGCGGCCGCCTGCGGGCCGAACTGGACTACGGCAAGCTCGACCATGTGGATTCGCCCCTCCTCGTCGAGGCGGAGAAGACCTGGTGGATCTATGGCGGCCTGTTCGGCGCCATCGCCCTCGGCCTGCTGACGGACTGGCGCTACGGCGCCGGCTTCGCGGCGGTCGTGGTGCTGCTCTACGTCTGCGTCGGGCGGCGGATCATCAACCGGCGGATGCGCGAGCGCTTCCGCGCCCAGGCGATGGAGGACGTCGTCGTCTGGCGCAAGCTATGGCGCCTCAAGGGCGTGACGCTGGTCCTCGGCGACGCGCGCTGCCAGTCGCCCGGCGACAGCTGGGTGCGCTTCGCCATGGCGCACTTCCCGTCCGGCGCGCCGGCGGAAGCGCCGGCGCCGAAAGCTTAAGGCTTCAGCTCCGCCGCGAGGAAGGATAGCGTCTTGCCCCAGGCGTCGCGCGCCTGTGCCTCGCGGTGGCTCACCGGATTGAGGAAGTTCTGGAAGGCGTGCGCGGCGCCGTCGTAGCGATGGAACGTGTGGCGCACGCCGAGCCGCGTCAGCTCCGCGTCGATCCTCTCGACGTCGTCGGGCGACGGGTTCGTGTCGTCGTTGCCGAAGAAGCCGGCTACCGGACAGCGCAGGCCCGAGAGCCGGTCGAACGGGGTGGGGCCTTCGCCGCGCGACCCGAACATGTAGCCGCCGTAGTAGACGACGGCGGCGGCGAACACGGGATGGGCGCTGGCGATGAGGAAGCTCATGCGGCCGCCCATGCAGTGGCCGAGGGTGGCGCAGGCCTCTTCGCGCACGGGGGTCGCCGCCTTCACGGTCTCCAGCGCGGCGACGGCGTCGGCGATGATCTGCGTGTCGAGCATCGCCTTGCCATGGCCGTCCGGGTCGCCGCCGGCGGTGCGATGGAAGAAATCAGGCGCGGCGGCGAGGTAGCCGGCTTCGGCCAGGCGGGTGACGCGGTCGCGGGTGAAGTCGTCGACGCCGCCTTTGTGGTGCAGGACCAGCACGGCGGGGCGGGGACCGGCGAAGCCCTTGGGCCGCGCGAGATAGACCGACATGGTGCTGTCTCCGCCAGTCTTGGAGGGGACGGTCGTGGTCAAGGTTTCGATCATGCGCGCATTCTCCCTGTCGCACCCGGGTTATGGCCCCAGGCTGCGTTGGCGGAAGAATGCCGAGGATTCAGGCTGCCGTCGACTCCGGCGTGACGCCCATGTCGATCGCCATGAGGGCCGCCTGGGTGCGGTTGGTGGCGCCGAGGACTTTCAGGATGGCGCCGACGTGGACCTTCACGGTGCCTTCCGAGATGCCGAGCTTCTCGGCGATGTCCTTGTTGGAATTGCCCTGACCGATGAGCGCCAGCACGTCGAGCTGACGCTGGGTCAGGGGCGCCAGCTTCGATAGGTCGACGGTGGGCGCGGCGACGGGAGCGGCGCCGATCTCGGAGTCCGGATCGTCGGGCTGCGGGCCGTAGATCAGCGAGGGCGGCACGTAGACCTCGCCCAGCATGACCAGCTTCAGGGCGTTGAGCGTGACGCTCGGCGACGTCGACTTAGGAATAAATCCCGATGCGCCGGCCTCAAGCGCCTGTTCGGCATTGCGCTTGGTTTCGTAGCCGGAGATCACGACCAGCGGCGTCTTCGGCGCGATGGCGCGCAGCGTCTTGATGCCGTCGAAGCCGACCGCGCCGGGCATGCGCAGGTCGACGAGCAGAAGGTTGATCTCGTCGGCCTGGGCCTTCGCCAGCTGCAACGCGTCGGGCAGGTTGCCGGCCTCGATCACCGTTACTTTTTCGTCGAGCTGCTGCACGAGGAGACGGAGCCCGTCGCGGAAAAGCGGATGATCGTCAGCGATCAGCACGTGAAGCATGGCTGCGCCCTCATTCATCTTATCCTTTTGGTCGGGGTCTACGTCATTTAACCTATGCACAATAGGCGGAAATGCTAGGGGTTAACAGGGATTTCCGGGCGGAAACGGCCCCATTTCGCCAGTTGTCCACAGCTATGGGAGCATCGGCCCGCCAGGGCCGTTTCCCTTGACGGGATCCCGCCCCGGAGCGCCCGCCGGTTCCTTCCACAGGTGACGCTGGCGTGATTTGTCGGCCGCCGCCGGCCCATGACAGTCTGTCCGGGCTGGAGAGAGCAGCCCGTCCCGAAGGAGTTCGCGACGATGCCTTATTGCGCCCCCTTTTCCCCCATCCGCCCCCTGGTCCTGAGCGCCATTCTGGCCATGGCCGGCTGCCTCGCGGCGTCGCCCGGCTGGGCCGCCGATCCGGCCCCCGGCACCCGGATCGAAATCCGGCCGGCCGACCTGCCGGCCCCCAACGCGACCCCGGGCAAGAACAACAGATCCACCACGACGGTGCGCAAGGAAGGGCAGTTGCCCCGCGTGCCGCCCGGCTTCACGGTGAACGTCTTCGCCGACAAGCTCGACAACGCCCGCTGGCTCGAAGTGGCGCCGAACGGCGACGTCTTCCTCGCCGAGCCCAGGGCCAACCAGGTGCGCCTGCTGCGCGACGCCGACGGCGACGGAAAGGCAGAGGAAAGCACGGTCTTCGCCGAAGGCTTCGACTATCCGCACGGCCTGGCGGTGCATGGCGACGCGCTCTATGTCGGCGACCGCGCCGGCGTCTGGCGCGTGGCCTATGCGGCCGGCATGCAGAAGGCGACGACCAAGCCGCAGCGCATCACGCCGGACGGCGCGTTCGGCAGCAGCGGCGGCCACGCGACGCGCAACGTCGTCTTCAGCCCCGACGGCAGCAAGTTCTACGTGTCCATCGGTTCGGCTGGCAACATCGCGGAGGAGCCCGCGCCGCGCGCGACGATCCAGGAGTTCGCCGCCGACGGCAGCCATCAGCGCACCTTCGCCACGGGCCTGCGCAACCCGGTCGGCATCAGCTTCTATCCCGGCAGCAACAACCTCTTCACCGTGGTCAACGAGCGCGACATGCTGGGCGACGGCTTGGTGCCCGACTACCTGACGCGCGTGCAGGACGGCGGCTTCTACGGCTGGCCCTATTCCTACATCGGCAGCCATCCGCAGCCGGGCTTTGCCGACAAGAAGCCCGACCTGGTGAAGAAGGCCATCGTGCCCGACATGCTGTTCGAATCGCATTCGGCGCCGCTTGGGCTTGCGTTCTACGCCGGCGACAAGTTTCCGGCGAAGTATCGCGGCGGCGCCTTCATCGGCCTGCACGGCTCGTGGAATGCCGGCAATCCGCGCGGCTACACGGTCGCCTTCGTGCCGTTCGAGAACGGCAAGCCGGCGAGCCACTACGAGGTCTTCATGTCGGGCTTCTGGGTCGACGGCGCCTCGACGGCCCAGGTCATGGGCCGCCCGGTCGGGGTCGTGACGGCCAAGGACGGCAGCCTGCTGATCGCCGACGACGTGGCCAACGTGGTGTGGCGCGTCAGCTACACGGGCGGCTGAGGTTAGCCGATCAGCTTGGCGAGATAGGGCGGCAGCGCGAACGCCGCGGCATGGATCTCCGGCGAATAGTAGTTCGTGGCGATCGCCGCCTCCCGGAAGCGGGCGGCGAGCGTTGCGCCGTCGACCTGCCGGCTGGCGGGATCGAGGCTTGCCCAGGCCAGCGCCATCATGCCGCCGACGTAGGTCGGCACCGGCACGAAGTAGAAGCCGGCGTCGGGAAACAGCGGCTCCAGGTGCCGGTAGGTGCCGGAGAATTCGTCTGGCTGCAGGAACGGCACGCCGTTCTGCGTCACCAGGATGCCGCGCGGGGCGAGGCAGCGCCTGCACTGGGCGTAGAAGGCCGGGCCGAACAGCGGCTCGGCAGCGCCCATGGGATCGGTGGAATCGACGAGGATCACGTCGTAGCGCTCGGCCGTCTCGGCGACGAAGGCGATGCCGTCGCCGACGATCAGTTCCGTGCGCGGATCGTGGAAGGCGCGGCCGCAGATCGACGGCAGCCATTCGCGCGAGAGCTCGATCACCGCGCCGTCGATCTCGACCATGGTGGCCTTCTCGACCGTGCGGTGCTTGAGCGCCTCTTCGAGGATGCCGCCGTCGCCGCCACCGACGATCAGCACCTTGCGCGCCTCGCCATGGGCGAGGATCGGCAGGTGCGTCATCATCTCATGGTAGAAGAACTCGTCGCGCTCGGTGGTCTGGCAGACGCCGTCGAGCGTCAGCATGCGGCCGAAGGCGGCGGTCTCGTGGATCGCCAGTTCCTGGAAGGGCGTCGTGCGGGTGACGAGGGTGCGCAGGATGCGGAAGCGCTGCCCGTAGTCGGGATAGAGCGTCTCCGCGATCCACTTCTCGTCCACGTCAGCAGCCTTTCGGGCTGGCGCGGCTCATTCGATGATGCCGCGCCGCTGTTCGCCGAGCTGCACGTTCGTCGGCTTGAAATGGCGGCGCAGGATCGGCACCGCCTTGTGCGGCTCCGCGTCGCCGCACATGAAGATGTCGATGGCGGCGTATTCGCGCTCGGGCCAGGTGTGGATCGAGATGTGCGATTCGGCCAGTACGGCGACGCCGGAAATGCCGCCGTTCTCGCTGAAGCAGTGCAGGTGCAGATAGAGCAGGGTGGCGCCGCAGGCGTCGATGCATTCCTTGAAGGCGCGCTCGATCAGCTTGGCGTCGTCGAGGCCCTTGGCGCCCCACAGGTCGATGAGCAGATGGGTTCCGGCGAACTTCACGCCGTCGCGGATGACGACATGGTCTTTCGACTCGGTCGGCGAGGAAGACTGCTGCAGGGCAAAGGGAGTCTCGGCATGAGCCGTATTCGCGTTCGCCGAATCCAATTGCACGACAACGCCCGTCTTCATCGCAGCGACTTTATTCGCCATTCCACCGCCTCCGATCCCTAAGTGGTGAAACCAAATTAAGCCGCGTTAATTGGGGCATAACGCCCCCCCTTGCAAGGAAAAAATGCCCTCGATTGTGACAGCTGCAAGCCCGCGCGAACGCAAAACGCATGGGCTTGCGTGTCACAGTCGCGCGACCAGGGCGGCGGCGATGCGGCGGAACAGGGGCGCCACGGCGACGCCGGCGAGCGCGCCGATGCTGTTGGCGAGCGCGTCGTACGGATCGGCGCTGCGCCCGGGCACGAACTCCTGGCCGATCTCCATGCCGATGCCGAAGGGGATCATGCAGAGGGCGGCGATCAGCGCGGCGCGGCGCGTCGAGAAGCTGGGCTGGGTCTGCAGCGCCAGCACGAAATAGCCGGTGCAGTGGAAGATCTTGTCGATGCCATGCGCCTCCGGCGGTCCGAGGCCGGGGCTGAGCGAGAAGACGGCGACCGTGGCCATGCCGGCGATCCAGGCCCAGAAGGCGGCGCGCTGCCAGCCGGCCGGGATCGCCGGCCAGCCGGACGTTTCAGGGGCGAGGACGCTCATCGGACGAAGCTCACAGGATGTTGCCGGGATTCATCAGGCCGTCGGGGTCAAGCGCCGCCTTGATGCGGCGCATCAGCTCGAGCTCCACGTCGGAGCGGTAATGCGCGAGCTCGCCCTTCTTCAGCCGGCCGATGCCGTGCTCGGCGGAGAAGCTGCCGTTCAGCTCCGCCGTCAGGTCGTGGACGACGCGGTTGCAGTCGTCCCAGCGCGCCAGGAAGGCGGCCTTGTCCATGCCGGGCGGCTGGCTGAGGTTGAAGTGGATGTTGCCGTCGCCGACATGGCCGAACGGACAAGGGCGGGCGCCGGGGATCAGCGCGACGAGGCGGCGCGAGCCTTCTTCGATCAGCTCGGCGATGCGCGAGATCGGCACGGCGACGTCATGCTTGATGCTGCCGCCTTCGCGCGTCTGAACCTCGGGGATCGTCTCGCGGATGCGCCAGAGCTGCCTGGCCTGCGCTTCGCTCTCGGCGATGGTGGCGTCGGTCACGCGGCCCGCCTCGAAGGCGGCGGCGAGGAAGGCCTCGACCGCGTCGCGCAGCCGTTCGTCGCCGGCGGCGAATTCCATCAGTACGTACCAGGGCGACTTCGTCGCGAGCGGCGCGCTGACGCCTTCGACGTGGCGCGTCACGAAGTCGAGCCCGATCTGCGGCACTAGCTCGAAGGCGCGCACGGCTTCGCCGGTCGCCGCCTGCGCCTCGCCGAGCAAGCTCACGACGTCTGCCAGCTTGGGCACGGCGGCGAACACGGTCACGGTGGCGCGCGGGCGCGGGTACAGGCGCAGTACCGCGCCGGTGATGACGCCGAGCGTGCCTTCGGCGCCCATGAAGAGCTGCTTGAGGTCGTAGCCCGTGTTGTCCTTGCGCAAGCCCCGCAGGCCGTTCCAGACGCGCCCGTCGGGCAGCACGACTTCGAGGCCGAGCACGAGGCTGCGCGCGTTGCCGTAGCGCAGCACCTGCACGCCGCCGGCGTTGGTCGAGAGGTTGCCGCCGATCATGCAGCTTCCTTCGGCCCCGAGGCTCAAGGGGAACAGGCGGTCGACGTCGGCAGCGGCCTGCTGCAGGTTGGCCAGCACGCAGCCGGCGTCCACCGTCATGGTGTTGTTGATCGGGTCGATCTCGCGCAGGCGGTTCATGCGGGCGAGGCTGAGGACGATGCTGCGCCCGGAGCCGTCGGGCACCGAGCCGATGACGAGGCCGGTGTTGCCGCCCTGCGGCACGATGGGCAGCTTCGCGGCGGCGCAGGCGCGGACCACGGCGGAAACGTCTTCGACGCTGCCGGGGCGGACGACGGCGAGCGCGCGCCCGACGTAGAGGCCGCGCTGGTCATGCAGGTAGGGCGCCATGTCGGACGCGCCGTCGATCCAGCCTTTGGGGCCGACGACGGCCTGGACGGCGGCGAGCGCCGCGCGGTCGGCGTCGGTCAGGGCGACGGGGGCGTCGCTGCGGGTGGTGGGAGGAGGGGCGCTCACGATGGCTCCAAGTCTATTCGCCGGCAGTATTGCGCGGAACGGGCGCGGAATCATCTTCTTGCGGCGTGGCGGCACGCGACAGGCGGTCGTTGATGGCGAGGCCGAGCCCGTCGTCTGGAATGGGCATCACGGCGATGGCGGCGACGCCTGGCGCGTCGAGGGCGCGCAGCATGGCGAACAGGTTGGCGGCGGCTTCGACCGGATCGCCGGCCGGGCTGAGGTTGAGCGTTCTGGCGGCCCCGGCGGGCGGCGTCGGGCCGAAGGCGAGCAGGGCCTCGTCGGCGGCGACGGTGGTGGCGTTCAGGCGCACCGGGCGGCGCGGCGCGTAATGGCGCGCCATCATGCCGGGCGAGGGCCGCGCCGCCGTGCCGTGGTCGGCGGCATGGTCCGCGCGGGCAACAGGTCCGACGACGGCGACGAGCTGCTCGAGCGTCACCGCGCCGGGGCGGAGCAGCGTCGGGATCGGCGTGCTGAGGTCGAGCACGGTGGATTCGATGCCGACCGCGCTCGCGCCGCCGTCGAGCACGACGGTCGGCCCGTTGACGGCGCCGGCGAAGGATTCCGCGACATGCGCTGCGGTCGTCGGGCTCACCTCGCCGGAACGGTTGGCGCTCGGCGCCGCGATGGGCCGCTGCGCGGCCGCGAGCAGGCTCTGGGCGACGGGATCGCTCGGGCTGCGGATCGCCACCGTGTCGAGGCCGGCGCTGAGCAGCAGCGAGAGGCCGCTGTCGGGCTGACGCGGCAGCACCAGCGTCAGCGGGCCCGGCCAGAAGACATCGGCGAGCAGTTTCGCCGCTTCGCTGACGACGACGAGCGCCTCGGCGGCGGCGAGGTCGGCGACATGGACGATCAGCGGATTGAAGCTCGGGCGGCCCTTGGCGGCGTAGATCGCGGCGACGGCCTTATCGTTGGTGGCGTCGGCGCCGAGGCCGTAGACCGTCTCGGTCGGGAAGGCGACGAGTTCGCCGGCGCGCAGCCGCGCGCCTGCGTCGGTGATGGCCTTCGGAACGGCGGTGAGGATGCGCGTCATGACGCAAGCCCCTTCTTCCGCTCTGCGAGGCCGCGGGCGACGAACGATGGATTGAGGAAGCCGTCCGCCGCCTTGCCGTAGACCATCGGGCTGCCGTCGAGCTGCGTCACGCTGCCGCCGGCCGCTTCGAGGATCGCCTGTCCGGCGGCCGTGTCCCATTCGCAGGTCGGCCCCATGCGCAGATAGATGTCGGCTTCCGCCTCGGCGATCAGGCAGAACTTCAGCGAGCTGCCCATCTTGCGCCGCTCGCGCACCGGCAGGGCGGCGAGGCGGTCGCGCAGGGCTTGGTCGTTGTCGTGCGAGCGGCTGGCGAGCACCACCATGCCGTCGTCGGGCGCATGCCGTGCGCCGATCGGTTCCGGCGCCGCGTCGCCGCGCTGACGAAAGGCGCTGCCGGGCCCGGCGGCGGCGTAGAGCAGGCCGGTCACCGGTGCGTAGATCACGCCGAGCACGGGGTGGCCGCCGTCGATCAGGCCGATGTTCACGCTGAACTCGCCGGTGCGCTTGATGAATTCCTTGGTGCCGTCGAGCGGGTCGACCGCCCAGAAGCGCGCGCCGTTCAGCGCCGGGGCCTGGCCCTTTGCGGCGGCTTCCTCGGAGATCGCCGGCACGCCGGGCAGCAGGGGCGCGAGCGCCGGCAGGATGATCGCCTCCGCCGCTTCGTCGGCTTCGGTCACCGGCGTGTCATCGGCCTTGGCGCGCACGGTGAAGCCGCCTTCGTAGCGCCGCAGCACTTCGGCGCCGGCGCGTCGCGCAAGGGCGGCGAGCGGCGGCAGCAGGGCGCGCAGCTGGTCGGGCGTCAGCGATGTCACGAAAGGCTCTCGGCGAATGGGATTGTCATCAATGCCGTATAATCCTGTGGTGCAAGCGGCACAATCGAGCGGTTCCATCCGTTTCGTCCAGCGGGATGGCCGCCTGCAAGCTTATACCCTCAGCGGTCTTGCGCTGCATATATGGTCAAGGCGCCGCATATCTGGCCAAGCCGCGCCGGGATTGTTGCGGCCGCGGGGCCCGAGGCATTAGAACAAGCGATGAACCCGGCCCGTCGAAGCCGGGCCCCTGCACGCCTCATCGAGTTTTCCCATGGCGAATAGAAGCTACGGCGGCATTGGCCGCGCGCTGGCCGAACGCAATTTCCGCATTTTCACGATCGGCTCGTCCCTGGCCCTCGTCGGCATGTGGATTCAGCGCATCGGCGTCGGCTGGCTCGCCTGGCAGCTGACCAAGTCGCCGGCCTGGCTCGGCATGATCGCCTTCGCCGACCTGTTCCCGACGGTCATCTTCACGCCCATCGCCGGCGCCATCGCCGACCGGATGGACCGCCTGAAGATCATGAAGATCACGCAGATGCTGGCGATGATCCAGTCCATCGTGCTGGCGACGCTCACCATGCTCGACTGGATCGACATCTGGGCGATGTTCGGCCTGTCGTTGTTCCTCGGCATCGTGCTGTCGTTCAACGTCGCAGCGCGCCTCGCCATGACGGCGAGCATGATCAGCAAGGAGAACCTCGCGGCGGCCATCGCGCTCAGCTCGGGCATCTTCAACCTCGCGCGCTTCCTCGGCCCGGCGGTCGGCGGCTTCATCATTGTGCATTGGGGCGTCGGCGTGGCCTTCGCGGTCAATTCCGTCAGCTTCCTCTCGATGCTGATTGGCCTCTACATGATGCATGACCTGTTCTACGAGGAGCTGGCGAGCCGCAAGGCCAACATCTTCAGGCAGACCTACGAGGGCTTCGCCTACGCCTTCCGCCATCCGGGCATCGGCCCGACCCTGCTGGCGCTCAACGCGGTGGGCTTCGGCCTCAAGCCCTTCATCGACATGCTGCCCGGCGTGTCGGACCTGATCTACCAGATGGGCGCGCACGGCCTGTCCATGCTCGCCTCGGCGACGGGGCTCGGCGCGCTGGTGTCGGCGCTCTGGCTCGCGCAGCGCGGCACGGTGCGCAACGTTAGCTTCTTCTCTCTGCTCAGCCTGCTCATTGGCGGCGCATCGCTGATGCTGCTGGCGGCGACCGACATTTTCTTCATCGGCCTCGCCTGCGCCTTCGTCTGCGGCGCGGCGATGACGGTCAACGGCACCGGCACGCAGACGCTGATGCAGAACTCGGTCGAGAGCAGCATGCGCGGCCGCGTCATGAGCCTCTACGGGGTCATCTTCCGCGGCACGCCGGCGCTCGGCGCGCTCTGCATGGGCACGGCGTCGGAGATCATCGGCTTGCCGGCGGTGTTCGTCTGCGGCGGCGCGCTGTCGGTCGCCGCCTTCGCCTGGATGTGGCGCCGCCGCGGCATCGTCGCGGCGAGTCTCGAGAAGGAACCGGACTAGAAGGTCTGCGCGGCCCTCAGTCGATCTTCTGGGCGTCGGCGACGAGCGCCGGCTTCTCGCGGTAGGCCTCGGGGAAGCGCTGCTTCAGCTCGCGCACCTTCGGCAGGTCGTTGATCACGATGTAAGGCTGCAGCGGATGGTTCGTCAGGTAGTCCTGGTGATAGTCCTCGGCCGGGTAGAAGGCCTTGCCGGGCTCGATCTTGGTGACGATCTTGGCCTTGTAGACATGCGCCTGGTCGAGCTGCGCGATGTAGGCCTCGGCGACGCGCGCCTGCTCCGCGTTCGCCGGGAAGATCGCTGAGCGATACTGCGTGCCGCGGTCCGGCCCCTGGCGGTTCAGCTGGGTCGGGTCATGGGCGACGGAGAAGTAGATCTGCAGCAGGCGGCCGTAGCTGACCTTGCGCGGATCGAAGGTGACCTGCACCGATTCCGCATGGCCCGACCGCCCTTGGCCAACGGTCTCGTAATGCGCCGTGTCCTTGGCGCCGCCGGCGTAGCCCGACACGGCGTTGCTGACGCCTTCCACATGCTGGAAGACGCCCTGGACGCCCCAGAAGCAGCCGCCGGCGAGGACGGCGACTTCGGACGCGGCCTGCGACGCGGGCTCGTCGAGCGTCGGCGCGGGCGCGGTGACGGCGTCTTCGGCATGCGCCGGCGTGGCGGCGAAGCCAAGCCCCGCGGTGAGCAGGCAGGCCGCGCCCAGCAAGGCGGCGCGGCGGGAGAGGGCAGTCGTGCGCGTCTGGGTCATGGCGTCGCTCCTTGGTCAGCCGAAGTTCAAGAGATCAGCCGAAGGTGAAGGCGTAGGCTTGCACGCCCGGGTCGAGAAACCGAATCTCGAATGTGTGATCCATGACCGGCCCGCTCTGGCGGATGAGCTGGTAGAGCCGCTGGTCGGTCACAGTGCCCTCGCCGTCGGCGTCGATGTCCATGCCGTGGCTGGCGCTGGGCGTCTGGCCGTCGATGGTCACGCGGAAGCGCACCGGCTTGCCGTCGGCGGTCGGGCCGAGCACGAGATGCAGGTCGCGCGCGTGGAACCGGTAGAGGATGCCGCCGCCGGCTTCGTTCAGTACCGCATTCTCGCCGGCGATGGTCCAGTCGCCGGACAGGCCCCACTGGTTGAGGTCGGGCGCCTCGACTTCATAGGTGCGCGCCGCGTCATGCACGGCGCCGCCGAGCGACACGAAGTTCTGCGCCCGGGCGTAGCCGACGTAGGTTTCCGGCGACTTGATCTCCTGCATGTCCGCCGCCGCCTCGGCGCCGGAGGCCTGCACGTCGACGAAGCCGGTGGGCGCCTGGGTATTGCCGGCCTCGGTGAGCAGCTGCTGGATGATCCGCTCGGATCCGTCGTAGTCGCCTTCGCCGTAATGGTGGTGGCGGATGCGGCCCTGGGCGTCGATGAAGTAGTGCGCCGGCCAGTAGTGGTTGTCGAAAGCGCGCCAGATCGCATAGTCGTTGTCGATGGCGACGGGGTAGCCGATCTTGAGGTTGGCGACGGCCTTCTTGACGTTGCCGACGTCCTTCTCGAAGGCGAACTCCGGCGCATGCACGCCGATCACGACGAGGCCCTGGTCCTTGTACTTCTCCGCCCAGGCCTTCACGTAGGGAATGGCGCGCAGGCAGTTGATGCAGGAGTAGGTCCAGAAGTCGATGAGCACCACCTTGCCTTTCAGGCCCTCGGCCGTCAGCGGCGGCGAGTTGAGCCATTGCACCGCGCCGGACAGGTCGGGCAACGTGCCTTCGATGGGCAGCGAGCTCGCCGTGGTCGGCGTCCCCTGCATCATCATGGCGGGCCCGCCGGACATGACCGGCGCGGGCTGCGCCTCGGGCTTGGCTTGCGCGCCTTGCAGCTTGTCCACCAGGCTCTGTTCGAGGGAAGCCGTGCTGGTGGCCGAGAGGTTCGTCAGGAAGCCGGTGTCGACGCCCATGGCGATGGCGACGACGGCGAGCAGCACGGCGACGCCGAGGCCGCGCCGGATCCATTCGCTGGCGCCGAGCGAGCGCTTCATCGCCGCGAAGACGCGCCCGCCGACGAGCAGCGCCAGCGCCAGCGACGTCGCGGCGCCCGCCGCATAGGCGAGCAGCAGCAGCGAAGTCTGGACGTTGGCGCCCTGCAGCGCCGCGCCCGTCAGGATCAGGCCCAGAATCGGGCCGGCGCAGGGCGCCCACAGCAGGCCGGTGGCGACGCCGAGCAGCAATGAGGGCAGGACGGTGGGCCCGCCGGCCTCATGGCCTTGGTCGGCGGACTGCGACAGCCGCGAGCCGAGCGCCACGAGCGGGCGCGTCAGCCGGTCGGACAGGGTGGGGAACAGCAGCGCCAGGCCGAATAGCGCCAGCAGGGCAATGGCGGCGAAGCGGCCGTACTGGTTGGCCTGGACCGCCCAGCCGCCGCCGACGGCGGCGAGGGTCGCGACGGCGGCGAAGGTCGCCGCCATGCCGAGCAGCATCGGCAGGCCGCTCTGCAGGAAAGGCCGGTCCGCCCGCGCGAAGACGAAGGGCAGCACAGGCAGGATGCAGGGACTGACGATGGTCAGCACGCCGCCGAGGTAGGTCAGCAGGATCAGAAGCATGGTGGGTACGTTCCTTGTTCGGCGGCTAAGGCGTTCGCCGGATCAGGCGGCGTTGGGCTTGAAGGTCATGGCGATGCCGTTCATGCAGTAGCGCAGGCCCGTCGGCTTCGGGCCGTCGTCGAAGACATGGCCGAGATGGCCGCCGCAGCGGCTGCAGTGCACGGCGGTGCGCGCCATACCGTAGGAACCGTCGGTGACGGTGCCGACGGCATCCTTCAGCGGCTCCCAGAAGCTCGGCCAGCCCGTTTTGCTGTCGAACTTCGTTTCCGAGGAGAAGAGCTCGCGGGCGCAGCCGGCGCAGGCGAAGATGCCGGCGCGTTCTTCATGCAGCAGCTTGCTGGTGAAGGGATATTCGGTGTCGCTCTTGCGCAGCACGTCGTACTGGGCGGGCGTCAGCAGCTTGTGCCACTCGGCGTCCGTATGCGTGACCTCGAAGGTCTCCGCCGCTTCGGAAGGCTGCGACCACCAGCGCGAGCCGTAGGCCAGGGCGACGGCGCCGACGGCGGCGCCGGCAAGCAGGAAGCGTCTCGTCATCATGATGCGTCTCCCATCGAATGTTCCATCTCATGTCATTCGCCGGCCGCCGGAAAAGGTTGCGGTCCTGGCGTCGATTTTTCGCTTACAGGACCGGCGACGGCCCGCCGCTGTGGTACTTGCCCTGGCCGGGCCCGCCGCCGGCAGCGGCGAGGCGGTCGCGGACCTTCCGCAGCAGGGCCGCGTCGAGCGGGCCCTTGGCCGCGTAGCCGATGTCGGCCGCCAGGTGGGATTCGTCCGTCGTGGCGACGAGGGCGACGTCGACGTCGTCGTTCGACAGGGCGAAGCGCACCATGAACTCGATCGGGTGCATGTCGCCGATCACTTCGTCGAGGTCGGCCTTCTGCCACAGCGTGCGGACCTCGCCGTCGGCAGTGCCGATCGGGCGGGTGGCCCAGCCCTTGGCGGGCGCGCCGCGGCCCGTCACGCCACGGACGACGACGGCCTTGCCGGAGCGGCGCAGCGCCGAGATCGTGTCCTCGTTCTGGCGCTGGAGCGCCGAGTAGGGCACCTGGACGACGGAGAAGTAGTCGACGTCGACGAATTCCGCGAGCAGCGGCAGGCGCTGCGAGATGCCGAGCTGGCGCACCTTGCCGTCGCGCTGCAGCTTGAGCAGCGCGTCGATGACGCCGCCGTCCTCCAACTCCTTGCGCGTCGGGTTGCCATGGACCTGCACGACGTCGAGATGGTCGGTCTTGAGGCGGCGCAGGCTCTGCTCCACGCCTGCCGTCACGTTTTCGCCGGTGTAGGTGTGCTTCTCGCCATGCCCGTGGTTGTCTATGCCGACGGCGCAGGCGCATTTCGAGGCCAGCGTGAATTCGTCGCGGCGGTGCGCCACCGCCTTGCCGATCAGCGTCTCGCTCAGGCCGTAGTCGATGGAGGTGTCGATGTAGTCGATCCCGAGGTCGAGGATGCGGTTGACGAAGCGCAGGGCCTCAGGCTCGCCCAGCGCCCGCGCCTTGGGGGCGCCGGCCAGTTCCATGGCGCCGTAGCCCAGGCGGCTGACGACCATCCCGGTCTTGCCCATCTTCCGCGCGCCGCCGGCCTGTGCCGTCCCGTTCGGGTTCTGCATGTTTGTCCTCCCTGCTTGTGAACTAGGCGTCTTTCCCGGCGATTTTAAACTCAATTCTGAGTGAAGCGCACGAGGATGAGCGGAAGGCATTCGCGCATGCCTCTTGCGCCGGAAGGCCGCGCGCAGCAATCTGCGCCGAAATGCCGCACATAAAACGAGGGAGAGTTTCATGACTGAAGCCAGAGCCAACACGCGCACCCCGGTCGCCGCGAAGATGCTGATTGGCGGCGAGTGGGTCGCCGGCAACCGCCAGATCGAAGTGTTCAACCCGGCCCGCCCCGACGAGCTGGTCGGCACGGTGCCGCGCTGCACGCCGGACGACGTGAACGCCGCCGTTGCGGCCGCCAAGGCGGCGCAGCCGGCCTGGGCGCGCAAGAGCTTCACCGAGCGCGCCGAAATCCTGGCGCGCGGGCTCACCATGACCGAGGAAGGCCTGGAGGAGCGCGCCGCGCTCTTCGTGCGCGAGAACGGCAAGACCCATGCCGAGGCGAAGGGCGAGCTGAGCGGCATCAACGCGCGCCTGCTGATGACCCTGGAGCTGGCGGCGGAGCTCGACGAGGACCGCAAGCTGCCGGCGCCGCACGGCCGCACCTTCATCGGCAACATCCCCTTCGGCGTCGTCGTCTCCATCGTGCCGTGGAACGCGCCGGTGACGCTCGCCGCGCAGCAGGTGATTCCGGCCTTGCTGGCTGGCAACGGCGTCGTCCTCAAGCCGCCAGAGACCTGCCCGCTCGGCCTCATCGACTACATGGGCAAGCTGAGCCGCGCCTTGCCGCCTGGCATCCTGAACATGGTGACGGGCCTGCCGGCGGAGATCGGCGACGCGCTGACGCGCCATCCGGACGTCGACAAGATCGGCTTCACGGGCTCGATCCCGGCGGCGGCGCAGATCATGGCGAACGCCGCGCAGACGATCAAAGGCATCACCCTCGAGCTCGGCGGCAACGACCCGGCGATCCTGCTGGAGGACGCCGACCTCGGCCCCGAGACGATGCAGCGCATGGTCCGCGCCACCTACCGCATGACCGGCCAGGTCTGCATGGCGATCAAGCGGGTCTACGTGCCCGAATCCATGTCGGAGAAGTTCCTGGAAGCCTTCGGCCGCGAGGTCGACAAGCTGGTGGTCGGCGACGGCCTGGAACCGCAGGTCGGCATGGGGCCGATGCACACGGCCCGCGCGCTGGAGCGCGCCCAGGGCCTCGTCGCCGACACGGAAGCGTCGGGTGCGCGCGTCCATCGCTTCGGCAAGATTCTGGATGAGGCGACGTTCAAGCGCGGCCACTTCATGCAGCCCATGGTCGCGACCGAGGTGGCGGAAAACGCGCGGCTCATGCGCGAGGAGCAATTCTGCCCGCTGCTGCCGGTGACGACCTATCGCGACCTCGACGACGCCATCGAGCGGGCGAACGACACGATCTACGGCCTGAGCGGCTCGGTCTGGAGCCGCGACGTGGACTCGGCTTTGTCGGTGGCCCGGCGCATCGAAGCGGGCTCGGTCTTCGTCAACACCCATGGCACGGAGAGCGTCAACCGCCGCGCGCCTTACGGCGGCGTCAAGCAGAGCGGCATCGGCCGGCGCGCTGGCATCGAAGGCGTGCGCGAATACATGCAGGTGCAGACGCTGACGACGTTCGAGTAGGGTTGAGCGAGGCTAACGGTTACCGGCAGGTGCGTTCTGGAATTCCGCGTCCGGCGCGCGATATGGAGTCCAGCCGGATTTCAATGAGCATGGAAGCGCGTCATGAGCCGTAACGACCTGAAGTTCTACATCGGCGGCGAATGGGTGGACCCCGCCGCCGCCAAGACTTGGGACGTCGTCAACCCGGCCACGGAGGAGGTGGCCGGGCAGGTCAGCCTCGGCTCCAAGGCGGACGTCGACCGAGCGGTGGCGGCGGCGCGGCAGGCCTTCGAGACCTATTCGCAGACGACCCCGCAGGAGCGCATGGCGCTGCTGCAGCGGATCATCGAGGTCTACGAGACGCGCATCGGCGAATTCGCGCAGGCCATGACGGCGGAGATGGGCTCGCCGGCCAGCTTCTCCAAGGACGTGCAGGCCATCGCCGCCGTCTCCCATTTCAAGGAGATGATCAACGTCCTCAAGGCCTATGAATTCGAGACATGGCAGGGCAGCACGCTGCTGCGCCGCGAGCCCATCGGCGTCTGCGGCCTCATCACGCCGTGGAACTGGCCGCTGAACCAGGTCACCTCGAAGCTGGCGTCGGCCCTGGCGGCGGGCTGCACCGTCGTTCTGAAGCCGAGCGAGTTCTCGCCGCTCAGCACGATCATCCTGGCCGAGGTGCTGCACGAGGCGGGCGTGCCGAAGGGCGTGTTCAACCTCGTCAACGGCGACGGACCCACGGTTGGCCAGGCGCTCGCCACCCATCCCGACATCGACATGATGTCGTTCACGGGCTCGACCCGCGCCGGCATCCTGGTGGCGAAGTCGGCCGCCGACACGGTCAAGCGCGTGCATCAGGAACTGGGCGGCAAGTCGGCCAACATCCTGTTCCCGGATGTCGACCTCGCCACCGCCGTCTCAAAGGGCGTCGCCGGCTGCTTCGGCAACTCAGGCCAGTCCTGCAATGCGCCGACCCGCATGTTCGTGCCGCGCGACCGTCACGACGAGGCCGCCGCTCACGCCAAGGCGGCGGCGGAAAAGTTCACCGTTGGCCCGGCTGATGCCGCCAACACCAAGCTTGGCCCGGTCGTCAGCCAGATCCAGTTCGACAAGATCCAGGACCTGATCCAGGCCGGCATCGACGAGGGTGCGACGCTGGTCGCCGGCGGCCCCGGCCGCCCCGCCGAACTCAACCGCGGCTACTATATCAGGCCGACCGTTTTCGCCGACGTCACCCACGACATGCGCATCGCGCGCGAAGAGGTTTTTGGCCCGGTGCTGGCGATCCTGCCCTACGACACCGTCGAACAGGCGGTCGAGCAGGCCAACGACACCGTCTACGG
>DASYCO010000012.1:0-67282 GCA_036500145.1 Alphaproteobacteria bacterium | reverse complement strand
CGAACACGACGGGCAGGGCTTCTTCGTCCGTCACCTGAAAGGCTTCGTCGATCGGCGCGCCTTCGAGATTCTTGGTGATGCGGCCCTGGCCGATGCCTTCAGTGATCGAGGTGCCCTCGGCCTTCAGCTCGCCGTTCTTGTAGTAATTGTAGAGCGAGGCGCCCATCGGGTCGGCGATGGCGATGACGACCTTGCTGCTGCGATCCTTGAGGGCCAGGCCGGTGCCGGCCAGCGTGCCGCCCGTGCCGACGGCGCAGACGAAACCGTCGACCTTGCCGTCCGTCTGGCGCCAGATCTCGGGGCCGGTGCCTTCGACGTGCGCCATGCGGTTGGCGATATTGTCGAACTGGTTGGCCCAGACGGCGCCATTGGGCTCCTTGGCGGCCAGTTCTTCGGCGAGGCGGCCGGAATATCTCACATAGTTGTTCGGGTCGGAGTAGGGCACGGCCGGCACTTCGATCAGCTCCGCGCCGCACAGTCGCAGCATGTCCTTCTTTTCCTGGCTCTGCGTCTCGGGGATCACGATGACCGAACGATAGCCGCGCGCGTTGCCGACCAACGCCAGGCCGATGCCGGTGTTGCCGGCCGTGCCTTCGACGATGACGCCGCCCGGCTTCAGCACGCCGCGCCGCTCGGCGTCGCGGATGATGAAGAGCGCCGCGCGGTCCTTGACCGAGCCGCCTGGATTGAGGAATTCGGCCTTGCCGTATATTTCGCAGCCGGTGTCGTCGGAAGCCTTGCGCAGGCGAATGAGCGGCGTCTTGCCGATGGTGCCGAGGAAGCCGTTACGAATGTCCATGAGAACCGAGTTCTACAATCTTGTTATGGAAAAAGCCTGGGTTTCCCTCGGCTGCGTCGTGGATTGGAGAGTACCGGCAGGGGGGGCGGGGATCAAGTCAGGCGCTTTTCGTCCAGCTTGCGCGCAGTTTGTCGCGGTTCAGGGCGAGCCATTGCAGCGCGATGATGGTCAGGGCGTTGTTCACGCGCCCTTCGTCGAGCCAGGCGATGGCCTGCGCCGCCGACACGGCCATGACCCGGATGTCCTCGCCTTCGTCGGCTGCGCCGTGCAGGCCGCCGGCCCGGCTGGAATCGACCCGGCCGCAGAACAGCGCGCAGCTTTCCGAGGTGCCGCCGGGGCTGGTCAGGTAATGGTGCATGAGGACGAGGTCGGCGATGTCGCAGCCCGATTCCTCGCGGGCCTCGCGGCGCACGACCTCTTCCACGGTCTCGCCGGCGTCGATGATGCCGGCGACCGGCTCGATCAGCCAGGGATGGAAGCCGGCGGCGAGCGCGCCCGGCCGGAACTGCTCGATCAGCACCACTTCGTCGCGAACCGGATCGTAGGGCAGCACGCCGGCGGCGTGGCCGCGCTCGAAGATCTCGCGCATGATCTCGCCGCTCATGCCGCCGGCGAACAGCCGGTGGCGCAGGCGATAGCGGTCGACGCGGAAATAGCCGAGGAACAGCTCCTCGCGGGCGACGATCTCGACGCCGTCGAGCTGCATGTCGCTGAACGGCTTGTGGACGGCAGTCATGTTCGTTCTGACGGGGAAGGAGAAAAGGGCAATCGCGCCGCCATTATCGCGCCAATGGCCGCCGCGGGGCAAGATTGCCGCGTTGACGGATTTGTGCGGCGAAACGGGCAGGCGGGGCTGTTACTGTCTGCTCTGCCTCATAGCTTCGGGAGTTCGAGATGGCCACGCAAGGGTACGTCACGGTAAGCGAGACGGGGACGGGCAAGTTCGCCCAGCGCGTCGAGATCGGCGACCATGTCTTGGCGTCCGACGAGCCGGTCGAGGTCGGCGGCAACGACAGCGGCCCGTCGCCCATCGGCTTCATGCTCGCCAGCCTCGGCTCCTGCACCTCGATGACCTTGCGCGCCTATGCCGCCTACAAGAAGTGGGCGCTCGGGCCCATCCGCGTCGAC
Organism: Alphaproteobacteria bacterium; assembly: GCA_036500145.1. Taxonomy (GTDB): domain Bacteria; phylum Pseudomonadota; class Alphaproteobacteria; order SMXQ01; family SMXQ01; genus CAMAVH01. The sequence goes on along the minus strand of DASYCO010000012.1, from coordinate 65,355 downwards.
GTCGGCTACCGGCGCATGAAGGACGAGACGGGCGCGTCGCACGACCAGTTCGACCGCGTCATCCACGTCGACGGCCCGCTGACGGACGAGGAGCGCGCCAAGCTCGTCGAGATTGCCGGCAAGTGCCCGATGCATAAATTGCTGATGGCGACCGACAAGGTCATCGAGACGCGCGTCGCGTAAGTCCGGCCGCGCATCAGTTCAGCCGAGAGAGCATGTCATGGATCATTTCCGCACCTTGGCCCTCTACAACCGCCTGGCCAACGAACGGCTCTACGACGCCTGCGCCGTCTTGAGCGACGCGGAGCGCCGGCAGGACCGCGGGGCGTTCTTCCGCAGCATCCATGGCACGCTCAACCACATCATGGTCGGCGACCGCATCTGGCTGAACCGCTTCGAGGGCAAGCCGATGCCCTCCACGGAACTGGGCGCCGAGCTCTATGCGGACTTTGCCGCGCTGCGGGAGGCGCGCCGCCGGGAGGATGCCCGCATCGACGCCTTCGCCGCCGGGATCGCCCTGGCCGACCTGGCCGGCAGCGTCCGCTACGTAAATAACGAGGGGCGCGAGATGGAGGATCCCAAGAATCTGCTGTTCGCCCATTTCTTCAACCACCAGACCCACCACCGGGGCCAGGTCCACGACATGCTCTGCCAGGCGGGGCACCGGGGATTGGTGCTGGATATGCACAGGGTGATCCGCCCCTGAGGCGGATTCGGGACGGCTTTTCGCTTGGCGGGGAGCGGTCGGGGGGCTAGAACCTGTCCCAATAATTTTTGCATTCAAAATCGCTATCCAGGAGTTGCAGGATGAGCAGCAAGCCGGACACCAACCTCAAGGTCAACGTGCCCTATGACGATCTTCGTCAGTGGCTGGCGGAGGCCGACAAGCTCGGCGAAGTGCGCCTAGCCGACGGCTACAGCTGGGAGACCGAGATCGGCATGGCCGCCGAGCTGCTCCAGCACAAGGACGACGCCCCGGTCGCGGTGTTCGACAACATTCCGGGCGCCCCCAAGGGCTTCCGCGTGATGGCGAACTTCTTCGGCGCGCAGCGCCAGAACATGACGCTCGGTTTTCCGGCGCATTTCAACAAGGTCGAGCTGTCGGAAGCGTTCCTCAAGCACTTCCAGACCATCATCAACAACCCGATCCCGCATGAAGTCGTGGAGACCGGCCCCGTGATGGAAAACGTCATGGAAGGCGACGACATCGACGTGACCAAGTTCCCGACCCCGGTCTGGCACGACGGCGACCAGGGCAACCGCTACATCGGCACCGGCAGCTTCAACGTCACCCAGGACCCGGAAGAGGGCTGGATCAACGCCGGCACCTACCGCGTCATGGTGCATGACAAGAAGCGCGTCGGCTTCTTCATCTCGCCGGGCAAGCATGGCCGCGTCCATCGCGACAAGTACGAGTTCGCCAACAAGCCGATGCCGGTCTGCATCGTCATCGGCGGCGACCCGCTGACCTTCCTGATGGGCTGCAGCGAAGTGCCCTACGGCGTCTGCGAGTTCGACATCGCCGGCGCCTACCGTGGCCGCCCGATGAAGGTGGTGAAGGGCAAGCACACCGGCCTGCCGTTCCCGGCCGACGCCGAGATCGTGCTCGAAGGCTTCGTGCAGCCGGGCAACCGCCAGGTCGAAGGCCCGTTCGGCGAGTGGACCGGCTACTACGCCTCCGACGCCCGCCCCGAGCCGGTGCTCGACATCAAGGCGATCTACCACCGCAACGACCCGATCATCCTCGGCTGCCCTCCGCAGCGTCCGCCCGAGGAGCAGGCGCGCTACCGCGCGGTCATGCGCTCGGCCTTGCTGAAGCAGGAGCTGCAGAAGTGCGGCCTGCCCGACGTCTCGGCGACCTGGTGCCATGAAGTTGGCGGCTCGCGCCAGCTCACCGCCGTCTCGATCAAGCAGCGTTACCCGGGCCATGCGACCCAGGCCGGCCATCTCGCCGCCATGTGCCGCTCGGTGGCCTACGCCGGCAAGTATGTCGTCGTCGTCGACGACGACATCGACGTCGCCGACCTGGACCAGCTGATGTGGGCGGTCTGCACGCGCTCCGACCCGGCAACCGCCATCGACATCATCAAGAACGCGTGGTCGACGCCGCTCGATCCGTCCATCGGGCCGGAGAAGCGCGAGCGCAACGACTTCACCAACAGCCGCGCGATCATCAACGCCTGCCGCCCGTTCCACTGGCGCGACCAGTACCCCGAGGTGAACATGCCGACGCCCGAGACGGCGCGGCTCACCAAGGAGCTGTTCGGCTGGATGCTTGAAGGCAAGGACAAGTCGCGCAAGCGCTCTTGAAGACAGTCACGCGCATGTGACGCATTTGTTGCGAATGCGAGATGAAAACCCCGGCCCTAGCGGCCGGGGTTTTTGTTTGCGCCCTTTTGTTTGCATCAGCGAAGGAACATTCGCAGATGGCGAGCGTATACCCCCGTGTGCGCGCGAAAAGCGCGCGATCAAGAAAAGATCATCGGGTGGCCATGATCCTGCCGCTTTTACCGGCGATTAATGTATCCACTGTAATTCTGTAGCGTCCCTAGCTGGGAGAAAGCCGATGGATACACGCATAGAGCCCATGCTCGTCGCCCACCGCGAAATCGCAGCCTATGAGCCGAACGTCGGCGACATGCTCGCCGATCCCGTCGTGCGTCAGGTCATGACGCGCGATGGCGTGAGCCGTGAAGACGTGATCCGACTGCTTGACGCCACCCGTGCCATGCGCAAGGCGCGCGAAGCCAGCCTGTAAGTTCCGAGCGAAAAGGCCGCGGGAGATATCCCGCGGCCTGCCGTCCGTTCGTCCGATCCCCGCCGGTTCCGCCGGCGGGGTTTTTTATTTCGGCGCGTCCGTCTTGACCTGCGAGACGCGGCCGGAATCTTCGAGGATCGCCTTGGTGCGCTCGATCACCTTGGGCGGCGTCGCCATCAGCTCCGCGACCACCTGCTGAACCTCTTCGCCGGTCATCGGGCCGAGGTCGCGCTTGGCCTTTTCGGATTCGGCGAGCAGCTCGGGATCCTTCATGGCGGCGTCGAAGGCGCGGCGCAGGGCGTTCAGACGGTCGGCGGGCACCTCGGGCGTCGTCGCCACGGCCCGCGCGAAGGCGGTGTCGGCCGACATGAAGCGGAGCACCTGGCGGTCTTCGTCGTTGGCGCCCAGCTCCATCAGCAGGGGCACGTCGGGCAGGTCTGGGTGGCGCTTGAGGCCGACCTGCACCAGCTGGTGGATCTTGCCTTCCTTGATCCAGGCGGGGTTGCCGCTGACCCAGGAGGCCCAGGCGTTCGAGCCGCGCCCGCCGACCTCGCCGCGTTCCATGGCGAGGTTGACGTCGTTGCCGCCCGGGTAGCCCGCGATGATCTTGAATTTGGTGCCGACCAGGGCGTTCATCAGCATCGGGTAGTAGACCGAGGCGGTGGCCGTGCCGGGGGCGCCGAGCACCACTTCCTTCGTCTTGGCGTCCTCCACGGTCTTCACGCCGGTCGTGTACCAGGTCGTCACCACGTTGGGCGTGTTGGTGGTGTTGCCCACCCAGTTGAAGGCGCCAGCGTCGTACTGCACGCCCTGGCCGCCGAGCATCTGGTGGACCGGCATGTTCTGCATGACCATGTGCAGCGAGGTGCCGTCCTTGGGCGCCACGGCGTAGAGCCAGTGGGCCGCCTGCAGGCCGACGCCGCCCGGCATGTTGCGCGGGATGATGGCCGGGTTGCCGGGAATGTACCTCGGCATGTAGCGGGCCAGCATGCGGCCGCGCTGGTCGTAGTCGCCGCCGGGGCTGGTGCCGATCATCAGGGTGATCTGCTTGCCCTGGTAGAAGTCGGCCACCGCGTCGGCTTGGGCGAGGCTGGGCAGGGTGCAGAGGCAGGCCGACGTGAGGACGAAGAGGGCGGCCGGCAGCGCCGTCCCCCCTGGCTGTGAGGCTGGCAGTTTCCGCATGGAAGCTCTCCTGTTCGGGCGCCGGTCCGCTGCATGGCGGGCCGGTCGTGGTCGCGGAGCCATTCTGGGCGGCCAGGAAAAGGGCTTCCATGTCCATTTTGAGACACAGAGACGCAGCATTCTGACCCGGTTGCCCGGATTTCGGGCCATTTCCTGAGGCGCGAATCGGTCCTGGGAATGGCAGGGGGGCCTGTGGTAATCATCGCGCCGCCATGCTCCAGCTCAGTGATCTCACCTACCGCATCGGTCAGCGCCTGCTGCTCGACAATGCCTCCGCATCCATCCCGACCGGCCACAAGGTCGGCCTGATCGGGCGCAACGGCATGGGCAAGTCGACTCTGCTGCGCATCATCGCCGGCGAGATCGGCCTGGACGGCGGCCGGGTCGAGGTCAGCCCGCGCACCCGCATGGGCTGGGTCCAGCAGGAGATGCCCGAGAAGGCGACGCCGATCGGCTTCGTGCTGGCGGCGGACACCGAGCGCGCCTCCCTGCTGGAGGAGGCGGAAACCGCCACCGATCCCGAGCGCATCGCCGAGATCCACATCCGCCTGGCCGACATCTCGGCCCATTCGGCGCCGTCGCGCGCCGCCGAAATCCTTTCCGGCCTGGGTTTCGACACCGAAGCCCAGGAGCGTCCGCTGGAAAGCTTCTCCGGCGGCTGGCGCATGCGCGTCGCCCTGGCGGCGACCCTGTTCGCGGCGCCCGACCTGCTGCTGCTCGACGAGCCGAGCAACCACCTGGACTTCGAAACACGCATCTGGCTCGAGTCGCACCTCGTCAGCTACCAGGGCACCATCCTGCTGGTCAGCCATGACCGCGGGCTGCTGAACAAGATCGTCGACGGCATCCTGCATCTCGACGACGGCAAGCTGACCTTCTACCGCGGCGACTACGAGAACTTCGAGAAGACCCGGGCCGAGCGCCGCATGCTGCAGGCCGCCGCCATCGCCAAGCAGACCGACCAGCGCCAGAAGATGCAGGCCTTCGTCGACCGCTTCCGCGCCAAGGCGAGCAAGGCGAAGCAGGCCCAGTCGCGCATCAAGGCGCTGGCGCGCATGGAAGAGCTGGCGCCGCTGCAGGCCGACCCCGAGGTGGTGTTCAACTTCCCCGATCCCGTGCAACTCGCCCCGCCGCTGATCGCGCTCGAGAGCGTCTCCGCCGGCTACGGGCCGGAGGCGGTGATCCTGAAGGGCCTTGGCCTGCGCATCGACATGGACGACCGCATCGGCCTCTTGGGATCGAACGGCAACGGCAAGTCCACCTTCCTGCGCACCCTGGCCGGCGAGCTGAAGCCGCTGGCCGGCGAGCTGCGCAAGTCGGGCAAGCTACGCGTCGGCTATTTCTGCCAGGAGCAGGCGGACGCATTCGACCTCAGCCTCAGCGCCTACCAGCACATGACGCGCGTCATGGGCGGCGCGACCGAGACCAAGGTGCGCGGCCAGCTCGGCCGCTTCGGCTTCTCGCAGCAGCGCGCCGAGACCAAGATCGGCGTGCTGTCCGGCGGCGAGAAGGCGCGCCTGCTGTTCGCCACCATCACCATCGATGCGCCGCACATCCTGCTGCTCGACGAGCCGACCAACCACCTGGACATCGAGGCCCGCGAGGCGCTGATCAACGCGCTGAACGGCTACCAGGGCGCCGTCATCCTCGTCAGCCACGACCCGCACATGCTGGAGCTCTGCGTCGAGCGTCTCTGGGTCGTCGCCGGCGGCACCTGCAAGTCGTTCGACGGCGACATCGAGTCCTACGGCCAGCAGCTCATGGCCGACAAGCGCAGCGAGAGCGCGTCGGCGTCCAAGTCCGCCGCGCCGCAGGCGTCGCGCAAGGAAGGCCGCAAGGCCGGCGCCGACCAGCGCGCCGCCTTGGCGCCCCTGCGCAAGAGCGTCCAGTCCGCGGAGAAGCGGCTGGACAACCTGACGCGCTACAAGGAGGCCGCCGAGCGCGACCTGGCCGATCCGGCGCTCTATGCCGACCAGGCGGGCGCGTCCCGCGTCGTCGCCCTGAAGAAGAAGCTGGCCGAGCTGGAGCGCGACATGGTGAAGGCCGAAAGCGACTGGATCGCCGCTCAGGACGCCCTGGAGCGCGCCGAGATGGCCGTCGCGGCCGAGTAGGCCGGGGCCTAGTCCGCGCTGCGGCCGAATAGGCCGCCTGATCCGCTAAGTCCGCAGGTCGGCGACCGCCGCGCGGCTTTCGCTCTCCAAATCTTCCAGCCCCTTGAGGATTTCTGCCCGCGCGTCTTCGAGCGCAAGGGTGTCCTCCTTCAGCATGGTGCGCGCCGCGACCTCGACCTTGCGGCCGACGTCGGTGATCGCCTGGTAGCCGAAGGTGGCGCCCGAGCCGGCCATGCTGTGGGTTAGGAAGATCGTGTCGTCGAGGTTGGCCCGGCTCCAGTCGAGCGGCAGGCGGACGCGCAGCTCGCCGATGCGCCCCAGCCATTCGTCGTTCAGGCGCTGCAGGAACATCTGGCGGATTTCCTCGATCTTCGCAGCGAGGCCGTTGTCGTCATTTGCCATGATGGTCGGTCCAGAGGCCGCGCACGGTGTCGGCGAGGGTCATGGGGTCGAAGGGCTTGGAGATCACGCCGATGGCGCCCATGTCGGTGTAGCGCGTGATTTCGCTCGGCTGCACTTTGGCGGTCATGAAGGCGATCGGCACGGCCTGTCCCTCCGCCGTCGCGCGCAGGGCGGCGAAGGTGCTGGGGCCGTCCATGCCGGGCATCATCACGTCGAGCAAGATCAATTCCGGTCCGAAGCCGGCGCATTTGGCGAGCGCCTCCTGGCCGGAGCTGCAGGCCTCGATGGTGAAGCCGCCGACGGCCTCCAGGGCCAGCTTGGCGACGGCCCTGATGTCGGGCTCGTCCTCTACGTAAAGAATGCGGTTGAGCTGCGGCGCAGACATGAATCGTTCCCAGGATGACCGGCGGTTCAGGATACGCGGGGCGCCGCCATCTTGTCGATGATGGCCGTGATCGAGTGCAGGAGCAGCTCGTTCGAGGTCTTGCTCTTCGTCAAGGCGCTCGACACCTTGCGGGCGAGCTCTTCCGGCACTTCGCGCGCCGAGAAGATGACCACGGGCACCTCCGCCGGAATGGCCGACAGCAGCTCGGCGCCGTCGCCGTCCGGCAGCGTCAGGTCGAGCAGCACGAGGTCGTAGCGGGCGCCCTCCGCCAGCTTGGCGCGGGCCGCCGCCAGGGTCGGTGCGCTGTCGATCTTGGCGATCGGCTCGATGATGCTCGTGACGACGTGGATCAGGTCGGGATCGTCTTCCACATGCAGGACGGAGGCGGCGCCCTGGCGCGACTGGTGGCGCGCCATGCGGACGGCATGGAGCAGGCGCTGCGGGTCGATGGGCTTCTGCAGCCAGTCGAGGACGCCGACCGCCGCGCCGTTCAGTGCCCGGCGTCCCTTGTCGGCCTCGGCCGAGACGAAGATGATCGGCAGGTCCTGGGTCTCCGAAGCGGCGCGCAGCTCGTGGAAAAGCTCAAGGCCGGTCTTGTCGGGCAGGGCGATGTCGAGTGTGAGCGCGAGGTAGGGGCCGTCCGTTGCGAGCTTTCGCTGCGCCCCGCCGGCGCTGGCGACGATGTCGCAGTCGAAGCCGCCCTGGTCGAGCATCATGCGCAGCAGGAGGGCGATGTCGGCGTCGTCCTCGCAGACCAGGACGCGGGGACGGGAGCCGACGCCCGCTTGGGCACGCGCCTCGGCAGGCACGGCGGGCACGGCGGACAAGGTCGGCAGGTCGACGAAGAAGGTCGTGCCCCGGTCGACGACGCTGTCGAAGCCGACGCTGCCGCCCATGTGCTCCATCATCGCCTTGGTAATGCTGAGGCCGAGGCCGGTGCCGCCCTTCTGGCGCGTGTCGGACGAATCCGCCTGAGCGAACTTCTGGAAGATGCGGTCGCGGAATTCTGCGGGGATGCCCTTGCCCTTGTCGGCGACGCTGATCCGCACGGCCTTGCCGACGAGGACGGCGGTCACCTCGACCGTGCCGCCTTCGGGCGAGAACTTGGCGGCGTTCGACAGCAGGTTGGCCATGACCTGCATGAAGCGGTCGCTGTCGACCTCGACCTCGACGCCGGGGGCCTCGTCGGCCAGATGGAATGAGACGTCATGCTGGCGGCCGTAGTCCGCCGTGCTCTCGATGGACTGCCGGAGCAGCGGCGCCAGGGGCTGGCGCTTCATCTGGAACTCCATCTTGCCCGACTCGATCTTCTCGATGTCGAGGATGTCGTTGATGAGGCGGCCGAGCCGCTCGGCGTTCTTGTGGGCGATGTCGAGCAGGCTCTTGCCCTGCGCCGTGACCTCGCCGGCGATGCCGCCCAGCACGAGGCCGAGCGAACCCCGGATCGAGGTGAGCGGCGTGCGCAGCTCGTGGCTGACGGTCGAGATGAACTCGTTCTTCAGCCGCTCGACGTTCTTGCGCTCGGTGATGTCGCTGGCGATGCCGAGAAAGCCCAGGACCTCGCCCTCGCTGTTGCGGACGAGGCTGACCGAGAGCTCCGCCGGAAAGGTGCTTCCGTCCTTGCGGATGAAGGTCCATTCCCCGGTCTGCATCTTCCCTTGCAGCGTCTTCGTGGCGAAGAACTCGAAGCTGGGCTGAACCGTCCGGCCCAGTTCCTGGCTGAACTTCTCGGCGGCCGCGACGACCTCGCCGTGGACGTGGAAGATGCCCGGATTGACCTTGCCGATGACCTCGGCGGCCTTGTAGCCCAGCATCCGTTCGGCGGCGGGATTGAAGTCGGTGATGAAGCCGTCGGGATCGGTCGCGATGATGGCGTAGTTGGCGCTGTTGACCACGGCGCGCTGCATGCCCAGCGTGTTCTGCAGGAGGGCGCTGCTGTCGCGCAGGGCCTGCTCGACCGACAGGCGGCGACGCAGGTCGCGGAATACGGCGAAGACGGCGACGAGAATGCCGAGGATGGCGAAGGCGGCGCCGCCGATGGAGATGTATTCCGTCCGGCGCGCGGTTTCTGCGGTCTGCAGGAGCCGCTGGGACAGCAGGTCGTCCTCCTGGTCCTCCATTATCTTGGTCTGCTGGCTGATCGCTTCGCTCAGGGCCAGGGTGCGCCCGGTCAGGAGCTGGTTGTAGGCGCCGTCCTCGTCGCCGGCGCGCCGCCGGGAGATGACGGACAGCGCCTCGCTGAACCGTTCGTCGAACAGGCCAGCCAGCTCGTCGGCGCGGACGACCTGGCTGGGATTGTCGCGGACGAGGAGGCGGAGCTTGGCCAGGAGCTGCGGGATCGCCTCGTTGCTATGTTCGAACAACGCAAGGGAGGTTTGGGACCCCAGGACGACGTAGCCGCGCTGGCCGGTCGCGGCGTTGCGCGAGGCGTCGAGGAGGTCCTCGATCTGCGATTTGACTTCGTAGGTATGGCGGACCAGGGCCAGGTTGACCCGTTGCTCGCGCGCCATGTTGTAGCCGGCATAGGCGAGGGCCAGCAGGACGGCGATGATCGCAGCCATGCCGGCGGCGACCTTGTAGCGAAAGACCTTATCGTTTGTCATGGACGCTATTGTTCATTTTTCCGCCCAGAAAGCCGCATCATAGTCTATATACAATGACTTAGCCCACCAATAGTGATGTGCCGCACCGGCTGGATGGGCGTGGCCGGCGGCGGGCGGACGTAGCGTTACGCGGGGGAGAGAGCGCATGGGGGGGATCACGACGCGAATCGCGGCGACGATTCTCGTCATCGTCGTCCTGGCCGCGGCCCTGCAGACCGTCCTGACCGTCTCCAAGTTCGACGGCGCCTTCACGAATCTCCTGCAGTCCCGCCTGTCCGTCGTCGTGCTCGACGTCCGCGACACGGTGGAGACCAGCCTCAATCTCGGCCTGCCGCTCAACGCCCTGGTCAACACCCAGGAGGTGCTCGACGGCGAGCGGGCGCAGGACGGCCACATCCTGTCCATCGTGGTGCATGACCGCGCCGGCAAGCGCGTCTTCGACACCGAGACGGCGCTGATCGGCGAGCGGATCCCGGCCGCCTGGGAACAGCGCTTCGCCGGCGCCGGCACGCGCGGCTGGAGCCTGCGCGACCCCGCGGCCTTCATCGTCGGCGTGCCTTTGATCAACAGCCTGGGCGAGCGGGTCGGCGGCATCGTCCTGCGCTACGACCACACGGTCTATGACGAGGCCTTCCGCTCGGTGCTCCGCCGCCTGACCCTGTCGGCGGCGGCCGTCCTGGCTGTCGGCCTGGTGCTGGTCTATGTGGCGGTCGTCTGGCTGTTCGGCCCTATGCGCCGCCACTTGGGAGAACTGGACGCGGCTCTGGGCGACGAGCAGGCCGGCTCGGACGCCAGCCAGGGTCATGACGGCGCGCTGCTGGCCGGCCATCTGGGGCCGCTGCATCGCGCCCTGACCGACGTGCGGGGGCGCATCGCCCATGCGGCGGCCCTGCTGACGGCGGCGCGCGACAAGACCGGGGGCGCGCCATGAGCCAGGCCGAAACGCGCGGCAGCGCGCTGGCATCGAACAACTTCATCCGCCGCCTGTTCCTGATCAGCGTCGTGATGATCGTGCTCGGCACGGCGGTGCAGTCCTTCTTCGCGCTGCGGATCTTCGAATCGGAGCTCGACCCGGCCATCGAGGGCAAGGCCTTGGCGGTCGGCCGCGTCGTCGCGCGCGAGGTCAACCGGGCGGTGGCGCTCGACATTCCCTTCGGCGAGCTGCGCGGGATGCAGGAATTCCTCGTCGCGGCACGCGCAGACCATCCGGAAATCTCCTACATCGTCGTCGGCGACGCGGACGGCAAGCCGGTCTACGGCAGCGAAGCCGCGCTCGACATGGCGGGGCGCAACGGCCGCGAATTCAGCGTGCCGCTGCGGCTGGGCGAGGAAGCCTCCTACGGCGCGGTGCGCATCGGCATCGACGAGCGCTACGTGCGGGGCCTGCTCGGCGACGTCGCCGTCGACATCGTCACGGTGCTGCTCGTCACCCTGCTCGTCACTTTCGAGGTGCTCATCATCCTCGCGGCGCTCGGCATCGTGCTGCCGATCCGCGCCATCGAGAGCCTGATGCGCGACTACGAAGGCGGCCGCTTCGACCGGCGCTCAGGCATGCGCGGCGGCAACGAGCTGGCCAGGCTCGGCCGTCGCCTCGACGAGCTGGGCGGCCGCGTCGCCACGTCCTACGCCGCCCTGCGCGCCGACTACGACGCCTTGTACGAGAGCCTGCGCAACCATCCGTCCTGGCGCGCCGTGGAAGAGGCGATGCGCGACGTGGCCGGGCGCTTCAGCCTGACGCGGGCGGAGGAGCGCAAGCCCCTGCGGATCGCGGACTTCTCGCACATGCGGGCTCCCTTGGTGGTGTTCATCCTGTCGGAGGAGCTGACGCGCTCCTTCCTGCCGATCTTCATCCGCGACTTCAACGACTCGCTCTTCGGCCTGAGCCCGGGGGTCGTCAATTCGCTGCCGATATCCTTCTACATGCTGATGACCGCCATCGCGACGCCGTTCGCCGGCAACATCGTCGACCGCATCGGCGCGCGGCGCATCTTCCTGTGGGGCTGCATTCCCGGCGCGGTCGGCATGCTCGGCTGCGCCTTCGCCCAGGGCGTGCTCGACCTCATGCTGTGGCGCGGCCTGGCGGCGATCGGCTATGCCATGTCGACCATCGCCGCGCAGGCCTACCTCACCAACGTCGCCGGCACCACGCGGCGCGTGCAGGCAGCGGCGATCTACGTCGGCGCGGTGATGCTCGCGGCGATCTGCGGCATCGCGGTCGGCGGCATCGTGGCCGAGCAGATCGGCTTTCGCGCCACCTTCGCGGTGTCGGGCGCCGTCGCGGCCCTGTCGGCGCTGCTGGCCTATCTCCTGCTGTTCGATCCGCCGCCGGACAGGAACGCGCCGCCGGTCGTGCGCGCGAAATGGCGCGACTACGGCGTGCTGCTCAGCCGGCCGCTGTTCGGCGTCCTGATGCTCGGCGTCGCCGTGCCGGCCAAGATCGTGCTGACCGGCTTCCTCTTCTACCTAGTGCCCCTCTATCTCTCGAGCGTCGGCAACAGCCAGTCCGACATCGGCCGCGCCATGACGGCCTACTTCATCGTCGTGGCCGTCGGCACCAAGCTGGTCGGGCAGGTCGCCGACAAGTACAGCGACCGGCGCGGCTTCGTCCTGCTGGGCGGCCTGCTGTCGGGGCTGGGGCCCATGCTGCTGCTCGGCTACCAGGGCTTCCTGCCGGTCGTCCTGGTGGCATTCGCGGTCGGCATCGGCCATGCCCTGTCCACGTCGCCGCTCGTGGCGATGGTCACGGAAGTGGCCGCCCGCGAAACGCCGCAGGTCAGCACCGCTGCGGTGCTCGGCATTTTCCGCGTGCTCGAGCGCGTCGGCAGCGTCCTTGGCCCCGTCATGGCGGCGGCCCTGGCGACCTTCTACGGCTACAGCGTGGCCATGGCCGGCACCGGCGTCGCCGTGCTGGCCGGCACCTTGCTGTTCGCCGTCGTCTTCCTTCTCCACCGCAGCGGGAAGGGGACGCCGGCATGAACCTCCACCTCGGCCTTTCGCGCCGCGCCGTCCTGGCGCTGTTGGGCGGCGGCGCGGCCCTGTCGGCCGGCGCCTCGCGCGCCCTAGCCCAAGGGGCGGCGCAGGGGAAGCGCCCGCCGTTCCGCATCTACATGGCGCTGTTCCGTGGCTTCGAGGACGCGGCCCAGGGCTTCCAGGACTACCTGGCCGAGCGCGGCGTGCCGGTGACCTACATCGTCCGCAACGCCGACCAGAACGTCGCCCGCATCCCCGAGATGGTCGCCGAGATCAAGGCGATGAAGCCCGACCTGGTGCTGAGCTGGGGCACCGGCATGACGCTCGGCCTCGTCGGCCCCTACGACGCGCCCGACCCGAAGAAGTACGTCACCGAGACGCCGGTCGTCTTCATGATCGTGTCGCAGCCCGTGGGCGCCAAGATCGTGCCGGACCTGCTCAAGCCGGGCCGCAACGTGACGGGCGCCAACTACCTGATTCCGGAAGAGACCCAGCTCAACTTCGCCCGCCGCTACATCCCGTTCAAGAAGGTGGCGGTGGTCTACAACCCGGCCGAGCAGAACGCCGCCCTGACCGTGACGGAGCTGTGGCGCCTGTCGGGAACGATGGGCTTCGAGCTGGTCGATGCGCCGCTGCCGCTCGACCCGACCGGCAGGCCGATCGTCGCCGAGATCGGCGACGTGCTCGACAACGTCGCGGCGCACAAGCCGGACATGGTCTACCTGGGGCCGGATTCCTTCCTCAACGACCTGCGCAAGGAATTCACCGAGGCCGCCGTCGCGCGCCGCCTGCCGGTGTTCGCCGCCGGCGAGGGGCCTGTGCGCACGGGCAGCGCCTTGATGGGCGTCGTCAACCGCTACCACACGGTCGGCCAGCTCGCCGCGCTCAAGGCCGAACAGGTGCTGATGGGCCGCCCGGCCTCCGACATCCCGATCGAGATGCCCGAACGCTTCTCGGTGATCGTGAACATCCGCGTGGCGAAGGCGCTGAAGCTCTACCCGCCGATGACCTTGCTGAAGTTCGCCGAAATCGCCAGCTAAGGCGGCGGCTAGGGCAGCGGGACCGGGGTGACGGGCACGAAGGGCGCCGGCACCATCGACGGGTCGTAGGGCGCCACCGGCACGACGGGCACGGCGCCCGGCACGGCCGGATAGGCTCCAGGCATGGCCGGGAAAGTTCCCGGCATGGTGGGAATGCCCGGCACGACGTTCGTCAACGGCACGCCGATCTGCGCCGGCGGCTGCAGGCCCGGCTGTCCGGTCGGCTGCGTCGCATCCTGCGGCAGGAAGGGCGGCGCCCCAGGCGCCACGGAGGGCACCAGGTCCGCGCCGGCCTGCGGGCCGCTCGTGGTCGTGGGCTTCTTGCAGGCGCCGATCTTGCCGTCGGGCATCTTGGCACCGCAGTAGTCGGTCTCGAATTCGGCGACGCTGGCCATCGTTGCGCCGGTCAGGTCGGCGTTGCGGAAGATCGCCTGGCGCAGGTTGGCGCCGAGCAGGGTCGTGCCGGTGAGCTTGGCGCCGGTGAGGTTGGCTTCGCGCATCTGCGAATAGTTGATCTTGGCGCCGCTGAGGTCGGCCCCGGCGAGGTTCACGCGCAGCAGGTTGGTGCGCGAGAGGTTGGCGCCGCGCAGGTCGGCCCCGGCGAGGTTGGCGCCTTCGAGGTCGGCGGCCGTCAGGTCGGCGTTGCGCATCAACGCATAGCGCAGGTCGACGCTGCGCATCTGCGCGTTGCTGGCGAAGGCGTCGGTCAGGTTGGCGCTGCGCAGGTTGGCGGTGACGAGCAGCGCGCCGCTGAGCTCGGTGGCTTCCATGTTGGCCTGGGCCAGCTGCGCGAAGCTGAGGTCGGCGTTGCGCAGGGTGGCGCCGTACATCGAGGCGCGCTCCATGTTCGCCTTGGCGAGGATGGCCCCGGTGAGGTCGGCGCGGTCGAACTTGGCGAGCACGAGGGTGGCGCTTTCCAGCGACGCCTTCTGCAGGTTGGTGTGCTCGAAGTTCACGTTGAACATGTACGAGCCCTGGAAATTCCCGCCCGACAGGTCGAGGCTGGTGAAGATCTGGTAGCGCAGGTCGCACATGGCGCATTCGTGGTCGTTGAGGACCGCGTTGACGGCCTCCTTGCCGCTGTACTGCGCCCAGGCGGGGGCGGCAGCCGTCAGCGCGGCGCCGGAAAGGGCCGCGGCGAAGGCGACTGAAGCCAGGCGATGTCGTGTCACGGGTGCGATCATGGCGTCAGCCTATCAATAATAGAGGAAGTCGAGGGCCGTTTTTAGGCGGTTCTGCAACGACTCCTGGTCCTGCCAGTGCTCGAGTGACACGTCGCCGGTCCGGAACTCGCGATAGAGGCTGTTGGCCTGCATGTGGTGGAACACGGATGCCCAGTTCGGGTAGGGCGTGAACCAGTCGGCGAAGCGGGCGCGCAGTTCCGCCATCGCCTCGTCGGCCTTGGCGTCGCCCGTCGGCGGAGAGACGCCGCCGGCCTTGTAGACGTACTGCGGCAGGCGCGGGGTGAGCAGCACCAGCACGGAGCGCTGGAAGTCACGCGTCGTGCGGTTGGAGAAGAGGTACTGCACGGCGGGAATTTCCTCGAGGAAGGGCACGCCGTTGCGGTTGCGGTCGGTTTCCTTCTCGCTCAGGCCGCTGAGGATGAGCGTCTCGCCGAAGTTCATCAGCACGTTGGCGTTCACGCTGGTCTTTGTCGTCTCCAGCTTGAAGTCGAAGGTGATGTCCGCGCTCGGCGTGCTCAGGAAGGAGCGGTTGGCCTCGACCTGCAGGCGCACGCGGCCGTCCGGCTCGATGTTCGGGATGATGCCGAGGCGGACGCCGATCTCCTTCTGGATCTGGATGGCGCTCGATGCCAGGCCGCCGGCGCTGCCGCCGGTGTTGGCCGCCGCGGTGATGTCGACGCCGGAGAAGAAGACCGAGGGCTGGCCCTTCAGGCCGACGAGGCTCGGGCGGGCCAGGATCTCGCTGCGGCTCGTGTTCGTGTTGGCGATGTTGAGCGAGTAGGTGATCGACGGAACGGTGAGGGCGCGCGTGATGGTGCGGTTGCCGCTCACGCTCGTCGTGAGGCTGGAAAACGCCGCGGCCGGATTGCCGCCGAGCGTGCCGCCGCCGAACTGGATGTTCAGGCTGTTGAGCAGGTTGATGCCTTTGCTCGTCGAGTAGTCTTCTTCGGTGGAGATGAGGACGACGTCGACGATGACCATGTCCTCGAGCGTCTTGCCGCCCGGCGTGGTCGGCACCTGGCCGCCGGCGATGGCCGGCGAGGGCGTGGCGCCGAACGAGGGCGTGGAGCCGAATCCGCCGCTGCTGCCGCCAAAGCCGCCACTGCTGCCGCCGAAGCCGCCGCCGAAGCCGCCCATGCCGCTGCTCTGCGCGCCTTGCGGCGTGATGGAAGGCGGGTTGATGACCGGCGTGTCGTTGCCGGAGCCGTAGCCGCCGCTGCTGCTGCCGCCGTAGCCGCCGCTGCTGCCGCCATAGCCGCCGTAGCTGCTGCCGCCGTACTGCACCTTCTGGACGTACTGCTGGAAGTTGTTGTGGAAGTTCTCCCAGTCGACGGCGCGGCGCTCGATCTGTGCCTTGCCGGTCTCGTCCTTGGTCTTGGCCTCGTAGAGCGCGATGAAGCGCTCGGCCTCTTCCGGCTCGTCGAGCGCGGCGGCGACGATGGCCGAGGCGCGCAGCACGCGCGCCGTGTCGGTCTCGACCAGGCGCAGGCGCTTCAGCATGTCGGCGGCCGTCGGCACGTCGTGCCCGTAGTAGGCGGCGAGCACCATGTTGTAGAGCACGTCGGGATCGTTGCTGCGGTAGATCAGCGTCTCGGCGAAATGCTCCTTGGCCTCGTCGTACTTCTTCTGGTCGAGGGCGAGCAGGCCGAGGTGGTAGCGCGCGATCCAGTTGCTGGGGTCGAAACGCAGCGCCAGGTTGTAGCCTTCGCCGGCGAGGTCGAGCATCTGGCCGTCGCCCTGCAGGCCGCGCAGGTGGTAGGACAGGCCGTTCAGCAGGTGCAGGTAGGAATTGGTCGGGTCGAGGCGCAGCGCGTCGTTGAACGCGATCGAAGCCTCCTCGAGGCGGCCGGCCTTCAGGCTGTCGATGCCCTTGGCGGCGTATTTCTGCGGCTCGCTGCGGATGCGGTCCTTCGGGATGGAGATCTTGCCGAAGTCGAGCGGCCGCGCGTCGGAAACCTGCGAAGACCTGGAAAGGCCCAGGTCGTCCATCGCGCAGCCCGGCAGCAGCGCAACGCTCGCCAATAGGCTCCACTTGAGCAGGTGCGAGAGCCCCTGCTTGCCGTACGTCGTCATGTCGGTCCGTCCCCCATCGCGTCTGTCATGCCGGTCGCCGCGCCAACGCCCTATTTGGCGAATTCGGCAGCGCTCTCCAGCAGGTTGTGTTCCTTGTAGTAGCGTGCCGCGCCTTCATGGAGCGGAATGTAGACGCCGAAGTTCGCCATGGCGCGTGGCGTGGCGATGTCGAGCGACGGGTGCTTGGCGCGGAATTCGTCGAAGTTGTCGAAGATCGCCTTGACGACCTGGTAGATCGCGTCCGGGTTCACCCTGCTCGACGAGACGAGGACCGCGCGGTAGCCGAAGCTCGCGACCTGGTCCGGCGTGTTCGCGTACATGCCGCCGGGAATCGCCATGTCGGAGTAGTAGGGGTAGTCGGCCTTGAGCTTCTCGATCGTCTCGGGGGCGAAGGGCAGGAACTGGCCGTCGCACTTTTCCGTCACGTCGGCGTACATCTGCGCGGGGTTGCCGAGGCCTTCGGTGATCACGTCGATGTCGCCGTTGCAGAAGGCCTTCACCATCGGGCCGGTGTCGTATTCGGTCGTCGCGGCGAAGTCGGCGCGCGTCCAGCCCATGGTCCTCATGATGAAGCTGGACAGCTCGCGCTTGCCCGAGCCGTCGTTGCCGATGTTGAAGCGGGTGCCCTTGATGTCGCTGACGTAGGTCAGGCCGAGGCTGCGCTTGGCGATGACGGCGACGGGCACGCTGTAGAGCGTGGCGACGACGCGCAGGTCGGGGATGCGCGGCTCGTTGGCGAAGCTGTCGGTGCCGTTGTAGGCCTGGTAGCTGAGGTCGGAGCGCGTGATGGCGAGCTGCACGGTGCCGAAGGAGACGGCCTGCATGTTGTAGACCGCGCCGCCGGTCTCGTAGTTGATGCAGCGCAGGCCGTGGGTCATGCGGTCCTTGTTGATGATGTCGCAGATGCCCTGGCCGGCCGGGAAGAACACGCCGGCCTGCGCGCCGCTGCCCATGGCGAGGAACTTGTCGTCGAGCTGTCCCTTGCCGGCGGCGCTGGCCGGGGCGGCGAAGGCGAAGGTCGCGGCGGCGAGGGCGAGCGCCATGCGGGCGGCGGACCTGCGCCCCTTGGGCGAAAAAGCGGACATCATAGGCGCCATCGTTCCTTACCCTGTACTCAGCTGACCCGCGCCGGGCGGCGGCCCGGCAGCGTGACGGGCACGTCTTCGCCCTTGCAGGTCATGATGAAGCTGTGGCCGAAATGCTCGAAGCCGAGCTTGGAATACATCTCGTGCGCGTCGCGGCGCGTGAAGCCGGTCGCCACGATGATCTTGGAGCAGCCGCGCCGGCGCAGCTCTTCGAGGGACCAGGCCATCATGGCGCTGCCGATGCCGCGGTGGCGGCACCTTTCCTCGACGACGACCGAATCGATCATCGCCTTCTTGTAAGGGGTGCGGACGAGGTTGTCGTAGACGATGAGCTGGCAGGTGGCGACGACCTCGCCGTCCAGCTCGCAGACGACGATCTCGCCGTCGTCGGGATCGGCGAGGATGCGCGCCAGCGTCGCCTGCATGTCGTCGCCGGTCGGCTCTTCGTCGGGGATGAGTTCGCCGTAGAGGCGCTGCAGGGCGGGAATGTCGGCCACGACGGCGGCCCGGAAGCTCATGGCTTCCGCCGCAATCCGTTGCGGATGCGTCATGTCGTGAATCCCCCGTCCCCCGGTGCGTTGGTCCGCGCACGACTAGGGTACGGAACCGCAGCTCAACTGAGAGTGGTTTTAAACGATTTGACGGGGCAGGGGAAGGGCGCAAACCCCTGCCTGACTGCCGGAAAGCCTTGGCATTTCCGGGTTTTGCGGGGATGTGATGTCTTAGAGAGGACTAGGAATCCGGTCTTGTGGCCCCGCGCGGAGCATCTTGGAAACGGCGTCATGCGCAGCATGTCGCGGATGTGATCCGGGCCTGCCGGGCAAATAAAAAGGCCGGCGCTTTTTGAGCGCCGGCCTTTTTCATGTCGAATGCCGTCTCGCGATCAGGCGCTGGCCGTCTTGCGCGACATGCGCTTGCGCTCGTTGGGGTCGAGGTAGCGCTTGCGCAGACGCACGGACTTGGGCGTGACCTCGACCAGCTCGTCTTCGGCGACGTAGGCCAGGGCCTTTTCCAGCGTCATCTTGATCGGCGGCGTCAGCACCACCGCCTCGTCCTTCGACGTGGTGCGGATGTTGGTGAGCTGCTTGCCCTTGAGCGGGTTCACTTCCAGGTCGGAACCGCGGCTGTGCTCGCCGATGATCATGCCGGCGTAGACCTTCTCGCCGTGGCCGACGAACAGTGGGCCGCGCTCCTGGATGTTGAACAGGGCGTAGGCGACGGCGGTGCCCATCTCGGTCGAGATCATGGTGCCGACGTGACGCTGGCCGATCGTGCCCTTGTAGGGGGCGTAGCCGTGGAACAGGCGGTTCATGACGCCGGTGCCGCGCGTGTCGGTCAGGAACTCGCCATGATAGCCGATCAGGCCGCGCGACGGCGCGATGAAGCGCAGGCGCATCTTGCCGCCGCCGGCGGGGCGCATGTCGGTCATTTCGCCCTTGCGGGTGGAGACCTTCTCGACGACGACGCCGGAATATTCCTCGTCCACGTCGATGACGACTTCTTCCATCGGCTCCATCTGCTGGCCGGTGACTTCGTCGTTCTTCATGACGACGCGCGGGCGGCTGATCGACAGCTCGAAGCCGTCGCGGCGCATGGTCTCGATCAGCACGGCGAGCTGCAGTTCGCCGCGGCCGGAGACTTCGAGCGCGTCGTTGCCTTCCGATTCGGTGATCTTCAGGGCGACGTTGCCCTCCGCTTCGCGCAGCAGGCGGTCGCGGATCTGGCGCGAGGTCAGCTTGTCGCCCTCGGTGCCGGCGAGCGGCGAATCGTTGACCGAGAAGGTCATGCTGAGGGTCGGCGGGTCGATCGGCTGGGCCTTGAGGGGCTGGGTGACGGCGGTGGCGCACAGCGTGTCGGCCACCGTGGCCTTGGTCAGGCCGGCGATGGCGACGATGTCGCCCGCCTGGGCTTCCTCGACCGGCACGCGCTCAAGGCCGCGGAAGGCCAGCAGCTTGGTGATGCGGCCGGTTTCGATCACTTCGCCGTCGCGCGACAGCGCCTTGATCGCCAGGTTCTGCTTGGCAGTGCCGGAGTAGATGCGGCCCGTGAGCAGGCGGCCGAGGTAGGGGTTGGCTTCGAGCGTGGTGGCCAGCATGCTGAACTCGCCCTCGAAGACGGTCGGCGCCGGCAGATGCTTGATGATCAGGTCGAACAGCGGCGCCATGTTTTCGCGCGGCGCGTCGAAGCTCTCGGCGGCCCAGCCGTTCTTGGCCGAGGCGAAGAGGGTCGGGAAGTCGAGCTGGTCGTCGGTCGCGTCGAGCGCCGCGAACAGGTCGAACATCTCGTCGTGCACTTCGTGGGCGCGCTGGTCGGGCTTGTCGACCTTGTTGATGATGACGATGGGGCGCAGGCCGAGGGCCAGCGCCTTGCCGAGCACGAACTTGGTCTGCGGCATGGGGCCTTCGGCCGCGTCCACCAGGACGGCGACGCCGTCGACCATGCTCATGATGCGCTCGACCTCGCCGCCGAAGTCGGCGTGACCCGGCGTGTCGACGATGTTGATGCGCGTATCCTTCCAGGCCACCGAGGTGCACTTGGCAAGGATGGTGATGCCGCGTTCCCGCTCGATGTCGTTCGAGTCCATGACTCGTTCGCCGACCTGCTGGTTGTCGCGGAAGGTGCCGCTCTGGCGCAGCAGGCAGTCGACGAGCGTGGTCTTGCCGTGGTCGACGTGGGCGATGATGGCGATGTTACGGAGATTCATGGGGCTCGAGTCTTATATAAACGGGGTCTGTGGGACATGCGGCGGCGCAACATACTTACCTTATGGGCAAAACGGAAGGCCGACTGTGGATAAGGGCTTTTCGGCGCGGCCGCCCTGTCCAGCGGCCGGTTTTTGTGCCTAAAACAGATCGGAAGTTGCGCCGGACGGCGATTTTAAGAAACATGTAACGATCAGGCAGGGAGGCCCTCATGGCGAAGCAAGCGAAGAAGCGTGCGGCGAAAGCGGTCAAGGCGACGATCAAGACCGGGAGCCGCACGGCTAAGAAGCCGACGAAACGGGCCAAGCCTGCCGCCAGGAAGAAGGCTGCGAAGCGCTCCAAGACGCCGTCGAAGGCGGCCCGGACGCCGATCCGGCGCGAGATCGTCCATATCCCGGGCGGGCGCAAGCACGGCAATCCGGTGCCGAGCTGCATCCGCATGGCGAACATGGTGTTTTCCGCCTCGATCGCCGGCCAGGACGTCAACGACGTGGCCTCGCCGGACCCGGCCACGCAGATTGCCGACGCCTTCGTCAACCTGCGCAAGACCGTCGAGGCGGCCGGCGGCACCACCGCCAGCATCGCGCGCATCAACTTCTACGTGCCTGATATGGGGCAGCGAACCCACATCAACAAGGAGTGGCTCGCCATGTTCCCGGACGAGAACGACCGTCCGGTCCGCAAGGTCTACCCCATGGAGGTCCCGCACGGCCTGTTCCTGCAGATGGACTTCATCGCAGTCCTTTGACCGCGAGTTCGTCAGCGGGTTTGCAAAAAAGCTCGTAGAATGGCCCAGTCTTCCATACCGGGTTCCTTGCCATCTCCCGTGGTTGGGCGTGCCATGACCGTCGACCGAAACCTGCAGGCTGAACCGTCGCCGCGCCAGCTGTCGCTGTGGGGCGATCGCGGCGCGCCGCTTGTCGCCGCATCCGATGGCAAGCGGCTCGGCGGCCAGGGCCTGTCGTTGCCCGGCGGCGCGCCCGTCATCTCCACTTCCGCCTCTGCGGTAAAGGCCGACAAGGTCGCGCTGCAAGCCGACATGAACGTGCGGGCGGCCTTCGTCGCTCTGGCGCACGGCGGATTGGACCATCTGACGGCGAACGAGCGGGCGATCCTTTTTGGCGCAGACCCGGAAGCGGTCCATCAGATGCGCATTGCCATTCGCCGGCTGCGCGCCTTGCTCGCGGCCTTCGCGCCGCAGCTGGACGGCGAAGCCGCCACCTTCCTGCGCGGCGAGCTGAAATGGCTGCAGCGCCGGCTCGGCCCGGCGCGCGACTGGGACGTCTTCCTGCTCGGGACCGTCGCGCCGCTGCTGCGGCGCCTGCCGGACGAGCCCGGCTTGGCGGAGATGCGTGACGCGGCGTTCGACGCGCGCCGTCGCGCCTATCTTCTGGTCCATCGGACGTTGAGCGAACGTCGCTATGCGCGCTTCCTGATGCGCTTTCGCCTCTGGCTCGATGCCATGAACCTGGAGGAGAGGCGATCCGCGTCGGCGGATCGTTCGGCTCCGGTCGCGGCCTTCGCGGCCAAGCTGCTCGGCAAGCGCCATCGCCAGCTGACGCGTTTGGGCGCGCGGCGCGATCTTGCCGAGGAGGAGATGCATCGCCTGCGCCTGCGGGCGAAGAATCTGCGCTACGCCGCGGAGTTCTTCCGGCCGCTCTATCGCGGCAAGCCCCCGCGCCGCTTCGTCAAGACGCTGGCCGCGCTGCAGGACCGCCTTGGCTCGCTGCAGGATGCGGTCGTCGGGCGTGGCCTGGTGGCGCAGATGGCGCTGCCGTCGGTCCCGTCGCGCAAAGGCGCGGAGAACGAGCGCAGGGGGGGCGCCCCGTTCGGCTCTTTGGATCAGGCCATCGCCATGGCCGTCGGATTCCAGACGGCGCGCATCGTCGACGACATGCGCCGCTTCAAGGACGTCTGGCCGGCATTCGCCGGCCTCAAGGCGTTTTGGCGAAAGACCGCTTGATGTCGTGAGCCTGCTGAGCCGGCCAGGTCGTCTCGAACGGCACGACATGCGAGAGGAACTGCTCGGCGCTGGCGCGCCAGGACTGGCTGAGCGCGAAGGCGCGGCAGGCGTCCGGCGAAATCTTCAGCGCCTCGGTCACCGCATAGGCGAGGTTCTCGTCGAGCACGCCGACCGGCGCGCCTTGCAGCACGTCCTTGGGGCCGGGCACCGGATAGGCCGCCACCGGCACGCCGCTGGCCAGCGCTTCGAGCACCACGTTGCCGAAGGTGTCGGTGCGGCTCGGGAAGACGAAGACGTCGGCGGCCGCATAGTAGCTCGCCAATTCCTCGCCGCCCTTCGAGCCGACGAACCGCACGTCGGGATATTTGCGCTTCAGGCTGGCGAGCTGCGGGCCGTCGCCGACGACGACCTTGCTGCCCGGCACGTCGAGGTCGAGAAAGTCGGTGATGTTCTTTTCCACCGCCACGCGCCCGACATAGAGCAGGACGGGGCGCGTGTCGGCGAGGAAGCCCTTGTCGCGCGGGTGAAACAGCTCGACGTCGACGCCGCGTCCCCACAGGCCGAGGCTCTTGAAGCCCTTGCTGGCAAGGTCGTCGCGCAGCGTGTCGGTCGCGACCATGGTGCAGGCGGCGGCGTTGTGAAACCAGCTGATCGCCGGATAGAACCAGCGCGCCGGAATATGCGCGCGTGCCTCGATGTATTCGGGAAAGCGCGTATGAAACGACGTGGTGAAGGGCAGGTTGTTCTTCAGGCAGTAGTTGCGCGCGGCGAGGCCCAGCGGCCCTTCCGTGGCGACGTGCACGACGCAGGGCTGCAGGCCGTCGATCATGCGCGCGAGCTTGCGCCCGGGGAGGATTGCCAGGCGGATTTCAGGATAGGTCGGGCAGGCGACGTTGCGGAACAGGTCCGGCGTGATGAAATGCACGTCGTGGCCCATCTTGCGGATCTCGCCGCCGATGGTGTCGAGCGTGCGCACGACGCCGTTGACCTGCGGATACCAGGCGTCGGTGACGATGAGGATGCGCCAGCGTTTGTCGCGCAGGTCGCCGCTCATGCGGCTTCCGCCTTGCTCGAGGACTTCTGGGCGGCCACCAGCACGGGCAGGGAGCTCTCTTCGGCCCAGCGGATGATCTCGAGGCGGCCGTCGGGATGCTCGACCATCGCGGTGCAGCTCTCGACCCAGTCGCCGTCGTTGCAGTAGAGCACGCCTTCGATGTCGCGGATTTCCGCGTGATGGATGTGGCCGCAGACCACGCCGTCGACGCCGCGGCGCTTCGCTTCCTCGGCGACCGCATGCTCGTAGTTGCTCATGTATTCGACGGCGTTCTTGACCTTGCGCTTGAGGTAGGCCGAGAGCGACCAGTAGGGATAGCCCAACCGCTTGCGGATCGCGTTGAAGTAGTTGTTGAGCCAGAGCGCCATGTTGTAGGCAGTGTCGCCGAGGAAGGCGAGCCACTTGGCGTATTTAACGATCCCGTCGAATTCGTCGCCGTGGATCAGCAGCAGCTTCTTGCCGTCGGCGGTTTCGTGGATCGCTTCCTTCATCAGCGTCACGCCGCCGAACTGCAGGCCGTCGTAGCCGCGCGCCATTTCGTCGTGATTGCCGGGGATGTAGATGACCTTGGTGCCCTCGCGGGCCTTGGTGAGAACTTTCTGGAACACCGCGTTATGCGCTTCGGGCCAGTACCAGTTCTTCGAGAGGCGCCATCCGTCGATGATGTCGCCGATCAGGTAGAGATTGTCGCAGTCGTGCTGGCCCAGGAAGTCGAGGAGCAGCTCTGCCTTGCAGCCGCGGGTCCCGAGATGAACGTCCGAAATCCAGATCGTTCGGTAGCGTTTGTTATTCCAGGTCATTGCGGTCATCCACCTATCCCCTGATTTCAGTGGTCGCTGCTTTCACTAGCCCGCACATGAATATTGTGCTTAGAAAGTGTCTGTTTCATACATCTGGTGGATGACCGTCGTATGACAGCGTTTCGGAATTTCTCGATCTACTCTTTTGGTCGCCGCAAATGAGTCAATCCGCCGCGACCGCTCTCGCCATGCCGGACGCCGACGGCGACCCCGCCGCGCGTCGCATGCTCCTCGTTTTCAACCCGACGGCGGGACGGCGCATCGGCCGCCTTGACGCCATCCTGATGGCGCTACGCACGCGCGGCTGGGACGTCACTCTGCAAGAGACGACGGGACCGGCCGACGCCACGCGCATCGCGCGCGGAGTCGGCGGCAAGTTCGACGTGCTGGCGGTGGCCGGCGGCGACGGAACGCTGAACGAAGCGGCGAACGGCCTCGTGCATGTCATGGAACGCGCGCCGGCGATGGCCGTGCTGCCGTTCGGCACCGCCAACGTGCTGGCCCATGAGATCGGCCTCGGCACGGATGAAGCGCGCGTCACCGCCGCCGCGGCTGCGGGCCGGCCGACGCAGATCTTTCTCGGCCAGGCCAACGACCGGCGCTTCCTGCTGATGGCCGGCGTCGGCTTCGACGCCGCCGTGGTGGCCGGCGTCGGCGCGAAGCTCAAGCGCCGCCTCGGCAAGGGCGCCTATGTCTGGCGCATGCTGGTCGAGCTGTTCAGCTATTCCTTTCCGGCTTTCAAGGTGACGGTGGACGGCACGAGCTACGTCTGCGCCTCGGCCATCGTCGCCAAGGGGCATTTCTACGGCGGCCGCTTCGTCTGCGCGCCCGAAGCGCGGCTGACGGACCCGGATTTCCAGGTCTGCCTGTTCATGTCGGCGGGCCGCTGGGCGGTGGTGCGCTACGCCGTGGCGCTCGGCCTTGGCTGCCTGCACAAGCTGTCGGACATCCGGCTGCTGCGCGGGCGCGACATTCGCATCGAAGGCCCCGTGGGCGCGCCGGTGCAGGGCGACGGCGACATCATCGCCTACCTGCCAGCGGCCATGTCGATCGTGCCGACGCCGATCTCGGTGCTTTACCCGTCATGAGCTTGCCGCCTGTCGAGCGTGCCGACGCGGTGGTGATCGGCGCGGGCGTCGTCGGCCTCGCCGTGGCGCGCGCCTTGGCATTGGCAGGGCGCGAGGTGATCGTGCTGGAGGCTGCCGACGCCATCGGCACCGGCACCAGCTCGCGCAACAGCGAAGTGATCCATGCCGGCATCTACTATCCCAAGGACAGCCTGAAGGCGCGGCTCTGCGTCGCCGGCAGCCGCCGCCTGTTCGACTATTGCGCTAGCCGCGGCGTCGGCCACCGCCGCTGCGGCAAGCTGATCGTCGCCGCCGACGAGGCGCAGATGGCGGCCCTCGAGGGATTGCGCCAGAAGGCCCATGCCAATGGCGCGACGGAGGTCCACTGGATCGAGGCCGCCGAGGCCAAGGCCCTGGAGCCGGCCCTGGCCTGCGTCGGCGCGCTGTCGTCGCCGATGACGGGCATCGTCGACAGCCACGGCCTGATGCTCGCCTACCAGGGCGAGGCGGAGGAGCGGGGGGCGGTGATCGCCTTCAACAGCCCGGTCGAGGGCGGCGCGGTGGAGGACGACGGCATCCTGCTGAACGTCGGCGGCGCCACGCCCATGCGCCTGAAATGCCGGCTGCTGGTCAACAGCGCCGGCCTGACGGCGCCGATGCTGGCGCGCCGCATAACCGGCCTGCCGCCGGCCAGCGTGCCGGCCAGCCACTACTGCAAGGGCAACTACTTCACCCTGGCCGGGCGGTCGCCCTTCACGCGGCTGATCTACCCGGCGCCGGAGGTGGCGGGGCTCGGCGTGCACCTGACCCTCGACATGGCCGGGCAGGCCAAGTTCGGCCCCGACGTCCAATGGCTCGACGTGAAGGACGGCGACCCGCTCGACTATGTGGTGGACCCGCGCCGGGGCGACGGCTTCTACGCCGCCATCCGCACCTACTGGCCCGGCCTGCCCGACGGCGCCTTGCAGCCGGGCTATGCCGGCATCCGCCCCAAGGTGCAGAGCCCGAGCGACAAGACCCAGGCCGACTTCATCATCCAGGGTCCGGCCGACCATGGCGTCGCCGGGCTGGTGAACCTCTACGGCATCGAATCGCCGGGGCTCACCTCGTCGGTGGCGCTCGCCGACGCAGTCGCAGCCAAACTCGGCCTCTAAAATTCCACAAGGCTTGCCGGGGCTCGGTCGCCATAATCGGCCGATGTTGTCCGCGTCTCCCATCATCGTCTGGTTCCGGCAGGATTTGCGCCTGGCCGACAATCCGGCCTTGGCCGCCGCCGTCGAATCGGGCGCGCCGGTCATTCCAGTCTATGTTCACGACGAGCAAGCGCCCGGCGAATGGGCGATGGGCGGTGCCAGTCTTTGGTGGCTGCATCGGAGCCTTGCGGCCCTTGGCGCCGATCTGAGCCAGCGCGGCAGCCGCCTGATCCTGCGCAAAGGCGCCGCGAGCGATGCGCTGGACAGGCTGATCGAGCAGACGGGGGCGCAGGCGGTGCTGTGGAACCGCCTTTACGAGCCTTGGGCCATTGCGCGCGACACGGCCATCAAGTCGAGCATTGCCGCGCGCGGCATCCGCGCCGAAAGCTTCAACGCCGGCCTGCTCTTCGAGCCCTGGACGGTGAAGACGGGAGGAGGTGGCCCTTACAAGGTCTTCACGCCGTTCTGGAAAGCCTGCCTTGCCGCTCCCGCGCCAGCCATGCCGAGGAAAGCGCCCCAAACCCTCGCCGCGCCGAAAGCCTGGCCCGCCGGCGACAAGCTCGAGTCCTGGAATCTGCTGCCGGCGAAACCCGACTGGGCCGGCGGCCTGCGCGAGGCTTGGACGCCGGGCGAGGCAGGAGCCATGGATCGGCTCAGCCTGTTCCTCGACGACGGGCTCGCCGACTATGCCGAAATGCGCAATCGGCCCGACGTGGACGGCAGCTCGCGTCTGTCGCCCCATCTTCATTTCGGCGAGATCGCCCCGCGCCAGGTCTGGCATCGGGTGCAGGCGCTGTCCGACGCGGGCAAGACCTCGGCCGCTTCCGCCGCCGGCTTTCTGCGCGAGATCGGCTGGCGCGAGTTCTCGACCCATCTGCTCTATCACTTCGCGCAGTTGCCCAAGCTCCCGCTGCAGGCGAGCTTCGCCGCCATGCCCTGGCGGACGGATGCGGCGGCCCTGGCAGCCTGGCAGCGCGGCCGGACCGGCTATCCCATCGTCGACGCCGGCATGCGTCAGCTCTGGCAGACGGGCTGGATGCACAACCGGGTGCGGATGATCGTCGGCTCCTTTCTGGTGAAGCATCTGCTGCTGCCCTGGCATGCGGGCGAGGTTTGGTTCTGGGACACCCTGGTGGACGCCGACCTGGCCAACAATGCGGCCAGCTGGCAGTGGATCGCCGGCTGCGGGGCGGACGCCGCACCCTATTTCCGGGTGTTCAATCCGATGCTGCAGGGCGAGAAGTTCGACCCCCAAGGCGCCTATGTCGCGGAATGGGTGCCCGAGCTGGCCGAGCTGCCGGCGCCCTTCATCCACAGGCCCTGGACGGCCGGCCTGGCCATGCTGAAGGAGGCGGGAGTGGTCCTCGGCAAAACCTATCCGAAGCCGATCGTCGAGCATCAGGGAGGCCGGACGCGGGCCTTGAATGCCTGGAAGTCCCTGCGTGAAAATAGATGAAGTTATATTTTCAATATATTGAAATTAATAAGTAAATTTTCTTTGTTAAAGTGATTTATGAGCTGCTGC
Organism: Alphaproteobacteria bacterium; assembly: GCA_036500145.1. Classification (GTDB taxonomy): domain Bacteria; phylum Pseudomonadota; class Alphaproteobacteria; order SMXQ01; family SMXQ01; genus CAMAVH01. The sequence continues at coordinate 37,258 of DASYCO010000012.1, read as the reverse complement.
TTCACTTTATGAAAGTGGTAGTCCTTGCATCCCCAGGGCGCGCCCGTCATTGATGCGCGCTCTTTAAAGTCGCGAGAGTTCAGCCGCCATGTCCGCCCAGTATCCCGTCATCCGCCTCCAGCCCAAGCGCGACCAGCGCGCCCGTTTCGGCCATCCGTGGGTCTATTCCAACGAGATTGCCATGACGGCGGAGGCCAAGGCCCTGCCGGCGGGCACGCCCGTCCGCCTGGAAGCGCCGAATGGCGAGCCGCTCGGCGTCGGGCTGTTCAACCCGCGCAGCCTGATCGCCATCCGGATGCTGAGCCGCGATTCCGCGACCGTGGTCGACCGCGGCTTCCTGGCCGAGCGGCTGGCGCGCGCGCTGGCGCTGCGCGAGACGCTCTACGACCGGCCGTTCTACCGGCTGGTCCATGCCGAGGCCGACGGCCTGCCGGGCCTGGTGATCGACCGCTACGGCGACGTGCTCTCCATCCAGCTCAATTCTGCGGGCATGGACCTGGTCCAGGACGCTCTGCTGGGCGCGATCGACGACGTGCTCAATCCGCGCAGCGTTGTGCTGCGCAACGACTCCATGGCCCGCGAGCAGGAGGGCCTCGACCGCGGGGTCCAGGTCGTGAAGGGCGAACTGCCGAGCCCGCTCCAGCTGGAAGAGAACGGCGCCATCTTCTTCGCCGACCTGGCGGAGGGCCAGAAGACCGGCTGGTTCTACGACCAGCGCGACAACCGCGCCTTCATGGCCAAGCTCGCCAAGGGCCGCAGCGTGCTCGACGTCTACAGCTACGCCGGCGGCTTCGCCGTCCAGGCGGCGCTCGCCGGGGCGACGGAAGTGACCGCTTGCGACCGCTCGGAACAGGCGCTCGCGCTGGCGCAGCAGTCGGCCGAAGCCAACAAGGTTGCGAATCGTTTCAAGACTTTGCGCGGCGAAGCTTTCGCAGAGCTGGAGAAGCTGCAGGGCGGCAAGACGCGCTTCGGCATCGTCGTCTGCGACCCGCCGGCCTTCGTCAAATCCCAGAAGGACCTCGCCACCGGCGCCAAGGGCTATCGCAAGATCGCGCGCCTCGGCGCCAGCCTGGTCGAGCCCGGTGGCTTCCTCTTCGTCGCCTCCTGCTCGCACAACATGGAGCCGGCGCGCTTCGCGGAAGAAGTGGCCCGTGGCGTCGGTGCCGCCGGCCGCACTGGCCGCATCATCCGTACGGCCGGCGCGGCGTCGGACCATCCGGTCCATCCGTCGTTGCCCGAGAGCGCCTATCTCAAGGCCCAGGTCTTCCAGCTGGATTAAGCTCTCCAGCTCGACGAGGCGGCAAGCCGGGGCGCGGAGGCCTTAGCGGCCGGCCAGCTTATCCTGGTTCCGGTTGTGGACCTCCGTGGCTTCCGGCGTCAGGACGTCGACGAAATCTTCCATCTCGTAGAACGGGCGGATCTCGATCTCGCTCGGGCCCGGCATCGGGTTGGGGCAGCGCTTCACCCAGGCGATGGCTTCGGCCATGTCCTTGACCTCCCAGAGCCAGAAGCCGGCGATCAGCTCCTTGGTCTCGGCGAAGGGGCCGTCGATGACGGTGCGGTCCTTGCCGGAGAAGGCGACCCGCTTGCCCGCCGACGAGGGCTTCAGGCCGTCGCCGGACTTCATGATGCCGGCCTTGACCAGCTCTTCGTTGTACTTGCCCATGGCTTCGAAAAGCTCGCTGGGGGGCAGAATGCCCGCTTCGCTGTCCTTGGTCGCCTTCACGATCACCATCACGCGCATCTGATTCTCCTTGGGTTGAGGGGAGACCGGCCGGTCTCCATGGCCAAAGGACGAACAGGCCTCGGCGGAACCGACATCCCCTTATAACTTTTCCCTAGGCTCGCCGTTCCTGGATGAAGTCGATAAAGGCCCGCAGGGCCGTCGGGGTGTGGCGGCGGCTCGGGTAATAGAGGAACAGCCCGGGGAACTCCGGGCACCAGTCGCGTAATACCTCGACCAGGCGGCCGGCGGCCACGTCCTCGCGCAAGAAGCCTTCCAGGGTGAACAGGAAGCCCAGGCCCTCGAGCACGGCCTGGCGCTCGATCGCGCCGTCATTGGTGATCAGCAAGGCGTCGGGCCGGATCAGGATGGTCTTGCCGGCCTTTTCGAATTCCCAGCCGAGGAAGGCGATGCTGGTGAAGCGGTGGCGGATGCAGGGCTTGGTCAGCAGGTCTTGCGGCTTGCGCGGCATGCCGTGCGCCTTGACGCAGGCGGGCGAGGCGACGACGGCGTAGCGCTGCGGCGGCCCGAGCGGGACGGCGATCATGTCCTGCGCCACGCTTTCGCCGAAGCGCACGCCGGCGTCGTAGCCGCCGGCGACGATGTCGACCAGGGCGTCCTCGGCGATGATCTCGACCGTGATCTGCGGATAGGCGCGCAGGAAGTCGGCGATCATGGGAGCCAGCACGATGCGCGTCGCCGCGCCCGGCGCGTTGATGCGGAGCATGCCGGTCGGGCTGTCGCTGAAGTCGCCGAGCTGCCCGACGGCGTCGGATATTTCGCGCAGGGCAGGGGTGAGCCGCTCCAGCAGATGCGCGCCGGCTTCCGTCGTGGAGACGCTGCGCGTCGTGCGGTTCAGCAGCCGCACGCCGAGCCGTTCTTCCAGGGCGCGCAGCCGCTCGCTCAAGGTCGAGGCGGCGATGCCGAGCTCCATGCCGGCACGGCGGAAGCTGCGGGTGCGGGCGATGGCGACGAAGAGTTCGAGGTCGCTGAGGTTGGGCTGCATTGTTCGGCAATCCGTATAGTTCATTCAAAATTATACGGATTATCGTTTTGCGTCCAGGGGGCCATCTTCCGTCCCGACGCGCCGGCCCTTCGGCGCCCGGCATTAGGAGCCCCGCCATGAAGACCCGCCCGCTCGGCCTGACCGGCCCCAAGACCTCGCCTCTCGGCCTCGGCTGCATGGGCATGTCGCCCGACCTCTACGGCCCGGCCGACGAGGCCGAAGGCATTGCCACGATCCACGCGGCCATCGACGCCGGGATCAACCTGCTCGACACCGGCGACTTCTACGGCATGGGCCACAACGAGATGCTGATCGCCCGCGCGCTGAAGGAGCGTTCGCGCGACGACGTCCTCATCAGCGTGAAGTTCGGCGCCCAGCGCGATCCCGCCGGCCAGTGGATCGGCCTCGACACACGCCCGGCGGCGATCAAGACGGCGCTCGCCTACACGCTGAAGCGCCTCGGCACCGACCATGTCGACATCTACCGTCCGGCGCGGCTCGATCCGAACGTGCCGATCGAAGAGACGATGGGCGCACTTGCCGAGATGGTGAAGGCCGGCTACGTCCGCCACATCGGCCTGTCGGAAGTCGGCGCGGAGACGCTGCGGCGCGCCCAGGCGGTTCATCCGGTGAGCGACCTGCAGATCGAATATTCGCTGATCTCGCGCGGCATCGAGGCGGAGATCCTGCCGACATGCCGCGAGCTCGGCATCGGCGTCACCGCCTACGGCGTGCTGTCGCGCGGCCTCATCAGCGGCCATTGGGAGAGCTCTCGTGCCGTCGGGAGCAAGGACTTCCGCGCCCGCAGCCCGCGCTTTCAGGGCGAGAACCTCGACCACAACCTCAAGCTGGTCGACGTTCTGCGCAAGATCGCCGAGGCCAAGGGCGTGACGGTGGCGCAGGTCGCCATCGCCTGGGTGTCGGCGCAAGGCGACGACATTCTGCCGTTGGTCGGCGCGCGTCGCCGCGACAGGCTGGCCGAATCGCTCGCCAGCCTCGACGTGACGCTGACGGCGGCAGACCTGGCGGAGATCGAACGCAACATTCCGCGCGAGGCCGCGGCCGGCGACCGCTACGACGCCCATTCGATGACGGCGCTCGACAGCGAGAAGCGCGTCAGCGCCTGAACGGGGAAATCAGCTCGGCTGAAAGAGACGGTCTGGTCCTTGAACGAAGGCTCGGGGACCAGGCCGTCTGCGCTATGGAGATGTGGAGTTTGCCGAAGGCGTTTGGCAGGCCATCGAGCAATCCACATGCTTGTTATCGCGACGGCTGCCATGCACATTATGGCGACTTCATCCGTGCGAGGAGCCCATGGCGAACATTCCCGACGACATCTTCACCGAACCCGACGCTTCGCCGGACACGCTGGCCAATCTCGGCCCGCTGCGGCGCCTGGCCGGCACATGGGAATCCGACCAGGGGGTGGACATCAATCCGAAGGCGGATGGCCCGGAGCGGCGCCTGTTCCGCGAGCATGTCCGGATGGAGCCGATCGACCCGCAGACCAACGGCCCCCAGCTCCTCTACGGGCTGCGCTACTACATCCACATCAACACGCCGGAAGAGGCTGTCACTTTCCACGACCAGGTCGGCTACTGGCTGTGGGAGCCGGCGACCGGGCTGATCATGCAGACCATCGCCATTCCCCGCGGGCAGGTGGTGCTGGCGGGCGGCACGGCAAAGCCGGGCGACAATTGCATTTCAGTGGAAGCGCGGCGCGGCGACACGCGCTTCGGCATCTGCTCGACGCCCTTCCTTGAGGAAGCGTTTCGCACCGACTACTACCGCATCGACATCACATTCCATGGCGACGACAGCTGGAGCTACGTGACGCGCACGGATCTGGCGCTGCGCGGCAAGACGCCGCCGTTCGACCATCGCGACACGAATAGCTTGCGGCGGGTCGCGCCACCGACGCCGAACCCGCTCGTCGGCCTGCTGAAGGGCGGCAAGGCGGATTAGCCTGCTAGGCGTGCTTCTCGACCCAGGCGACGTATTTGTCGACGAAGCCGCCGAGGAATTTCTGCGTGTCTTCCTTCGAGATGTTGCCGGCGTCGTCGATGAGATCCTTGGTGAAGTGCAGGTAGACTTCCGGCTGCAGCAGCGTGGGCATGTCGAGATAGGCCAGCACGTTGCGCAGATGCGCCTGCGCCAGCGCGCTGCCGATGGCGCCGCCCGACGCGCCGCAAGTCGCCACGGGCTTGTTGGCCCAGACGTTCTTGCCGTAGGGGCGCGAGCCCCAGTCGAGCGCGTTCTTCACCAGGCCCGGAATCGAGCGATTGTATTCCGGCGTCACGATCAGCACGCCGTCGGCCGCCAGCACCTGCGTGCGCAGCGTCGCCACGAGAGCGGGCGGGTCGGATTCCTGATCCTGGTTGAAGGCCGGCAGGTCGATGGAGATTTCCTGAAACTTGAGACGGTCGCCGGCGAGCTTTTCGAGCGCCTTGGCGAATTTGCGGTTCATCGAATCCTTGCGCAGACTGCCGATGAGCAGAGCGATGGTCTTGGCCATGGGAGACTCCAGGAATGATTTGGGAATGTCGACGGCGAGGAACGACGCAGCAGGAACGATGGTACGGCGTAATCGGTTCCGGCGCTATGCCGCGAGCCCGTCTTATGAAAGCCAGGCGCGCAACGCCTGCGTCGTCTCGTCCGGCACTTCCATCGGCGGCAGATGGCCGCAGTTCTGAAACACATGCAGTTTCGCGCCGGTGATCGCGGCCTGCATTTCCTCGGCGAGGCGCGGCGGCGTCGTGCGGTCCGAATCGCCGACGCCGACCAGCGTCGGCACGTTGATGCCGGCAAGCAGGGGGCGCGCGTCGGGCCGCGCGAGGATGGCGCGCTGCTGGCGCAGGTAGACCTCTTGGCCGACGCGCTCTGTCATCGTCATGACATCCTGCGCGACCGGGCTGTCCAGCCGGCTTGCATGGATGAACTGCGGCAGCAGGCGCGGCGTGATGCCGGCGAAGCGCCCTAATCCGACAGTGCTCATGTCGGCGTAGCGCAGCGAGGCGCGGGCGGGACTTTCCGGCCGTGCCGAGGTGTCGAGCAGGGCAAGGCGCAGCACGCGCTCGGGCGCCTGGCGCATGATTTCGAGCGCGACGTAGCCGCCCATCGACAGGCCGGCAAGCGCGAACTCGGGCGGCGCGTTCGTCAGCGCGCGCTCGGCCATGGCGGGGATGCTCTCGTCCTGAGACAGGTCGCCGAAGATCGGCAAGGCGACGTCGGCGAGCGCCGTGGCGGGATCGCGCCACAGGCGTTCGTCGCAGAGCTGGCCAGGGAGAAGCAGGAGCGGGACGAGACCGGACATGTGGTTTTGTATAGCCGCTCCGGCCTCATGCCGCCATAGCCGCCGCGCGGCTTACGCCGATGTCGTTTCAGGCAGTTTATGCCGCGACCGGCGCCATCGGCTTGCGCCGCACCATCAGCGAGATGAAGGCGGCGGCGACCGCCGTGAGGCCGGCGATGAAGAAGGCCTCGAAGTAGGTGCCCTGCTCGGTGCGCATCCAGCCGGCGAAGAAGGCGGCGCTGGCGGCGCCCAGCATGTGGCCGGCGACGATCCAGCCGAACACGACCGGCGCGTCGCGCTCGCCGAAGGCCTCGTTGGCGAGCCGCATGGTCGGCGGCACGGTGGCGAGCCAGTCGAGGCCGTAGAACACCGCGAAGACCGACAGGCTGTAGAACGAGAAGTCGGAGTAGGGCAGGTAGATCAGCGACAGGCCGCGCAGACCGTAATACATGAACAGCAGCTTGCGCGGGTCATAGCGGTCGGTGAGCCAGCCCGAGCCCGTGGTGCCGAAGAGGTCGAACAGGCCCATCATGGCGAGCAGGCTCGCGGCGCGCACTTCGGGAATGCCCTGGTCGCCGCAGAGCGCGATCAGGTGCGTGCCGACGAGGCCGTTGGTGGTGAAGCCGCAGATGAAGAAGGTGGCGGACAGGTACCAGAAGGTGCTGGTGCGCGAGGCGCGCGCCAGGCTGCCGAAGGTGGCGGCGAGCAGGCCCGTGCGCTTCGCGGGCAGCGGCGCTTCGCCGACGGTGCCGTAGGGCACGAGCCCGGCGTCGGCGGGCCGTTCCGGCACCAGCCAGTAGGCGAGCGGGATGAGCGCCGCCGCGACGCCCGAGACGGCCCAGGCGACCCATTGCCAGCCATGTTCCGACAGCGCCGCGAGGCCGGGCACGAAGATCAGCGTGCCGGTGGCGGTGCTGGCAGTGAGAAAGCCCATGACGACGCCGCGGTGCGTGGCGAACCAGCGGTTGACCACCGTGGCGCCGAGCACGATGGCCACCGAGCCGGAGGCGAGGCCCGACAGCACGCCCCATGTGGCGATGAGCTGCCATGGCTCGGTCATCAGCGTGCTGAGCGCGGGTGCCACCGTCATGAGGGCCAGGGCGCAGAGCAAGGTGCGGCGCAGGCCGAAGCTTTCCATCAGCGCGGCGGCGAAGGGGCCCATCAGGCCGTAGAGCAAGATGCCGACGGCGGCCGACAGGGAGATGACGTCGCGGCTCCAGCCGAAGGCGTGCTCGAGCGGCAGGATCAGCACGCCGGGCGACGAGCGCTGGCCGGCTGCGGCGAGCAGGGCCAGGAAGATGACGCCGACGACGACGAAGGCGTATTTCTGGCCGAAGGGCCTCTGGCGGATCGTCTTGGGGCGTGCTATGTCCATGTTACTGACCGGTACGTTGCGGGTTTCAAGCTTATACGTACCGAGCGGTCACATCGTCAAGGCATGAATCGTCCGGTATTGAGCATGGCCAAGAAAACCGCCGTTTCCCTCGCGTCCGCCGCGCCGGCGCGCGCCGTCGACAAGATCCGCGCCACGGCGCGCGAGCTGTTCTACCGCCAGGGCATCCGCGCCGTCGGCGTCGACGAGATCGTGCAGCGCGCCGGCGTCACCAAGCCCAGCCTCTACCGCAGCTTCGCCTCGAAGGACGAGCTGGCCGCGTCCTACATGCGCGACTACGAAGCCGACTTCTGGACGCGCTTCGACGCGTCCGCCGCCGCCCATCCGGACGATCCGCGCCGCCAGATGATCGCCTATTTCGAGATGCTCTCCGGTCGCACGCGGGACGGCTACCGCGGCTGCGGCCTGACCAACGCCGTGGTCGAATATCCCGACTCGGACCATCCGGCGCGCAAGGTCGCCACGGGTCACAAGGCGGCGCTGCGCAAGCGCCTGCGCGACCTGGCGAAGGCCATGGGCGCCGAGCGGCCGGCGGAGCTTGGCGACGCCCTCGTGCTGCTCATCGAGGGCGCGCTCGTGTCGGGCCAGATCTTCGGCAAGGGCGGCCCGTCCGCCGTGCTCGCCCAGACGGCGCAAACGCTGATCGACGCCCACGTGAAGCCGGCGCGGCGCAGCGGCAAATAGGGCAGGGTGCAAAATCCGCTTTCGGCCGTTATCCTCGGGCAAACAGAGGAGACGGCCATGCTCTATCAAGGAAGCTGCCACTGCGGACGCATCGCCTTCACGGTCGAAGGCGACTTCACCTCCGGAATGGAGTGCAACTGCTCCATGTGCCGGCGGAAGGGCAGCGTGCTCGCCTTCGTGCCGCGCGACAAGTTGAAGCTGTCGACGCCGGAGAGCGACTACGAAACCTATTTCTTCAACAAGCATGTGATCGCGCATCACTTCTGCCCGGTGTGCGGCTGCGCGCCCTTCGCCGACGGCCAGATGCCGGACGGCACCAAGATGGCCGCCGTCAACCTGCGCTGCGTGCCGGACGTCGACCTGTCGAAGGTGAAGATCACTCACTTCGACGGCGCGAGCAAATGACGGACGAACCGGCGGCGGGCGAACTGACGACGGAAGGCACTGTCTACGTGACCTACGTCGCGACCACGCCCGACAGGCTGTGGTCGGCGCTGACGAACGGCACGCTGACGAAGGACTACTTCTTCGGCCGGACCGTCGAGTCGGACTGGAAGCGCGGCTCGCCCTGGCTGCTGCGCAAGCCGGACGGGGCGGTGGAGGTGAGGGGCGAGGTGCGCGACAGCGATGCGCCGCGCCGGCTCGTGCTGTCCTGGCGCGTCGAGGCCGCCCCCGACCTGCCGGAGTCCGTCGTGTCCTACGAGATCGCGCCAGCCGGCGGCGGCGTCGTTCGCCTCACCATGACGGAAGCCCATCCGACGCCGATGCCGAAGCCTCTGCTCGAGGGCGGACGGCGGGGCTGGCCGATGATCCTCTCAGGCCTCAAGACGCTGCTGGAAACCGGCAAGCCGCTGGGGCTGGCGACGCCCAGCAAATAACGCAGGGCGTGAGGGCGTCTGGGCCGCGTTCCCGGAACGGCTTCCGAGGCTCCATCGTTGAGTGCAGACCGTTCGCGCCTTCAGGGAAACTGAAGGCGCGAGGAACCGTGCTCAACAGGAGGCCCGCCATGACAGCCCGCCCATTCAGCTTGCGCTTCATTCCCATTGTTTTTGCCGTGACGTTCGCCGTATTCGCGCTGCCGGCGACGGCACAGACCATGTCCGCGCCCCCGGCGGGGAAGGCGACGCAAGACTATCTGCAGCATGCCGGCATGGGCGACTTGTTCGAGGTGCAGTCGAGCAAGCTCGCGCTCGATCGCACCAAGTCGAACGACGTGAAAAGCTTCGCCAGCATGATGATCAAGGACCATACGGATTCGACTAAGAAGCTGCTCGATGCCGCCAAGAGCCAGAAGATCGACGCGGCCGCGCCGGCCAAGCTCGACGACGCGCACCAGGCGACCTACGACCGTCTGCAGAAGGACGACGCCGCAGCCTTCGACGCCGACTACATGAAGGCCCAGGTCAGCGGCCACGAGGACGCGCTGACGCTGCATCGTGCCTACGCCAAGGACGGCGAGAATGCCGCGATCAAGAAGGTCTCGGCCGACATCGTGAAGACCGTGGAGCACCATCTCGACGAAGCGAAGAAGCTGTCGGCCAAGGTGTCCAAATAGTCCGGCGGGGCGCGGGGAGGTCTCCGCGCCCCAAGGGCTCCTGCATTAATTATGTTATAATGTATCTTTACGCCTGAGCCGAAATCTCCTATTCCTGCCGTCGGACGATGATGCGGGGACAGGGCAAGTGAAGGCGCGAGGCGGGGCAATCGCTCGTTACGGGATCGGTGGACGCCTTCAGGCGTTGCTGCTGGTCCTTGCCGTCGCGCTGCAGGGCTACATCGTCCAGGCCCATTTCCACGACCTGCCGTCCGGCGGCGCATCGCCCGCCATCGTCTTGTCGCTCGACGACGGGGCTTCGCAGCACGCGCGTGCCGTCGATCTGCCCGCCAATCTGCCCGATGGCCACAACGACCAGTGCGATCTCTGCAACCTGATCGCGCTGGGGACGTTCTCCGTCCTGCCGTCCATCTTGCCGCTGGCCGTGCCGACCTTCGCGCCGCTGGCCTTCGCCGACCTGCGCGACGTCTCCGTCATCGCCGCGCGTCCCGTTCCCGCCGCCGCGCGCGGCCCTCCGTCTCCCTTCGCTTCCGCCCGAGCTTGATCCCGCGCCGGTCCTGACCGGCGCCGAGTTTCATGCTGTGCCGCCCGATTGCGGCATGGAAACGAAGAGAGCGAACGATGACTTTCAAACGCACATTCGCCCTGGCTGCGGCCACGGGCGCCTGGGCTCTCATGAGCCACGGCAACGCCGCCCTTGCCCAAAGCAAGACAGCGCAGTCTCCGGCGGACATGGCGGCGATCCGCCAGATGTTCGACCAGATGAAGCAGGACTACGAATCGAAGATCCGCGACCTCGAGAGCCGCCTCGACAAGGCCGAGGGCGACGCCCAGGCCGCGAAGGACACGGCGACGCAGACCAAGGCCGTCGTCGCGGCGGGCGCCGCGAGTGCGCCAGCCAAGGCGGCTCCGGTCGCCAACGTCAGCTCCAACCCCAACGCGTTCAATCCGTCGATCAGCGGCGTGCTGAACGGCACCTTCGGCGCGTCGTCGCACGATCCGGGCTCGCCGCGCATCGCCGGCTTCCCGCTCGGCGACGAGACGTCGGAAGGCAAGTCGCGCGGCTTTTCGCTCGGCGAGTCGGAGCTGAACTTCAACGCCAACATCGACCAGGCGCTGTTCGGCAACCTGACCGTCTCGATGACGCCCGAGAACGAGCTGTCGCTGGAGGAGGCCTTCGTGCAGACGACGGACTTGCCGGGCGGCTTCACGCTGAAGGGCGGCCGGTTCTTCTCCGGCATCGGCTACCTCAACCAGAAGCATGCCCATGACTGGGACTTCATCGACGCGCCGCTGCCCTATGCGGCGATGCTCGACGGCCAGTATGGCGACGACGGCGCGCAGGTGCGCTGGCTCGCGCCGACGCCGTTCTTCCTGGAGTTCGGCGGCGAGCTGTTCCGCGGCGAGGGCTTCCCCGGCTCGGGTGCCGCGCACGGCGGCGTCGGCGCGAAGAGCCTGTTCGTCCATGCCGGCGACGACATCGACGAGAGCAGCAGCTGGCAGGCCGGCCTGTCCTATCTGCGCACCAACGCGAAGGACCGCGAGACGGGCGACATGCCCGACGTCTACAGCGGCCCGACCGACCTCGGCATCGCCAGTCTCGTCTACAAATGGGCGCCCGGCGGCAATCCGGTCGAGCGCAACCTGACGCTCGCCGGCGAGTTCTTCCTGCAGCGCCAGTCCGGCGACTTCGACGGCGTGAACACGGACGGCGACCAGACGGGCTGGTACGCCCAGGCGGTCTACCAGTTCATGCCGCAGTGGAAGGTCGGCCTGCGCTACGACCAGGTGAACGCCAGCGACGTCGACGTGGCGCTCGCCGGCACGACGCTGGACGACATGGGCCATACGCCGCGGCGCGGCACGGCCCTGCTCGAATACGACACGAGCGAATTCGGCCGCATCCGCCTGCAGTACAGCCGCGACGCCTCGGACGCCGAGACCAACGATCTCGTGCTGCTGCAATACACCGTCATCTTCGGGCCGCACGGCGCCCACCAGTATTGAGGAGAACCCATCATGAGAACCGGACATATCGTACTCTTCTTCGGCGTCGCGCTCGCGGCGCTGGGAACCATCGGCGCGACGGCGGCCCTGGCCGACGTCAACGTCTTCGCCTGCGAGCCGGAATGGGCCAGCCTGACCAAGGAGCTTGGCGGCGACAAGGTGTCGGTCTACATGGCGACGCAGGCGAGCCAGGATCCGCATCAGATCCAGGCGCGGCCGAGCCTCATCGCCCATGCGCGGGCGGCGGACCTCGCCGTCTGCACCGGCGCGGAGCTGGAGATTGGCTGGCTGCCGCAGATCCAGCGTCAGGCCACCAACGGCAAGATCCTGCCGGGCGCCAAGGGCTCGTTCGAGGCGGCGCGCTACGTCCACCTGCTCGACGTGCCGGAGCGTCTCGACCGTGCCGACGGCGACGTCCATGCGGCGGGTAATCCGCACATCCAGACCGACCCGCGCAACATCGCCGCGGTGGCGAAGCCGCTGGCGGACCGGCTGGCCGAGCTGGACCCCGCCAACGCGGCTTACTACGCGAGCCGCTACCATGCGTTCGACGAGCGCTGGACGATGGCGATGCAGGGCTGGACTCTGCAGGCGGCGTCGCTGCGCGGCCTGCCGATCGGCACCCAGCACAAGAACTGGACCTACCTGCTCGACTGGCTCGGCATGACGGAGACGGTGACGCTGGAGCCCAAGCCCGGCATTCCGCCGTCGAGCGGCTATCTCGCGCAGGTCGTCGACACGGTGCGCCAGCAGCCGATCCGGCTGGTGATCCGCGCCGCCTACGAGGACTCGCGGCCCTCCGACTTCCTGAAGGACCGCGCCGGCGTGCCGGTCGCTGTGCTGCCCTTCACGGTCGGCGGCAGCGACGGGGCGAAGGACCTGTTCGGCCTGTTCGACGACACGCTGAACCGGCTGCTGGCGGCGGCCAATGTTCGCTAGCCTCGATCTCAGCATCCTCTTCCCGGCCTTCCTCGCCGGGCTGCTGGTGATCGCGACGCATGTTCCCCTGGGCCAGCGCGTGCTGGCCCGGGGCATCGTCTTCATCGACCTCGCCATCGCGCAGGTCGCGGGCCTCGGCGTCATCGTCGCCGACGGCCTGGGCTGGGAGCCGCAGGGCTGGCGCGTGCAGCTTGCGGCGACGGCGGCCGCCTTGCTCGGCGCGCTGCTGCTGACCTGGACGGAGAAGCATTGGCCCGACGTGCAGGAGGCGCTCATCGGCGTGCTCTTCGTGGCGGCGGCCAGCGTCGCCTTGCTGCTGCTTGCGCACAATCCGCATGGCGGCGAGCATCTGCAAGACCTGCTGGTCGGGCAGATCCTCTGGGTCACCCCGGCGCAGCTGCTGCCGGCGGCGGTCCTCTACGCCGTGGTTCTGCTGCTGTGGTTCCTCTTCGCCGGCCGCATCAGCTCCGCGACGCGGGCAGGGCGGATGTGGTTCTACGGGCTGTTCGCGCTGACCGTCACCCAGTCGGTGCAGCTCGTCGGCGTCTATCTCGTCTTTGCGACGCTGATCCTGCCGGCGCTCGCCGTGCGCCGTCTGCCAGGCCGCTGGCGGCTCGCCGTCGGCTATCTCACGGCCATCGTCGGCTATCTCTTCGGGCTGTCGCTCTCGGCGGCCCTCGACCTGCCCACGGGGCCGACGATCGTCTGCACCCTGCTGCTGGCCTTCATCGCCGTAGCGGCTTTGGCGCGGACGTCGGATGCCTAAGGCTGAAGGTGCAGCGTCGCTGCCAGGTCGCGCGCGGCCTGGGCGGGCGAGGCCTTGTCCGCGTCGCGGTCGACGGCGAGGTTGGCGGCGCGCATCGCCTCGACGGGAATGGCGCCGATGAGGGGCGTCAGGGCGCGCTTCAGCCGTTCGTCGTTGGCCCGCTTCGGCGCGAGCAGGATGAGCGCGTCGTAGGCGGGGGCGGCCTGCTTGGGGTCGCCGAGGGCGACGAGGTCGAGCGAGGCCATCCGCCCGTCGCTGGAGAAGGCGGAGATCACGTCGACTTCGCCGGTCTCCAGCGCGCGGTACATGATCGTCGGGTTGAAGGAGCGCTGCCCCTTGAAGGACAGGCCGTAGGCGTCCTTCAGGGCGGTCCATTCGGGCCGGCTCAGGAATTCTATGTCGCTGCCGATGACGAGCTGTGGCGCGACGCGGGCGAGGTCGTCCAGAGTCGAGACGCCGAGCGTCGCCGCCCGGTCGCGCTTCATGGCGAGCACGTAGGCGTTCTCGAAGCCGAGCGGGCCGAGCACGGTGACGCCCTGTTCGGCCTTCATCCAGCGGGCGATCTCCTTCTGCATCACGTCGCGCCTGAGCATGTCGCCGCGCCCCATGACGTTGCTCCACAGCGTGCCGGAATAGTCGACGTAGACGTCGATGTCGTCATGGGCGAGGGCGCGGAAGGCGACGGCCGAGCCGAGCCCGTCCTTATGGGCGACGCTGGCGCCCTCGGCCTTCAGGCGTTCGCCCATAAGCTCGGCCAGGATGAACTGCTCGGAAAAGTTCTTCGCGCCGATGGTGTAGGTCGCCGTGCCGTTCGCGAGCAGCGGCGTTAGGCCGGCAAGCGTGCCGAGGAGGAGCCCGGCGACGCCGAGCGCCATGCGCGTGTGGCGGCGTTGGGCCAGGCCGGTTTCGATCAGGCCGAGGAAGATATCGGCGACGAGGGCGAGGGCGGCGGCGGCGATGCAGCCGAACAGCACCGACACCCAGTTCTCCGTCTGCAGGCCGGTGAAGATGTAGTTGCCGAGGCTGGTCTGGCCGACCGGCGTGGAGAGCGTGGCGGCGCCGATGGTCCAGACCGCCGCCGTGCGCACGCCGGCCATGACGACGGGCGCGGCGAGCGGCGCCTTTACGCGCAGCAAAACCTGGCGTGGCGTCATGCCGACGCCTTCGGCGGCCTCGACGACGTCGGGATCGACGCCGTTCAGCCCCGCCACGCCGTTGCGCAGGATCGGCAGCATGGCGTAGAGCGTCAGCGCGATCAGCGTCGGCAGGAAGCCGAGGGCGGGGATGGCGAAGCCGAAGGCGTGCAGCGTCACCGCCGAGAGCGCCAGCAGCAGGGGATAGAACAGCGCCAGCAGGGCGAGGCCCGGAATCGTCTGGATCAGGCCGGCGACGGCCAGCACCGGCCAGCGCAGGCGCGGCCGCCCGGCGATGGCGACGGCGAGCGGCAGGCTGACGAGCAGCCCGAGCGCCAGGGCGGCGGCGCTCAGCACGATATGCGGCGTGAGGTAGGCCGGCAGCAGCGACCAGGCGTCGGACCAGGCTTTGTCGGTCATGATGGCTGCTCGGCGGTCGCCATCAGCCGGCCGATGCGTTCGGCCTGGCGCTTCGGCACGGCCATGAGGGCGGCGACGTCCGGATCTGCGGCGTTCGCCATCAGGGCCTGCGGCGTGCCGTCGGCAACGATGCGGCCGCCCTTCATGACGACGATGCGGTCGGCCAGCAGCGCCGCCTCCTGCACGTCATGGGTCACCATCAAGGTGGTCATGCCGAGGCTGTCATGCAGCTTGCGGTAGGCGCTGCCGAGGTCGTCGCGCGTGACGGGATCGAGCGCGCCGAAGGGCTCGTCCATCAGCATGATGCGCGGGCGCGCCGCGATGGCGCGCGCGACGCCGACGCGCTGGCGCTGGCCGCCGGAGAGCATGTGGGGAAAGCGCCGGGCGTGGTCCCGGGGCAGGTCGACCAGGTCGAGCAGCTCGGCGACGCGGGCGTCGATCTTCTCTGCCGGCCAGCCGAGCAGCTTCGGCGTGATGCCGATGTTCTCGCCGACGCGCATATGCGGGAAGAGCCCGACGCCCTGGAAGACATAGCCGATGCCGCGCCTCAGCTCCGGCGCGGCCATGCCGTTCACGTCGACGCCGTCGATGCGCACCTCGCCTTTGTCGGGCTCGATCAGGCGGTTGACGCATTTGAGCAGCGTCGTCTTGCCCGAGCCGGAGCTGCCGACGAGGGCGACGAGCGATCCGGCGGCGATCGCGAGCGAGACATCGGCGACGGCGAAGCCGCGGCCGCCGTCGAAGGACTTCGACAGCGACTTGACCTCGATCAACGGGCAGGGGGCATCCGGCATCTGCAGCTTCCTGGCCTGCGCCGACAGGGCGCTTTCCAAAACGCGTCAAAATAGCATATTTCGAGCGCGTGAACGCCCATCCTCGGCAAACGACGGCTGGGCGTCCCACGCGCATGAGTCATCGGCGGCTTCGCCGATGTTGACGGGCCGGCCTTCACACGCGAGTATTTGGCCCGAAACTTGCGAGGCCTACCGAGACCGTATGGACATACTTCTTCAGCAGATCATCAACGGCCTCGTATTGGGCAGCATGTATGCGCTGATCGCGCTGGGCTACACCATGGTCTATGGGGTGCTCGACCTGATCAACTTCGCCCATGGCGCGATTCTGATGATCGGCGCGATGGCAGCGGTGACGATCCTGCGCCTGCTGAACGAACTGGCGCCGGGCCTGCCCGGCGGCCTGCAGCTCGGCATCGCCATCGTGGGCGCCGTGCCGGTCTGCGTCGCCGTCAACGTGCTCGTGGAACGGGTGGCTTACCGCCGGCTGCGCGGCTCGTCGCGGCTGGCGCCGCTCATCACGGCCATCGGCGTCTCCATCTTCTTGCAGACCCTGGCCATGATGATATGGGGCCGCAATCCCATACCGTTTCCCCAGCTGCTGCCGTCCGCGCCGGTCGAGGTGGGGGGCGCGCTCATCACGCCGACGCAGATCCTGCTATTGGCCCTCGCGCTGGCCGCCATGGCGAGCCTGGCGGTCGTGATCGAGAAGACGCGGCTGGGCCGCGCGATGCGGGCGACCGCGGAAAACCCCCGCGTGGCCGGCCTGATGGGAGTGAGCACCGACCGGGTCATCGTCGCCACCTTCGCCATTGGTGCCGCCCTTGCCGCGATCGCCGGCGTGATGTGGGCGGCCAATTATTCCGGCGCGCATTTCGCGATGGGGTTCCTGCCGGGGCTCAAGGCGTTCAGCGCCGCCGTGCTGGGCGGCATCGGCAACATCTACGGCGCGATGCTGGGCGGGATCTTGCTCGGCTTGATCGAAAGCCTGGGCGCCGGCTACATCGGCGACGTGACCGGGGGATTTCTCGGAAGCAACTACCAGGATATTTTCGCCTTCATCGTGCTGGTCGGCGTGCTGATGCTGCGGCCGTCGGGCATCATGGGCGAGCGCGTCGCCGACCGCGCATGAGGGCGGCGCCTTGAACCGACCCGTCGCCGCCGGCAACACGCGCCGCATCCGCATCGCCGGCTTGGCCGCGCTGGTCGCCGTGGCGCTGATCTTCCCCTTCGTCGCCAGCCCATTCGGAAATTCCTGGGTGCGCATCGCCGACATGGCGCTGCTCTACATCATGCTGGCGCTGGGCTTGAACATCGTGGTCGGCTTCGCCGGCCTGCTCGACCTCGGCTATATCGCCTTCTATGCCATCGGCGCCTATACGGCGGGAATGTTCGCCTCGCCGCAGGTCGCCAGCGTCATCGAGTCCTTCGTCAATACCTACCCGGCCATCGGCCATTTCCTGATCTGGCTGTGCGGCCCGGAAATCGCGCAGAACGGCATCCATCTCTCGCTGTGGATGATCGTGCCGCTCGCGGCGCTGCTGGCGGGAATCTTCGGCGTCGTCCTCGGCGCGCCGACGCTGCGGCTGCGCGGCGACTATCTCGCCATCGTCACGCTCGGCTTCGGCGAGATCACCCGAATCTTCATGAACAACCTGAACGGCCCGGTGAACATCACAAACGGCCCGCAGGGCATCGACAGGATCGACCCCATCCGCATCTTCGGCCTGTCGCTCGCGGGCGAGCCGGGCTCCGGCTCGACGGTGCATCTGCTGGGCATGAGCATGCCCTCCGTCAACGCCTACTACTTCCTGTTCCTGGCGCAATGCGCATTGATCATCTTCATCTCGCTGCGCCTGCAGAATTCGCGCCTTGGGCGCGCCTGGGTGGCGCTGCGCGAGGACGAGACCGCCGCCGGCGCGATGGGGATCAATACGCGCAACGTCAAATTGCTGGCTTTCGCCATGGGTGCGACGTTCGGCGGCGTGGCGGGCAGCATGTTCGGCGCCTTCCAAGGGTTCGTGTCGCCGGAATCCTTCACCTTGACCGAATCGATCGCCATCCTGGCGATGGTCGTGCTGGGCGGCATCGGCCACATCCCCGGCGTGGTGCTCGGCGGCGCGCTGCTGGCGACGCTGCCCGAACTGCTACGCCACGTGGTCGAGCCGATTCAGCTGGAGCTGTTCGGCAAGGTCTGGATCGATGCCGAAGTGCTGCGCCAGCTGCTCTATGGACTGGCCTTGATCCTCGTCATGCTGGCGCGTCCTGCGGGGCTGTGGCCGTCGTCGCGGCCGGAGAACCGGCCGCAAGCCGCGCTGAACCAGGAAGCTGCGGACGAGACCAGGGCATGACGACGGAAAGCGAAGCCCGCGCCGCGTCTCAAGGAAATGTCGACGGCATTCCCTTGTTGAAGGTCAGCGGCGCCAGCAAGCACTTCGGCGGGCTCCAGGCCTTGTCGGACGTCGGGCTGGAAATCCAGCCTGGGCAGATTTATGGGCTCATCGGTCCGAACGGGGCCGGCAAGACGACCCTGTTCAACGTCATCACCGGCCTCTATCGGCCGGACGCGGGGCTTTTCGAATTGCGCGGCGTGCCTTATGCGCCGTCCGCGCCGCATCGCGTGGCGAAAGCCGGCATCGCCCGCACGTTCCAGAACATCCGGCTGTTCGGCGACATGACGGCGCTGGAGAACGTCATGGTGGGGCGCCATGTGCGCACCTCGCAGGGCGTGTTCGGCGCGGTCTTCAAGCATCGCGCCGCGCGCGCGGAGGAGGCCGCCATATGCGACCGCGCGCAGGAGCTGCTGGAGTTCGCCGGCATCGGCCATCTTGCCGGGCGCACCGCGCGCCATCTCTCCTATGGCGACCAGAGGCGTCTCGAGATCGCACGGGCGTTGGCCACCGATCCGCTGCTGCTGGCGCTCGACGAGCCCGCCGCTGGCATGAACGCGACCGAAAAGCTGGGACTGCGCGAATTGCTGCTGCGGATTCGCGACGACGGCCGGACCCTTCTGCTGATCGAGCATGACGTGAAGCTGGTGATGGGACTGTGCGACCGCATCACGGTGCTCGACTACGGCAAGGTCATCGCCGAAGGCGCGCCGGCCGCCGTGCAGAAGGATCCCGCGGTCATCGCCGCCTACCTGGGGGCCGACCATTGAGCGGCAAGGTGCTGTCCGTTCGCGACCTGCGGGTGGCCTACGGCGGCATCCAGGCGCTCAAGGGCGTCTCGCTGCATGTGGATGAAGGCGAGCTTGTTGCGCTGATCGGCGCCAACGGCGCCGGCAAGACCACAATGCTGAAGGCGATCACGGCGACGCTGCCGCTCTCGCGGACGGAAGGGCGGATCGAGTATCTCGGCGAGCCGCTCGCTGGCGTGAAGTCGTTCGAGCTGACCGAACGGAAGTTGGTCATGGTGCCGGAAGGGCGCGGCGTCTTCGCGCGAATGAGCGTGCACGAGAATCTGCTGATGGGGGCCTACACCGTCGAAGACAAGCGGCAGATCGCGGACGACATCGCGCGTTGGTTCGAGACTTTCCCGCGCTTGAAGGAAAGAGCGGGCCAGATGGCGGGCGCGCTGTCGGGCGGCGAGCAGCAGATGCTGGCCATGGCGCGCGCGCTGATGTCGCGTCCGCGCCTGCTGCTGCTGGACGAGCCGTCCATGGGCCTGGCCCCGATCATGGTGCAGCGGATCTTCGAAGTGATCCGCAGCGTGTCCGCCCAGGGCGTGACCATTCTTCTGGTCGAGCAGAACGCGCGATTGGCCCTGCAGGCCGCGCACCGCGGCTACGTGATGGAATCGGGGTCGATCGTCATGGAAGGGCCGGCGGCTGCGATATTGGACGATCCGCGGGTCAAGTCGGCCTATCTCGGCGAAGAGTAGGCGTCACTCGCTCCGTCTTATTTGACGACGGCGATCTGGGTGCGCTTGTCGCCTTTGTAGGTATAGAGGGTCAGGAAGCCGTCGCGCAGGTCGCCATGCTCGTCGAAGGCGATATTGCCGGTGACGCCCTTGTAGTCGATCTTGGCGAGCTCGGGCAGGTACTTCGCCGGCTCCCAGGAATCGGCCTTCTGCATGGCCGCCACGACGACCATGGTGGCGTCGTAGGCGTAGCCGGCGTTGTAGACGATGTCGATGCCGAAGCGCTTCTTGTAGGCGTCGCGGAAGTCGTCCATGGCCTTCTTCTCGGAGTCGGGCGTGCCGCCGGCTTCGGCGCAGACGACCAGGTCGTCGGCCAGGCCGCCGCCGGCCAGGCTCGGCAGGGTGCCGGTGCAGATGCCGTCGCCGCCCATGAATTTCGCGGTCAGGCCCAGCTGCTTCATCTGGCGCAGCATCGGGCCGCCGACGGCGTCGATGCCGCCGAAGAAGATCACGTCGGGCTTGCGCGCCTTGATCGCGGTCAAGATCGCGCTGAAGTCCGTCGCCTTGTCGGTGGTGTACTGGTTGGAAATGATCGTGCCGCCTGCGGCCTTCACGCCCTTGGCGAATTCCTCGGCCACGCCTTGGCCGTAGGCGGTGCGGTCGTCGATGACGGCGACGGTCTTGGCGCCCATCGTCTTCACGGCATATTGGCCGAGCACGTTGCCGAGCTGCGAGTCGTTGGCGACGACGCGAAACGCCGTCTTGAAGCCCTGCAGGGTGTAGCGCGGATTGGTGGCCGACGGCGAGACCTGCGGGATGCCGGCGTCGGCGTAGATCTTGGATGCGGGGATGGTGGTGCCGGAATTGAGATGGCCGATGACGGCCGACACTTTGGCGTCGACGAGCTTGGTCGCGGCGGCGGTGCCTTGCTTGGGGTCGCCGGCGTCGTCTTCGGCCTGAAGCTGGAAGCGGATTTTCTTGCCGGCGAGGATGATGCCCTTGGCGTTCAGGTCTTCGATCGCCATGCGGGCGCCGTTTTCGTTGTCCTTGCCCATGTGGGCGATGGATCCGGTGATGGGCCCGACATGGCCGATTTTGACGACTTGTTCCTGGGCGCTGGCGGAGGACGCGGCGAAGGCGAGGCCGGCGACGAACAAAGGCGCGGCGAGCTTGAAGAGCGACATGGCAGTCCCTTTATCTGAGGTGACGCAAACGGATTGCGCTCCAAGCGCATGAAGAATAAGGATGAGTATGCCCCGGCCCGGACCGCGAGGGAAGGGGACGGAGGCGGCTTCGCGGCCGCCGCGACCGTGCAGGACAGGAGAAAATTTGGGCAACCAGGAGCATCCGCTCGACAGGCGGTTGAGCGTCGCGCCGATGATGGACTGGACGGACCGCCATGAGCGGTTCTTCCTGCGCCTGATTTCCGCGCGCGCGCTGCTCTATACCGAGATGATCACCGCCCATGCCATCCTGCGTGGCGACCGCCCACGCCTGCTCGCCTACGATCCGGCCGAGCATCCCGTGGCGCTGCAGCTCGGAGGCTCCGATCCGGCGATGCTGGCGGACGCGGCGCGCCTCGGCGCGGCGCTCGGCTACGACGAGATCAATCTCAACGTCGGCTGCCCGAGCGAGAAGGTGCAGACCGGCCGCTTCGGCGCCTGCCTGATGCTAGAACCGGAGCTGGTGCGCGACTGCGTCGCCGCCATGCGCGAGGCCGTGTCCGTGCCCGTGACGGTGAAGCACCGCATCGGCGTCGACGACACCGACAGCTATGAGGCGCTGACGCGCTTCGTGCGCATCGTCAGCGAAGCGGGCTGCCGCAGCTTCACCGTCCATGCGCGCAAGGCCTGGCTTTCCGGCCTCAGCCCGAAGCAGAACCGCGAGATTCCGCCGCTGACCTATGAGACGGTCTATCGGCTGAAGCAGGACTTCCCGCAGTTCGAGATCATCCTCAACGGCGGCGTGCGCACCATCGACGACGCGGTCGCGCATCTGGAGAAGATCGACGGCGTGATGATCGGCCGCGCCGCCTACGAGACGCCCTACATCCTGGCCGAGGCCGACCGCCGCGTCTTCGGCGTCGAAGGCCTCGTGCCGAGCCGCCGCGAAATCCTCGGGTGCTTCCTCGTCTACGTGCGGGCCGAACTCGAAGCCGGCGTTGCGCTGCGCCACATGACGCGCCACATCCTCGGCCTGTTCAACGGCGTGCCGCGTGCTCGCACCTGGCGACGCCTGCTCACCGAAGGCGCCGTGCCGGACGGGGCAGGGGCCGACGTGATCGAGCGCGCCATGGAAGCCTTGCCGGAATGGGCGCTCGACTGGCGCGCCGGCGATCCGCTGCCCGAGGGCGAGCGGCTGCGCGCCTAAGCCTTAGGCGGACTCGGCAGGGGCGCGACGGCCAGTCCGCGCTTCGTCATACTTCGCCTGTACAAAGTCCGAGAAGAGACGGTCGGGCGAATGATCGCGCGTCCGCAGCAAGGGGGGAATTTCGATGATCCATCGCGTTCTGGCAGGGGGCCTCGTCGCCGCGACCATGGCCATGGGGAGCGTCAGCGCGTCCGCCCAGACCCTCGCCGTCGCCGACCGTTCGGCCGAGGTTAACGGCACGACGATCCACTATCTCGCGGCCGGCCAGGGCGATCCGGTCATCCTTCTGCACGGCTTCGGCCAGACCAGCCACATGTGGCTGCCGCTGATGGCCGAACTGGCGAAGACCCACACGGTCATCGCCGCCGACATGCGCGGCAACGGCGGCTCGGCTAAGCCCGAGACGGGCTACGACAAGAAGAACATGGCCAAGGACATCCACGAGCTGGCGCTGTCGCTCGGCTTCAAGAAGGTGAAGATCGCCGGCCACGACATCGGCCTGATGGTGGCTTACGCCTATGCCGCGCAATATCCGGCCGAGGTCGACCGCATTGTTCTGATGGACGCCTTCCTGCCGGGCGTCGGCGACTGGACGAGCGTCTGGCTGCTGCGCGACCTCTGGCATTTCCACTTCTACGGCGAGACGCCGCTGAAGCTGGTCGCCGGACGCGAGCGGATCTACCTCGACCATTTCTGGAACGACTTCGCCGCCGACCGCACCAAGTCGATTTCCGAGGCCGACCGCCAGCTCTACACGCAGGCCTACGCACAGCCCGGCGCTATTTTCGCCGGCTTCGAGTATTTCCGGAACTTCGAGCAGGACGCAAAGGACTTCGCCGGCTTCGCCAAGACGACGCTGCACATGCCGATGCTGGTGCTGTCGGGCGAGAAGGCGGGCGGGCAATTCCTGATCGACCAGGGCAAGCTCGTCGACGACAACGTCACCGGCGTCATCATCAAAGGCTCGGGCCATTGGCTGATCGACGAAGCCCCCGACCAGACGATTCCGCTGCTCGTCAATTTCATGAAGTGAGCGGCGCCGATTCCGGCCCCAGAAACAGTCATGGCCGCAACATGTGCGGCCATGACGAAGGGAGAGATTTTCGAACCTCGTCATCCTCGGGCTTGACCCGAGGATCCATCTTGCCGCCACTTGAGCGCTTGATGAATGGACCCTCGGGTCAAGCCCGAGGGTGACGATCTTTAATAAGGACGGCCTTTTAAGAGCGGCTAGTGAAGGCGACGGTTTGCTAAACCGTCATCTGCCTAGACCGAGAAGCTCTCGCCGCAGCCGCAGCGGCCGGTCTCGTTGGGGTTGCTGAAGGTGAAGCCGGACTTCAGCTTTTCCGTCACGTAGTCGATCTCGGTGCCGAAGATGAACAGCGCCGCCTTGGGGTCGATCAGGATCGTCACGCCCTTGTCCTCGACCTTCTCGTCGAGCGGGCCGGCTTCGCTGGCGTAGTCCAGCACGTAGGAATGGCCCGAGCAGCCCTTCGAATCGACGCTGATCTTCAGCATCGTCGACTTGCCGTCGCTCTTCTCGATGATGGCGCGCACACGCGCGGCGGCGGCGTCCGTCAGCGTGATCGGCTTCGGCCGCACGCGAGCCGGCTTGGGCGCGTTCGGCGTATCGGAGGCGTTCGGAGTGCTCATGATTCTCTAGCTCCTGCGATCTTCCGGGCGGCTCAACCGAGCCAGCCCAATTCCAACTTGGCCGCTTCGGACATGCGCTCGGGCGTCCAGATCGGCTCCCACACCAAATTTACATGCGCCTTGGTGACGCCCTCGATGGCGGCGATCTTGGTCTCGACCTCGCCAGGCAGGCTGCCGGCGACCGGGCAGTTCGGCGTCGTCAGCGTCATGGTGACGTTGACTTCGCCATCCTCGGCGACGTCCACGTCATAGACCAGGCCCAGTTCGTAGATGTTCACCGGGATTTCCGGGTCGTGGATCGTGTTCAGCACCTGCACGACCTTCTCGCTCAAGGTGGCATCCTCGGCGAAGGTCGGCAGCTGGACGGGCGCGGCGCTCGTCTGGATGTTCAAGGGCGCGGAGGCGGGCGTCGCGGCCTCGGGGGCGACAGCTTCGGGCGCCGCCGTCTCGGTCGGCGTCAGGCCTTCGGTCTTGGCGTCTGCGGTTTCGGTCGTCATTCGGTCACCACGGGGGCGCGCTTCTCGTCGAGCGCGGCGATGAAGGTGTGCCAGGGCAGGGTGGCGCATTTCACCCGCATGGGGAATTCGCGCACGCCGGTCAGCGGTTCCAGGCGGTCCATGTCGTCTCCGTCGACGTCGCCGGCGGGCTGCTCCTCGCCGGTGACGAGGGCGTGGAACTTGCCGAACAGGGCGCGGGCCTCGGCTTCGGTCTTGCCCTTGACCAGTTCTGTCATCAGCGAGGCGGAGGCCATGGAGATGGCGCAGCCGGAGCCCTGGAAATGCACGTCCTTGACCGTGCCGTCGGCGGCAAGGTCGAGGAAGACGGTGACGCGGTCGCCGCACAGCGGGTTATGGCCCTTCGCCTCGTGGTTGGCGTGGTCGAGCGGGCCGAAGTTCCGCGGCTTCTTGGAATGGTCCAGGATCACTTCCTGGTAAAGGTCGCGCAGGTCGGACATCAGGCGAAAATCTCCTGCACCTTGCGGATGGCCGCCGCCAGGGCGTCCATGTCCGCGCGGGTGCTGTACATGCCGATGGAAGCGCGCGCCGTGCCCGGCACGCCGAAGAATTCCATCACGGGTTCGGCGCAGTGGTTGCCGGCGCGCACCGAAACGCCCTCTTGATCCAATATGGTGCCGATGTCGTGCGGATGCACCCCCTCGAGCACGAAGGAGATCACGCTGGCCTTTTCCTTGGCGTCGCCGATCAGGCGCAGGCCGGGAATGGCCCGGAGCAGGCCGGTGCCGTAGGCCAGCACGTCGGCCTCATGGGCCTCGATGGCGTCCCAGGGCAGGGCCGAGAGCCAGTCCAGCGCTGCGCCCATGGCGATGACGTCGGCGATGTTGGGCGTGCCGGCCTCGAACTTGGCGGGAACGTCGGCATAGTCCGTCTTCTCGAAGGTCACGGACTTGATCATGTCGCCGCCGCCCTGCCAGGGCGGCATGGCGTCGAGCAGGGCCTTCTTGCCCCAGAGTGCCCCGGTGCCGGTCGGCCCGTAGAGCTTGTGGCCGGAGAAGGCGTAGAAGTCGCAGTCCAGGGCCTGCAGGTCGGCGCGCATGTGCGGCGCGCCCTGGGCGGCGTCGATCAGCACCTTGGCGCCGACGGCATGGCCCGCCTTGATGATCCGGTCGATCGGCAGGATGGTGCCGAGCGCGTTGGAGACCTGGGCGACCGACACCAGCTTGGTGCGCGGACTGAGCAGCTTCTGGAATTCGTCCCAGATCAGCTCGCCCTGGGCGTTGATGGGGGCGACGACCAGCTTGATGCCGATTTGGTCGCGCAGCATCTGCCAAGGCACGATGTTGGAATGGTGTTCGAGGGCGGTGATCAGCACCTCGTCGCCGGCCTTCAGGAAGGCGCGGCCCCAGCTCTGGGCGACCAGGTTGATGCCCTCGGTCGTGCCTTTGGTGAAGACGAATTCGCGCTCGTCTTTGGCGTTAAAGAATACCTTTAACTTCTTGCGAACGTTCTCATAATTCTTTGTCGCCGTGGCGCTCAGCCAGTACACGCCGCGGTGCACGTTGGCGTATTCCTCCTCGTAGGTCTTGCGCAGGGACTCGAGGACGACGCGCGGCTTCTGGGCGCTGGCGGCGGAATCGAGGAAGACCAGCGGCTTGCCGTTGATCTCGCGCGCCAGGATCGGGAAGTCGCGGCGCAAGGCCTCGACGTCGAAGTTCGGAAGGACGCTGGCGGAGGAGGACTGGGTGCTCATGACGGGTTTCCCTGCGCGACGCCCTGCTGCAGCCAATGGCTAAGGACGTTGCGGAAATGGGCGTGAACCGGCTCGTCGGCGATGCGGTCGATCAGCTCGCCGGCGAAGGCCTCGATCAGCAGGGCGCGGGCTTCCGCCTCGCCGACGCCACGGGCCCGCAGGTAGAACAGCGGCTCGCGGTCGAGGTCGCCGACTGTCGCGCCATGGGCGCATTTCACGTCGTCGGCATAGATTTCCAGCTCCGGCTTGCTGTCGGCGACCGCATGGTCGGAGAGCAGCAGGTTGCGGTTGGACTGCTGGGCGTCGGTGCCGCCGGCACCCGGGGCGACATGGACGCGGCCGAGGAAGGCGCCGTGGCTGCGGCCGTCGAGCACGCCCTTGTAGACTTCCGACAGGCTGGTATCGCGGGCGAGATGCATGACGTCGGTGCGCTGGGCCTGATGCTGGCGGCCGCGGCCGAGGTAGACGCCGTTGAGCGTGGCGGCCGCATGGTCGCCGGTCAGCTTGGCGCGCACTTCGTGGCGGGCCAGGGCGGCGCCGGCGGCGAGCGAGAAGCTGTCGTAGCGAGCCTTCGTCGCCAGGGTCACGTCGCTGATGGAAGTATGCGTATTTTCAAGGCCTTCATTCTGGACCTTGAAGTGCCGAATGATGCTGTCTTCGGCGCCCGAAACCTGGGTGACGACATTCGTCCAGGCATTGCCGGAAACGCCCGGCAGGGCGGCGTAGGTCTCGACCACCGTGGCTTCGGCGCCGGCGTCGGCGACGATCAGGTTGCGGACATGGTTGGCCTGGCCGGCGAACGAGCCGGTGAGGAACAGCAGATGCAGCGGCTGGCCGAGCTTGGTCCCGGCGGAGAGGCGGATGACGGCGCCATCGGCGGCGAGGGCCAGGTTGAGGGCGGCGAGCGCCTGGGCCGGGTCGGCCTCGGGGCCGGCGAGATGGTCCCGCACCAGGTCGGGCGCGGCGGCGAGGGCGCCGGCGAAGCTCTGGACCGAGAGGCCGGCCGGCAGGGCGCCGGCGTCGGCCAGCTGTGGATCGGAGAGGTCGGCGCGGAACTGGCCGTCGACGAAGACGAGCAGAATCTCGCAGAGGCCGGCGAAGCGGAAATGGGCGATCTGCTCGGCCGTCACCGGCACGGCGGCGGGCGCGGCGTGCGGCGCGTAGATCTGCTTGGCCAGGCGGTCGAGGTGGGTGAACTTCCAGGCCTCGATGGCGCTGGTCGGCAGGCCCTGGGCCTGGAAGCGCGCGGCGGCGGCGTCGCGCAGGCTGGCGAGCCAGGGCAGGCCGGCGCCCGGCAGGCTGGCGCGCAGGTCGGCGTACTGGCCGACATACTCCTCGACGGCGCCCGTCGGCTTGCTTTGCATGGCGACAGCGCCGCTCATCTGGCCCTCACGCCGCGACGCCGGCATAGCCGGTGCGCTCGAGTTCGAGGGCCAGTTCCTTGCCGCCGGTCTTGACGATGCGGCCCTTGGACAGGACATGCACCTTGTCCGGCACGATGTAGTCGAGCAGGCGCTGATAGTGGGTGATGACGAGCATGGCGCGGTCCGGCGAGCGCAGCGCGTTGACGCCTTCCGAGACGATGCGCAGGGCGTCGATGTCGAGGCCCGAATCGGTCTCGTCGAGGATGGCGAGCGCCGGCTCCAGCATGGCCATCTGGAAGATGTCGTTGCGCTTCTTCTCGCCGCCGGAAAAGCCGACGTTGACGGCGCGCGACAGGAAGGACTGGTCGATCTTGAGCGCGGCCAGCTTCTCCTTGGCGCGCTTCAGGAACTCGATGGCGTCGTAGGGCGATTCGCCGCGCGAGGCGCGCACGGCGTTGACGGCGGACTTGAGGAAGGTGGCGTTCGGCACGCCGGGAATCTCGACCGGGTACTGCAGCGCCAGGAAGACGCCGGCGCGGGCGCGTTCTTCCGTCGCCATGGCCAGCAGGTCCTGGCCCTTGAAGACGACCGAGCCGGCGGTGACTTCATAGCCGTCGCGGCCGGCGAGCACGTAGGAGAGCGTGCTCTTGCCGGAGCCGTTCGGGCCCATGATGGCGTGAACCTGGCCGGCCTCGAGCGTGAGATCGACGCCGCGCAGGATTTCCTTGCCGTCGACCTTCGCGTGCAGGCCTTTGATTTCGAGAAGCGGGGCGGACATTACATAAGCTCCGGTTAGCCGACGCTGCCTTCGAGGCTGATGCCCAGGAGCTTCTGGGCCTCGACGGCGAATTCCATGGGGAGCTTCTGCAGCACTTCCTTGCAGAAGCCGTTGACGATGACCGAGACGGCGTCTTCGGTCGAAAGGCCGCGCTGGCGGCAGTAGAACAGCTGGTCGTCGCTGATCTTCGACGTGGTGGCCTCGTGCTCGGCGCGCGCCGAGCGGTTGCGCACCTCGATGTAGGGCACGGTATGGCCGCCGCAGTCCGAGCCGATCAGCAGCGAATCGCACTGGGTGTAGTTGCGGGCGTTGTCGGCCTTGGGCTGCATGCGCACCAGGCCGCGATAGGTGTTCTGGCCGTGGCCGGCGGAAATGCCCTTGGAGATGATGGTCGAGCGCGTGTTGCGGCCGATGTGGATCATCTTGGTGCCGGTGTCGGCCTGCTGGCGGTTGTTCACCACGGCGACGGAGTAGAACTCGCCGATGGAATCGTCGCCTTCGAGCAGCACGCTGGGATATTTCCAGGTGATCGCCGAGCCGGTCTCGACCTGGGTCCAGGAGATCTTCGAGCGCGCGCCGCGGCAGGCGCCGCGCTTGGTGACGAAGTTGTAGATGCCGCCCTTGCCGTCCTTGTCACCGGGATACCAGTTCTGCACGGTCGCGTACTTGATCTCGGCGCCTTCCAGGGCGACGAGTTCGACGACGGCGGCATGGAGCTGGTTCTCGTCGCGCATCGGCGCGGTGCAGCCTTCGAGGTAGCTGACGTAGCTGTTCTCATCCGCGACAATTAAAGTGCGCTCGAACTGGCCGGTGTTCGACGCGTTGATGCGGAAGTAGGTCGACAGCTCCATCGGGCAGCGTACGCCCTTGGGGATGTAGACGAAGGAGCCGTCGGAGAAGACGGCGGAATTGAGCGTGGCGTAGAAGTTGTCGGCCACCGGCACGACGCTGCCGAGGTACTTGCGCACCAGCTCGGGATGCTCGCGCACGGCTTCCGACATGGAGCAGAACACGATGCCGAGCTCTGCCAGCTTCGCCTTGTAGGTGGTGGCGACCGAGATGGAATCGAACACGGCGTCGACGGCGATGCCGGCGAGCGCTTCCTGCTCCTTCAGGGGGATGCCGAGCTTCTCGTAGACCTTGAGCAGTTCGGGGTCGACCTCGTCGAGGCTCTTGGGGCCTTCCTTCTTCTTGGGCGCCGAATAGTAGTAGAGGTCCTGGAAGTCGATCTTGGGAAACTCGACCTTCGCCCAGTGCGGCTCGCGGTTCTCCAGCGTCAGCCAGTGGCGGTAGGCGGCCAGGCGCCATTCCAGCATCCAGGACGGCTCTTCCTTCTTCGCCGAGATGTAGCGGATCGTGTCTTCGCTCAGGCCCTTCGGCGGGCGGTCGTCGTCGATGTCGGTGACGAACCCGTACTTGTATTCGCTGGCGACGCGAACGGCTTCGACGGTGTCGCGGGAAACGGCCATGCCGGGAACTCCTTACGCCACGCTCTCGCTCGCCTTGCCGATGACGGCGGGGCGAGCGGGCGGGAACTGCATCGGGGCATTGAGGTCTGCCAAGGTGACGCCCTCCAGCGCGTTGCTGATGGCGCCGTTGATCGCCGCCCAGCCGTTGCGCGACGAGCAGAGCGTCTCGACGCCGCAGCTGCCGGGATGCTCCAGGCAGCTGGTGATGGCGATGGGGCCGTCGATGGCGGCGATGATCTTGGCGACGGTGATGCTGCGCGCGGGGGCCGCCAGGCTGTAGCCGCCCTTGGCGCCGCGCGCGGACGTCAGCAGGCCGCCCCGCGTGAGCGTGGCGAGCAGCTTGCTGACGGTCGGCGTCGGCACGCCCGTCGCCTGGGCGATGTCGAGCGCGTTATGCACGGCGTCGGGCGCCGTGGCCATGCGGCTCATCAGCAGGACGGCGTAGTCGGCGAGGCGGCTCAGGCGGATCATGGCGGACCTGCTCGGCAGCGTCCGATCTGCTGGAAAAGGGCCAGTTGCGAGCCGTTTGCAACATACCGGACTAAATTGGTCTGATATGCAGTAAATCGGCTTTTGGAGGTCCAAAGTCAAGCGCGGAGTCGCCCTAAAAACCCTGGCGTCGACAAGGGTTTAGCGGCGCAAAGCCATCCAGAAGGAAAACTGTCCGACGATGCCTGAGATCGCCAGGACGAGGGCCGCTGCCAGGGCTGGATTGTCGCCGAAGCCGGCCGCCGCGGTGCAGAGGGCGCCGACGGCCATCTGGGCGAAGCCGTAGAGGCCGGAGGCCGAGCCGATGACGCGCGGCTGCACGCTGACCGCCTGGCTCAGCGCCGCCGGCGCCGCCATGCCGACGCCGAGCGTGAAGACGAACATGCTGCCGATGGTCAGGCCGACGCTGAGATGCCCGGTCAGGACCGAGCCGAGGAAGACGAAGGCCGCGACCATGCTCATCAGGTTGGCGCGGACGAGCAGCTTGGCGATCGACACCCTGGCGATCAGCCGGCTGGTCAGCACGCTGCCGAGCCAGACGCCGGAGACGAGGATCGCCAGGTAGATGCCAGCCTCGTGGGTCGGGCGGCCGAGCTGCTGGCCGAAGATGAAGGGCGCCGCCGCGACGAAGGCGTACATGGAGGTGGTCGCGCAGCCGCCGCCGATGGCGTAGCCGAAGAAGGCGGGCGACATCAGGAGCTGGCCGTAGTTGCGCGCGAGCGTCGAGACGTTGGCGTTCAGGCCGGGCCTGCTGGTTTCCGGCAGCAGCCGCCAGGCGAAGACGAAGTTCAGAACGCCGAGTATGCAGAGCAGATAGAAGATCGAGCGCCAGCCGGACGTGTCGGCCATGAAGCTGCCGATCAGCGGCGCGATGCCGGGCCCGACCGTCACCATCAGGTTCATCAGGGCAAGGCGTCGCGTCGCCTCGATGGAGGCGGTCGTGTCGCGCACCACGGCGCGCGCGATTACCAGCCCGGCGCAGCCGCCGAGGGCCTGGAACAGGCGGGCGGCGATCAGGGCGGAGGAATCGGGCGCGAAGGCGGCCGCCAGTCCGGCCACTGTGTAGAGCACGAGCCCGCCCATCAGCGTCGGCCGGCGGCCGTAGCGGTCGGACAGCGGGCCATAGATGAGCTGGCCGAAGGCGAGGCCGAGGATGTAGAGGCTGACCGTCATCTGCATGGCGGCGACGCTGGCGCCGAGGTCGGCGGCGGCGTGCGGCAGGGCCGGCACGAAGATGTGCATGGCCAATGTTCCGCTCAAGGTGACGGAGGCCAGGAGCCAGAGCGGAACCTTGATGCTGAACGCGTTGTCCGCCTCGCCGTCGGGCGAGCCGGGGACTGGCTTCGTCATGAAGCGATTTCCTCGCGGCCGGCCGCCTCGCGGGAGACGGCGGCCGGATCGTGGATGGTCAATCGTTGATAACGCAATCGACCGGCGAATCCGATACCGATGGTCGGAGTCCGCCGCAGACAAGCCTGGCCATGCCGGGCGGTTCAGCCCAGCGTGGGATCGAGCACGATCTTGCCGACGCTAGGGCTGCTCTCGATCATGCGGTGCGCTTCCGCCGCCTGAGACAGCGGCAGGATATGGGCGATCTTCACCTTGATCTTGCCGTCGGCGGCGGCCTGGTAGCATTTCGGCCGGTCGGCCGGCTCGTGGCCGGGCATGCCGATGATCGTGATCTTGTTGTCGTAGAGATGGAAGAAATCGATCATCGCGTTCGGCCCGCCGTGCGCGCCGGCGGTGACCATGCGGCCATGTTCGCCGAGGCAGTGGAAGGCCTTGGGCAGCACCTCGGGATTGGCGATGTTGTCGTAGAGCACGTTGACGCCCTTGCCGCCGGTGATCTTCTTGACCTCGGCGACGAGATCCTGCGTCGAGCTGTCGAGCGCGTAGTCGGCGCCGACGGTGAGGCCGTAGTCGGCGCGCTCGCGCGAGCCGGCGACCGCGATGACCTTCGCGCCGATGACATGCTTGGCGATCTGGATACCGATGGAGCCGAGGTTGCCCGTGGCGCCCATGATCATGACCCATTCGCCCGGCTGCAGCTTGGCGACGTTGACGAGGAGGTTCCACGCCGTCGGGCAGTGGCGGCCGATGACGGCGGCCTCGCGCAGGTCGAGGTTCATCGGCAGCTTGTCGCCGACGGCGGCGGGCACGCAGATCATCTCGGCGAAGCCGCCCGGCCGCTTGATGCCCATCATGCCGGTCGGGCCTTCGTAGCCGTAGGCGTCGAAGTCGGCGCTTTCCGGCACGTCGTCGAGCGGCATCCGCCCGGCGGCGCTGATGTGGTCGCCGACCTTCCAGCGCTTCACGTTCTTGCCGACCTTGTCGATGATGCCGGCGCAGTCGACGCCGGGGATCAGCGGCAGCGTGACGCCGCGATGCTGCTGCTTGCCTTGGCGCACCAGCACGTCGAGCGTGATGTTCACCGTCGCCGCATGGATCTTGATGCGGACCTCGTTGTCGCGCGGCTGCGGATCCGGCACGTCCTCGTACTTCAGGACGTCGGGCGGACCGTATTCGTGGAGGACGATGGCTTTCACGCGGAGGCCTCTTGCGGAGATGGGATGCGGAAACGGCCGGAGCGCATCCGCTCCGGCCGTCTGTCTTCAGCGGATCAGGCTTTGACGGGCTTCTTCGACGGCACGAAGCTGGTCTCCAGCGTGCCGAGGTTGCCGACGATCGTGGTGATCTTGTCGCCGGCCTTCAGGTAGGTGCCCTTGCCCTTGCCGACGCCGGCGGGGGTGCCGGTGGTGATCACGTCGCCGGGCTGCAGCGTCAGGTGGTCCGACAGGTAGCTGATCTGCTCCTCGATGTTGTAGTGCATCGCGCCGGAGTTGCCGTTCTGCTTCAGCTCGCCGTTGACCCAGAGCTGGATCTTCAGGTCGTAGGGGTTCTTGACCAGTTCCTTGGGCGTCATCCACGGGCCGGTCGGGCAGGAGCCGTCGAAGTTCTTGCGGCGGAAGCGGTCGAGGCGGAACTGCTTCTGCGCCGGCGTGATGGCGTCCTCGCGGCGCGGGCCGCGGATCGACATGTCGTTCAGCACCATGTAGCCGGCGACGTAGTCGAGCGCCTTTTCCTTCGGCACGTTGAAGCAGGGCTTGCCGATGACGATGGCGAGCTCGGCCTCCCAGTCGATCTGGGTCGAGGTGTGCGGCAGGGGAATCTCCGCGCCGTGGCCGACGACGGTCTGCGCCGGGGTCTTCTGGAAGAAGACCGGGGGCATGATCGACTTGTCGGGCATGGTCGAGGTGCCCATCTCGGCGTGGTGGTCGGCGTAGTTCGCCGCGATGCAGAACACCGTCGAGGGATAGAGGATCGGCGCCAGCAGCTTCGCGCGCTTGAGCGGCTTCACGGCCTTGGCGTAGGGGCTCTTCTTCGCGAGCTTGAGATGTTCGGTCGCCAGCTTGGCGAGGGCCGTCTTGGCCTTGGGCCAGGCGCGCAGGATGTCGAGCGTGGAGCCGACTTCGAAGCCGAGCTGCTTCTTGGCCCGGCGGGCGTAGATGGGCGCCGCGACGGTGAGGTCGATGACGTCCTCGCCGACGAGGATGCCGGGAATGGCCTTGCCCTTGGGGCCGGCGAAATTGAGCAGACGATAGTCGACCACGATGCCTCCTGATGATGAACGATGTGCGGTTCTGTTGATGAAATCCGGCGGGACGAAAGTCAAGCCGTTAGAAGTCCTTCACGGCGACGTTGATGCGGGCCACGGTCTCGGCGGCTTCGGCGGCGAGGCGCGGCAGGTCGATGGTGGTGAGCTTGCCGTTGCGCTTGAGGATGCGGCCGTCGACCATGACCAGGTCGACGTTGGACGGCTGCGCCGACTGGACGATCATGTGCACCGGCTCGGTGAAGGGCAGCATGTTGACGGCGTCGGTGCGCACGACGATCAGGTCGGCGCGCTTGCCCGGGGTCAGCGAGCCGACCTTGTCCTCGAGGCCGAGGGCGCGGGCGCCGTCCATGGTCGACATCTGCAGGATGCGGGCGGCGGGCAGGCCGAACTCGCTCTTCGCCACCGCGTCGGCGAGGTTCTGGATCGCCTTCATGATGGCGAACATGTCGGCGTTGCCGCAGAGCAGGGTGGTGTCGACCGAAAGGCTGACGGGCACGCCGACGCGCAGGAAGTCGAGCACCGGCGTGATGCCGAAGCCGGTGCGCCCTTCCGTGAAGGGGCTCATGCTGACCGGCGTCTTGGTGGCGGCCAGGGTGTGCAGGTCTTCCTCGTTGGTGTTGGTGTCGTGCACCAGCAGCACGTCGGGGCCGAGCAGGTTGGCGCCGGCGAGCACCTTGATGCCCTTGGCCTTCACGACGCGCTCGGCGTCGGTGCCCATGTGCGAGGTGATGCGCACGCCGAGCTTGCGGGCGGTCTCGATCTCCTCGCGGACGATCTCCAGCGTGTTGTTCTCGGGGCCGCGCGTGGCGATGCCGAGGGTCAGCAGGCCGTCGACGGGCGCCCCGAACCACTGCTTCTGCACGCGGGCAACGTCCTTGAGCGGCAGGGTCTCGTCGCGCTGGGTCTTGCGCGAATAGCCGTAGGAGAAGAGGGCGCGGCCGCCGACGTCGATGTGGGTCTTGATCTCCGCGTCGGCGTATTCCGGCGACAGCAGGTTGTGCGACCAGTTGTTGACGGTGGTGATGCCGCCGTTGATCGCCTCGGCGAGCGCCAGGCGGACGCCGCGCGCGTTGTCCTCGGGCGTGAAGAGCTGGCCGAGCACGCGGCTGTAGGGGAAGTAGCCGTGCTTCTCGTCGTCGCCGGCCATGTTGCGGGCGACGGCGCCCCACATGTGCCAGTGGGTCTCGATCATGCCGGGCATGACGATCATGCCCTTGCCGTCGATGACCTCGGCGCCGGGCGCGGCGAGGTTGGCGCCGACGGCGACGATGGCGCCGTTGCGCACATGCACGTCGCCGTTCAGGAGATTGCCGATCTGCGGGTCCATGGTCAGCACGCAGGCGTTGCGCACGACGTATTCGCCGCGCGGAATCTGCTGCGCCGCGCCGGCGGCCGGCGCGCCTTGCGCCATGGCCTTGCCGATCGGGTTGAGCATCGAGGCGGCGCCGATGGCGGCGGCCGTGCCGAACAGGCCGCGGCGGCTGATGTTGGTGAAATCGCTCATGCTGTCCTCCACTGTTTACGAAGCGATGGCTTGTTGCCGTCGCTTGCGCCCATGGCCGGCCGGCCGGAAGGCCGCGCGATTTGCTTTTGTTCTCGGGCGCGCGGACATTCTAGGCCGCAGTTGGGAGCAGGCCAAGCGATCCGCCGCGAATTCGGCCATGCGGCGCTCGCGATTGCGCACATGGAAACGCCGCACGCTTGGGGCGTGCGGCGCTACCGTTTCGAAAATGCGATGGTCTGTTGCAGGCGACGGCACAATCGGCCGTCGCGAAACGGAGCGGGCCGAAGCCCGCTCGCGGATCAATCGGCCTGTTCGGTGACCTTGCGCGCCGGCCGCATCAAGAAGGCCGGGATGTTGTCGCCGAAGCTGACGACTTGCGGCTCGGCGGGCTCGTTGCGCGGGCGGCGCTCCTGGCGGTTGCGGTCCTGGTTGCGGTCCGGGCTACGGTCTTGGCTGCGGTCCTGCGACGGACGGTCGCTGCGGCCTTGGCGGTTGCCGCCTTCGCGCCGTTCGGACGGCTCACGCTCGGAGGACTGGCGCTCGGAAGATTGGCGCTCGGAGGACTGGCGTTCAGACGACTGGCGTTCAGACGACTGGCGCTCGCCCTGGTTGCGCTGGCCGTCGCGCGGGCGGCGTTCACGGCGCTCGCGCGGCGGACGTTCGCCACGGGGCGCTTCGGCGCGCTGGGCGGCGGCTTCGCGCAGCGCCGATTCGTCGGGCTGCGACGTCTCCACGGACGGCGCGTCGGCGACGTTCGGCAGGAGAGCGGCGGCGGCAATCGGTTCAGTCACGGGGGCGACAGCCTCGGGCTGGCGCTCGCGCGGCGGGCGGGATTCGCCGCGGCCACGGCTGCGTTCTCCGCCGCGGCCCTTGGCGGGGGCGCCACGGGCAGGCCCGCGGCCACGGCCGCGTCGACCACGGCCGCTGTCGGCCTCGGCGGCGGCTTCGGCGAATTCCTCGTCGGAGATGCCTTCGACGCCGGGCACCTTGTGGACGGGGATTTCGTTGCCGCCGGTCATCTTGACGATGGCGTCGAGGAACTTGCCGTCATCCGGCGTCACCAGCATGAAGGTGCGGCCGCTGCGCCCGGCGCGGCCGGTGCGGCCGATGCGGTGGACGTAGTCCTCGGCGTTGAACGGCACGTCGAAGTTGAAGACGGCCGGCAGGTCGGCGATGTCGAGGCCGCGCGCGGCGACGTCGGTGCACACCAGCACGTCGACCTCGCCCTTCTTGAACGCGGCGAGCGCCTTGAGGCGTTCGTCCTGCGACTTGTCGCCGTGCAGCGCCGAGGTGCGCATGCCGTCGCGCTCGAACGTGCGCGCCAGGCGGGCGGCGCCCAGCTTGGAGTTGACGAACACCAGCGCCTGCGTGATCGAGCGATCCTTGAGCACCTGGCGCACGACGTTGCGCTTGTCGTCGTCGGTGACGCTGTAGAAGCGCTGCTCGACGTTGGTGGCCGTTGCATTGGCCCGTGCCACCTCGACGGTGATCGGATCCTGCAGGTAGCTGTTGGCCAGGCGCTTGATCTCGGGCGAGAACGTGGCCGAGAACAGCAGGGTCTGGCGCTGCTTGGGCAGGTAGCTGAGGATGCGCTGCAGGTCGGGCAGGAAGCCGATGTCGAGCATGCGGTCGGCCTCGTCGAGCACGACGTACTCGACCTGGTTCAACACGCAGTTCTTGGCCTCGATGTGGTCGAGCAGGCGTCCCGGCGTGGCGATCAGCACCTCGACGCCGCCCTTGAGCTCGAGCGTCTGCGGCTTCATGTCGATGCCGCCGAAGACGACGGCCACGCGCAGGTTGGAATGCTTGGCGTAGGCCTTGATGTTCTGGGCGACCTGGTCGGCCAGCTCGCGGGTGGGCGCGAGCACCAGCGCGCGCACCGGGTGGCGCGCGGGCGAGACGCTGGCCGTCTCGTGGCGCATCATCTTCTGCAGCAGCGGGATCGAGAACGCCGCCGTCTTGCCGGTGCCGGTCTGGGCGGCGCCCATCACGTCGCGTCCTTCCAGAACCAGCGGGATCGCCTTCGCCTGGATGGGCGTCATGAAGGCGTAGCCCTGGTCGGCGACGGCGCGCAGCAGCTTGGCGTCGAGCGGCAGGGTGTCGAATCGGGACTGGGCCGGTGCTAGTTGCTCGGGGGCGTGGTCCGTTTGAGCCGGGACCTGGGCTTGGGAAGCTTCGGTCATGAACCGCCATTATCGCTTGTACGGATGAAAAGCGCTGGCCGACCTGCCACG
>DASYCO010000011.1:0-38533 GCA_036500145.1 Alphaproteobacteria bacterium | reverse complement strand
GGCCAAACGGTAAGGGTGAAAGGGTGCGGTAAGAGCGCACCGCGCGGCCGGTAACGGTCGTGGCACGGCAAACCCCACCGGGAGCAAGACCAAATAGGGACGGCAGGCCGGCGGCAACGCCGGCGGGCGGGTCACACCGCTGTCGTCCGGGTCGGTCGCGTGAGGCGTCTGGCAACAGGCGTCCCAGATGAATGGTCGTCGCCATCGCAAGATGGGCACAGAACCCGGCTTACAGGCCGTCTGGCATTTCTCCCCACCTTTCATGGCCATTTTTGATGGCCGTTTTGACCGGCTTTTCCCCTGCCGGCGGTGGGAAAACCCACCCTGCAACAGAACATATCAAGAACATCCATGCCCGTCTTGACTATGGATGGCTCCGTCATGACTGGCGGCGGCCGGATTTTGACTGCCCAGCAGCCCGGTTTTGACCAGTCAAAGCGTCCAAACGGCTATTTTTCCCATAGATTTAGTAGCTGATCCCATTGACGCCCATATAAGCCCATGATATCCCAATTAATCCCAAATCGCCGGGAAGGGCGCGTTGGGACCTGGCCCTTGAGGGGGGCCTGAAATATTTGGCGAAGGGCGGGGAAGGCCTGTGGCTCTATTTCTTGGCAGCTATGCGAACAAGGTCGACCGGAAAGGCCGCGTGTCCGTTCCGGCGCCGTTCCGTGCTGCCCTCGCCGGCCAGGCTGTCCACGGCATCGTCGCCTTCCGCTCCTTCAAGGAGCCGGCGATCGAAGCCTTCTCCCTCGACCACATGACCCAGATGGCGCAGAACCTCGAGGAGCTCGACCAGTTCTCCGAGGAGCGCGACGACCTCGCCACCCTGTTCGCCGACGCCCTGCAGCTCGCGCTCGACGGCGAGGGCCGCATCATGCTGCCGCAGGCCCTCGCGGCCCATGCCGGCATCACCGACACGGCGCTCTTCGTCTCGGCGGTGAACCATTTCCAGCTCTGGGAGCCGGAGACCTACGCGAAGAAGAGCAACAGCTCGCGCGAACGCCTGCTCTCGCGCGGCGCCACGGTGAAGGTGCGCCCACGTGCGGCGCAACCGGGTAGCGTCCCCGGCACCGAAGGCGAGAGGTAAGCCGCCCATGAGCCATCCCACTCCACACCAGGACCGGGACGGCGCCATGGGACCATTGTCTGCGACTGCCGCCGGCGACGCCGTTTCCCAAGCGCCCCACATTCCCGTTCTATTGAACGAAGTCCTGACGGCGCTGGCGCCCAAGGACGGCGAGGTCTTCGTCGACGGCACCTTCGGCGCCGGCGGCTATTCCCGCGCTTTGCTCGATTCCTGCGACTGCCGCGTCTATGGCATCGACCGCGACCCCTCGGCCATCGCCGCCGGCGCCGCCCTCGCCGCGCGCTACGGCACGCGCCTCACCCTGCTCCCCGGCCGCTTCGGCGACATGGACAGCCTGCTCGCCGCCGTCGGCGTCACCGCGGTCGACGGCGTCGCGCTCGACGTCGGCGTCTCCTCCATGCAGATCGACCAGGCGGCGCGCGGCTTCTCCTTCCGCAGCGACGGCCCGCTCGACATGCGCATGGACACCTCCACCGGCGAGACCGCCGCCGACCTGGTGAACGGCACGGAAGAAGAGGCCCTCGCCAACATCATCTTCGAATATGGCGAGGAGCGCCTGTCGCGCGCCGTCGCCCGCGCCATCGTCGCCGCCCGCGCCGAGGCGCCCATCGTCACCACCGCCCGCCTCGCCGACGTCGTGCGCGCCGCCGTGCGCCGCAAGCAGGGCCGCAAGGACGAGGCCATCGACCCGGCGACGCGCACCTTCCAGGCGCTGCGCATCGCCGTGAACGACGAGCTCGGCGAGCTCGACCGCGGCCTTGCCGCCGCCGAACGCATTCTCCGGCCCGACGGCCGCCTCGCCGTCGTCGCCTTCCATTCCCTTGAGGACCGTCGGGTCAAATCCTTCCTCGCGACCCGCAGCGGTTCCTCGGCACGGCCCTCGCGCCACTTCCCCTCTCTCCTTCCCCGAGAGAGCGCACGAGGCGCCGTGCCAAGCTTTCGCCTGCTGACGCGCAAGGCGGTGAAGCCGACGGCCGACGAGGCCGCGCGGAACTCGCGCGCCCGCTCCGCCCGCCTGCGCGCCGCCGTGCGCACAGAGGCGCCCGTCTGGCAGGAAGGAAAGCGCGCATGATCGGCCGCACCACCTTCTTCTGGCTGTTGCTCGCCGCCCTCGCCGGCTACGGCCTGTTCCAGGTCAAATACAAGGTCGTCTCGCTCGAAGAGGAGCTGACGCGCCTCAATACCGCCACGCTTCGCGAGCAGAATCAGATTCACGTTCTGGAAGCCGAGTGGAGCTACCTGAACCAGCCCACGCGCCTCGAAGACCTGAATGACCGTTACGTGCATCTGAAGCCCATCGCCCCGCAGCAGTTCGGCAGCATCGCCACGCTGCCGATGCGCCCCGAGCCGAACCCGGACGAGAAGAACCACCTGCCGGGCACGGCGGGCATGGTCGCGCGCATCCTGCCGCCGCGCCGCCCGGCCCTTCCGGCCGCGCCCGCGCCGGCTGCGCCTGTCCCGAGCTACGCCACCGCCGCCGCCAAGGCGCCCGCCACGCAAGCGCCTGTCGCGGCGCCCAGCGCCATTCCGGCCGCGCCGGTCCTCGTGCCCGTGAGCGCGCCGCGATGAGCCACCAGCACAACCCGCAGCATCTCGAGGGCGCCACCAAGCAGGCGCTGGAGACGGGCCGCACGCGCCTGCTCGTCGCCGGCGCGGTCTTCGTGCTCGCCTTCCTCGCCGTCGCCGCGCGCCTCGCCGACGTCACCGTGTTCCAGTCCGGCGCCGAGCCGAAGCTGGCGCACAACGCGACGCCGCGCAACGCCTGGCCGACCACGCGCGCCGACATCGTCGACCGCAACGGCAACCTGCTCGCCACCTCGCTGGTGACCGCCTCGCTCTACGCCAACCCGCGCCAGATCATCGATTCGCGCGACGCGGCGAAGAAGCTCAACGAAGCGCTGCCCGAACTGTCGGTCGCCGAGCTGCAGACCAAGCTGTCGGGCAACCGCAGCTTCATCTGGCTGCACCGCCACCTGACGCCGAAGCAGCAGTACGAAGTGAACCGCCTGGGCATCCCCGGCGTCTACTTCCAGCGCGACGAGCGCCGCGTCTACCCGCAGGGCCCGCTGACCTCGCACGTCGTCGGCTTCACCGGCGTCGACAACGACGGCCTCGCCGGCATCGAACGCTCCTTCGACGAGACGCTGAAGAGCGGCGGCCACAGCCTGGCGCTCTCCATCGACCTGCGCGTGCAGCACGTGCTGCGCCAGGAGATCCTCGCCGGCATGCACCGCGTCAACGCCATCGGCGGCGCCGGCATGGTGATCGACGTGCACACCGGCGAGCTGATGGCCATGGTCTCGCTGCCCGACTTCGACCCGCACAACCCGACGAGCCTCGATCCCAAGTCGCTGTTCAACCGCAACACGCTCGGCGTCTACGAGATGGGCTCGATGTTCAAGCTGTTCACCGCGTCGCTCGCCATCGATTCGGGCTCGGCGACGCTGGCCAGCACCTTCGACGCCTCGCACCCGATCAAGATCTCGCGCTTCACGATCTCTGACTTCCAGGGCCAGAACCGCGTGCTGTCCCTGCCGGAAGTGCTGGTATACTCGTCGAACATCGGCGCCGCCAAGATGGCGCTCCAGGCCGGCACCGACGTGCAGAAGAAGTACCTCGCCGCCTTCGGCCTGTTGAAGACGCCGACCATCGAGCTGCCCGAAGTCGCGGCGCCGATGTACCCGGCCCAGTGGCGCGAGATCAACACGATGACGATCGGCTTCGGCCACGGCATCGCCGTCAGCCCGCTGCAGATGGCGAGCGGCATCGTCACCATCGCCAACGGCGGCGTCATCCGTCCCGTCACGCTGCTCAAGCGCGGCCCCGGCGAAGTGCCCGAAGGCAACCGCGTCATCTCGCCGCGCACGGCCGAGCAGGTGAAGCGCCTGATGCGCCTCGTCGTCACCGACGGCTCGGGCAAGGCCGCCAACGCGCCGGGCTACCTGGTCGGCGGCAAGACCGGCACGGCCGAGAAGGTCAGCGAGCATGGCGGCTACAAGCGCCGCGCCGTGCTGTCGTCCTTCGTCGGCGCCTTTCCGATGACCGATCCGAAGTACGTGATCCTGGTCTCGATCGACGAGCCGCAGCCGATCAAGGAAAACCACAACTACATCACCGCCGGCTGGGTCACGACCCCGGTCGTCGGCCGCATCATTCCGCGCATCGCGCCCCTGCTCGGCGTGTCCCCGGTCGACGACCAGGACGCCAGCATCAAGGCGAAGATGTACGTCAACTACTCAAAGGGACGCGCAAGTGATTCCGTTGAGTGAGCTTTTGAACGGTGAGGCAGTCGCCTTGAGCGCGAGCAGCAGAGCGAAGGATGTGCAGATCGGCGGCCTGACCGCGGACTCGCGCGAAGTCCGCGCCGGCTTCCTGTTCGCCGCGCTGCCCGGCGTCAAGCTCGACGGCCGCCGCTTCATCTCCGACGCCATCGGCAAGGGCGCCGCCGCCATCCTGGCGCCGACCGGCACCGAGCCGCCCGACATCGTGGTCGGCCGCGCCAAGGCCGAGCGCCCCTTCGGCTTCGTCACCGACGACAACCCGCGCCGCAAGCTCGCGCTCATGGCCGCGCGCTTCTACGGCGCGCAGCCGGCCACCGTCGTCGCCGTCACCGGCACCAACGGCAAGAGCTCGGTCGTCTCCTTCACGCGCCAGATCTGGACGCTGATGGGCGTCGCCGGCGCCAGCCTCGGCACCCTCGGCCTCGCCTCGCCCAAGGCGACCACCTCGGGCTCCCTCACGACGCCCGACCCGGTGGCCCTGCATCGCACGCTCGCCGAGCTCAAGGCCGCCGGCGTCGAGCATATGGCGCTGGAGGCTTCCAGCCACGGCCTCGCGCAGTACCGTCTCGACGGCCTGGCGCTGACCGCGGCCGCCTTCACGAACCTCACGCGCGACCATCTCGACTATCACGGCGACGAAGAAAGCTACTTCGCCGCCAAGGCGCGCCTGTTCTCCGGCATCCTGCCCGAAGGCGGCATCGCCGTGCTCAACGCCGACGAGCCGCGCTTCGAAGAGCTGCGCGCGATCTGCGCCCAGCGCCGCCAGCGCGTCATCGCCTTCGGCGAAAAGGGCGCGGACATCCGCCTCGACATCCTCGACGTGCTGCCCGACGGCCAGCGCGTGTCCTTCGCCATCGCCGGCGAATACGCCGAAGTCAAACTGCCGCTGGTCGGCCACTTCCAGGCGATGAACGTCGCCTGCGCCCTCGGCCTCGTCATCGCCGGCAGCGGCGCGGCCAAGGCCGCCCTCGCCACGCTGGAGCGCCTCGAAGGCGTCAGCGGCCGCATGCAGCTCGCGGCGCGCCATCCGGCTGGCGCCGCGGTCTACGTCGACTACGCCCATACCCCCGACGCGCTGGCCAACGTGCTCGGCGCGCTGCGCCCGCACACGCGCGGCCGCCTACTCGCCGTCTTCGGCTGCGGCGGCGACCGCGATCCCGGCAAGCGCCCGCAGATGGGCCGCATCGCCGGCGAGCTCGCCGACGTCGTCATCGTCACCGACGACAACCCGCGCAGCGAAGATCCCGCCGCCATCCGCCGCCAGGTGCTGGCCGGCGTGAGCAAGAACACGCCCATCGAGATCGCGGACCGCGAAGAGGCGATCTTCGCCGCCGTCGACATGATGGAGAGCGGCGACGTGCTGGTGCTCGCCGGCAAGGGCCACGAGCAAGGCCAGATCGTCGGCGCGACGACCATCCCCTTCAACGACGTCGACGAGGCCCGCAAGGCCGTCGGCCGCCTGGGAGGCACGGCATGAGCCTGTCGCCTCTCTGGACTTCCAGCGATGCCGTCGCCGCGACCAAGGGCCGCTCGGCCACCGACTGGGCCGCCAACGGCGTCTCGATCGACAGCCGCAGCGTGAAGCGCGGCGACCTGTTCGTCGCCATCAAGGGCCCGAACTTCGACGGCCATGCCTTCGTCGCCCCGGCGCTCGCCGCCGGCGCCGCCGCCGCCGTGGTGTCGCAGCGCCCCGAAGGCGCGCTGCCGACCACGCCGCTGCTCGTCGTGAAGGATCCGCTCGAGGCGCTCGGCGACCTCGCCGCCGCCGCGCGCGCGCGCGCCGCCGCGCGCATCGCCGCCGTCACCGGCAGCGTCGGCAAGACCAGCACCAAGGAAGCCCTCAAGCTCGTGCTGTCGGCGCAAGGCCTGACCCATGCCAGCGAAGGCAGCCTGAACAACCACTGGGGCGTGCCCCTGTCGCTCTCGCGCCTGCCGCAGGACGCCGCCTACGGCGTGTTCGAGCTCGGCATGAACCATGCTGGCGAGCTGACGCCGCTCTCCAAGCTCGTGC
Source organism: Alphaproteobacteria bacterium (assembly GCA_036500145.1). Lineage (GTDB taxonomy): Bacteria > Pseudomonadota > Alphaproteobacteria > SMXQ01 > SMXQ01 > CAMAVH01. The sequence goes on along the minus strand of DASYCO010000011.1, from coordinate 32,151 downwards.
GCCCGCATGTGGCGATCATCACCACCATCGAGGCGGTTCATCTCGAATTCTTCGCCTCGGTCGACGAGATCGCCGAAGCCAAGGCCGAGGTCTTCGCCGGCATCGCCGACGGCGGCGTCGCCGTGCTGAACCAGGACAACGACTACTTCAGTTACCTGACGCGCCGCGCCCTCGCCCAGGGCGTCGCCCATGTCGTCGGCTTCGGCACGGCGAAGGGCGCCTGGGCCCGGCTGGTCGACTACCAGCCGGCCGCGGACGGCGCGCGCATCGAGGCCGAGATCGGCGGCAGGCAGATTCGCTTCACGGTCGGCGCGCCGGGCCGCCACTGGGCGCTCAACAGCCTCGCCGTTCTGGCCGCCGCCGCGCACCTCGGCGCCGACCTCGACGCCTCGGCCGCAGCGCTCGCCGGCATGACCGCCCCCAAGGGCCGCGGCGCCCGCCACCGCGTCGCGCTGCAGGATGGCGCCTTCACGCTGATCGACGAAAGCTACAACGCGAGCCCGGCCGCCATGCGCGCCGCCTTCTCCGTGCTCGCCGGCCTCGCGCTGGCTTCCGGTGGCCGGCGCATCGCCGTGCTCGGCGACATGCTGGAGCTCGGCGCCGACGCCGACGCCATCCACGCCGCGCTCGCCCCCGACCTGGTCGCCAGCGGCGCCGCGCTCGTCTGCACCGCCGGCCGCCACATGGACGCCCTCTACGAAAGCCTGCCGCGCGAGATGCGCGCGGGCCACGCCGCCAAGGCCGAGGACCTGCTGCCGCTCGTGCGGCAGATCGTCCGCCCCGGCGACGTCGTCATGATCAAAGGTTCACACGGCAGCCGCATGGGCTTGATCGTCGACGCGCTGCTTTCCGGCGCTGCGGCGAGCAAGGCCGCGGCCAACGGCCACTGAGAGAAGAAAGGCACCGCCCGAGATGCTGTACAACCTGCTGGCGCCCTACGCGGAACAGTTCGTCTTCTTCAACCTGTTCCGCTACATCACGTTCCGCACCGGCGGCGCGGTGGTGACGGCGCTGCTCGTCTGCTTCGTCTTCGGCCCCATGGTCATCCGCTGGCTCAAGAGCAAGCAGGCGCACGGCCAGCCGATCCGCACCGACGGCCCCGAGAGCCACCTGCTGACCAAGAAGGGCACGCCGACCATGGGCGGCCTCCTGATCCTGTTCGGCGTCGCCACCGGCACGCTGCTGTGGGCCGACCTGTCGAACCGCTACGTCTGGATCGTGCTGCTCGTCACCGTCGGCTTCGGCGCCGTCGGCTTCGCCGACGACTACCTGAAGCTCACGCGCCGCAGCCACAAGGGCGTGCCCGGCAAGTACAAGCTCGTCGCCGAATGCGCCGTCGCCCTGATCGCGACCTACTGGATCATGGACGTCACGCGCATGCCGCTGTCGACCAGCCTCGCCATTCCCTTCCTGAAGGACGCGCTGGTCAACCTCGGCTGGTTCTTCATTCCGTTCGGCGCCCTGGTCATGGTCGGCGCGTCCAACGCCGTGAACCTCACCGACGGCCTCGACGGCCTCGCCATCGTGCCCGTGATGATCGCCGCCGGCTGCTTCGCGCTGATCTCCTACCTCGTCGGCAACGCGGTGTTCGCCAACTACCTGCAGATCAACTCGGTGCCCGGCACCGGCGAGCTCGCGGTGTTCTGCGGCGCGCTGGTCGGCGCCTCGCTCGGCTTCCTCTGGTTCAACGCCCCGCCCGCCATGGTCTTCATGGGCGACACCGGCTCGCTCTCGGTCGGCGGCGCGCTCGGCGCCATCAGCGTGGTGACCAAGCACGAGCTGGTGCTCGGCATCATCGGCGGCCTCTTCGTGCTCGAGACCGTGTCGGTCATCGTGCAGGTCATCTCCTTCAAGACCACCGGCAAGCGCGTCTTCCGCATGGCGCCGCTGCACCACCACTTCGAGAAGAAGGGCTGGGCCGAGCCGACCGTCGTCATCCGCTTCTGGATCATCGCCTCGATCCTGGCGCTGGCCGGCCTCTCCAGCCTCAAACTGCGTTAAAGGGACTCTGCCGCCGTGATTCCGCTGCCCTTCGCCAAAGACCAGACCGTCGCGGTCCTCGGACTCGGTAAGTCCGGGCTGACGGCTGCGCGCGCGCTCGCCCTGAGCGGCGCGCACGTGCGGGCCTGGGACGACGGCGAGAAGGCGCAGGCGGCGGCCAAGGCCGCCGGCGTGGCGCTGACCCCGCTCGACGGCGCCGGCCTCGACGGCGTCGCGATGCTGCTCATGAGCCCCGGCATCCCCCACAGCTTTCCCAAGGCGCACCCGGTCGCCGCCGCCGCCAAGGCGAAGGGCATTCCGCTCGTCAGCGACGTGGAGCTCCTGCTCCGCGCCCAGAGCGGCTCGCGCTTCGCTGGCATCACCGGGACCAATGGCAAGTCGACGACGACAGCGCTGCTCGCCCACATCCTGGCCGACGTGGGCGCACGCATGGACGTCGGCGGCAATCTCGGCCCCGCTGCCCTCGGCCTCGAAGACCTCGGAAACGGCGGGACCTACGTGCTCGAGCTGTCGTCCTATCAGATCGAGCTGGTCCACGAGGCCGCCTTCGACGTCGCCGTGCTGCTCAACATCACGCCCGACCACCTCGACCGCCACGGCGGCATGGAAGGCTACGTCGCCGCCAAGCGCCGGCTGTTCGACATGATGAAGGGCAACGGCGTCGCCGTCGTCGGCGTCGACGACGAGCCGTCGCGCGCCATCGCCAAGGACATCGCCAAGGCCGGCGTGCGCGTCGTGCCGGTCACCGTCGGCAAGCCGATCGAGGCCGGCGTGTGGGTCGAGAACGGCCAGCTGCATGACGGCCGCGCCCGCGACGGCAAGACCTTCGTCGCCGACCTGACCCAGGCCAAGGCGCTGCCCGGCAAGCACAACTGGCAGAACGCCGCCGCCGCCTACGCCGCCGCCCGCGCGCTGTGGATCGACCCCAAGGCCGCCGCCAAGGCCATCCTGAGCTATCCCGGCCTGGCGCACCGCCAGGAGAAGATCGCCGACATCTCCGGCGTCGCCTTCGTCAACGACAGCAAGGCGACCAACGCCGACGCCACCTCGAAGGCGCTCGACTGCTACGAGCCGATCTACTGGATCGCCGGCGGCGTCGCCAAGGAAGGCGGCATCGAATCGCTCGGCCCCTGGCACAAGCGCATCCGCCACGCCTTCCTGATCGGCGAGGCCGCCAACGACTTCGCGCGCACGCTCGACGGCAAGCTGCCCTACAGCCTGTGCGGCGACCTGGCCGCCGCCACGGCCGCCGCCGCCAAGCTCGCCTGGGAAGAGAAGCGCGCCGGCGCCACCGTGCTGCTGTCGCCGGCCTGCGCCTCGTTCGACCAGTTCGCCAACTTCGAAGCGCGCGGCGAAGCCTTCCGCGCCCTCGTGCAAGAGCTTAGCCGCCGCTCCGCTGGCGCCGCGCAAACCCTGGGAGCCGGCGCATGATCAACTTCGCGCGCACAGACACGTCCGTCCTCGGCCGCTGGTGGTGGACCGTCGACCGCTGGGTGCTCGCCGCCCTGCTGATCCTGTCCGGCTTCGGCATCGTGCTGATCTTCGCCGCCAGCCCCGCCGTGGCGACGCGCATCGGCGTCGATTCGTTCTTCTTCGTGCGCAAGCAGATCAGCTACCTGGCGCCGGCCCTCGTCATCATCCTCTCGGTGTCGCTGCTCAACGTGCGCGACGTGCGCCGCCTGTCGGTCATCGTCTTCCTCGCCATGGTCGTCTGCATGGTCCTGACGATCCTGATGGGCGTTGAGATCAAGGGCGCGCGGCGCTGGATCAGCGTCGCCGGCTTCACCCTGCAGCCGTCCGAGTTCATCAAGCCGGCCTTCGCCGTCGTCTCCGCCTGGATGCTGGCCTCCGGCCGCCTGGAAAGCGGCTTTCCCGGCCGCATCATCGCGGTGGCGCTCTACGGCCTCACCGTCGGGCTCCTCCTCCTCCAGCCGGACATGGGCATGGTCGTGCTGACCTCCGCCATGTTCGGCGCCCAGCTCTTCATCGCCGGCATCCCGATGTTCCTCGTCGGCGTGCTGGCGCTGAGCGGCTTCGGCGGCATCGTCGGCGCCTACTTCGTCTTCCCGCACGTCGCCAGCCGCATCGACCGCTTCCTCGACCCGGCTTCGGGCGACAGCTACCAGGTCAACACCGGCCTGGAAGCCTTCATGAACGGCGGCCTGTTCGGCCGCGGCCCCGGCGAAGGCACGGTGAAGGAAATCCTGCCCGACGCCCACGCCGACTTCATCTTCGCCGTCGCCGGCGAGGAGCTCGGCCTGATCGCCTGCCTGTTCATCGTCTCGCTCTTCGCCTTCATCGTGCTGCGCGGCTTCACCCGCATGCTGTCGGAAGGCAACCTGTTCATCTTGCTCGCCGTCACCGGCCTGCTGACGCAGTTCGGCCTGCAGGCGATCATCCACATGTCCTCGACCCTGCACCTGATCCCGACCAAGGGCATGACGCTGCCGCTGATCTCCTACGGCGGCTCGTCGATGCTCGGCATCGCCTTCGGCATGGGCATGGTGCTGGCGCTCACGCGCCGCCGCGCCGGCCTCGGGGAGGTCTGATGCCAAGCTCAGAGAATAAGCTCGCGCAGGACATCCTCGTCTCCAACAGCCGCAGCCACGCGCACCCCATCGTGCTGGTGGCCGGCGGCACGGGCGGCCATGTCTTCCCGGCCGAGGCCCTGGCCACCGAGCTGCGCACGCGCGGCTACACGCTGGCGCTGTTCACCGACAGCCGCGGCGAAGCCTACGGCGGCGAGCTCGGCACCCTGGCCACCCACCGCATCCGCGCCGGCCGCGTCACCGCCGGCGGCGTGCTCGGCCGCGCCAAGGGCCTGCTCGACCTCGCCCTCGGCGGCCTGCAGTCGCGCGGGCTGCTCGCGCGCCTCAAGCCCAGCGTCGTCGTCGGCTTCGGCGGCTACGCCTCGGTGCCGACCATGCTCGCCGCCTCCAGCCTCGGCGTGCCGACGCTCATCCACGAGCAGAACGCGCTGCTCGGCCGCGCCAACCGCCTGCTCGCGCCGCGCGTCTCGGCCATCGCCACCGCCTTCGGCAGCGTCGCCGGCGTCAAGCCGCGCGATCGTGCCAAGATCGTGCTGACCGGCAACCCGGTCCGCGCCGGCATCCGCGCCTTGCGCGACAACGCCTATCCGGCGCTCGCCGGCGACGGCCCGATCTACCTGCTCGTCACCGGCGGTAGCCAGGGCGCCACCGTGTTCAGCGACGTGGTGCCCGCCGCCCTCGACCGCCTGCCCGACGAGATGCGCCGCCGCCTGCGCGTCAGCCAGCAGTGCCGCCCCGAGGACATCGAGCGCGTGCGCGCCGCCTATGCCGGCACCGACATCCGCGTCGACCTCGCCAGCTTCTTCACCGACATGCCCGAGCGCCTGCTGAACGCGCACCTGGTGATCTGCCGCTCCGGCGCCTCGACCATTGCCGAGCTCACCACCGCCGGCCGCCCGGCGCTGCTGGTCCCCTATCCGCACGCCATGGACGACCACCAGACGCTGAACGCCCGCGCCGTCGAGGCGCAGGGCGGCGCGGTCGCCGTGCCGCAGCTCGACTTCACGCCGGAAACGCTCGCCGCGCGGCTCAAGCTGCTGTTCGCCCAGCCGCAGCACCTCGCGCGCATGGCGGAGAAGGCCCACGCCAGCGGCCATCGCGACGCCGCCGCCAACCTCGCCATCCTCGTCGCCGGCCTGCTCGCGGGCAGCAACGGCAAGAACGGCCATCACACCACGGAGAAGGCCGCATGAGGGCCCTGCCGCTCACCATCGGGACCATCCACTTCGTCGGCATCGGCGGCATCGGCATGAGCGGCATCGCCGAAGTGCTGCACAACCTCGGCTACGTCGTGCAAGGCAGCGACATGGCGGAGAGCGCCAACGTCAAGCGCCTGCGCGACCTCGGCATCAAGGTGTTCATCGGCCACGCCGCCGAGAACGTCGGCGACGCCCAGGTCGTCGTCATCTCCTCGGCCGTCAAGCCGTCGAACCCGGAAGTCTCCGGCGCCCGCGCGCGCCTGATCCCCGTCGTGCGCCGCGCCGAGATGCTCGGCGAGCTGATGCGCCTGAAGTGGGCCATCGCCGTCGGCGGCACCCACGGCAAGACGACGACGACCTCGCTGGTCTCGGCCATGCTCGAAGGCGCCGGGCTCGACCCGACCGTCATCATCGGCGGCATCCTCAACGCCATCGGCACCAACGCGCGCCTCGGCTCCGGCGACTGGATGGTCGTCGAAGCCGACGAATCGGACGGCACCTTCCTACGCCTGCCGGCGACCATCGCCATCGTCACCAACATCGACCCCGAGCATCTCGACCACTACGGCGACTTCGACGCGGTGCGCCGCGCCTTCGTCTCCTTCGTCGAGAACATCCCCTTCTACGGCTTCGCCTGCCTCTGCATCGACCATCCCGAGGTGCAGGCCATGATCCCGAAGCTGTCCGACCGCAAGATCATCACCTACGGCTACAGCCCACAGGCCGACGTGCGCGGCATCAACCTGCGCGCCTCGCCCGAAGGCATCACCTTCGACGTGCTGGTCGCGGACCGCGCCGCGACCCAGGCTGGGGGCGGCGCGCCGCGCGTGATCTCCGGCATGAAGCTGCCCATGGCGGGCAGGCACAACGTGCAGAACTCGCTGGCCGCCATCGCCGTCGGCGTCGAGATGGGCCTCGACGAGGCGCGCATGCGCGCCGCCCTGATGGGCTTCAAGGGCGTCAAGCGCCGCTTCACCAAGACCGGCGAAGCCAACGGCGTCACCGTGATCGACGACTACGGCCACCATCCGGTCGAGATCGCCGCCGTCATGCGCGCCGCGCGCGAATCCTACACCGGGCGCGTCGTCGCCGTGGTCCAGCCGCACCGCTACACGCGCCTGCGCGACCTGTTCGAGGAATTCTGCACCTGCTTCAACGACGCCGACACGGTGATCGTCGCCGACGTCTACGCCGCCGGCGAGCAGCCGATCGCCGGCGTCAGCCGCGACGCGCTGGTCGAAGGCCTGCGCGCCCATGGCCACCGCCAGGTCGTCGCCCTCGAAGGCCCCGAGCAGCTCGCCTCGACCGTCGCCGGCCTCACCGCGCCGGGCGACCTCGTGATCTGCGTCGGCGCCGGCAGCATCACCAACTGGGCCAACGCCCTGCCCGCCGAACTGGCCGCGCTGGCGCCCGCAGCGACGGGGGCGCGCGCATGATGGCCGAACGCAAGTCCTCCGACCGCCTGATCGAGCGCCTGCCCGCAGTGCGCGGCCGCTACACGGAAGCGGCCGACCTGTCGCGCGTCACCTGGTTCAAGGTCGGCGGCCCGGCCGAGGTCATGTTCCGCCCGGTCGACCAGGACGACCTTGCCGCCTTCCTCGCCGCCAAGCCCGCCGACGTGCCCGTCACCGTGCTCGGCGTCGGCTCCAACCTGCTCGTGCGCGACGGCGGCATCGACGGCGTCGTCGTCCGCCTCGGGCGCGGCTTCGCCGAGATTTCCGCCGAAGGCGCCGAAGTGCGCGCCGGCGCCGCCGCGCTCGACCTCAACGTCGCCATCGCGGCGCGCGCCGCCGGCATCGCCGGCCTCGAATTCCTCTCCGGCATCCCCGGCCTGATCGGCGGCGCGCTGCGCATGAACGCCGGCGCCTACGGCCGCGAGATGACGAACGTGACCGTCGAGGCGACCGCGCTCGACGCCGCCGGCACGGTCCATGTCCTGGGCCCCGCCGAGCTGGGCTTCACCTACCGCCATTCCGCCGTGCCCGAGGACTGGACCTTCACCTCGGCCCGCCTGCAGGGCGAGCCCGGCGCGCGCGACGTCATCGCCGCGCGCATGGACGAGATCCAGAAGGCGCGCGCCGAGACGCAGCCGCTGCGCACGCCGACCGGCGGCTCGACCTTCAAGAACCCGGAAGGCCACAAGGCCTGGCAGCTCATCGACGCGGCCGGCTGCCGCGGCCTGCGCGTCGGCGGCGCCCAGGTGTCCGAGCTGCACTGCAATTTCCTCATCAACGTCGGCGGCGCGACCGCGGCCGACGTCGAGGCGCTCGGCGAGGAAGTCCGCCGCCGCGTCTTCGCCGCCAGCGGCGTGACGCTCGAATGGGAAATCAAGCGCATCGGCAAGCCGCTTCTCGGCCTGCACTCCGTCGGGGGTGCCGCATGACGAAGGACATCGCCGTGCTGATGGGCGGCTGGTCGGCGGAGCGCGAAGTGTCGCTCGTGTCGGGCGCCGCCGTGTCGAACGCGCTGAAGAAGCTCGGCCACCACGTCACCACCATCGACGTCGGCCGCGAGATCGGCACGCTGCTGAAGGCGCTGCATCCGCGCGTGCAGGTCGCCTTCAACGCGCTGCACGGCCGCTTCGGCGAGGACGGCTGCATCCAGGGCGCGCTCGAGATCATCGGCCTGCCCTACACCCATTCCGGCGTGCTGGCCTCGGCCCTCGCCATGGACAAGCCGACCGCGCGCCGCCTGTTCCAGGCCGCCGGCCTGCGCGTCGCCGAAGGCATGGTGCTGAGCCGCGAGCAGGTCCTGGCCGGCGGCTTCATGGACGCCCCCTACGTGGTGAAGCCCTTCAACGAGGGCTCCAGCGTCGGCGTGCGCATCGTGCAGCCCGGCGACAACGCCAAGCCCTTCGCCGACACCGCCTGGCCCTACGGCGAGCAGGTGCTGGTCGAGCGCTTCATCCCCGGCCGCGAGCTGACCGTCGCCGTGATGGGCGACAAGGCGCTCGGCTGCCTCGAGATCCGCCCCAAGCAGGGCTTCTACAGCTACGAGGCGAAATACACCGACGGCAAGGCCGAGCATCTGATGCCGGCGCCGCTGTCCCCCGCCAAGTACCAGGAAGCCCTCGAGATCGGCCTGGCCGCCCACCGCACGCTCGGCTGCCGCGGCGTCTCGCGCACCGACCTGCGCTACGACGACACCAAGGAGGGCGCCAATGGAGATGGGGGCGAATTCTACGTGCTCGAAGTCAACACCCAGCCCGGCATGACGCCGCTCTCCCTCGTGCCGGAGATCGCGGCCCATGCCGGCATCAGTTTCGAGGACCTCGTGTCCTGGATCGTGGAGGACGCCTCATGCCCGCGCTGAAGAAGAAGGCGCGCGCCAGGCCGCGCAAGCCCGTCCGCCGCTCGCCGCCGCCGCGCTGGCTGAAGCCGGCCGTCCGCGTCGGCGTGGCGCTCGGCGTCGCCGCCCTCGCCGTCGCCGTGCCGACCTGGCTCGTGCGCGCCGGCCATGCCGACGCCGCCGGCGCCTGGCTGGAAGACAAGGGCCTGACCGTCAGCGCCGGCCTCGGCCTCGCCGTGCGCGAGGTGCTGGTGCAGGGCCGCGCCGAAAGCGAGGGCAAGGACGTCCTGGCCGCGCTCGACGTGCGCCGCGGCTCGCCGATCTTCGGCTTCGACCCCCACGAGGCGCAGGCGCGCCTGGAGCAGCTGCCCTGGATCCGCAAGGCCACCGTCGAGCGCCGCCTGCCCGACACCGTCTTCGTCCGCCTTGAAGAGCGCACCCCGATGGCGCTGTGGCAGAAGGACGGCAAGCTCGCCCTGGTCGACCGCGACGGCGCCGTCATTCCCGGCGCCGATCCGGCGCGCTTCGGCCAGCTGCCCCAGATCATCGGCGAGGGCGCGCCCGCCAACGCCAACGCCATCCTCGCCATCACCGCCGCCGAGCCGGACCTGCGCACGCGGGTCGCCGCCATGACCTTCGTCGGCGGCCGGCGCTGGACCGTCATCTTCGACAACGGCGCCGAAGTGCAGCTGCCCGAGCAGGACGCCGGGCGCGCCTGGGCCAAGTTCGCCGCCATGCAGCGCAGCCAGGACGTCCTGGCGCGCGACGTCGCCAACATCGATCTGCGGCTGCCCGACCGGACGGTCGTGCGGCTGTCGCCGGGGGTGCCGCCGCCGAAGGCGCCCGTCGTCAAGAAGACCGGCAAGGACACCTAGGGGAACCGAAATGCGTAAATCTCTGTCCAAGACGCGGAGCGGGCTGATTGCGGCGCTCGATGTCGGCACCACCAAGGTGTGCTGCTTCATCGCGCGGGCCGACGACGAAGGCCACCTCCGGGTCGCCGGCATCGGGCATCACAGCTCCGACGGCGTGCGCGCGGGTTCCATCGTCGACGTCGAGGCGGCCGAAATGTCGATCCTGTCGGCGGTCCAGGCCGCCGAGCAGATGGCCGGCGAGACGATCCGCGAGGTCATCGTCAATCTTTCGGCGGGCCAGCCCGACTCGAAGACGCTGAACTACGAAGTCTCCATCGCCGGCCACGAGGTCGGCGACGCCGATGTGCGCAAAGTCCTAACTCATGGCCGCGCCCAGAGCGAAAGCGGCGATCGCGAGTTGATCCACTGCGTGCCTGTGGGTTACACCATAGATGGTAGCCGCAATATTCGGGACCCCCGCGGGATGTATGGCGAACGCCTCGGGGTCAACATGCACGCCATCACCGCAGCTTCGGGTGCGATCCGTACTTTGACCACCTGTATCCAGCGTTGCCATCTCGACGTCTCGGCCCTCGTCATGTCGCCCTACGCGGCGGCCCTGTCGGCCCTGGTCGAGGACGAGATGAACCTCGGCGCCACCGTCATCGACATGGGCGGCGGCACCACCTCCATCGCTGTCTTCTACGACGGCAAGCTGGTCCATGCGGACAGCGTTCCCATCGGCGGCGCCCACGTCACCAGCGACATCGCCCGCGGCCTGTCGACGCCGCTCGCCCATGCCGAGCGCATGAAGACCCTCTACGGCAGCGCCATCCCGTCCCCGTCCGACGAGCGCGAGATCATCGACGTGCCGCTGGTCGGCGAGGAAGACCGCGCCCAGGCCAACCACGTGCCGCGCTCCATCCTTGTCTCGATCATCCAGCCGCGCCTGGAAGAGACGTTCGAACATATCCGCTCGCGCCTCGAGGCGAGCGGCGTCGACAAGGTCGCCGGCCGCCGCGTCGTGCTGACCGGCGGCGCGAGCCAGCTGCAGGGCGTCCAGGAACTGGCCGCCGGCGTCCTCGACAAACAGGTTCGGCGCGGCCGGCCGCTGCGGATCAGCGGCCTGGCCGAGGCGACGGGCGGTCCCGCCTTCGCCACCTGCGCCGGCCTTCTCACCTACGCCGTCAGCAAGCACGTCGATGCCCCCATGGGGGCCTTGGCGCCGCGCGTGCGCGACGGCGAAGAGCCGGCCGGGCTGTTCGGCCGATTTGGAGTCTGGCTGCGTGAAAACTTCTAAGACCCATAGCAACCCTTGCGGCCGGGGCGACGCACAGTCCCGGTCGGCGTCCACGGCGGGCCCGGGCTGCACGCTTTCCGGGAACTTTCCCGGGGTGTGCACCCCAGGCCCGCTCGGCGCCCCCTTTTCAACAAGCCGGTTTGGCGGCCGGCGCAACGCTTTCACCCTTTCAACCGCATCACACTTTGTGTCCATCGGAGGCTAAAAATGGCAATTAACCTCACCGTGCCCCAGCAAGAACCCGACCTGAAGCCGCGCATCACCGTCGTTGGCGTCGGCGGCGCCGGCTGCAACGCCGTCAACAACATGATCAAGTGCCAGCTCGAAGGCGTCGAGTTCGTCGTCGCCAACAGCGACGCGCAGGCTCTCGCCCAGTCCCCGTCCGAGCGCAAGATCCAGCTCGGCCGCAACATCACGCAGGGCCTCGGCGCCGGCGCGCGTCCCGACGTCGGCCGCGCTTCGGCCGAAGAGGCGCTCGAGGAGATCCTCGGCCACCTGCACGCCTCGAACATGGTCTTCATCACCGCCGGCATGGGCGGCGGCACCGGCACCGGCGCCGCTCCCGTGATCGCGCGCGCCGCGCGCGAGCAGGGCATCCTGACCGTCGGCGTCGTGACGAAGCCCTTCCAGTTCGAAGGCATCCACCGCATGCGCACCGCGGAGGCCGGCATCGAGGAGCTGCAGCAGTTCGTCGACACGCTGATCGTCATCCCGAACCAGAACCTGTTCCGCATCGCCAACGAGAAGACGACCTTCGCGGAAGCCTTCAAGCTGGCCGACAACGTCCTGCACTCCGGCGTGCGCGGCGTCACCGACCTGATGGTCATGCCCGGCCTCATCAACCTCGACTTCGCCGACGTGCGCCAGGTCATGAGCGAGATGGGCAAGGCGATGATGGGCACCGGCGAGGGCACCGGCGACAAGCGCGCGCTCGACGCCGCCCAGGCCGCGATCTCCAACCCGCTGCTCGACGACGTGTCGATGAAGGGCGCGCGCGGCGTGCTCATCAACATCACCGGCGGCCTCGACATGACCCTGTACGAGGTCGACGAAGCCGCGAACCGCATCCGCGAGGAAGTCGATCCCGAAGCCAACATCATCTTCGGCTCGACCTTCGACGAGAGCCTCGAAGGCCGCATGCGCATTTCGGTCATCGCCACCGGCATCGACGCCGAAGCCGTCGCCGAGCCGAAGCCGACCGTCATCAACCTGGTCGACCATCACGCCCGCCGCCCGGCGCTGCAGACCGGCCGCCCGAGCATGACCGCCCAGGGCATGCCGGCGACCGCGATGTCCGCCCCGACCATGGCGACGTCGTCCTTCGCCGCGCCGATGGCCGTGCCGCACATGTCCGCCCAGCCGGCCATGAGCGCGCCGATGATGGCCCCGATCATGACCGCCACGGCGACGCAGATCGAGCCGACCTTCGCCATGCCGGAACCGGCCCCGGTTCAGGCTCAGGTCCAGGCCGAGCCGGCCCCGGCCGAAGCCGCCCCGATGGCCGCTGACGGCCGCAAGGCCTTCATGCCGTCGCTCCCGGTCGAGCCGACCCCGAGCGCCCGCGCCGCCCAGGCCACCCCAGCCGCCCGGCCCTTCGCCGAAGCGGCCATGGTCAATGCCGGCCATGACCCGCGCATGGTCAAGGCCCGCAAGGTCAGCCTGTTCGAGCGCGTGACCGGCACCGGTCGCGCCCGCGACGCGGCTCCGGAAGCCCCCCGCCCGGCCGAGCCGCCGGCCCTGCGCACCGCGCAGGCCCCGATGCAGCAGCCCGCCATGCAGCCGATGATGGCCCAGCCGGCGCCGCAGCCGGTCCAGGTCGCCATGCAGGCCCTGGCCGCCGCCCAGACCCCGGCCCCCGCGCCGGTCGCCCAGCCGATGATGATCCAGCCGGCCCAGACGACGAACCAGCCCTCCCTCGGCCTGGGCCTCGGCGTCGACCCGGCGGACAAGCCGAAGGCCGGCATGGACGACGACCTGCTCGACATCCCGGCGTTTCTCCGCCGGCAGGCCAACTGAGGGCCGGAACCTAAGCCGACGGGCGCCCCAGTAGAATCAAGGGAATCGCCCGTAACATTCTGTAACAAACAGTGATTTGCGCTCCAGGGGACAAGGTTTCATGTTCCCTGGAGCGAATTTCTTCCGGGGAGTTCTCCGGGTTCCATTCGCCCATTTTCGCCAGCCGTTTTACCCGCGTGGGAAGAGTAAATGGGACAGATCGTCCGCCAGAAGACCCTGAAGAGCGCCATTGGCTGCAGCGGCATTGGCCTGCACAGCGGCGCCAAGGTCTCGATGACCCTGCTTCCCGCTGACGAGAACAGCGGCATCGTCTTCAAGCGCACCGACATTCCCGGCGGCCAGGCGATGATCGCCGCCGACTGGCGCAACGTCACCGATTCGCAGCTCTGCACCGCGATCAGCATGGGCGGCTCGACGATCTCCACCATCGAGCACCTGATGGCCGCGCTCGCCGCCGCCGGCATCGACAACGCCGTCGTCGAGCTGAACGGCCCCGAAGTGCCGATCATGGACGGCAGCGCCGCGCCCTTCGTGTTCCTGATCGAATGCGCCGGCACCGTCGAGCAGGCCGCCGCCCGCCGCGCCGTCGTCGTCAAGAAGCCCGTCTCGGTCACGGTCGGCGACAAGCGCGCCGCCATCGAGCCCGGCGCCGGCTTCTCGATCAGCTTCGACATCGACTTCTCCAGCGCCGCCGTGCGCCGCCAGACCTTCGCCTTCGACCTCGTCGACGGCGCGTTCAAGAGCGACATTGCCCGTGCCCGCACCTTCGGCTTCGAGCATGAAGTCAGCGCGCTGCGCGCCCAGGGCCTGCTGCGTGGCGGCTCCATCGAGAACGCCGTCGTCGTCAGCGGCGACAAGGTGCTGAACCCGACCGGCCTGCGCTACGTGGACGAGTTCGTGCGCCACAAGGTGCTCGACAGCGTCGGCGATCTCTACCTCGCCGGCGCGCCGCTGATCGGCCATTTCCACGGCTCCCGCTCGGGCCACCGCATGAACCACCAGCTGCTGCAGGCGCTGTTCGCCGACAAGGGCGCGCACGAGATCGTCGATCTCGACACCGACCTGCTGCACGCCGAGGCCGAGAACGCCATGCCGATGATCGCCGGCGCCGCCAGCCGCAAGAGCGCCGCCGCCGCCATCCGCTAGGCGACCCCCGCGTTCCCACGATCCCAAAAGGCCGGCGGCTCTCCGCCGGCCTTTTTCCTTGTCCGCGCCATGCCCGTGTCCCAGGCGCGCATTCGTGAACGGAACTGCGGCGCCAGACGGTCCTTTTCGGGTCATTTTCCCTTGCCGGCCAAGCCCTTGGCGAAAGACGGGCGGCAGCGGCCGCCTGTCGCGCTCCTCGCGGATTATGATATAGTCCGCCAGCCCGCCGCTTGGCCGCGGGCCTGCCTGCCGTTTTCGTCCGCCTTCATCCCTGGTTGCATCCACATGCCCCTGTCGCGCCGCCTGTCCTCCGCCCTCGCCGCCCCGCTGTTCGCCCTGTCCATGTCGCTGGCGCTTTCCGCCTGCGGCTCCGACGAGGACGCGAAGGTCATGCCCGACCGGCCGGCCGAGGACATGTTCAACGAGGCCATGAGCGACATGCAGGAGGGCGCGCCCGCCGACGCCGTGAAGCTGTTCGACGAAGTCGACCGCCAGCATCCCTATTCGGTCTGGGCGACCAAGTCCCAGCTGCTCAACGCCTACGCCAACTACGAGATGAACAAGTACGACGAGGCCATCTCCGGCCTCGACCGCTTCATCGCGCTGCATCCCGGCAGCAAGGACATCGCCTACGCCTACTACCTGAAGGCGCTGAGCTACTATGAGCGCATCCCCGACATCACCCGCGACCAGTCCCTGACCAACGGCGCGCTGAACGCGCTGCAGGAGGTCGTCCGCCGCTTCCCCGACAGCAAGTACGCGCGCGACGCCAAGCTGAAGATCGACCTCGCCTACGACAACCTCGCGGGCAAGGAGATGGAGGTCGGCCGCTACTACCAGAAGCGCAGCGAGCCGCAGGCCGCCATCGCCCGCTACCGCCGGGTGATCGAGCTCTACCAGACCACGTCGCACGTGCCCGAGGCGCTGCATCGCCTGACCGAGTGCTACATGCAGATCGGCCTGCCGCAGGAAGCGCAGACCGCCGCCGCCGTGCTGGGCCACAACTTCCCGGGCAGCGAGTGGTACCAGGACTCCTACCAGCTGATGACCGGCGCGCAGCTTGCGCCGGCGGAAGACAAGAGCTCGTGGATCAGCCGCGCCTGGGCATCGGTATTCTGATGTCCGGCTTTTCCGATTAGGCCATGCTGATCGCGCTTTCGATCCGCGACGTCGTCCTCATCGAACGCCTCGATCTGGAATTCGGCGCCGGCTTAAGCGTGCTGACCGGCGAGACCGGCGCCGGCAAGTCGATCCTGCTCGACGCGCTCGGCCTGGCGCTGGGGGCCCGCAGCGAAGCCGGCCTGGTGCGCCGCGGCGCCGAGAAGGCCAGCGTCAGCGCCGCATTCGACCTGCCCGAAAAACATCCCGTCAACGCCCTGCTGGCCGAGAACGACATCGCGCGCGAGGACAGCCTCGTGCTCAAGCGCGTGCTGGGCGCCGACGGCCGCAGCCGCGCCTTCGTCAACGACCAGCCGACCGGCGTCGGCCTGCTGCGCCAGATCGGCGAGCTGCTCGTCGAGGTCCACGGCCAGCACGACGCCCATGGCCTGCTGGACGCCGCCACGCACCGCGCCCTGCTCGATTCCTACGGCGGCCACGCCGCCCCGCTCGCCGCCGTGCGCCGCGCCCACGAGGCCTGGCACGCCTGCCGCAAGGCCGAGGACGACGCCCGGCGCGACGCCGAGGCCGCCCGGCGCGACGAGGAGTTCCTCCGCCACGCGCTTGCCGAGTTGGAGAAGATCGACCCCAAGTCCGGCGAGGAGGCGACGCTCGCCGAGCAGCGCAGCTTCATGCAGGGCGGCGCCAAGCTCGCCGAAGGCCTGCAGGCGGCGCTCGACGAGCTGACCGAACGCCACGCCGTGATCAGCGCGCTCAACGCCGCGCACCGCCTCGTCGACCGCGCCGCCGCCAAGGCCGGCGACCGGCTCGCGGCGGCCCTGCAGTCCATCGCCGCCGCCACGGTCGAAGCCAGCGAGGCGGTCGCCCAGATCGAGCTGGTGCTGGCCGACCTCGACGCCGACCCGCAGCGCCTCGAGCAGATCGAGGAGCGCCTGTTCGCGCTGCGCGCGCTGGCGCGCAAGCATGACGTCGACGTCGACGCCCTGTCCGCCCTGCGCGACGACATGGCGCGCAAGCTCGGCTCCATCGACAGCGCCGGCGCCGACCTCAAGAAGCTCGCCGCCGCCACGGCCGAAGCGCGCGCCGCCTACATGGCTGCCGCCGCCAAGCTCGGCGAGGCGCGCCGCAAGGCTGCCGCCAGGCTCGACAAGGCGGTGAACAAGGAGCTGGCGCCGCTCAAGATGGAGAAGGCGAGCTTCCGCACCACCGTCGCCGCGATTCCCGAGGAGGACGGCGGCCCCGAGGGCCTGGAGCGGATCGCCTTCGAGGTCTCGACCAATCCCGGCGCGCCGCCGGGCCCCCTGGCGCGCATCGCCTCGGGCGGCGAGCTGGCGCGCTTCATGCTGTCGCTGAAGGTCGCGCTCGCCGGCACCGGCGACGCCGCCACCCTGGTGTTCGACGAGGTCGACGCCGGCATCGGCGGCGCCGTGGCCGACGCGGTGGGCGAACGACTGGCCCGCCTCGGCGTTGACGTGCAGGTGCTGGTGGTGACCCATTCGCCGCAGGTCGCGGCGCGCGGCCTGCATCACTGGCAGGTGCAGAAGACCCAGGGCGGCAAGTCGACGAGCACCACCGTCATGTCGCTCGCCGCCGCCGAGCGCCGCGAGGAGATCGCCCGCATGCTCGCCGGCGCCAAGATCACCGACGAGGCGCGCGCCGCCGCCGCCAAGCTGCTCGCCGCCGGAGCGTAAGACAAATGGCCCCCGTCTAATGGCAGCCGATACCAGCAAGATCACGGTGAAGAAGCTCGACCGCATGTCGGCCGAGATGGAGCTGGCGCGCCTCGCCGCCGAGATCGCCGAGCATGACAGGCGCTACCACCAGGACGACGCGCCGACCATCTCGGACGCCGACTACGACGCCCTGCGCCGGCGCAACGACGAAATCGAAGTGCGCTTCCCCGACCTCGCCCGCGAGGACAGCCCGACGCGCAAGGTCGGCGCGCCCGCCGCCGGCCGCTTCGCCAAGGTGCGCCACGCCAAGCCCATGCTGTCGCTCGACAACGCCTTCGACGACGAGGACGTGCAGAACTTCTTCGGCCGCGTGCGGCGCTTCCTCGGCTTTTCGGCGGACGTGCCGGTCGAGGTGGTCGCCGAGCCGAAGATCGACGGCCTGTCGATCTCCCTGCGCTACGAGAAGGGCCGCTTCATCCAGGGCGCCACGCGCGGCGACGGCGTCGAGGGCGAGGACGTGACGCCCAACCTGCGCACCCTCAAGGACATTCCCGACAAGCTCAGGGGCGACGCGCCCGACGTGATCGACATCCGCGGCGAGATCTACATGGTGCGCGAGGACTTCTTCGCCCTGAACGAGGCGCGCGCCAAGGCCGACGAGCCCCTGTTCGCCAACCCGCGCAACTCCGCCGCCGGCAGCCTGCGCCAGATCGATGCCCGCGTCACCGCCAGCCGCCCCTTGCGCTTCTTCGCCTACGCCATGGGCGAAAGCAGCGAGCAGATCGGCAAGACGCACTGGGACTACCTGCAGCAGCTCAAGGCCTGGGGCTTCCACGTGAACCCCAAGGCGAGGCTCTGCCATTCGCCGGAAGAGGCCATCGCCTTCCACGCCGCCCTCGGCGCCGAACGCGCCGGCCTGCCCTACGACATCGACGGCGTCGTCTACAAGGTCAACCGCTTCGACTGGCAGGACCAGCTTGGCATGGTCAGCCGCGCGCCGCGCTGGGCCATCGCGCACAAGTTTCCCGCCGAGCAGGCGCAGACCACGCTCAACGACATCGGCATCTCCGTCGGCCGCACCGGCGTGCTGACGCCCTTCGCCATCCTGGAGCCGATCACCGTCGGCGGCGTCGTCGTGTCGCGCGCCACCCTGCACAACGAGGACGAAGTCGCCCGCAAGGACTTCCGCGTCGGCGACACCGTCATCATCCAGCGCGCCGGCGACGTGATCCCGCAGGTCGTCGCGGTCGTCGAGGACAAGCGGCCGAAGGGCAAGAAGGCCCCGCCGCGCTTCGTCATGGCCGAGGTGCTGTCGAAGGGCCACAGGCATCCCTCCTGCCCGGTCTGCGGCAGCCTGGCGGTGCGCGAGGAAGGCGAAGCGGTCTGGCGCTGCACCGGCGTTCTCGTCTGCCCCGCGCAGCGGCTGGCGCGCCTCTCGCACTTCGTGTCGCGGCTCGCCTTCAACATCGACGGGCTCGGCGAAGAGCGCCTGCAGCTCTTCCTCGACAAGGGCGCGATCAAGGCCGCGGCGGACATCTTCACGCTGCGCAGGCGCGACGGAAAGGACGCCGAGCCGCTCGCCGAATGGGACGGCTGGGGGCCGCAGTCGGCCCTGAACCTGTTCAACGCCATCGAGGCGCGCCGCAAGGTGCCCTTCGAGCGCTTCATCTACGCCCTCGGCATCTACCAGGTCGGCGAGGCGACGGCGAAATGGCTGGCGCGCCATTACGGCGACCTGGCCGCCTGGCGCAAGGCGATGGAGCAGGCCATCGTCGACCGCGACGCCATGCCCGACGAGAAGAAGCCGGAAAAGATCGGCGGAGACTTTGCCGCGCTTTGCGCCATCAACGGCATCGGCATCAAGATGGCCGACGACATCATCGATTTCTTCAGGGAAGAGAACAACCGGGACGCGCTCGACGCGCTGATCGCCGCCGGCGTCGAGATCGAGCCGGTCGAGATCGTCCAGGCCCCGGCCGATTCGCCGGTCGCCGGCAAGACCGTCGTCTTCACCGGCACCCTGGAAACCCTCACGCGCCAAGCGGCCGAAGCGCAGGCCGAACGGCTCGGCGCCAAGGTCACCGGCTCGGTCTCGAAGAAGACCGGCTACGTGGTGGTCGGCGCCGACGCCGGCTCCAAGGCCGACAAGGCCCAGGCGCTCGGCGTGACCGTCCTCAGCGAGGCCGACTGGCTGAAGCTGATCGGCGAAGCGTGATCCGCGCCTAGCGGATCGGCGCCGTCACCGCGTTCAGCCATTCCGCCGTGGCCGCGTCGACCAGCGGCGTCAGGCTCTCGCGCACGCGAACGTGGTAGCCGTCGAGCCAGTCCGCCTCGTCGTCGGTCAGCAGCGCCGCATCGACCAGGGCTCGCTCGATGGGCGCCAGGGTCAGCGTCTCGAATTCCAGCATCGGCAGGTCGGCCATGCCGTTCGCCATCCGGCGCACGGCGACGAGGTTCTCGATGCGGATGCCGAAGGCGCCGGTCTTGTAGTAGCCGGGCTCGTTGGAAACGACCATGCCGGGCTCCAGCGCCACCCGGTTGGGCAGCTTGGAGATGCGCTGCGGTCCCTCGTGCACGCTGAGGTAATGGCCGACGCCGTGGCCCGTGCCGTGGTCGTAGTCGAGCCCCGCCTGCCACAGCGGCATGCGCGCCAGCGCGTCGAGCTGGCTGCCGCTGGTGCCCTGCGGAAAGCGTGCCCTCGCCAGCGCGATGTGGCCCTTCAGCACGCGCGTGAAGGCGCCGCGCTGCTCGTCGCTCGGCGCCGCGCCGCCGCCCACGAACAGGGTGCGCGTGACGTCGGTGGTGCCGTCGAGGTACTGCGCGCCGGAATCGAGCAGGAACATCTGCCCGGCCCCGATGCCGCGGTCGGTCGCCGGGCTCGCGTGATAGTGCACGATGGCGCCGTTCGGGCCGGCGCCGGCGATGGTCGGGAAGCTCAGGCCGCGGAAGTTCTCGCCGACGGCACGGAATTCCTCGAGCTTGTCGGCGGCCGCGATCTCGGTCAGGCCGCCCTTCGGCGCGGTGGCGGCGAACCAGGCGAGGAAGCTGGTGAGCGCCGCGCCGTCGCGCCGGTGCGAGGCGCGGATGCCGTCCAGCTCGACGTCGCTCTTGTGCGCCTTCGGCGCCTGACAGGGATCGGCCGCCTTCGCCAGCCGGGCGCCCGCCGCCTCCAGGCGGTCGAACACCCAGGCCGGCGCGGTGCCAGGATCGGCCTGCACGCGCTTGGCCGCACGGCCGAGCCCGTCGAGCGCCGGGCCGAAGGCGTCGCGCGAATCGATGCGCACTTCGTTGCCGAGATGCGCGGCGAGCGCGGGCGAGGCCTTGCGCCGGTCCATGAACAGGTCGAGCGTGCGGTCGGCGTGCAGGATGGCGAAGCCGAGCGGCAGCGGCGCATAGGCGACGTCGCCGCCGCGCACGTTCAGCAGCCAGGCGATCGAATCCGGCAGCGTGACGACCACCGCGTCGATGCCGGCGGCGGCGAGGCGGCCGGCCAGCTCGCCGCGCTTGTCGCTGGAGGAGCGCCCGGCGAAGGCAAGGTCGAAGGGCACGACAGGCGCCACCGGCGACGGCGGCTGCTTGGCGCCCCAGGCCTGGTCGACCGGATTGACGGCAAGCGGCTTGAGAAATGCGCCGGCCTTCTCGCAGGCGGCGCGCAGCCGCGCGACTTCCTCGATGGTGTGCAGCCAGGGATCGAAGCCGAGCGTCTGGCCCGCCTTCAGGTTGGCGGCGAGCCATTCGGCCGCCGGCCGCTGCGTCAGGTGATGGGTGACGAAGGCGGCAGGATCGACCTCGGCCTTGGCCTGCAAGGTGTAGCGGCCATCGACGAAGATCGCCGCGATGTCGGGCAGCACGGCGGCGATGCCGGCCGAGCCCGTGAAGCCGGTGAGCCAGGCGAGGCGGCGCGCATAGAGCGGCACATATTCGCCCTGATGCTCGTCGGCGCGCGGCACGACGAAGCCGTCGACGCCGGCCTCGGCCAGCTTGCCGCGCAATCTCGCCAGACGCTCGATCACGGGCAGGTCTTCGTTGGCGACGCCGTCGCCGCTCATGGTCGCCAGTTCGTCGCGCAGGGCCCGCAGCTGCGCCGCCAGGGCGGGGCTGGGATCCTCCGCCACCAGGCTCAGCCAGGCGTCCGGATCATGGTCCTCGGGGGCCGCCAGCACGCCCAGGATCAGCGCGCGCGCCGCCTCGGCCGTGGGCGCGGCCAGGCGCAGCCCGGACGCCTTCCCCAGCAGCGTGGCGAGGGCGGCATCGCCCTGATAGGTCTCACGGCAGACGGAAACGGTCACTCGCGCCAAGCTCCTGATGAATGGGCCTTTTTCGGCCAGAACGGCCGCGGCGGCGGCCTTCTTGAAACGTAAGAGGCGCGGAGCGGCGGCACAAGCCCAGCCCGGTTTTCATCACATGGCTACGACGGCCAAAGATGAACGATTTATGGCCAGACTATAAAAAACCCAGGAAAACTGCGGCTTACAGCCATGCACTGGACGCTTGGCTGTTTTGCGAAACGGTCGCTCCTGCCTCTTGGGGGAAAGGTCTACATACCTCCTTGTCACCGAGGAAACGACAGACCAACCAAGGAGAGATCGAAATGACCACCCTGAACCCGAACGACCTTCCCTACGCCAAGGCCGCCAACCTTCTGACCGACGCGTACAACCTCTTCGCCGGCGCCTTCCGCCTGCTGCGCAAGCTGAACGCCGTCGTCACCCACGCCTTCACGATGCGCGATCGCTACTACGAGCTGAACGCGCTGACCGACAGCCGCCTGAAGACCATGGGTCTCTACCGCAACACCATCGCGCAGGCCGTCGCGGCCGAAGCCGGTTTCTTCGCCGCGCCCTTCGCGAACACCAACGAAGCGAAGAAGAACCGCGCCGCCTAAGGCGACAGCCGACCTCGGTCTCGATCACTCTCCGCTTCCAAGTCAGTACAGTCCGCGTACCGCGTAACAGTTCAGTCAGCGTAACAGTCAGCGTACCGCGTAACAGTCCATCAGCGTACCGCGTACCAGTTCAGTAGCGTAAGCGTTCGTACAATCTTCGTACCCCTGAGGCATCTCTCCCCCCAGATGCCTCACCCTCGCCGGGCAGCTCAGGACGAGCTGCCCGGCGTCTTATTTTCGGGCTTCGCCCATACCACCGGCTTTCAGCCAGGGGCAGCGCAGGACGAGCTGCCCGGCGTCTTATTTTGGGCCTCGCCCAATGCGACAGCGGGCACGGTTCTTCGCGAACCACCCGCGAGTCCAAGCCGCAGCGAATTTTCAGATGATGTCTAGAGGCCGCGCCGCATGACGAGCGTCGGCCACACGCCCCAGTCCTTCGAAGGCGTGAGGACGCGCGCGGCCAGATGCAGGCCTTGCGCGCGATAGGCGGCGCGCACGGCCGCTTCCTGGCGGTCGAGCAAGCCCGACAGGATCACCTGGCCGCCCGGCGCCAGCCGCCGCGCCACCGTCGGCGCGAGACGCATCAGCGGCTTGGCCAGGATGTTGGCGCAGATGAGGTCGAAGCGCAGGCCATGCGGCACGCGCGAGAAGCCGTGGCTCAGCCCCGCCGTCACGAAGCGGCCGAGGCCGTTGGCCCGCGCATTTTCGCGCGTGGTGCGCACAGCCCAGGGATCGTTGTCGACCGCGAGCACGGGGCATTTGCGGCGCGCCGCCACGGCCAGCGCCAGGATGCCCGAGCCGCAGCCGACGTCGAGCGTGCGCGGACGCGCCGGCAGGTTCAGCAATCGGTCGAGCGCCAGCAGGCAGCCGCGCGTGGTGTCGTGATGGCCCGAGCCGAAGGCCGGCCCGGCGTCGATGCTGAGCGCCAGGCTGCCCGGCGGCGGCGGCGTGTCGTCGAAGGTGGCGTGGACGAAGAAGCGCCCGGCATGCACCGGCGGGAAGCCCTTGCGGTTCTGCGCCAGCCAGTCGACCTGCGGCAGCTTCTCGATATGCACTTCCGGCAGCTGCAGGCCGATGCGCCCGGCGACGTTGGCGAGCGCCAGCGTCACCAGCGAAATGTCGGGCTCGCTCTCGCAGATCGCCTCGATGCGCCAGTCCTCCGCCGGCCGGTCGTCGCCCGGCGCGCTGTCGGGCTCGGCCGCTCCCGTATGGGCGCTGACCGAACCGAAGTCGGACAGCACGGCCTCCAAGGCCTCGTAGGTCGATTCGGGCGCGACCAGATGGATGCGCCAGAGTTGCACGGGATCGGTCATGGGTACGCTCACGCGGGCTCTACGAAATTGTCGAGGACCTTCTTCGTCCCCGCCTTCTCAAACGAGATCTCCAGCTTGTTGGCGTCGATCGAGACGATGCGCCCGTAGCCGAACTTCTGGTGGAACACGCGGTCGCCCGTCTTGAGCCCGGCGGCGCTCGTCTTCGCGCTGCCCCCTGCGCTCATGGGCGTCGCGCTGTAGCTGTTGGGGCCGACCTTGCGGGCGTCGAAGCTGCGGCCCGAGCGGTTGCCGCTGCCCCAGTCGCTCGAGCCCTTGCCGGAACTCGCCCAGCGCGAGCTGTCGTCGGCCACGTCGGACCAGCCGCCCTGGCGCTGCGGCGCGGCACCGCCGTAGAGCCCGGCGCCCGTCTTCGTCTCGATATGGTCGCCCGGCAGCTCGTCGACGAAGCGCGACGGGATGTTCGACTGCCACTGGTTGAACAGGCGGCGGTTGGCGGCGAAGGAGACGTAGGCGCGCTTGCGCGCGCGCGTGAGCCCGACGTAGGCGAGCCGGCGCTCCTCCTCCAGCCCCGCCGTGCCCGATTCGTCGAGCGCGCGCTGATGGGGGAACAGGCCCTCCTCCCAGCCCGGCAGGAAGACGACGTCGAACTCCAGGCCCTTGGCGGCGTGCAGCGTCATCAGGCTGACCTTCTCGCCGCTGTCGACCGTCTCGCGGTCCATCACCAGGCTGACATGCTCGAGGAAGGCGCCGAGGGTCTCGAATTCCTCGAGACCGGCGACCAGCTCCTTCAGGTTCTCGATGCGGCCCGGCGCTTCCGCCGTCTTGTCGTTCTGCCACATCGCGACGTAGCCCGACTCGTCGAGCACCAGCTCGGTCAGCTCCGCCGGCGGCAGGCCCGCGGCCGCGCCGCGCCAGCGGCTGAAGGATTCCATCAGGTCGCGCAGCGCGCTGCGCGCGCGCGGCTTCAGCTCGTCGGTGCCGATCACGATGTCGGCCGCCGCCATCAGCGAGCGGTTCTCGGCGCGCGCGACGCGGTGCAGCACCTGCAGGGTCGCGTCGCCCAGGCCGCGGCGCGGCGTGTTGACGATGCGCTCGAAGGCAAGATCGTCGTCGGGCTGCGCCACGAGGCGCAGGTAGGCGATGGCGTCGCGGATTTCCTGGCGCTCGTAGAAGCGCGGACCGCCGATCACGCGGTAGGGCATGCCGAGCGTGAAGAAGCGCTCTTCGAACTCGCGCATCTGCGAGCCGGTGCGCACCAGCACCGCGACGTTGTCGAGGCCGGTGCCGGCGCGCTGCAGGGCCTCGATCTCCTCGGCCACCTCACGCGCTTCCTGCTCGCCGTCCCAGATGCCGCCGACCACGACCTTGTCGCCCTCGGCGTCGTCGGTCCACAGCGTCTTGCCGAGGCGCCCCTCGTTGTGCGCGATGAGGCCGGAGGCCGCGCCCAGGATGTGGCCCGTCGAGCGGTAGTTGCGCTCGAGGCGGATCACGGTCGCGCCCGGGAAGTCTTTCTCGAAGCGCAGGATGTTGCCGACCTCGGCGCCGCGCCAGCCGTAGATCGACTGGTCGTCGTCGCCGACGCAGCAGATGTTGCGCGAGCCCTGGGCGAGGAGGCGCAGCCAGAGATACTGCACCACGTTGGTGTCCTGGTACTCGTCGACCAGCAGGTAGCGGAAGCGGCGCTGGTAGTCGGCCAGAATGTCCGGGTTCTTGGTGAACAGCGTCAGGCAATGCAGCATCAGGTCGCCGAAGTCGCAGGCGTTCAGCGTCTTCAGGCGCTCCTGGTACTGGCCGTAGAGCTCGCGCAGGCGGCCGCCGGCAGCTTCGGTGCCCTCGTCGGAATGGCCGATCTTGTCGGGCGTCAGGCCGCGGTCCTTCCAGCGCTGGATGACGCCGCTGAGCGCGCGCGCAGGCCATTTCTTGTCGTCGATGCCGGCCGCCTCGAGCAGCTGCTTGATCAGCCGCACCTGGTCGTCGGCGTCGAGGATGGTGAAGTTCGGCTTGAGCCCGACCAGCTCGGCATGGCGGCGCAGGATGCGGGCGCCAATGGCGTGGAAGGTGCCGAGCCACAGGCCCTCGGCGCGGTTGCCGATGAGATGGCCGACGCGCTCCAGCATCTCGCGCGCCGCCTTGTTGGTGAAGGTGACGGCGAGGATCTGCGACGGGAAGGCGCGGCCCGACGACAGGATGTGGGCGAGCCGGGTGACCAGCACGCGCGTCTTGCCGGTGCCGGCGCCGGCGAGCACCAGCACGGGCCCGTCGAGCGCTTCGACGGCGGCGCGCTGCTGCTCGTTCAGGGTCGCAAGATAGGGCGGAATGGCGGCAGGCTCGGCGCGCTCGGGAACCCCGGGCGACGGAGCGGCCAAATCGAAAGGATCGGATGACATTTCCAGTGATTATAGCATGGCGTCTTCCCGGCCAAGCGCCGGGAGCGCTCCACACGCATTCGTTCCCCAGCGCTTTGGAGGGAACCCGTTATATTTTACCCGGGTGATATTGACTCCATAAAAACACCCGGGTAAAACCTCCGAAGCAGTTTGGAGGATCAGATGGAAACGACAGCGACTTACACCGCCTTCGCCGGCGAACGGCGTCTCGCCACCGGCTCGAAGCTCGAAGTCGCCCTGGCGATGAAGGCCGCATCCCAGCGCGGCGACGCGCCGACGATCCTGGCATTCGAAGACCAGACCGGCCGCCAGGTCGACTTCGACCTGCGCGGCACCGACAAGGAGATCGCCGCGCGGCTGGAACCCTCCGCACCGGAAGCGAAGCGCCTGGCCGGCCGGCCGAAGCTCGGCGTCGTCGCGCGCGAAGTGACGCTGCTGCCGCGCCATTGGGAATGGCTGGCAGCCCAGCCGGGCGGCGCGTCGGTCACCTTGCGCAAGCTCGTCACCGCCGCGCGCAACGGCGAAGGCGGCAAAGGCGCCGTGCGCCAGGCGCAGCAGGCGGTCGACGGCTTCATGTCGGCGACGCTCGGCAACCAGCCCGGCTACGAGGAGGCGGCGCGCGCGCTCTATGCCGGCGACCGCGTGCGCTTCCTCGCCTTGACCGAGGCATGGCCCGTCGACCTGCGCGACCATGCGCGCCGCCTCGCCGCGCCGGCCCTGCCCGAAAGCGCCGCCTGAAAGTTTCCGCACAGCGCAAAAGCTTCGCCATTCGGGCTTTTGCAATGGCCGGATGGAGCCGCTAGACTTTTTCCCCAACGTCCGCGGGAGACAGCCGATGCGTGCAGCATTCGCGTTCCGACCTGCCGGCCTGATGATCGGCGCGCTCTTCGCCGCCGCGGTTCTCGCCGGCGTCCCGCAGGCCCTCGCGGCGCAAGACGCCGAGAAGCTCACTCCCGAACGCATCGCCCAGTCGGTCGTGCAGATCCATGTCGACGTGCCCGCCGACGCGCCCTCGGCGCATCGGCTCGGCGCCACGCGCGACGGCATCGGTGCGGTGATCCGCATGGACGGCATCGCCGAGGGGCACATCGTCACCATCGGCTACCTCATCATGGACGCCGGCTTCGCCGAGGTGACGGACTACGCCGGGCATAAGCGCGCGGCGCAGGTCGTCGGCTACGACCAAGGCAGCGGCCTCGGCCTCCTGCGCCTGTCGGGCAAGGCCGACCTGCCGGCGCTCGAACTCGGCGACTCGCGCGGGCTGGAGCTGCGCCATCCGGTGATCGTCGCAAGCAGCGGCCAGGTCGGCGACCTGCAGCCCGCCCTCGTGGCCTCGCTGCGGCCCTTCGCGGCCTCGTGGGAATACATGCTGGAGCGCGCCATCTACGCGACGCCGGCCGTCCCCCAGTTCGGCGGCGCGCCGCTGCTTGGGAGCGACGGCAAGCTCGTCGGCGTCGGCTCTCTCCTCGTCAACGACGCCGTGCTCGGGCAGAACATGCTCGGCAACATGTTCGTGCCCGCCGAGCTGCTGCGCCCGGTCGTTCGCGAGCTGGTGGAATCGGGACGGCCCAAGAGCAGCCATCCCTGGCTCGGCCTCAACGCCGAGGAGTTGCAGAAGGACGGCATGCTCATCGTCGGCAACGTCACCGCCAACGGCCCGGCGGCGAAGGCCGGCCTCAGGCGCGGCGACGTGATCTACAGCCTCGACGGACAGCCCATCAAAGGCCTCGCCGACTTCTACACGCGCATGTGGGGTCTGGGCGGCCCCGGCGTCGAGGTGCCGCTGCGGGTGATGCAGCCCGACGGCTCGCGCCAGCTGCGCGTCAAGTCGGACGACCGCTACCGCTACATGAAGAGCCAGGCGACCTACTAGGCGCTGGTGGCGATCTCGCGCAGGGATTCGATGGAGCTGACGCGGTTGCGTCCGTGATCCTTGGCCAGGTAGAGGCCCTGGTCGGCGCGGCTGACGAAGCCGGCGAAGTCTTCGCCGGGCCGGTAGCGTGCGATGCCGAGCGACAGCGTGATCTGGCCGAGGCTCTCGCCGCTGCTGCGCCGGGTGATCTTCTTGGCCGCAACCGTGTTGCGGATGTTGTCGGCCACCGCGAAGGCGCCCTCGAGGTCGGTGTTGGGCAGCAGGATGGCGAATTCCTCGCCGCCGTAGCGCGACGCGAAGTCCTGGCCGCGCACGCAGTCGACCAGCGTCTGCGCCACCAGGCGCAGCACCTGGTCGCCGGTCTGGTGGCCATAGGTGTCGTTGAAGCGCTTGAAGTGGTCGATGTCGACCATCACCATGGCGACCGGCCAGCGGTCGCGGTCCTTCGTGAGGTCCAGCAGGCGCTGGTCGAAGCTCTTGCGGTTGCCGATGCCGGTCAGGGCGTCGGTCATCGCCTCCAGGCGCACCTGGTCGAGGTTCTGCTTCAGCTCGATCATCTCGCTGTTGGCGGCGGCGAACTGCGTCTCCAGCCGGCGCGCGTCGGCTTCCATCTTGCGCGTCTCGGCCAGCATGGTCGTCAGCGCCCCGCGCAGCTCCTCCATGTCGATCGGCTTGTCGTCCCTCTCGCCTTCGATGCGGCCGGAGAAGTCTTCGAGGGCCTGGCCGTAGGCGCGGCTGTGGTCGCGCGCCTCGCCCATCTGCGACAGGAGCTTGTCGAGCATCGCCTCGATCACGCCGCTGGCGTTGTGGACCGCCTGGCTTTCGACGTCGCCGGCGAAATGGCGCTGATAGAGGGAATCGAGGGTGGCTTCGCTGACCGCGCTGCCCGTCTTGAGCATCTGGTCGAGCTCGAGCGACAGCGCCGGCGACTTGCGCGAGAAATATCCGTAGAGCAGGGCGAAGTTACGCGGATGCGGCGGCTGCTGGCTTTTGGCCAGAAAGGCGAGAGCCTGCTCGGCCAGCTGCTTCGCGCGCTGAAAGTTGTCGAGGAATTCCACCGCCAGCCCCTGTGATGCCGGCCTTTTGGCCGTCCATGCTCCTAGGGCTATTCCTACCCTCAAGGAGTAAAAACTTCCCTAAGCCGGCAGGCTGCGGCGACCGATTCCGACCCCGAAAGCATGGAATGTCAGGAAGTTAACGAGGGTCGATTCGTTAACGGCCGGCCATCGCCGGCCGTCCGTGCGGCCCGCTCAGTTGCACTGGCCGACCGAACCCTCGGCACAGCGCGTCTTGCCGTCGGTCCAGAGCGCGCCGCCGAGCTGGGCGCGAAACAGGTCGGCGCCGCGCAGGTTGGCGCCGCTCAGGTCCGCGTCATGCAGGTTGGCCGAGATCAGCTTGGCCCCGCGCATGTCGGTCTTGCGGAAGATGGCGCCGGTCAGGTCGGCTTCGCTGAAATCGGCCTCGGCGACGCGGGCGCCCTCGAACGACACGCCGGCCATGCGAGCCGAATAGAACTTCGCGCCGAACGCGTCGGCGCCGGCGAAGTTCGTCTTCTCCAGGATGGCGCGCGTGAAGCTGGCGTCGCGCAGCTGCGCCTTGGACAGGTCCGCGCCGGCGAAGTCGCGCCCGTCCTGGTAGCAGCGCTGCCAGTCGACGGTCGGTCCCGGCGCGTCGGTGCAGTCGGCATAGGCGCGCAGAGGCGTCAGCGCCGCCAGGCCGGCGGCGAGCGCCAGCAGGCATGCGCGGACAACCTTCCGCGAAGCGGCACCGGACGATAGAGCGTTGAAAAACATGGATATGGTTCTAGGTCCGTTGGTCAACGTGCGCAACTGGCACATCACCATGCCATAGAGCGAACCTTGGCAGGAGGCGGCCCGGCCTGTAGGCTTTCCCCCAATAGAATGGCCGATAATGGCCCATACTGGGAGACTGAACGTGAACATTCCTTCGGGTCGGATTCTGTCCGGCCGCGCGCTGTCCACCGCCGCCGCCCTCGCCCTGACCGGTTTCGCCGCCCTGCCCACCGCCGCCGACGCGCAGTCCGTCGAGCAGTTCTACAAGGGCAAGACCGTCAACGTGTACATCGGCTTCACGCCGGGCGGCACCTACGACATCTTCGGCCGCATGGTCGCGCGCTACATCGGCAAGTACATCCCCGGCCAGCCCACCGTGGTGGCGCAGAACATGCCCGGCGCCGGGAGCTTCAAGGCGGCGAACTTCGTCTACGCCGTGGCGCCCAAGGACGGCACCGCGCTCGGCATCGTGTCGCAGACGGTCGCTTTGGAAGAGGCGCTCGGCACCCCCGGCGTGCAGTACAAGTCGGCCGAGCTCAACTGGGTCGGCCGCGCCACGTCGAACATCGAGGTCCAGCTGACCTGGATGACGTCGAAGACCAAGACCATGCAGGACGCGCTGACCAACGAGACGCCGGTCGCCAGCACCGGCCCGGGCTCGCCCTCGGAAGGCTACCCGCGCCTGCTCAACGGCCTGATCGGGACCAAGTTCAAGATCATCGGCGGCTATCCCGGCTCGACCGACGGCCTGCTCGCCATGGAGCGCGGCGAGGTCGACGGCGCGCTGACGTCGTGGAACACCGTCAAGGTGTCGCGCGCCGACTGGCTGCGCGAGAAGAAGATCAACATCCTCGTGCAGTACACGATCGAGCGCTCGCCGGAGATTCCGGACGTGCCCACCTTCGTCGAGCTCGGCAAGACCGACGAGGACAAGAAGATCCTCGCCTTCTACGTCAGCGGCGGCGAGATCGGCCGCTCCTTCTTCACCACGCCCGGCGTGCCCAAGGAGCGCGTCGCGGCGCTGCGCAAGGCCTTCAGCGACATGGTGAAGGATCCCGACCTGCTGGCCGACATCGACCACATGAAGGCGGACTTCATCCCGCTCGACGGCGAGAAGCTGCAGAAGCTGATCGAGGACACCGCCAAGGTGTCGCCGGCGATCATCGCCAAGATGCAGACCCACCTGCGCGCCGGCCAGTAACGGCCGAACGCCACACGGATCGGGCCGGGGCGGAGCGATCCGCCCCGGCCCGATCCGTTTCAGTATTATGGTTCCAGTCTCGTTTAATCCCTCGCCGCACAGGCTGCCGAGGAGGCTCCCAAGAGGGGTTCCCGAGGGGCGGAATTCCTTGACCCTGGCTCCCCTCGGCCTCATCATCGCGCCAGTCCTAGGGGTGCTCCAGATAGGGGCTGAGACCGCGCTGCGGAAACCCTCGAACCTGATCCGGATCGTACCGGCGTAGGAAACGGACAGCGTCGCGAAGCCCTCCCCTTCCAGGGCCGCGACCTTTCCCCTTCCCGGCCGACCGCCACGACAAACGCGCCGCGCGCAGCTTCTCCGCGCGCATCAAGAACGCCGACCTTAGGAGGCTTGCCCATGCCCGACGGCACCGTAACGAAAGACTTCTCCGTCACCACCGGCCCCTTGCCCGCTTCGCGCAAGATCCTCGTGCAGAGCGCCCGCATGCCCGACGTGAAGGTCGCCATGCGCGAGATCGCGCTCGACAGCAAGACCGAGGCGCCCGTGCAGGTGTACGACACCTCCGGCCCCTTCAGCGACCCGAACGCGCGCATCGACATCCGCAAGGGCCTCGTGGCGCTGCGCGACCCGTGGATCCGCGCGCGCGGCGACGTCGAGGAATACGATGGCCGGCGCGTCCACCCGCTCGACAACGGCATCAAGGGCTCGCACCAGGCCGCCTTCCAGGAATTCCCGCAGAACGCCCGCCGGCCGCTGCGCGCCGCACCCGGCAAGAACGTCAGCCAGATGCACTACGCCCGCCAGGGCATCGTCACCGCCGAGATGGAATACGTCGCGGTGCGCGAGAACGAAGGCCGCACGGCCGCCGCCGTCGCCATGAGCGGCGGCGAGAGCTTCGGCGCCGAGATCCCCGGCCTCATCACCGGCGAGTTCGTGCGCGACGAGATCGCCCGCGGCCGCGCCATCATCCCCAACAACATCAACCACCCGGAAACCGAGCCGATGATCATCGGCCGCAATTTCCTGGTGAAGGTGAACGCCAATATCGGCAATTCAATCGTCACCTCATCGGTTGCCGAGGAAGTCGACAAGCTGGTGTGGGCGACGCGCTGGGGCGCCGACACGGTCATGGATTTGTCGACCGGGCGGAACATCCACACGATCCGCGAGTGGATCGTGCGCAACTCGCCGGTGCCGATCGGCACCGTGCCGATCTATCAGGCGCTTGAAAAGGTCGGCGGCGCGGCCGAAGAACTAACCTGGGAACTGTTCCGCGACACGCTGATCGAACAGGCCGAGCAGGGTGTCGATTACTTCACGATCCATGCCGGCGTGCGGCTCGCCTATATCCACCTGACCGCATCGCGCGTCACCGGCATCGTGTCGCGCGGCGGCTCGATCATGGCCAAGTGGTGTCTGGCGCATCACAAGGAGAATTTCCTCTACACCCATATCCGCGAGATCAACGAGATCATGCGGACTTATGATGTGTCGTATTCGTTTGGCGATGGGCTGCGCCCCGGCTCCAACGCCGATGCCAACGACCGGGCGCAGTTCGCCGAACTCGAAACCCTCGGCGAGTTGACCAAGCTG
>DASYCO010000010.1:0-23933 GCA_036500145.1 Alphaproteobacteria bacterium | reverse complement strand
TGCGCCGCCGTCGCTGAGCGCCGCGAAATATTTCTCGGCTTCGGCCGGCGTGGCGAGCGTGAGGGTCAGGGAAATGCCGCTGAAGCTGGACTTGCCGCCGCAGTCGCCGTCGGTCGCCATCAGGACATCGTTGCCGACCTTGAAGGCGGAATGCATCACCTTCTCGGCGCTGTTCGGCGGGTTGTACTGCTGGTCGGGGCTTTCCTTGAAGCGCATGAGCATGGTCACTTCGGCGCCCAGGGCCTTCTTGTAGAACTCCAGGGCTTCCTCGCAGCGGCCGTCGAACATCAGGTAGGGGTTCACTTGCATGGGGCTCTCCATTGCGGTGGGAGGCGCAGAGTACCAGCCCTGGCAAGAACGGCCAGTGACCTTCAGATGACAGGATTGTTCAGACGGGCTTGCGGGCGTGCCAGATCGTCCAGCGGTCCTGTTCCGTGATCGGGCCGGCGGCCGGCATCTTGGTGCCGATGAAATCGACGAGATCGGCCAATTCCGCGTCCGTCAGGTCATGCAGGATGGAGCGGCCGGTGCGGGCCAGCAGATCGACGGCTAGCTGCGGGAAGCCGCTGTAGGTCCGGCGCGTCTCCCATAGGCTCAGGGCCTGCGCGGAGGCGAATCCCGCGTCGAGCAAGGCGCGCTCGACGGCCGCGCCCTGCGGGCGGCGGCCGAGCTCGGTCTTCAGCAGCTTCGGATAGCGTTCGAAGAAGTAGCCGCGCAGGTGGTCCGGCGCGCCGGGCAGGCGCACGTCGTCCGGCGTGCGGTCCTGGATGATGTAGAGCCCGCCGTCGTCGAGCAGCCGATGGGCCTCGCCGAAGCAGGCGTCGTAATCCGTCAGGTGGTGGATCAGGGCGCGCTCGAAGACGACGTCGACGCTGCGGGACAGCATCCTGGTATCGAGCGCGTCGCCCTGTCGGAAGGAGACGTTGGCCCGCCCGGCGTTCTCGCGGGCGGCGGCGCGCAGGATCGGCGCGGAGAAGTCGATGCCGACGACCTGCGCCGCGCCGATGTCGGCCCAGGCGGCGCTGTAGATGCCGCCGCCGCAGCCGATGTCGGCCACGCGCTTGCCGGCGGGATCGACGATCGCCCGCATGGCTTCGTACCAGTCGGACTGGGCATCGCGACCGGCGTAGGTGTCGCGGTTTTCTGGGGCGTGGAAATCGATGGCCATGGGCGGTCTACGCGTGGGGGAAATGGGATGGCGATGCCTTAGTGTCGCGCCATCCGCCGCGCCGCGCAACCGGGAGGACTTTAAGCCTCAGGCCTTGGCTTTGCGCCCGGCTTCGATCTTGGCGACGATCTCGCCCGGGGTGATCGGCGTCTGCGCGATGTGGACGTCGAACTCGCGCAGGGCGTCCTCGATGGCCGACATGATGGCGGGGGCCACCGGCACCACGCCGCATTCGCCGACGCCCTTGACCCCGAGCGGGTTGAGGTAGGTTGGCGATTCGTGGTGCGACACTTCGATCAGCGGCACCTCGGGCGCGGTGACGAGCAGGTATTCGCCGAGGTTGGTCGTCACCGGCTGGCAGTTGTCGTCGTAGCCCATCCACTCGTAGAGGGCGTTGCCGATGCCGTGGGCGGCGGCGCCGACGATCTGGCCGTCGACGAGCATGGGATTGATGACCGCGCCGCAGTCATGGGCGATGACGAACTTGTTGATGTGCACGCCGCCTGTCTCGACGTCGACCTCGACTTCGATGGCGGCGGCGCCGTTGGCGTAGGCCATGTCGTCGACGACGAAATATTCGGTGGCTTCGAGGCCCGGCGAGACGCCGTCGGGCAGCACGAAGCCGGCGACGCCGGCGACGCTCTTGGCGAGCTGGCCGAGCGTCACGGACTTGGAAGGATCGGCCTTCGCCTCGACCTGGCCGCCGTGGATCTGCAGCTCCTCGGCCGGCAGCTTGAGCAGCTTGCTGGCGATCAGCAGGGCCTTGTCGCGCACTTTGGTGGCGGCGAGATGGGCCGACGAGCCGGCCATGACGGTGAGGCGGCTGTTGAAGCCGCCGAGGCCCATGGACATGGTGCCGGTGTCGCCCGGCTTGGCGGTGACGCGCGTGATGTCGCCGCCGAGCTGCTCAGCGACGACCTGGGCGAACATGGTCTTGGTGCTCTGGCCCATGGCGGTGGCGCCGCTGTAGACGATGATCTGCCCAGTGGAGGGATCGACGCGCACGGTGACAGGCTCGAAGGGGCCGCGCCCCGTCCCCTTGACGAAGTTGGCGAGGCCGAGGCCGATGTAGCGGCCTTCCTTGCGGGCGGCGGCCTGGCGGACGGCGAAGTCGGCGGCGCCGGCCTTTTCTAGCGCGTCGGCCTGGCATTTCGGGTAGTCGCCGGAATCGAGCACGACCTGGCGGCCGCCGCGCGACTTCAGCGGCTTGGTGTAGGGCATCTTGTCGCCGGGAATGAGATTGCGGCGGCGCAGCTCGGCGCGCGGAATCTTCAGTTCGTCGGCGGCGCGGTCGAGCAGGCGTTCCATGCAGAAGACGCCCTGGGGCTGGCCGGCGCCGCGCACCGGCGTCACCGGCACCTTGTTGGTCAGCGCGAGCTTGACGTTCATCTGGTAGGTCGGGATCTCGTAGGCGAGCGTCACGGTCTGCGCCGATTCGTAGGGCAGGTTGACGCCGCGCGCCGTGTAGGCGCCGTGGTCGTGGACGATGCTGCCGCGCAGCCCGAGAATTTTGCCGTCATTGTCCACGGCGATCTCGGCGTCCCAGTACTGGTCGCGCTCCTGGGTGGTGGCGACGAAATGCTCGCGGCGGTCCTCGATCCATTTGACCGGACGCCGGGTGATGTAGGCGGCGAGCGCCACGGCGACGTCTTCCGGGTAGAAGATCAGCTTGGGGCCGAAGCCGCCGCCGACGTCCGGCGTGACGACGCGGATGCGGTCCTCGTCCCAGCCCAGCATGCCGGCGAGGACCGAGCGCGCCGCGTGCGGCGTCTGCGTCGAGCTCCACAGGGTCAGCGTGTCGGCGAAGGAATCGTAGGCCGCCACGTCGCCACGGCATTCGATGGAATGGCTGCCGCCGCGATGCTGCCAGAGGCTTTCCTTGAAGACGTGGGGTGCCCCGGCGAAGGCGGCGTCGACGTCGCCGTAGCCCATGTCGAACTCGGCCAGCAGGTTGTGCGGCGAGGAGGAATGGACGAGGGGCGCGCCGGGCTTCAGGGCTTCGCGCGGGTCGCCGACGGCGGGCAGGGGGTCGTAGTCGACCATGACCAGGGCGGCGGCGTCTTCGGCGATGTAGCGGTTGTCGGCCAGCACGATGGCGACCGGCTCGCCGACATGGACGACCTCCAGGCCGCTCAGGGCCGGGCGGTTGATGTCCTGGCGGTAGGCCGGGCTCGGCAGGCCGACGACGATGAATTCGGTGGCCAAGTGCGGCAGGAAGTCGTCGCGCGTCAGCACGGCATGGACGCCGGGCACGTCCTTGGCCATGGACGTGTCGATGCTCAGCACCTTGGCGTGACCGTGCGGGCTGCGCACGAAGGCGGCCTGCAGCATGCCGGAGAGGTGCAGGTCGTCGACGAAGCGCGCCGCGCCCTTCAGCAGGTCGGCGTCTTCGACGCGGAGCACGCGGTTGCTGCGGACGGCGCTGGGCGCGCTCATGGCTTGCGGCCTTCGGCCTTGAGCCGCCGGGCGGCGTCGAGCGTGGCGGCGACGATGGTCTGGTAGCCGGTGCAGCGGCAGAGGTTGCCGGAGATGGCGATGCGCACCTCGTCGCTCGTGGGCTCCGGATTGTCGCGCAATAGCTCGATGATGGTCGTCAGCATGCCGGGCGTGCAGAAGCCGCATTGCAGGGCATGGTTGTCGCGGAAGGCCTCCTGCAGCGGGTGCATCGGGGCGTTCTTGTCCGGATTCGGTGGCGCGATGCCTTCGATGGTGTCGATGGCATGGCCGTCGGCCTGCACCGCCAGCATCAGGCAGGAGCGGGCCGTGCGGCCGTCGAGCAGGATGGTGCAGGCGCCGCAGACGCCATGCTCGCAGCCGATGTGGGTGCCGGTGAGGGTCAGCTCATGGCGCAGGAAGTCGGCCAGCGTCATGCGCGTCTCGACCTCGCGCGTGTGCGCCTGGCCGTTGACGGTGACGGTGATCTTGCGCATCTCGGCCATGCTTAGGCCCTCCGGACGCGGGCAAGCGCCTGGACGAGCGCGCGGCGCGTCAGCACGGCGGCAAGGTGCTGGCGGTATTCGACGGTGGCGTGGACGTCGGCGATGGCCTCGACGGCGCGGCATAGCTCGGCGGCCTCGCGGAACAGCTCTTCCGAGGCGACCTGGCCGACGAGACGGGCTTCCACCTCGTCCATGCGCAGCGGCACGGCGGCGACGCCGCCCAAGGCGACGGCGGCGCGCTTGATCTTGCCGCCGGCGTCCAGTTCGAGCAGCACGGCGGCGGAGACGACGGCGAAGTCGCCATGGCGGCGGGCGAACTCCAGGAAGCAGTAGCCGTGGCCGGCGGGCCAGAGCGGCAGCTTGATGCCGACAAGCATCTCGTCGGGTTCGAGGGCCGGCGTCATGTAGGCGAGCGGAAATTCGCGGAAGGGGATGGCGCGCTCGCCGTTCGGGCCGGCGACGGTGACGATGGCGTCGCTCGCCATGCAGACCAGCACCTGCTCGGCGGCAGGGTCGAGGTGGCAGAGCGAGCCGCCGATGGTGCCGCGGTTGCGCGTCTGGCGGTGGCCGACGTTGAGGATGCCCTCGCGCAGCAGCGGGTGCTTGGCGGCGACGAGGTCGGAGAACTCGATGTCGCGCTGGCGCGTCATGCCGCCGATCTCCAGCGCGCCGTTAGCCTCGCGGATGTAGGCCAAGCCTTCGATCTTGTTGAGGTCGATGACATGGTCGGGCAGCACGAAGCGCATGGCGAGCATCGGCATCAGCGACTGGCCGCCGGCGAGCAGCTTGGGGTTCTCCAGGCTGCCGAGCAGGCGCACGGCGTCGGCGACGGTGCGCGGATCGTGATAGCTGAATGGCGGCGGCTTCACGGCTGGACGACCGGACAGGTTGCGGCGCAGGACTGGGAGACGGATTCGGGCTTCATCGAAATGGGCTAGGCAAGCCGTCTGCCAGACTAAGCGAAATCAATGGGTTGGACAGCAAAATTCCAAAATTGGAACTTGTTCCAATAAAGATACGCTACAAGACTTGCCCGTGAGGGTCAACGCGAAAGGGCCCGTTTCCCCGTCCATGCCGATGCCTGAAATGGCGCTCAGGCCTTGGCGTGGTCGCGCACGCTCGCCGTCGAGATCACGGTGAAGACGCCGAGCGCCAGGAAGCCGGCGGAGACGTAGAACACCGTCGGCGCGGCGTAATGGTCGAGGATGTAGCCGTAGATCACCGGCGCGATGCTGCCGCCAAGGCTCTGGCCCGAGAAAACGAAGCCGAACACCTTGCCCGACTGGCCCTTGGGGGCGACGTCGCGCACCATGAGGTCGCGCGCCGGGCGGATGACGCCGAGGAAGAAGCCGGCGAGCGGGAAGAGCAGGATCATCAGGGCATAGGGCAGGTCGAACAGGCCGATGCTCAGCACGATCACGGCGGCGCAGAGGAAGCCGAGGCCGGCGAAGACGCTGGCGCTGACCGGCAGCTTGTCGGCGACGTAGCCGCCCGCCAGCACGGCGAATGCGCTGGCCAGCATGAAGCCGGTGACGGAGAGGCCGAGGGCGGCCTCCGGGATGTCGTGCATGTGGGTGAGGGCCGAAATCGAGAAGCCGCTGATGCCATTGGTCGCCATGGTGGAGATGACGAAGAAGCCGAACAGCGACATGACCGGCGCGTTGAAGATCATGCCGAGCTTGGCCTGGAACCAGCTCTGCTTCGGCGCATTGGGATCTGGCGCGGCGACGGCCTGCTTCGACGGCTTTTCGGCGTCGTCCTTCATGGCGTGCCATTGGCTGGCGAGCATGGCGGCGACGATGATGCCGAACAGCGAGACGACCAGAAGGGCGATGCGCCAGTTCCAGAACGCGGCCAGCACGGTCACGACCGTCGGCGCCACGGCGAAGCCGAGATGGCCCGAGAAGGTGTGGATGCTGAAGGCGCGCCCCATGCGCGACTGGTCGACGGAGGCGTTGAGGATGGAATAGTCGGCGGGGTGGAACACGCTGTCGCCGACGCCGCCCAGCACGATGAAGACGACGAAGAGCCAGTAGATGTCAACGGCCGCG
Source organism: Alphaproteobacteria bacterium (assembly GCA_036500145.1). GTDB lineage: Bacteria > Pseudomonadota > Alphaproteobacteria > SMXQ01 > SMXQ01 > CAMAVH01. The sequence continues at coordinate 17,775 of DASYCO010000010.1, read as the reverse complement.
AACAGGGCGTAGCCGAGCACCGTCATCATCAGGCCGGCGAGCAGCACCATCTTGGCGCCGAAGCGGTCGACGACGAAGCCGGCGGGCAGCTGGGCCACGGAAGTGGCGAGGCCGCGCAGGCTCAGCAGGGCGCCGAGCGCGGTGTAGCTGATGCCGAGGTCGGCGTTGAGGAAGGGAAACAGCGGCGGCAGGCAGAAGGCGTAGAAGTGGCTCAGGAAATGCCCCGTGCAGACGAGGCTCATGATCTTGGTGTCCTGGCGCAGGCCTTCGGCTGTCGCGGTCATTCTGGTCCCCTCGCTGGCGCGGCTTATGCCGTCTGCCTTGTCCCCGTCGTTTCGGCTCTCAAGAAAATGGCCGGGCGCCGCTTTGTGGCGACGCGCCGGCCATCCTATACGCTTTTACGGAAGCCTTAGATCTTGAACTTGCCGCGGATGGTCGCGGGGAACAGGTCTTCGACCTTCAGGTGCTTCTGGGCGATGCCCTGCTCGAAGGTCCATTTCAGGAAGGCTTCCAGCGTGGTGCGGTTGTCTTCGATGCCGTAGGGGAAGAAGTCGGTGCCGAACATCTCCTTGCGCTTCTCGGCGATGTCGGCGCCCCACGGAATCGGGAAGCGCGAGGCGGTCATCTCGAGGGCGCGGGCGACGCTGCGGTCCTTGGCCTTCTCGAAGGCGTTGAACAGGTTCACGGCGACCCAGGGGTTCTTCTCCAGCACGTCCTTGCGGATGGCGATGACATGCATGATCGGGAAGATCTTGGTGCGCTTGTAGTAGGCTTCCTCGGCGTTCTGGTAGTCGACGAAGAGGCGCGTCAGGTTCGGGTGGCCGGCTTCGAATTCCTTGGGCGGGTGCGCGCTCATGATCGCGTCGACGTCGCCGTCGATCAGCAGCTGGCCGAGCGACTTGTCGGGGCGCGGGGTGAGCTTCACGCCGGCCGGCAGGTTGATCTTCACCTTCTCGATGCGGCCCGGCTGGTTGACGCCGGCCTGGAACCATTCGATCTCGTTGAGCTTGATGCCGACGTCGTCGACGAGCACGCCACGCGTGTAGACGGAGGCGGTCTGGGCCCATTCCGGCGTGCCCATCTTCTTGCCGCGGAGGTCCTTCAGCTCCTTAATGCCGCTGTCCTTGCGGATGTAGATGTTCGACAGGCGGAAGACGCGCGACGGAAAGACCGGCAGGCCGAGGATGTCCGGGCGGTCGCCGGAGACCTGGGCGACGAACTTCGCCAGCGACATCTCGGAGACTTCCCATTCGCGGTTCAGCACGAAGCGGTAGAAGATCTCCTCGATCTCGAAGTTCAGGTAGTTGATGTCGATGCCTTCGACCTGCACGCGACCGGTCATCAGATCGGTGATGTGGTCGTATTCGCTGGTCGCGATGGTGATGGGCAACTTCGACATGAGGTTCTCCTTGGGCCGGCGCGGAGGCCGGTCGTCGATGAAGCGCGGGAGCCCGATGCTCAGGCGCGGTTGAACGGATGCGCGCCCGGCGGGCGCGCGGGCAGGCGATTACTTCGTGATGCCGGGGCTGGAAAACAGCAGCGACTTGATGACGAGGGGCACGACGTTGGTCGGCCGGATCATCTCGCCGATGTCCACGTAGTCGAATTCCTTCAGCGACACGCCGTCGACCGAGATGATGTCGCCGTCCACGTCGCATTCGCGCTTGAGGATGACGCCCAGCGTCTTGCCGATGTCGCCGTCGAGCATCAGCACCAGGGGCTGCGCGCCGGCCACCGTCTTGGGCAGGGCGGCGCAGATGCCGTCGGCGAGCGCCTTCATGCGGGCGTGCAGCGGATCGCCTTCCCAGCGCAGCGCCAGGGCGACGGAGGTCTCGCCTTCCTGGAAGTCGAAGCGCTTGAAGGTCTGCTGGATGGCGTCGGCCACGGCCTTGGCGCTGACGACTTCGCCCGACAGGTCGAGCTTGGGCGAAAGCACCGGCACGTTGCGCAGCGGCAGCGCGTCGTGGTTCGAGATCGAGATGGTGTTGCCGCTGACCTGCACGGAGAACTGCGAGGCGCCGATCACGGTGGCGCGGATGCCGGCGCCCGGATCGTAGATCTTGTAGGGAATCTCCTTGGCCTTCAGGCGGCGCACGATGGCCTCGGCGAGCGGCTTGCCGAGGTCGCGGAAGTCGGCCTTCTCGCGGCCGTAGATGAACTCCGAGACGCCGCCGGAGAAGGTGATGCCGACAGGAGTCGGCGACGCGGGCAGGGGCTCGGTGACGAGCATGTCCTTGGCGTGGCCGGTGGCGGGCCGCTGCATGGCGTGGACGACGAGCACGTCGGCCATGACTTCACAGATTTTGGCGATCTCGTCGGCGGTGAGCGTCTTGCCCTTCTCGAGCGTGATGCCGGCCTGGGCGGCGTGCTTGATCGCCGGGCCTTCGATGCGGACCATGCGGCCCTCTTCGTCGAAGGCGATCAGGCGGCCGCCGACTTCGAAGGCGGTGGTCTCGACCAGCTGGCCCTTGTCGACGAGGCCGAGCTTGGTGGTGCCGCCGCCGATGTCGATGTTGAGGATGCAGGCCTTCTCGCGGCGCGACAGCGCGACGGCGCCCGAGCCGTTCGCCGCCATGGCGCATTCGAGATGGTGGCCGGCGGAGGCGGTGACGAACTTGCCGGTCTCGCCGGCGAAGAGGTGGGTGATCGCCTCGGCGTTGTTGCGCTTCAGCGCCTCGCCGGTGAGGATGACGGCGCCCGAGTCGATGTCGTCGCGCGCCAGGTTGGCTTCCTTGTAGGCGCTGTCGATGAAGGCGGAAAGCTGGGCGACGTCGATGGTGTTGTCGTCGAGCTTGTAGGGCGTCAGCAGGATGGGGGAGCGCCACAGGACTTCGCGGGCGACGACCACGAAGCGGCTGGAGAGCGCCGTGGTCAGGCGCTGCAGATGCACCCGGGAGAACATCATGTGAGATGTCGAGGAACCGATGTCGACGCCGACCGTGCGCAACTCGACGTTGTCGGCCGACCAGATGGCGTCGGCGACGGCCTTCTGCTGTTCGGGGCTCATGTGGCCGTGGTCGAAGTCGAGATCATGCATGATCAATTCTTCTTCATCTAAGTTCTTCATAAGAACCCATTTCGCTTAACGGAACTGGCTTGCCGAACGGCGTGGGGGATGGCCGGACCATAAAGGATCGCTGGCCCTGTCGCAATGCCGGGAAAGCCTGAATTGGCAACGGTTTCGAGGACAGAAAGGGGCATTGTCGCAGCCTCAGGCCGACACGCTTTTGTGAGGCGGGGCGGAGCAGAAAGCGAAACGGCCGGACCCTTGCGGGACCGGCCGTTCGTCGTCTCGATCGAGCCTGACTTAGGCCGAGGCTTTCTCGTACTTCTTCTCGTCGAAGATCTCGCTCATGTTCGACTTCACGCCGTTCTTCTTCAGGTCGGCGAGATAGATGCCATGGATGCGCTCATCCTGGTTCTCGTACTCGATCTGGTTGCCGCCGTGCTCGACGCTGGTATCCACGCCACCGGCGAACAGCTTGCGCTTGCTGTCGGTGAAGGGATAGCGCATGGAGCCCAGGGCCACGGCGAGGTAGCGCGCCGGGGTCGGGTTGGTGTTGAAGTGCTGATGGAAGAGGCCTTCCGTCGGCACGAACACGACGCCGTGCTTCCAGTCGATGCGCTTGAATTCCTTGTCCTGCGGCATCCAGGCCAGCGAGTAGCCGAGGCCGTGCACGGTGTAGACGTAGAAGTCGGGGCCATGGCGATGGCCCTTCTTGTACGTGCCGACCGGCATTTCCGACGAGTGGGCGTGCATGGTGCCGTCGGCGAGGATGAACTTCATGTTCGACGAGCCGGTGCCGCGCGCGTCCCACTGCTTCAGCTCGAAGCCGGAGAGGTCGGGCACGAAGTTCGTTTCCCACATGTTGCGGCCAGGACGGACGGGGATGAACTCGCCTTCGCCCGCGAAGTAGTTGTCGCCGCTTTCGCGATCGGTGAACTTGAAGTCGTTCTTGAACACGAAATCGTTGTTGTGGAACAGGTTCATCACGATCGGCAGGTTGGTCACGACCGACAGGCGGGCGCGTTCCTTGCCGGAGCCGTTGAAGTGCTGGTACTTCGCGTTGAGCGGCAGCGCGAAGAGGCTCTTGGGGCTCCACTCGAAGGTGTGCTTGCGGCCGTCCGACGTTTCCACGACGGTCGAGCCGTGGCCGTCGATGACGTAGACCACCGCTTCGTACATGTGCTGCTGCGGGCTGGACTTGCCGCCCGGCACGAGGTCGAGGACGAACATGTTGGTGAAGTCGCCGCGGCCGTCGAGATGGATGATGGCGCCCGGCGTGTCGAAGCGCGCCCAGGGCTTGGTCACGACGTCGAACAGGTCGAGGCTGAGGCCTTCGATGATCGGCACGCCTTCGCCGTCCGCCCAGTCCCCGTAGGGGTCGAGCAAGAGCTTCTGATCGGCGTTTGCTGTCTGACTCATATCCGTGCCTCCGAAAGAAAAAAACCGCGTGTGCTATACATAATGTAGCACACGCGGTTCTATACAAAAGCGCCTATGCGCGCGACATTTTATTGCCTTTGGGCAACAATTAGGCGGCCTTTCGGCCCGAGCGCTTCAGCTCCTTGTTCAGGATGTCGCCGGCGTCGCCGATACCGTTGAGATAATGCTCCCAGACGGCCAGGTTCTGCTTGCCGGCCTCGACGACTTCCTTCTCCATCCGCAGTTCCTTGGCGAACTTGCCGACGTTCTTCCAGCCGAGGTCGGAATGGACCTCGTCGGCGATCTCGTGCAGCTTGAAGAAGTTGAGCTTGTCGTCGGCCAGGCCGAGGGTCTTCTTCCAGCGCAGGCGCTCATGGCCGAACCAGCCGTGCTTCTTGAGCTCGCCGCCCTTGCCGTAGCCGGAGATGTTGGCGCGTTCGGCGACGACGTTGGCGACCAGGCCGAGCAGCCAGTGGCTGTTGTCCATCAGGCCGTGCCAGGCGTTCCAGGCGAGCTGGGTCGAGCGCAGCGGGGTCGCGGCGCGGATCTTCGCCTTCGACATGCCGGCGTTCAGGCCGAGGTTCTCCAGGATCTGCCAGTGCGGCAGGCCGCCGCCGTGCTCGTCGTCGGCGATGATCTCTTCAGCGGCGGCGCCGATGACGCGCAGACGGGTTTCCCAGTCCGGGCAGTTCGTCGCGACCTTCAGCTTCAGCACGGAGTTGCGGTAGCGCGTGTTCTGGCGATGCTGGTAGACGAACATCTGCGCGCGACCTTCATTGAACGGCTCGTGGAAGAAGCGCGTGTTGTTCATGAAGTCTTCGACGACCTGGTCGAGGTCTTTGACGACGCCAGTAGCCTTCGGATCGCGTGGCATGGAATTCTCCAATCTCTGAAGTGGGCGAACGGCGGGGCCGGTTGGGTGGACGGCAGCGAACGCGTTCGGAAACGCAGCGCCTTCTTGCGGGCGCCGATGAATGACTCAGAGATATAAGAGGGCCGAGCCATTCACAAACACAAAATCACAATACGATCTAAGTGATTTCAGTATACGGCGACTGCGACTGAGTATCGCTGCGAGTTGATCGCAATTAGAGCTTGCGAATGGTTCGCAGTTACTGTGACGCGATGGCGGACGAGGCGGTAAAACTACGACGATCCGCAGCTTTGCACAGTCCACGAATATTCCTACGCGCGCGGCATCTGCATGCGCGTTCGTCAGCCGAACGCGGCGCCGGGAAGGTTCGTTCGCGAGCCCCTGAACGGGGCCCGCGATTTTCATTCGGGAGTTTCTTGCGCGAGGCTATTCGACGGCGCGCCAGGACCAATGGCCGCTGGTGATGCCGTCCTGCACGACGCCGCGGATGATCTGGCGCACGGCGTTGCTCGCCTTCGACGACGGACGCTTGCTCGAATAGGCGAGGTACATGTTGCGCGACAGGTTGGGGGCGGTGATCGTGCGCGCGGTGAGGCGGCCGCTGTCGACCTCGCGCTTGATGGCGCCCATGCCGAGGATGGTGTAGCCGAGGTCCTTCTCGACCAGTTCCTTCGTCGCCGGCACCGAATCGATCTCCAGCGTGATCTTCAGCTCGATGTCCTGCGCGTTGGCGACTTCGTCGACGATGCTGCGCAGGCCGTGCGGCGGGCTCGGCAGGATCATCGGCAGCTCGGCGATCTCGGCGAAGGTCATGCTGTCGAGCGCACTGTTCTTGCCGCGCTTGGTGGACGCCTTGACCGGGGGCAGGGCGGCGCCGTTGGCCGGGCCGACGAGGCAGAGGTCTTCGGTCAGCATCGGCTCGCAGACCAGGCCGCGCACGGCGGCCGGGTTGTAGGAGAAGGCCATGTCGAGGCGGTCGTTCTCGACCCATTCCATCAGGTTCTCGCTCATGCCCTCGACGATGCTGAGCGACACGTTCGGCAGCTCCTCGCGGCACTTCTGCACGAGCGCGCTGGCGAGCACGAGGTTGACGGTCGGCGTCACGCCGACGGCGATCTTGCCGCGCGGCGGGCCGGCGAAGTCGATGAGGTGCAGCTTGGCGCGCTCGATCTGGCGCAGCACGATCAGCGCGTGGTCGCGCAGGATCAGGCCGGCCTCGGTCGCCGACACGCCGCGCGAATGGCGGTTGAGCAGCTTGACGCCCAACTCCTCCTCGAGCTTGCGGATCTGCAGGCCGAGCGCGGGCTGGGCCACATGGAGATAGGCAGCCGCCTTGCTGAAGCTTTTCAGTTCGACGATGCGGAGGAAGTAACGGAGCTGTCTGATAGTCATAATGGAGCTGAAGATATGCGCAGTATAACAATTCTGTCTAGTGCTAATGCGCATGAAACTCTTTCGCATCTCATTTTCCGTTCGAGGCTTCCTAGACGGGCGCGTCATTGACGGGCCGGAAAGCGGCGACGAATACTGACGGCAAGCCGGCGGCGACAGATCGCCGGCACAACAAGGGAGTGACGACATGGAGATGGGGAAGCGCCCGTTCGGGCCGCGTTCATTGCTGGCCGCTGGGTTGGCCGGCGTGCTGGCCGGCGGGATCATGGCCGCGGCAGCGGGCGGCGCCGAGGCGCAGTCGGTCGAGCAGTTCTACAAGGGCCGGCAGATCAGGTTCATCCTCGGCTCGGCCGGCGGCGGCGGCTACGACGTCTACAGCCGCACCATCACGCGCTACATGGGCCGTTACATCCCGGGCAACCCGACCTTCCTCATCCAGAGCATGCCGGGCGCCGGCGGGCTCGTCTCGGCGAACTACATCTACGGCATCTCGCCGAAGGACGGCTCGGAGATCGGCATGACCGGCCGCGCCTCGGCCATCGAGCCGCTGATCAATCCGTCGGACAAGAGCGTGAAGTTCGAGGCCACCAAGTTCAACTGGCTTGGCACGCCGCAGCAGGAGCTCGGCCTGCTGCTCGTCTCGACCAAGACGCCGATCAAGACGCTGGCCGACCTCAAGACCAACGAGCTGACGGTGAGCAGCACGGGCCGCGCGGCGGCGACCTCGGTCTATCCGCGCCTGATGAACAACCTGTTCGGCACCAAGTTCAAGGTGGTCGAAGGCTACAAGAGCTCGCAGGAGGCCTTGCTCGCGCTGGAGCGCGGCGAGGTGGCGGGGCATTCGTCGGGCGGCTCGTCGGCGGCCTTCCGCGCGCGCATCGCGCCTTGGCTCAAGGACGGCTCGATCAAGGTGATGATGCAGCTCAGCGTCACCAAGGATCCGGACTATCCCGACGTGCCGCTGATCACCGAGCTGGCGACCAACGATTCCGAGAAGCAGATTCTCGAGCTGGTGCTGGTGCAGCAGGTGATGGGGCGCCCGATGCTGGCGCCGCCGAACGTGCCGGCCGACCGCGTGAAGGCGCTGCGCGACGCCTTCGACGCGACCATGAAGGACAAGGACTTCCTGGCCGAAGCGGAAAAGCAGCAGCTGGAGGTCAAGCCGGTGAGCGGCGCCGAGCTCAACGCCATGCTGGAGCGCGTCTACGCCACGCCCAAAGCCGTCACCGACAAGGTGGCCGAACTGCTGTCACAGGAGTGACGTTTAGCCGGCAAAAAACCAAAAATTAGAATGACTTAGCAACAAAATTACTCATCTCATCTAAAAGACTCTTGGATTCAGTCGTCCAAGTCCGTAGATAGTCTCCACCGACGACGGTCCGCCACGGCTGGCTTGCCCCCCGAGCTTCAGCCCGATGGGGCGGACCGTCCGAGGGCCCTCCTTTGCGAGGGCCTTTTCATTCAGGAGATGACCCCAAATGAATGCCCCCCATCGCGCGCGCCGCTGGCGCGCCCTGCTGCCGGCTATCTCGGCGCTCGCCATGATCGGCGGCCTCGCCGCGTCGCCCGCCCAGGCGGCGGACGTGGCCTCGCTCTACAAGGGCAAGACCGTCCGCATCGTCGTCGGCTTCGGCCCCGGCGGCGGCTACGACGCCTACGCCCGCATGATCGCGCCCTATCTCGAGAAGGAGATCGGCGCGTCGGTCATCGTCGAGAACCAGCCGGGCGCTGGCGGCCTGATCGCAATCAACCGCATCGCCATGGCGAAGCCCGACGGCCTGCAGATGATGCTGGTCAACGGCACCGCGGCCGGCGTCGACCAGATCCTCGACACGCCGAACGTGCGCTACGACCTCGCCAAGATGGACTATCTCGGCATCGTCAGCGCCTCGCCGTGGGTGTGGCAGGTCGCGGCCGACAGCAAGCTGAAGACCGTCGACGACTTCCTCAAGCGCAAGGAGCCGCTGCGCTGGGCCGGCGCCGGCCCGACCGGCGGCCTGTCCGACGGCGCGGCGATGACCTGCGAGGCGCTGAAGATCGCCTGCAAGGTCGTGATCGCCTACCAGGGCAGCAACGAGGCGGCGCTCGCCGTCTTCCGCGGCGAAATGGACGCGATCATCACGTCCGACTCGACGGCGGCCAACTACGTGAAGTCGGGCCAGGCCATCGCGGTCACGACGATCGGCCGCAAGCGCTCGCGCTTCCTGCCAGATACGCCGACCGTGTTCGAGGCGGCGAAGCTGACGCCGGACCAGGAGTGGTGGTTCGACTTCCGCGCCAACCTCGACGCGCTGGGCCGCGTGCTCGTCATCACGCCGAACACGCCGAAGGACCAGCTGGAGTTCCTGCAGGCCGCCGTGAAGCGCGTGCTGACCAACGAGAAGCTGATCGCCGAAGGCGAGAAGACGCAGCGTTACGTCGAGTACATCGGTCCGGAAGAGACGAAGAAGATCGCCGTCAGCGTCGGCGACGTCACGCCCGCGCAGAAGCAGCAGGTGATCGACGTTGTGATGAAGAAGTACCGCTGAGCCGCGTATCCGTTCGGCGATGAGGGCGCGGGAGCGCCCGTGCGTAAGCGTAAGTACCGCGTAACGCGTAAAGAGAAGGGGATGCCGATGACCGCATCCCCTTTTTCTTTGCCGTTTTGGCGCACAATGCCGTGCCATCGGCATGATTGATCCCCCAGGACCGCGCCTATAGTCTTTCCAGCGAGAGGCGAAGCGGCCGAAGAGCCGTCTGACGAACGACCGAGCCGGGAACCGGCAGGTCCACTGGGAGGGTTGCAAATGACCGTATCCGTGATGCGGCGCGTTTTGCGCGCCGTCGTTCTGCGTATCGTGGCGCCGTCCGCGCTGCTGCTGGCAGCGGCGTCCGTCTCGTCTTCCGCGTCGGCCGAGGACGCGGCGGCCTACTACAAGGGCAAGACGGTGAAGATCGTCGTCGGCTTCGGGCCGGGCGGCGGCTACGACGCCTACGCCCGCATGATCGCGCCCTATCTCGAGCGCGCCATCGGCACGTCCGTCATCGTCGAGAACCAGCCGGGCGCCGGCAGCCTGACCTCGCTCAACCGCCTCTACGCCGCGCCGCCGGACGGCCTGCTGATGACGCTGGCCAACGGCACCGCCGCCGGCCTCGGCCAGCTGCTCGACCAGCAGAACGCGCGCTACGACCTCGCCAAGTTCGAGTACTACGGCATCGTCAGCGCGTCGCCCTGGGTCTGGCTGACCAAGCCAGACTCGAAGTACCAGACGCCGCAGGACGCGATGAAGAGCGGCGAGGTCATCCGCTGGGCGGGCTCCGGCCCGACCGACGGCCTGTCGGACGGCGGCGCCGTCACTTGCGAGGCGCTGCAGCTCAAGTGCAAGCTGATCATCGGCTACCAGGGCACCAACGAGGCGGCGCTCGCCGTGTTCCGCGGCGAGATGGACGCGCTCTACGTCTCCGACACTTCGGCGAACAACTACGTCAAGTCCGGCCAGGCGCACGCAGTGGCGAACATGAGCCGCGAGCGCTCGCGCTTCTTCCCGAACCTGCCGACGATCTTCGAGATGGTGCAGATGCCGGCGGAGAACGCCTGGTGGCTCGACTTCCGCGGCGACCTCGACAAGCTCGGGCGCGTGATGATGACGACGCCGGGCGTGTCGGCCGACCGGGTCGCCTTCATGCAGGCGAAGGTCAAGCAGGTGCTGAGCGACCCGAAGCTGATCGCCGAGGGCGAGAAGAGCCAGCGCTACGTCGACTTCATCGGCCCCGACGTCGCCAAGAAGACGGCGGTCGGCCTGGTCGGCAACGTGACGCCGGAACAGCGCGCGCGCATCGAGAACGTGATCATCAAGAAATACCACTGAGCGGAACGGAGCGGGGCGGCGGGACCATCTCGCCGCCCCGATCTTTTGTTGCTCGATCTTTTGTTGCGCGGTGTGCGAGTCTTTGAGAGACACTCGCAACTGCCGTTTTATCCAAGCATTTCCGAGGCTGGGGAGCGCGCAGGCGTACCCATTGCTGACATATTGCTCATAGTTCGAAATGGTATAGCTAGCTAGGCATTATGGTTTTGTTTTTGAGGGCCTAGTTTGGTAATTACCAACGACCCCCGCGCTGAAAAAGAGGCCATGCCGACGACGTCGGCGAGGTTCTGGCACGGCGGCTGAGGCATCTGTTCAAAGCCGTTCGTGCATCCCAGGGCCGCGCGACATCGCGAAGCCAGGACGCGCGGGAGACGCAGACTTCAACCGCCATCAGCGGTTCGGTGGAATCCAGGAGGCGCAAGCCTCGTTCCGTCATCACCAGTTCCTCGAACGAAGAGAGCAACGACAGTGGCACAGACGAAAGACACGGACGTGAAGACGCCCAAGAAGACCCAGTACGACACTCCCCACGAGGACCTGCGCGAGTGGCTGACCCGCGCCGAAGCCCTGGGCGAGCTGCAGAAGATCGACGGCGCGGACTGGAACCTCGAGATCGGCGCCATCGCCGAGATGATCTATCACGAGACCCCGGAAAATCCCCCGGCGCTCCTGTTCGACAACATCCCGGGCTATCAGAAGGGCTTCCGCATCCTCTCCGGCATGACCGCGTCGCCGAACCGCCTGGCGATGACGCTCGGCTTCCCGGAGCCGAAGGGCCCGATGGACGTCGTGCGCGCCTACCGCGACCGCATGAAGGACTTCAAGACGATCCCGTCGCGCTTCGTCAACACCGGTCCGATCCTCGAGAACGTCGACCGCGACGACGAAGTCGACATCTTCAAGTTCCCCGTGCCCTTCCTGCATGAGCTCGACGGCGGCCGCTACATCGGCACCGGCGACTGCATCATCATGAAGGATCCGGACTCCGACTGGGTGAACTGCGGCACCTACCGCGTCATGGTGCACGACAAGAACACCGTCGGCCTGTGGATGAGCCCCGGCAAGCACGGCCGCCTGATCCGCGAGAAGTACTTCAAGATGGGCAAGCCGTGCCCGGTCGCCATCAGCGTCGGCCATGACCCGCTCATGTTCCTCGCCGCCGGCAACGAAATCCAGTACGGCACGTCCGAGTTCGCCTACGCCGCCGGCCATCGCGGCAAGCCGTTCGACATGCTCAAGAGCGAGCTGCACGGCCTGCCGATCCCGGCCCACGGCGAAATCGTCCTCGAAGGCGAGATCTCGCCGGACGACCTGCGTCCGGAAGGCCCCTTCGGCGAGTGGACCGGCTACTACGCCTCGTCCGTCCGTCCGGACAACGTCGTCAAGATCAAGCGCATCTACTACCGCAACAACCCGATCATCACGATGGCCCGTCCGGGCCGTCCGCCGTCCGACTACACGATGTCCAAGTCGGTCATCAAGTCGGCGCTGGTGTGGGACCAGGTGGAAGCCGCGGGCCTGCCGGGCGTGCAGGGCGTGTGGTGTCACCAGAACGGCGGCGGTCGCCTGTTCAACGTGATCTCGATCAAGCAGGCCTACCCGGGCCACTCGCGCCAGGCCGCGCAGCTCTGCTGCAACGTCCACGCGGGCAACTACCTGGGCCGCTGGTCGATCGTGGTCGACGAGGACATCGATCCGTCCAACCTGTGGGACGTGACCTGGGCCATGGCCTCGCGTTGCGACCCGATCGAGGACATCGACATCACCCGCCGCGCCTGGTCGGGCGCCCTCGACCCGCGCAAGCAGGCTGGCGACAACTTCAACTCCCGCGCGATCGTCGACGCTTGCCGTCCGTTCGAGTGGAAGGATGAGTTCCCGCCGGTGGCGGAATCGTCGCCTGAGCTGGCGGCGAAGACCTACGCGAAGTGGAGCCACTTGCTGAAGAAGTAAGCGGGTCTGCGGACTGAAATGGGGAAGGGCGCCGGAGACGGCGCCCTTTCTTTTTGCGCATGGACTGTCGCCGTTTCGGCAGGCTTTCCCGGCGGCGCTTTGCGCTATGCTGCGCGCCGTTCCAACCCCGAATCAGCCAGTCCGTCTGCATGAAAGAGCCCCGCGCCAAGAAGAAATCAGGCTCCATCCTGTCGAGGATGTTCGACCAGACCTTCTGGCTGTTCTTCGGCATGATGCTGGTGGCGGGCGCGGCCTGCTGGTACCTCAGGGGCTCGGACGCGTTCTTCGGGGCCTTCCACGAAGACCTGAACGTGCTCCTCGGCATCCTGCCGCGCATCGTGCTGGCGATGATCATGTCTGGCTTCGCGCAGGTGCTGCTGCCGCGCGAGCAGGTCGCCTACTGGGTCGGCGGCCATTCGGGATGGCGCGGCCTGTTCATCGCGACGGCCGCCGGCGCCCTGACGCCGGGCGGGCCGATGGCCTCCTTTCCCTTCGTCGTGGCGCTCTACATGGCGGGCGCCGACCGCGGCGCGCTCGTCGCCTATCTCACCTCATGGGCCTTGCTCGGCTTCCAGCGCGTCACGATGTGGGAAATCCCGCTCATGGGCATGGACTTCGCCATCCTGCGCTCCATCGCCAACCTGCCGCTGCCGCTGATCGCCGGCTACATCGCGCGCCAGCTGCCGGGGTTGCCTGCGCGCGTCGAGACGCTCGACGACGTCGAGCTGAAGGTCGAGGGCGAGGTGGGCGAGGCGCCCATCGCCAAGGTGGCGCAGGACGCGGCCATCCGCGCCGTCGGCAAGGAGGGGCTGCGCGACGCGCCCCCGGACGACGATGCCTCTGGCGAGGGGAGCGGTCGCCGTGGGTAGCATCATCTTCATGGGGCTGATCACGCTGGTGCTGGTCGTCGTCGCCTGGCGCCATCCGCGCCGCCTGCACGTCGCCGGCTTCCGCGCCGCGCTGGAGATGACGCTGCTCAACACGCCGCGCGTCGTGCTGGCGCTGATCGGCGCCGGCTTCCTCAGCCAGATATTGCCGCAGGAAGCCATCGCGAACCTGCTCGGCGGCGAATCGGGCGTGCGCGGCATCCTCATCGCCTGGCTCATCGGCGGCTTCACGCCGGGCGGGCCGATCATCACCTTTCCCATCATCGTCGTTCTGTCGAAGGCGGGGGCGGGGCTGCCCGCGCTGGTGACCTTTCTCACCTCATGGTCCGTGCTCGGCTTCCAGCGCGTGCTCGCGTTCGAGTTGCCGATGATGGGGCGCACCTTCGTCGTGAACCGCCTGGTCGCCGCCGCCTTGCTGCCGCCGATCTCGGGCTTCATCACGTTGCTGCTCGAAAACCTGTTCGAATAGAACAGGGCTTCGGGGAACCGTCGAGCGACACGATGAAGGCAATCGGAACTTCCTATGTTCGCCAAGATGTTGCGGCGCGGTTTTCTTGCGCGCCAAAGCAACGTGCGAATCGATTGCAACTGTAGTGGACATCGTTAATTAGTGACGGGCTGTTGCAGCGAAATTGCTTAGTAATAATAGGATTTCGTCTTGATCCAGGCCCCCGCAGCAACTAATCTCTGCACCAACGAACTGCCGGCGACGTAAGAACAAAAACGCATCGCGCACGGCCATAAAAATCCGCGATTTGCTGCAGGGACTCTGGGACTTTTCGTCGCCAAGCAAAAACCGTCAACGTTCATGCAGCGTCATCCGGATGGGCGCGGCATGTCATGGCTTATAAAAACCAAGGAGTAATCAGATGAAGATGTCGGGACTTCACCGTCTGGCACTGACCGTCGCCGCTGTGGGCTTCTGCGCCGCGCCGGCCGCCGCGCAGGATGTCGCGTCCTTCTACAAGGGCAAGAGCGTCGACGTGTACATCGGCTACAGCACGGGCGGCGGCTATGACACCTACGCCCGCGTGCTCGTGCGCCACATGGGCAAGTACATTCCGGGCAACCCGGCCATGGTGCCGCGCAACATGCCGGGCGCCGGCAGCCTGCTGCTCGCCAACGCGCTCGCCAACACGCTGCCGAAGGACGGCAGCGTGTTCGGAACCATCGCGCGCGCCGCGGCCTTCGAGCCGCTGTTCGACAACCCGCAGGCGAAGTTCGATCCGGCCAAGTTCAACTGGATCGGCAGCATGAACAACGAAGTCAGCATCTGCGGCTTCTGGGAAAGCGCCGGCCTGAAGACGACCGAGCAGTTTCTCACCACGCCGCTGGTCGTCGGCGGCACCGGCCCCGGCGCCGACACCGACAACTTCCCGCTGACGCTGAACAACGTGCTGGGCACCAAGCTCAAGCTGATCACCGGCTATCCGGGCGGCAACGACGTCAACCTCGCCATCGAACGCGGCGAAGTGCAGGGCCGCTGCGGCTGGTCGTGGTCGTCCGTGAAGTCGACGCGCCCGCAGTGGCTCGAGCAGCACAAGATCTTCATCCCGGTGCAGTTCGCGCTGGAGAAGCATCCGGAGCTGCCGAACGTCCCGCTGGTCCTCGAACTGGCCAAGACCGACCGTCAGCGCGAGATCCTGGAAGTGATCTTCTCGGGTCAGCCGATGGGCCGTCCGTACCTGGCGCCTCCGGGCGTGCCGGCCGAGCGCGTCAAGGCGCTGCGCGACGCCTTCGACTCGATGATGAAGGACAAGGACTTCCTGGCCGAGGCCGAGAAGGCCAAGCTCGAGATCGAACTGGTCCCGGGCGAAAAGGTCGAAGGGATCGTCAAGCGCGTCGCCTCGATGCCCAAGGACATCCTGAAGGAAGCGGCGGAAGCCTCGACCAAGAAGGACAACATCCAGATCCAGGAAAAGAAGTAATCCTGGCGTTTCGCGCGGCCTAGGCCGCCGGAACCGAGATGAGGAGAGGGGCGTCCCGTCGGGGCGCCCCTTTTCATTTGGCCCGCTGGCACCGGCCATGCGGCAAAGGCCCCCGAAAATCGGCGGATTGCTTGGAGCGGTTGGATTTCACGGGCTTATTTTGTATGGTAGCGGCCCTTACCCATCCCGGCGTCGGCGCTTCTGCCGCCGCTTCACCTCATCTCAAGACCGAGTCGTCATGCGCAGAATCATCGTCGGTATTTCGGGCGCGTCGGGCGCCATCTATGGCATCCGCACGCTGGAGGCCCTGAAGGCGGTGCCCGAGGTCGAAACGCACCTCGTCATGTCGCCCTCCGCCGGCCAGACGGTGATCGACGAGACGGACTGGAACGTCGCCGACGTCCGCGCCCTGGCCGACGTCGTGCACAACCAGAAGGACATCGGCGCATCGCTGTCGAGCGGCTCCTTCAAGACCGACGGCATGATCGTCGCGCCCTGCTCGGTGAAGACCCTCTCGGGTATCGTCAATTCCTATGACGACAATCTTTTGACCCGCGCCGCCGACGTCTGCCTCAAGGAAGCGCGTCGCGTGGTGCTGCTGGTGCGCGAGACGCCAATGCACCAGGGCCATCTGGAGCTGATGACGCGCGCCGCCCGCTACGGCGCCATCGTCATGCCGCCGGTGCCGGCCTTCTACCACCGCCCGAAGACCCTGGACGACGTCATCAACCACACTGTCGGCAAGGCGCTCGATCTCTTCAACATCGAGCACAACCTCTTCCCGCGCTGGAAGGACAGCGCGCCGAAGCAATAGCGCGGGCCGACGAGCAGGCTGCGAAACGGCTTTTGCTCCGCAAAAAGCGCGACATGCCGGTTTCTCCGGCATGCGATTTGCCCTTATTTTGCAGCGATATAGGCGATTCCGAATTGCCGCTGCAGGGCGACGCTTTGATTGACGCCCTTTTCCCCCTCCCATACCATCACAGGCTTAACTCGGGGCGTGGCGCATGAGGACCGGCGCTGCGACACCCGACAAAAACAAGAAGCGAACGTCAGGCATGAATGCGGATGTTCGTGGGGGTTGCATCGACGACGGCACCATGTAGGCAGCCGACGCCGAGGCACGGGAAGCAGAGTCCGTTCACGTCCCGCGCGGCTGCGCGCGGGCTGACGGCTTCCATTGCGCGCACGCAGGCCTTTGACCGGGCCGATGTTTCGCGCCCTCCACAACCTGACCATCGTCACGACCGTGCCGCTCTGCCGCACGGCGACTGCCTCATCCAGAAGGCGGCGCCGCGCAGGCTTCGGCATCGGAGAAGCAAAGTCATCGGGCGCGGCATGCTGTCGCCGCCCGAATAAAAATAGACGAGTCGGGGTGTACGACGATGGAAGTATCGATGCTAGGAGCGGCAGGGGAAGCCCTGCTGATTATCTTGGACCCCGAGCGACTGATGTTCTTGTCGCTCGGGGTCATCATGGGACTCGTGCTGGGAATCGTTCCCGGCATCGGCGGCGTCGCCGGAACGGCCCTGTTGCTGCCCTTTACGTTCGACATGGATCCCTATTCGGCGTTCGCGCTGCTGCTCGGCCTGGGCGCTGCGACGAACACCGGCGACCCCATTCCAGCAGTGCTGTTCGGCGTGCCCGGAGGTGCAGCCTCCGCGGCCACGGTGCTCGACGGCTTCCCGATGGCCAAGAACGGCGAGGCCGGCCGCGCGCTCAGCGCGTCCTACATGTCCTCGATGCTCGGCGGCCTGTTCGGCGCCGCGCTGCTCGGCGTCAGCATTCCGCTGCTGCGCCCGGTCATGCTCTACATCGGCTCGCCCGAGCTGCTGGCCCTGGCCCTGTTCGGCATCTCGATGGTGGCCGTGCTGGCCGGCACCGCGCCGCTGCGCGGCATGACGGTCGCCTGCTTCGGCATCATGATCGCCATGATCGGGTCCGATCCGCAGACCGGCACGCTCCGCTGGACGCTCGACAGCCTCTACCTGTGGGACGGCCTGCCGCTCGTGCCGGCGACCCTTGGTCTCTTCGCGCTGCCTGAGCTTTGCGATCTCGCGATCGCGCGTTCGGCCATCGCCGGCGACGCCAAATACAACATCAAGGCCGGCATGGCCGCGGGCATCCGCGACTGCTTCCGGCATTGGTGGCTGATCATCCGCTGCTCGTGGATCGGCGCCGGCCTCGGCGCCGTGCCCGGCATCAGCGGCTCGGTGGTCGATTGGCTGGCTTATGGCCATGCGCTCAAGACTGAAAAAGGGGCCAGCCAGACCTTCGGCAAGGGCGACGTCCGTGGCGTCATCGCCTCGGAGGCGACCAATAACGCCAAGGAAGGCGGCTCGCTGGTCACCACGGTGGCCTTCGGCGTCCCTGGCGGCGCCGGCATGGCGATTTTGCTCGGCGCGTTCCTGATCCACGGGCTCGTCCCGGGGCCGGACATGCTCGGCAAGAACCTGAACGTGACCTACTC
>DASYCO010000009.1:0-46962 GCA_036500145.1 Alphaproteobacteria bacterium | reverse complement strand
CACGCTCATCCTGCCGGCGGTTCTGGGCATCATCTACATCGGTGCCTTCGAAGCCTCCCGCCAGTGGGGCGACCTCTACGTGCTGCTCTTCTTCGGCCTGTTCGGCTGGATCATGAAGCAGTTCAAGTGGCCGCGTCCGCCGCTGATCCTCGGCGTCGTGCTCGGCGACATCATCGAGCGCTACCTGTTCATCTCGGTCGAACGCTACGGCATCGAGTGGTTCAAGCGCCCGGTGGTGATCGTGCTGTTCACCATGGCCATCCTCGGCCTGGTGCGGCCGCTGCTGCAGGACGTGAAGTCGCAAGGCGGCGTCAAGATGATGCTGACCAACTTCCAGGCTCCGACCTTCCGCTGGTCGCAGACCTTCACGGTCTTCTTCTTCGTGCTGTTGGCGGTGATGGTCTACCAGGCGAGCGCCTGGAACATCGACGCCAAGATCGTGCCCATGATCGTCGGCGTGCTCGGCCTCTCCATGGTGGCGCTGAGCCTGCTGAACGACATGTGCCGTGCGCCCAAGGCCGCCAAGGTCGCGAGCATCACGGAAAACGCGCTGCAGGAGATCGAGGACAACTCGGACGAGAAGATCCACATGGACCTGTCGTCCGACACCGAGCACCTGCCGAAGACCCTGATCGCCGCCCGCGGCGCCCTGTTCTTCGGCTACATGCTCGGCTTCATGGCGTCCTTCGCCGTCTTCGGCATGTTGCCGACGGTGGCGGTGTTCGTCGTGTTCTTCATGCGCTTCGAAGCGAAGGAGCGTTGGACCCTGGTGATCCCCTACGCGGTCTTCATGGTCATCTTCATCTACTTCGGCTTTGACCAATTCATGGCGATTCCCTGGCCGCAGAGCCTGATCGGCCAATGGATCCCGGCGCTCAAGGTCATCCCCACCGTCTAACGACGGTGCGGTTGGGCGCCGGCTCCCGGGAACGGACCGACAGTTAAGGTCCGTTCCCGGGTCTTGTAAGCGTAAGCGTACCCCCGACTTGAAGGGCGTCTCGGACAATCCGACCGAGACGCCCTCTTTTTTGGCGCGGAGCCACCACCTGGCCTGGGCGCGGCCGCCTCAGCGGCGCGCCAGCGCGGCGCGGAGGCCGGCGCCGGCCAGCGCCAGCCAGCCCGCCATCAGGAGAATGCCGCCCGTCGGCGCCGCCATCCCCCAGCTATGGCCGAGCGCGAGGGCGACGAGCGCGCCCGAGAAGAGGACGGTGCCCGCCGCGAAGGCGGCGAGCGCCGCGCCGGCGAGATGCCGGGCCAGCCCCGCGAGACGCTCGCGCAGCGCCACCGCCGCCAGCATCGCCAGGGCGTGGGCCAGCTGATATTGGGCCGCCGTCGCCAGCCAGCCCTTGGCCGGCTCGGCCGCGCCGTGCGACGCCCAGGCGCCGAGCGCCACCGCGACGCCGCCGGCAAGGCCGGCGAAGACGACGGCGAGGGCGCTGGCGCGCGTCAGGCCCGACAGCGACGGAGGCACGGCAGGCGAGCGAGGGAGGGGCGACGACATGGCGAAGGCTCCTGACGTAAAGAAAGCGTAAACGACCGGCGCACTCTGGCACGCGCCGCGCGCCCTGGGCAGCCTCGCGGCGGCGCGACCGTGTTCACAGCGCAACAACGACGGCCCCGCCGGGAAAAAATTGGCCCCTGGGAAGATTTCCGCTTGCATCAGGGGCCACATGCCTTATTTAGCGTTTTCAGACGCCAATCGCACGTGCCCCAGGCCTCTCAGCTAGGTCAAGCAACGACGTGTACGCGTCCTTTTCGGAGCCGGTCATCCAAGTGGATCGGCAGAGCTGGTCGAGAGGACCAGCACCTTAAGGGAGGTAGATACATGAACGGGCACGCTCCTGCGCCCCATCCGCGAACGAACCGGTAAACCCGGGTGCCGACCATTCACGTGGTCGCGCTCGTGCCTTTGCTATTTCGAGAATCGCCGCGTTAACGCCTCTTCCCCGGCACAAGCATCCGGGACAGCGGGAACGCACATCCAGGGTCCGGTGACCCGGGGCTGACGCCCTGCCGCCGAAACCCGGAGGGGAGTGCAGATTGATGGACAACACTAAGCACGTTGCCTTTGGTGGCCGCCTGGTCATCGTCGGTTTCGGTTCGATCGGTCAGGGCGTGCTGCCGCTGATCCTGCGCCACGTGGCCATGCCCCGCGAGAACATCGTGGTCGTGACCGCGGAAGAGCGCGGCCGCGAGGTCGCCGCCGAATACGACGTGCGCTTCGTCATCGACCCGCTGACCCGCGACAACTACCGCCGGATCCTGGCGCCGCTGCTTTCGGCTGGCGACTTCCTGCTCAACCTGAGCGTCGACGTCTCGTCCGTCGCGCTGATCGAATTCGCCCACGAGCGCGGCGCGCTCTACCTCGACACCTGCCTGGAACCCTGGGCCGGCGGCTACACCGACGCGTCGCTCACGCCGTCGCAGCGCTCCAACTATGCGCTCCGCGAGACCGCGCTGTCCCTGATGCCGCGCTTCGCCGGCGGCGCCACGGCCGTCGTCACCCATGGCGCGAACCCGGGCCTCGTCTCGCACTTCGTCAAGGAAGCGCTGCTCGACATCGCCCGCGACACCAACCACAAGGTCCGCACGCCGCGCGACCGCGTGGGCTGGGCGCTGCTGGCGCGCGACCTCGGCGTGAAGGTCATCCACATCGCCGAGCGCGACACCCAGGCGGCCGACCAGTCCAAGCAGCAGGACGAGTTCGTCAACACCTGGTCGATCGACGGCTTCGTCGGCGAAGGCCAGCAGCCGGCCGAGCTGGGCTGGGGCAGCCACGAGCGCCACTTCCCGCTCGACGGCGGCCGCCACGACTTCGGCGGCGGCGCGGCGATCTACCTCAACCGCCCGGGCGCCGAGACCCGCGTGCGCACCTGGACGCCGATGGAAGGCCCCTTCCACGGCTTTCTCGTGACCCACAGCGAGGCGATCTCGATCGCCGACTACTATTCGCTGGTCGATAGCGGCACGGTCCACTATCGCCCGACGGTGCATTACGCCTACCACCCGTGCGACGACGCGGTGCTGTCGCTGCACGAGCTGGCCGGCAAGAACTGGGCCCTGCAGTCGAACAAGCGTCTGATGATGACGGAGATCGCGCAGGGCACCGACGAGCTTGGCGTGCTCCTGATGGGCCATGCCAAGGGCGCCTACTGGTACGGCTCGCGCCTTTCGATCGACGAAGCGCGCAAGCTCGTGCCGCACAACAACGCCACCAGCCTGCAGGTCACGGCCTCGGTGCTCGGCGGCTTCATTTGGGCGATTGAAAACCCCCGCTCGGGCGTGGTCGAAGCCGACCAGCTCGACCACAAGCGGGTCATGGAGATCGCCCGTCCCTATCTCGGCGAGCTGATCGGAGAGTATTCCGATTGGACCCCGCTCGAGGGCCGTACGCAGTTGTTCCCGGAGGAGCTCGATCCCTCCGATCCCTGGCAATTTAAGAATTTCCGCGTCGCCTGAGACGCGAACGGAAATAGAAGGAGCTCCCCCGTTATGACCAAGAAGATCGACCGATTCCTCGACGAGCGACGACCGGCCACTCCCTGCCTGGTCCTCGACCTGGACGTTGTTGCGGACAACTACCGCAAGCTGCGCCGCGCCGTGCCGCGTGCGAGCATCTACTATGCCGTGAAGGCCAACCCGGCGCCGGAGGTTCTCAAGCTCCTGGCGAAGGCCGGCTCGTCCTTCGACACGGCGAGCGTGAACGAGATCGACATGGCGCTGGCCACTGGCGTCTCGCCCGACCGCATCTCGTTCGGCAACACGATCAAGAAGAAGACGGACATCGCGGCCGCCTATGAGCGCGGCGTGCGCCTGTACGCCTTCGACTCGGACGCTGAGCTCGGCAAGATCGCCGACGCCGCCCCCGGCTCGCGCGTGTTCTGCCGCATCCTGACCTCCGGCGCGAACGCCGACTGGCCGCTCTCGCGCAAGTTCGGCTGCGACGTGGAAATGGCGCGCAAGCTGCTGATCGAAGCGGCCAAGCGCGACGTCATCCCCTACGGCGTGTCCTTCCACGTCGGCTCGCAGCAGCGCGACCCGAACCAGTGGGACGCCGCGGTGGCCCAGGCCGCCTGGCTGTTCCGCGAGTGCGAGCAGGCCGGCGTGCAGCTCTCCATGCTGAACATGGGCGGCGGCTTCCCGACGCGCTACCGCAAGACCGTCCCGGGCATGTCGAGCTACGGCAACGCCATCGACGAGTCGCTCAGCCGCCACTTCGGCAACCGGATCCCCGACATCATCGTCGAGCCGGGCCGCCAGATGGTGGGCAACGCCGGCGTGATCCAGACCGAAGTGGTCCTGATCTCGAAGAAGGCCGACAACGACACGAAGCGCTGGGTCTACCTCGACATCGGCAAGTTCGGCGGCCTCGCCGAGACGATGGACGAAGCGATCCAGTACCCGATCGTGTCGACCCGCGACGGCACGGCGACGCCCGTGGTGCTGGCTGGCCCGACCTGCGACTCGGCCGACATCCTCTACGAGAAGGCCGACTACCGGCTGCCCGAGAACCTGGAGATCGGCGACAAGCTCGAGATCCGCTCGACCGGCGCCTACACGACGACCTACGCCTCGGTCGCCTTCAATGGCTTCGAACCGTTGAAGTGCTACTGCATCTAAGCGGTAGCTGAGGCAAAAAGCGCCGCTGGGCCGTCCTGCCAGGGAACGATCCAGCGGCGCTTTTATTTTTGCGCTAGGATGCGTGCCGTCAGGATGCCGTTATAAGGTTGCCTTGAAGGAGCTTTCCATGCGCGCCCATTGGTCCCCCCTCCGCTGGTTCCCCCGCCTCGCCGCCCTCGCCCTCGTCGCCGCCAGCCTGTCGGCCTGCGGCGTCAACAACGTCCCCAAGCTCGACGAGGAGACCAAGGCCGCCTGGAGCCAAGTGCTCAACCAGTACCAGCGCCGCGCCGACCTGGTGCCCAACCTGGTCGAGACGGTGAAAGGCTACGCCAGCCACGAGCAGGAGACGCTGCAGGGCGTCGTCGAGGCCCGCGCCAAGGCGACCCAGGCCCAGATCAACATCCCGCCCGACATCCTGACCAACCCGGACGCCTTCAAGCAGTTCCAGGCCGCCCAGGCGGCGCTCACCGGCAGCCTCGGCCGCCTGCTGGCCACGGTCGAGAACTACCCCGACCTGAAGGCGAGCCAGAACTTCCTGTCGCTGCAGGCCCAGCTCGAGGGCACCGAGAACCGCATCTCGGTCGCGCGCCGCGACTACATCCTCGCCGTGCAGCAGTACAACACCGAGCTGCGCACCATCCCCGGCCGCTGGATCGCGGCGTTCCTCTATCCGGACGCCAAGGTCAAGGAGACCTTCGACATCCCGGCCGAAAGCCAGGCCGCTCCCAAGGTCAAGTTCTGATGGCGAGCGGTTTCGGGCGACGCGGCGCGGCCATGGCGCGCACGCTTCTCGCCGCCGCCGTCGCGCTCTGCCTGGGACATGCCTTCCCGGGTGGTGGCGCCGTTCAGGCCGCCGAGCCGACTTTCCCGACCCTGTCGGGGCGCGTCGTCGACGCCGCCAACATCCTCTCGCCGCAGACCGAGATCGCGCTGGCCAAGACGCTCGGCGAGTTCGAAGCCGAGAGCAAGCGCCAGGTCGTCATCGCCACCATCCCGGACCTCCAGGGCTACGCCATCGACGACTACGGCACGCGCCTGGGGCGCGCCTGGGGCATCGGCGAGAAGGGCAAGAACACTGGCGCGATCCTGCTCGTCGCACCGGCGCAGCGCGCCGTGCGCATCGAGGTCGGCTACGGCCTGGAAGGCGAGCTGACCGACGCCGACGCGAGCCGGATCGTGCAGCAGGTCATCCTGCCGCGCTTCCGCACGGGCGACTATGACGCCGGCGTCACCGACGGCACGGCGGCGATGCTGCAGGAACTGGGCTGGAAGGGCGGCGTCGGCCGTTCCCACGCCCAGGGCGTGCAGCAGAGCGGCGGCATTCCCGGCCTATTCTTCTTCGGCTTCTTCATCCTGATGATCGTCATGGCCATCCGGCGCGCCCGCTCGGCGGGCAGCGGCGTCGGCCCCTGGGGCTCGCGCCGCGGCTGGAGCAACCGCTCCCTCGGCGGCTTCGGCGGCCTGGGCGGATTTGGCGGAGGCGGCGGCGGCTTCAGCGGCGGCGGCGGCTCGTTCGGCGGCGGAGGCGCGTCCGGCAGATGGTGAGTGCCCTCTCAGACGGCGACAAGGCCCGCATCGAGGCCGCGGTCGCCGAGATCGAAGCCCGCTCGGCGGCCGAGATCGTCGTCGTCACGACCCACGCCAGCCACGACTACGCCGAGGGCATCGCGCTCAGCGCCGCCCTCATCGCGCTGCTGGCAGGCGGCCTCGCGGCCCTGCTGCTGCCCATCGGCGCCGCCATGGTCGTCGCCGGCCAGATGGGCCTCTTCGCCCTGCTCTGGGCCGTCTGGACCTTCGCGCGCGCCGGCCACTGGCTGACGCCGCACCGCGTGAAGCTCGCCCACGCCCGCCATGCCGCCGCGATGGAGTTCGCCAAGCTGGTGAACGCCCAGACCAGCGACCGGCGCGGCCTGCTGATCTACCTGTCCCTCGCCGAACGCCACATCGAGATCATCGCCGACCGCGGCATCGCCGCCGCGATCCCCGACGCGCGCTGGCAGGAGATCGTCGCCGCCTTCCCCGCCGCCGTAAAGAGCCAGGGCCTCGGCGAAGCCCTGCTCGGCGTCGTGCGCCAGAGCGGCGCGCTGCTCGCCACAGCGTTCCCGCCCGAACCCGGCCAGCGCAACGAACTATCCGATGGCGTCGTCGAACGCTGACGCCTATCGCGTCGCCTGAAGCCGAAACATCGCCGTGGCGCGGCGGAACCGCGCCTGCCGCCAGGACGTTGCTTTCGTTATGACCACAGATTCACCACCTTCCCCCCGCCTGCGGCCGCGCTGGCTCCTGCCACGCCTGCTGGCCGGCATCGTCGCCGTCGTCGTGATCGCGCTTGCCGCCTTCCTGATCTTCTTCGACTGGAACCTGCTGAAGCCGACCGTCGAGGCGCAGGCCTCCAAGGCGCTCGGCCGTCCGGTGACCATGAGCAGCTTCGACGTCAGCCTGCGCTGGGCGAGCTGGATCGAGATGCACGACATCAAGATCGCCAACGCCGCCGGCTTCGAAGGCCCCGACCTCGCGACCATCGACCGCGTCGCCGTGCAGGTGAAGATGCTGCCGCTGCTGATCGGGCGCATCGACATTCCTGAGATCGCCGTGCTGCGCCCCAAGGGCCGCTTCGAGACGCGCGCCGACGGCAAGACCAACTACGGCTTCGACTTCGGCAAGGACGGCGGCGGCGGCCCGACCATCGAGGTCGGCCACCTGACCATCGACGACGCCAACGTCCGCTACATCGACGTGCCGAAGAAAACCGACCTCGCGCTGCACGCCCAGACCGACAACCTCGGCGACGGCCAGGAAGCGCTGGTGAAGGTCGACGGCCAGGGCAAGTACAACGACGCGCCGAGCAAGCTGCAGTTCAAGGGCGGCGCGCTGCTGTCGTTCCGCGACCCAAAGATCCCCTACCCCATCGACCTTGCCGCCGACGTCGGGCCAACCCATGCCAAGGTCAAGGGCACCATCCGCCAGCCGCTCGACTTCGCCGGCGCCGACCTCAGCCTCGACATCGCCGGCAACAGCATGAGCCAGCTCTATCCTCTGATCGGCCTGGCGATTCCGCCGACGCCGCCCTACACCCTGAAGGGCGACCTCGACTTCGCCGGCAAGAGCATCATCTTCCGCAAGTTCGCGGGCACTGTCGGCAGCAGCGACCTGTCCGGCGACCTCGCCGTCGACATCGCCGGCGAGCGGCCCAAGATGACCGGCAACCTCACGTCGGAAAAGGTCGTGCTTGCCGACTTGGCCGGCTTCATCGGCGCGCCGCCCGGCAAGGCCGACGATCCCAAGAGCGCCACGCCGCTGCGCCAGGAGAAGGTGCAGAAGGCCGAAGCCAGCGGCCGCCTGCTGCCCACCGAGCCCATCGCGCTCGACAAGCTGCGCTCGATCGACGCCGACATCCGCTACCAGGGCAAGCGCATCGAATCCGACAGCACGCCGCTCGACAACCTGCAGGCCAACCTGAAGATCGAGGACGGCTACCTCACCCTCAAGCCGCTCGCCTTCGGCATCGGCGACGGCCAGATCGAAATGACGGTGGCGCTCGACGGCCGCAAGAACCCGGCGGCCGAGGACTTCGTCATGGAGTTCCACCAGGTCGACCTCGCCCGCATCATGAAGGAGACCGAGCTGTTCAAGGGCGTCGGCAAGATCGCCGGCAACGCGCGGATCAAGGCCACCGGCAACTCCATCTCCGACATGCTCGGCCATGGCGACGGCGAGATGCAGCTCTTCATGGAAGGCGGCACCTTCAGCAAGCTGCTGCTCGAGCTGGTCGGCCTCGACCTCACCGAAGCGCTCGGCTTCGCCCTGGAGAAGGAAGACAAGCAGGCGAACCTGCGCTGCCTGATCGCCGACATGAAGCTGCAGCAGGGCGTCCTGACGCCCGACACGCTGCTGCTCGACACCAGCGACACCAACATCAACGTCACCGGCGACATCAACCTGCGCGACGAGACGCTGAACCTGCGCATCGTGCCGGCGCCGAAGGACGTCAGCATCCTGACCCTGCGCGGCCCCATCGACGTCAGCGGGCCGATGCTCGACCCGTCGATCATGCCGGAAGCCACCAACCTCGCCGGCCGCGCCACCGCCGCCGTGCTGCTCGGCGTGCTGCTGACGCCGCTCGCCGCCATCATCCCGACGCTCGAACTGGGCCTCGGCGAGGACAGCGACTGCCAAGGCCTCGTCACCGAGGTGCGCGCCAAGGCCAAGGAGCGCAACATGCCGATCGAGACCGACGGCGCGCCGAAGCCGCCCGCAGCGCCGAAACCCATCCCGCCCGCCCAGTAGACGCGCGCCACCGAGACGCCAGGGCGAGACGCCAGGGCGAGACGCCAGGGCGAGACGCCAAGGCGACGCGCCGGGCAGCGCCTCCGCGTCACGCCAGCGGGCGGCTCATGTAGCAGGCCGACGGATCGTAGCTCGCCAGCTTCTCCGCAAGCTGCGGCACGGCGACGGCGCGAAAGCCCCGCGCCTCCCAGAAGGGCCGCGTGCCGGCGATGGCGACCAGCGTCGCCGTGGCGAAGCGCGCTTCGGCCGCATGGCCAAGCAATGCGGCGATCACGTCGAGCGCGGCCCCCCGGCCGCGCGCGGCAGGCAGCAGGGCAATGTCGTGGATGTAGTAGCTGTCGGCCGCCGGCGGGATCGCGCCGAGGCCGCTGTCGAGCATCGGCGGCGCGCCATAGGTCCAGGGATGGCTGACGACGTAGCCGAGGATGTTCTCCGCTTCCGTCAGCACGCGGCTGCCGGCCGGATAGAGACGCAGGCGCTCGGCGAAGACCGCGCGATCTTCCGGATAGTTCGGATGCACGACCTCGGCGACGCGGAGAACCGCATCGAGGTCTTCGACGCTCATCTCGCGCCAGCATGAAGAAGAGGAGCGATCCATCGTCATTCGAATTCTGTCGTTGGGGTTCCGCGCCTTCCGACCATTTTCCTATTCTCCGGGAACTTAGGGATTATTTGTAGCAGCAATGTCACGCGCCGCGCGTAACGCCCCGAAAGCCCTGCGATTCCCGGAACAGAGCGAATGTCCTTTCGTTGTCACAACGTCGCCTTCGGAACCAAAGCGGATCCCCCTATCCGCACCGGCGGCGGCCCGCGCCTTGCGGGTTTTTTGCGAGAGGATTCCCCCACCATGAAACGCCTATTGATCGCGACCGCCTTGCTGGCCCTGGCACCGTTGGCCGCGCAAGCGCAGTCAAGCTCGACCCAGAATTTCGGCCCGCGCGAGGGCAGCCAGGAAATCACCCTCTCGGGTACCGGCAGCAGCAACAACGACTTCGACGCCGGCAACTTCGGCATCACCGGCAGTTACGGTTACTACTTCACGCCCGCCTTCGAAGGCGGCGTGCGTCAGAGCATCAACTGGTCGGGCGCCAAAGACGCGGACGACACCCTGAACGGCAACACCCGCCTGTTCATGGATTACCATTTCAACGCGAGCAACCGGTTCAAGCCCTTCATCGGCGCGAACCTCGGCTACATCTACGGCGAAGGCGTGAGCGACACCGGCATCATCAGCCCGGAAGTCGGCGTGAAATACTACGTCAACTCGACCACCTTCATTCTCGCGCAGGCCGAATATCAAATCTTCTTCAATAGCGGCGACGACATTGGCGACAATTTCGACGACAGCGCCTTCGCCTATACCATCGGTCTCGGCTTCCTTTTCTAGAAAGCCGCGATTCGGACGACCTCAAAGGCCGGCGCATGCGCCGGCCTTTTTTGTGCCTGGCATTTCGTGACGAAGCGGCGCGGAACGCCGGAGGCGCTGCAGCGTTATCCACGCGGCGACTTCCAGGAGAACCGTCGTGACGAAAGCGCATCCCCCTTCCCGCAAATCCGCCTCCGCCAGTCCTACTTCCGGCAAGCGCGGCTCTGCCGGGCCGTTCGCCAGCGCGGCCGACGCGCTGCGCGCCAAGATCAAGGCCTGCGCCGCGCGCAGCTTCGCGGCCCAGCAGGCCGGCAAGGCGCCGCCGCACGGCCTGGACCGGCAGGGATTGAGCCATCACGGCCTGCTTTCGGCCGCAGCGGCGCAGAACGCCGACCTGGACATGCCCCTGAAGGGTTCCATGCCCTTAAAGGGTGCCCGGACCCGCCCACGCCAAAAGCAATGGCAGGCGGGCTTCCTTGGCTTCAGATAAGCAAAAGGCCCGCGAAGCGGGCCATATGACGCCTTAGCCCCCAGCGGGCATCGGCGCAGGCCTCAAGGGCCACTCTCTCCATCAGCCTCCGCCGAAGCGGAGACAAACCGGACACTGGCGCGCCCCGGCAGCGGCAGCCGCCGAAGCGCGCTCAGAACGTCCGCAGAAAGCCTTAGACGGCTTCCTTCAGCTCTTTGGCCGGGCGGAAGGCGACCTTCTTGCTCGCCTTGATCTTGATGGCTTCGCCGGTGGCCGGGTTGCGGCCCATGCGCGCGGCGCGCTTGCGGACCTGCAGGATGCCCAGGCCGTTCAGGCGCAGACGGTTGCCCTTCTTCAGGTGCTTCGTCACCAGCGCGACGAAGTTGTCCATAATCGCCTGCGAGTCCTTCTTGGTCAGCTCATGAGCTTCCGCCAGTTCGGCAGCGAGCTGCTTGAGGGAAACGGTCGGGACCTTAACGGCAGCAGTCTTCGGGGTAGTCGCCATGGATAAATCTCCAAAGGGAGGAATAGAGAGCCGCAGAGAATCACAGACGAAGAGGGAAAACAAGCATGGCGTAAGGCTTTTTCGCACTTATCCCCATTCTTCCTCGCTGCAGCGCGGCGTGACGACAGCCGGATTCGCCTGTCAAACCCCGCTTTTCTCGCTTTCGATTCGCCAGACGATCCGTCTCGCCCAACGCGCGACGATGGATTAACCTAGGGAAATCCGCATAAAAAGCGGCCAAGAAGGCCGCGTCGGAGGCTTGCAACCGCGACCCGAAAGACCGCTCGACAGGAGCGGCGATCGGCAGAGCCCGCCCGGGAATCGTCCGGGCGGCTGGCCGGGCAGGGTCGCATAACGCCTGGGGAGGCACATATGCAGCGCGCCATCATCCGCGTCGTCGTCGCGTCGGGACTGTCTATCGGACTGAGCAGCATCGCGGCGGCGCAGGCCGCCGACCCGGTGGCCGAGTTCTACCAAGGCAAGCAGATCACCGTCATCAGCACGGGCAGCGTGGGCTCGATCTACGACCTCGGCTCGCGCCTGCTGGTCAGCCACATGGCCCGCCACCTGCCCGGCAACCCCTCCACCATCGGCAAGGTCATGACCGGCGGCGGCCACATCGTCGGCACCAACCACCTCTACAACGTGGCCCCTCGCGACGGCACCACCCTGGGCGCCGTCGGCGAGGCCATTCCGCTGCTGCAGGTGCTCGACCCGGACAAGGTCAAGTACGACATCCGCAAGTTCAACTGGATCGGCAATCCCGTGGTCAACACGCTGACCGTCGTCTCCTGGTACACCTCCGGCATCACCAGCATGGACGACGTGATGCAGCGCGAGCTGATCGTCGGCACCGGCGGCCCGGCCTCGACCTCGACCCTCTACCCGCGCATCCTCAACAACCTGATCGGCACCAAGTTCAAGATCATCTCGGGCTTCCCGGGGGCCGAGATCGACCTCGCCATGGAGCGCGGCGAGGTCAACGGGCGCGGCGGGGCGCTGTGGTCCTGGTGGCAGACCAGCAAGCCGCACTGGCTCGCCGAGAAGAAGATCAACGTGCTGCTCCAGGTCGGCATGCGCCGCCACGCGGACCTGCCCAACGTGCCGCTGCTGACCGAGCTCGCCCGCAACGAGGCGGAACGGCAGATCTTCGCCCTGTTCTCCTCCACCGTGCTGGTCGGCCGCCCGATCATCACGCCGCCCGAGGTGCCCGCCGACCGCGTCGCCGCGCTGCGCGCCGCCTTCGACGCCACCGTGAAGGACCCGGCCTACCTCGCCGAGGCCAGGAAGATGAACCTGGAAATCGAGCCCGTCTCCGGCGTCGACCTGCAGAAGGCCATGGACAGCCTGGCCAACACGCCCGCCGACGTGGTCGAGCTGGCGCGCGCGGCGCAGACCAAGGGCGCCATCTTCAAATGCGCGGAGATCGCCAAAAATCCGCAAATCTGCGAAAACTGAGAGACCCGTATTCCATCAAGAGTAGGACCATGAACAAGAAAGTCAGCCTGACCGTCGCCACGGCGGATTACGACCATGTGCGGGATTTCCGCCTCGGCACGGTTCAGGCGGAGGGCATCGACACCACCTGGCTGACCATGGAGATTCACGAGATCTTCTCGCGCTTCACCTTCCATCGGGAGTGGGACGTCTCCGAGCTGTCCTTCGCCAAGTTCGTCGCCCAGGTGACGCAGCCCGACTCCGACATCATCGGCCTGCCGGTCTACATGTCGCGCATGTTCCGCTTCTCGTCCTTCTACGTGAACCGCAAGGCGGGCATCAAAAGCCCCAAAGACCTGCGCGGCAAGAAGATCGGGGTGCCGGAATGGGCCCAGACGGCGGCGGTCTACACCCGCGGCTGGCTGCAGCACGAGGTCGGCATCCCGCTCAACGAGATCGACTGGTACCAGGCCGGCACCCATGACAAGGGCCGCGCCGAAAAGGTCGAGATCAGCCTGCCCAACGGCCTGCGCCTGACCCGCGTCGCCGACAAGACGCTGAGCGACATGATCGAGACCGGCGAGCTCGACTGCGTGATGATCGCCCGCCCGCCGCGCCCCTTCCTGCGCAAGCATCCGGACGTCGTGCGCCTGTTCCCCGACTACCGCTCCTACGAGGAGGACTACTTCAAGGCGAGCGGCGTCTATCCGATCATGCACGCCATCGCGATGAAGAAGAGCGTGCTCGCCCAGCATCCCTGGGTCGCGCGCAACCTCTACATGGCCTTCGAAGAGGCCAAGGACCGCAGCGTCGAGCGCCTGCTCGACAACAGCGTCTCGGTCTATCCGCTGCCCTGGGCGACGGACCATGCCGAGAAGATGCAGGAGATGTTCAAGGGCGACTTCTTCCCCTACGGACTGGAGGCCAACCGGCCGACCCTCGAGATGTTCCTGCAATATTGCCACGAGCAGGGCATCGCCCAGCGCCACGCCAAGCCGGAAGACATCTTCGCGCCGGGCGTCGAGGTGTCCGTCCAAGTGTAAGACGCCGGCGCCGGGCGCCGGCCAGACAGGGAGGCAAATCATGGCCAAGGTCATCGAAGAACGGGACCAGGACACCAAGTTCCTGCTCGACCCCTACCTCGACTGGGCAGAGGGCGAAGGCGTGCCGATCCACCAGGACTTCGGCTTCGACCTGCTGACCCTGGAAACGGCGCCCTGGGACCGCTACGGCGCGCGCGGCTGCTTCGCCCACGCGCATGGGCGCGGCGACTTCATGGCCTGCTACGTCCTCGAGATCGAGGCCGGCGGCAAGACGCGGCCGACCAAGCATCTCTACGAGTCGTTCTTCTTCACGCTGTCCGGCCACGGCTCGACCGTGGTCTGGACGCCCGACGGCCAGAAGCGCACCTTCGAATGGGGGCCCAAGGCCGTCTTCGCCATCCCGCTCAACTGCCGCTACCAGATCTTCAACGGCTCGGGGCGCGAGCCGGCCCGCGTCTCCTGCACCAACGACGCGCCGCTGGCCCTCAACCTGTTCCACAGCCACGCCTTCGTGTTCGACAACGACTTCGCCTTCGCCGAGCGCTCCAGCGACGCGAGCCATTTCGACGGCGACGGCGACTTCATCCCGACCAGGCCCGGCTCCCACATGTGGGTGACGAACTTCGTGCCCGACCTGACCAACTTCAAGCTGCAGGACCTGGAAGAGCGCGGCAAGGGCTCGCGCAACATCGCCTTCATCCTGGCCGACGGCACCATGCATGCCCACAGCTCGGAAATTCCCGTCGGCAGCTACAAGAAGGCGCACCGCCACGCCGCCGGCACCCACGTCCACGCCGTCACCGGCGAGGGCTATTCGCTGCTCTGGTACGAGGGCGATTCCGAGTTCAAGGAAATCCCCTGGCGGCACGGCATCATGTACGTGCCGCCGTTCTGGATGCTGCATCAGCATTTCAACACGTCGCCCGAGCCGGCGCGCTACCTCGCCTGCAGCCTCGGCAGCCGGCGCTATCCCCTGATCGCGCTCCGGCGCCGCAGCGGAGAGGGCGCCGCCAGCACCTCGATGACCAAAGGCGGGCGGCAGATCGACTACGAGGAGCAGGATCCGCGCGTGCACCGCAAATGGCTCGAAGCCATCGCGGAAAGCGGCGTCGAATCCGACATGGGCGACGTTTTCGACGAGCCCGCCATCATGGCGCTGCCGGAAGACGAGCTCACCGGCCCGATCCGCACGCCGATCGCGACGATCCCGAATCTGTAAACGGGTTGGCAAACGAAAAGGGCCGGCGATCGCCGGCCCTTTTTACGTATCTCAGCCTTAGCCGCTCAGCCCCAGACGAGCCGCGCGGTTTCCGCCAGCACCGAGAGCTTGCGGCGCTGGTCGTCCTCGCTCACCTTGTTGCCGACGATGTCGGAGGCGAAGCCGCACTGCGGGCTGATGGCGATCTGGTCGAGCGGCACGAACTTCGTCGCCTCGTCGATGCGCTTGCGCAGGCCGTCCACCGTCTCCATCTCCGGCGTCTTGGTGCTGACGAGGCCGAGCACCACCGTCTTGCCCTTCGGCACGAAGCGCAGCGGCTCGAAGCTGCCGGCGCGCGGCGTGTCGTATTCCAGCATGAAGCGGTGGTGCGGCAGCTCGCTGAACAGCCGCTCGGCGATGCCGTCGTACTTGCCCTCGCGGTGCCACATGCTGTGCTGGTTGCCGCGGCAGAGATGGATGCCGAAGGTGACGCCGGGGAAGCTCTCGATCACCCGCGCCTCGGCCTTGAGAGAGCGCGAGAAATTCTCCATCGGATCTTCGCCGCGCTGCTTCATCTCGTAGAGGCTGGGCTCGTCGACGTAGGCGGTGAAGCCCGGCGCGTCGATGTGGACGTACTTGCAGCCGGCGTCGGCCAGGCCCTGGACGATCTGGCGCTCGATCTTCACCACGTCGTCGAGGAAGCTGTCCATGTCGGGATAGACGGCCGTGGAGTTCTTGTAGTCGAAGCGCTGCGAGATGCGGTCCGGGCCGATCAACGTCACCTTTGCCGGCGTCTTGGTCTCCTTGGCGACGAAGCCGTATTCCTCGAGCGGAATGTTGCGCTTGAGGCTGAGCTTGCGCGCCGCCGGGCGGCGGTGCGACACGGCGGTGCCGGCCTTCGCCAAGTCGGGAATTTCCCAGCGCTGGTTGCCGTGGCTGCCCTCGACGCGCTTTTCGTAGGCCTTCATGCTGCCCTCGATGGCGTCGAAGCCTTCGACCGCGCCGCCGAAGCTGTCCTGGAAGTTGAGCCGGCGCTGCTCGCCGTCGGTCAGCACCGCAAGGCCGGCGTCTTCCTGCATGCGCACGGACTGGCGCACGGCCTTGTCCTCGATGGCGCGGAATTCCTCGGCCGGCATCTTGCCTTCATCGAAGGCCTTGCGCGCTTCCTTCAGAAAGGCCGGCCGCAACAGGCTGCCGATGACGTCGGTGCGCACGCTTCTCAAGTCGGTCATTGCCATTCTCCCTGTTTTTCTGTCGCCATCTTAGGGATGGTTCATGCGCGAAACAGCCCCCTTTTTGGCGTAGGCGCGGCGGACGCGGCGCGTATGATGGAGCGCAGACAAGAACGGCCCGTTTCGAAACGGCCGCCAGCGACGACGCCGAAATCCACGGCCCATACGGAACCCGCCTCGCCCCATGGCCGCGACACAACCCATCCTGCACGTCTGGACCCATCGCAACTACGCCTACTTCATGGGCGGCATGGCGCCCAACCTCGTGACCCTATGGCTGCAGCGCGTCGGCATCGGCTGGCTCGCCTGGGAGATGACCCATGCCCCGGCCTGGCTCGGCATCGTCGCCGCCGCCGACCTGGCGCCCATGCTGGTGCTGGCGCCCTTCGCCGGCGTCGTCACCGACCGCGGCAATCCGCTGCGCCAGCAGCGCATCTGCGTGATGCTGGAGATCCTGCAGGCCGTCGCCCTCACCGTCTTCACCTTCGTCGGCCTGATGACCATCGAGCTGCTGTTCGCGCTGTCGCTGCTGCTCGGCTGCGTCCATCCCTTCGCCTCGACCTCGCGCCACGCCATCGTGCCGGCGACCGTGCCGCGCGAGATCTTCGCCACCGCCGTCGCCCTCGATTCGACGATGTTCAACGCCTCCCGCTTCGTCGGCCCGGCCCTGGCCGGCCTGCTCATCCCGCTGGCGGGCGCCGGCGGCACCTTCGCGGTCAACGCCTTCGGCTGCGCCATCTTTCTCTGGGCGCTCTATCAGATGCGGCTCGATCCGCCGAAGCGCCAGGGCGGACGGCGCACCATGTGGACGGACATCTCGCAGAGCCTGGGCTACGTCCGCGGCCATGTCGGCATCGCCATGCTCTTCATGCTGCTGACCGTCGTCTCCACGCTGATCCGGCCGCTGCAGGACATGCTGCCGGGCTTTTCCGGCCAGGTCTTCCATTCGGGCGCCGTCGGGCTCGCCTGGCTGACCTCGTCCATGGGCGTCGGCGCCATGATCAGCGCCGGCTGGATCGCCGCGCGCGGCCATGTGAAGGGCCTGACCCGCAACGTGGTGCTCGCCTGCCTCGGCCTCGGCCTGTCGGTCGCCGGCTTCGTCGCCACGGACAACCTCTACGTGGCGGTGCTGTTCAGCGCCCTGACCGGCTTCACCATGAACAGCATGTCGACCAGCGTGCAGACCCTGGTGCAGTCGACCGTCGGCGACGACATGCGCGGACGCGTCATGGCCTTCTACACGCTGGTCTATCGCGGAATGCCGGCGATCGGGGCGCTGACCATCGGGGCGCTCGCCGAGGTTCTCGGCCTGCGCTGGACCTTCCTGATCGTCGCCGTGCTGTGCCTGCTCGCCTGGCTGCTCGTGCTCGGCAAGCGCCGCAGCATGATCGAGTCGCTGGAAGGCCGCCCCGAGCCTTAGAGGGCGGCTAGACGCCGGGCGGCTTGATCGCCGATGCGGCTTCGCGGCGCTTGATCATGCGCGCGACGTACCAGGCGACGCCCGCCGGCGCGCCGAAGGCGATGACGAACACCACGGCCTCGACCGCCAGGCCGATTCCGGCGACGAACGCGCCATAGGCCCCGTTGGCCAGCGTGGCGGCGAGCCAGACCCAGATGAAGAGGCGCGGGCCATCGACGTAGCGCGCGCCGCCGCGCTTGTTCAGGACGTTCGCGACCGCCAGGAACAGCAGCATGACGGCGAAGCCGACCGCGACGATCATCAAAGTATGCATGAAGCCTCCGAGATGCGTTGAGCCGCTTCTAAAGCCGCCCGTTTAAGCCAGTGTCGCGCCGTGTCGGCGCGGCCGCAGCGACAGCGTTTCCCATATGGCGACAATCACCAGGATCGCGCTCGTCGCCGCGCTCAGGGCCAGCGGCGACAGGCTCGCCACCGTCGGCAGCAGCAGGGCTAGCAGGGCGAGGCCGACCATGTGCGACAGCGGCGGCCGGCCGTAGACCGTCCATTTGAACAGGAGATTGCCGATCAGGTAGAGCGCCGCGCCGCCGAGCAGCGTCGCCGCCACCGCGAGCGTCGTGTGGCCGAGGGGATGGCCGAGCACCAGTTCGTCCGCCACCGCCGTGGCGATGATGCCGGCCACCGGCAGCAGGTGGATGTAGGTGTAGGCGAGCCGCGCCTGCCGGCCGGGATCGCTGGAACTGGCGATGTCCTCGATCGCCTTGTCGGCGCCGATGTTGAAGTAGAGCCACCACATGGCGACGCTGCCGATGAAGGAGGCGACAACCGCGCCGATGACGACCGGCGTCCATTCCAGGTCGGCGAAGGTCGCGCCGATGACGAGCACCGATTCGCCGAGCGCCATGATGATGAACAGCCCGGCGCGTTCCCCCAGATGTCCGCCGGAGATGTCGCCCCAGTCGGCCGTCGTCGAGCGGCCGAGGCGCGGCACCCAGAAGCCTGCCGAGGGCGCCACGCTCTCGATGGCGAGCCCCACGGCCCAGAACCCGAAGCGCGCCGTCTCCGATTCGGCGAAGCCGCCGGCCAGCCAGAAGGCTCCGGCCATGACCGCCCAGACGATGATGCGCTGAAAGTTGCGGTAGTTGACCCGATTGTGCCGGCGCAGCGCCCACAGCACGAAGAGGCTGCGGCCGACCTGCATCGTGACATAGGCGACGGCGAAGATGCCGCCGCGCGCGCCGAACGCGTCCGGCAGCGACGTCGACAGCACGAGGCCGACGAGCATCAGGGCGAGCAGCATGAGGCGGACCGGCGCCTTGTCGGGATCGAGCCAGTTGGTCACCCAGGAGGTGTCGATCCAGACCCACCAGACCGCCAGCAGCAGCAATGCCGTGCGCAGGAGGCCGTTCAGGGAGAGATCGTGCAGCAGGAGATGCGAGAGCTGCGTGATGGCGAAGACGAAGACCAGGTCGAAGAACAGCTCGACGTAGGTCACTCGGTGATGCCCGTGCGCCGCTTTCGCGCGCGCCAGGTCCGTACGCGCTCCCAGTTCGATCATGCGGCTTTCGTTCCCATCGTCGTTCCAGTCTAAGATGGAACCCGGCCACAGCGCCAGAGGGCGCATCAGCGACGATGAAGCGGAAGCCGTCAGCGCCTGCGCGAGTCCTTGCCGCCCTTGATCGTCTCCGGCGTGCCTTCATTGCGCGACGCCTCGCCGCTTTTCGCGCCGTAGGTCTCGCGCAGCGGCGCCTTGCGCAAAGGCTGTGACGACCGGGCGTCGATGCCGCCCTTGGCCACGTTGTCAGGTTTCACGTTAGCCGGGCGCTTGAGCGACGCCTTTCGAGAAGCTGCCATGGCTGCATCCTTCTGGATGGGAATGTGACAGGGCAACGCCGCGCGCCGGGCCACGTTCCTCAGGCGCCTAAGCTGTTGGAAGGATGGAACTAAGGCGCGGCGGCCCCAGCCCGGAGGATCGGGAGCGATGGGCCTTAGAAAAGCCGCGCATTTCTGGCACAGTGAAGGCCTTGATAGTGAAGGCGATGACGATGTCCCGATCCGCTCCTGGCTTGCGACCCGGCCCTGCCGCCGCTCCCGATATCTCCCACATGGAATATACGCAGGCGCAGCCCATCGTGCGGGCGGGGCAGATCGCCTCGTCGTTCGGCGGCTTCCTCGCCACCTGCGCAGCGATGTACGCCATCGCCGGATATTCGAGCTGGCTCGCCGTCCTGCTGGCGCCGCTGGCCGCCGGCTTCCTCGTGCGCATCTTCATCATCCAGCACGACTGCGGCCATGGCGCGTTCTTCCGCGCCAAGCGCGTCAACGACACGCTCGGCGTCCTCTGCAGCCTGATCACGCTGGCGCCCTACGCCGCCTGGAAGCGCCAGCACGCCGGCCACCACGGCATCTGGAACAATCTCGACCGCCGCCAGAGCGGCCTCGACATCTACTCCTCCTGCCTGACGGTCGCCGAATACCATGCGCTCGGCCCCTGGGCGCGGCGCGGCTACCGCGTCATGCGCCATCCGCTGATCGCCAACCTGCTGCTGCCGCCGGTCGTCTTCATGCTGCTCTACCGCTTCCCCTTCGACACGCCGGCGGCCTGGCGCCGCGAGAAGCGCGCCGTCTACCTCACGGACCTG
Organism: Alphaproteobacteria bacterium; assembly: GCA_036500145.1. Lineage (GTDB taxonomy): Bacteria > Pseudomonadota > Alphaproteobacteria > SMXQ01 > SMXQ01 > CAMAVH01. The sequence continues at coordinate 26,746 of DASYCO010000009.1, read as the reverse complement.
GCGCTGCTCGCGATCTGCCTCGGGCTTGGCTTCGCCTTCGGCTTCGAGCGCATGGCCGTGGTGCAGATATCTGTCATGGCCTGCGCGGCGATCATCGGCGTCTGGCTGTTCTCCGTGCAGCACCGCTTCGAGAACACCCATTGGGCGCGCGAATCCGACTGGACGTCAGACGACGCCGCGCTGCATGGCTCCTGCTACCTGCGCCTGCCCGGCATCCTGCGCTGGTTCACCGGCAACATCGGCTTTCACCACATCCATCACCTCAACCCGCGCATTCCCAACTACCGCCTGGCAGCTTGCCAGAAGGCCAATCCGGCGCTGCACGGCACGCCGACGCTGTCGCTCGGCGACGGCCTGCGCGCTTGGCGCTACACCCTGTGGGACGAGGAGCGCCAGCGCATGGTGTCCTTCGCCATGGCCCATGCGGCAGGGGCCTCCGCCACGGTTCAGGCGGCGGGAGCGGCGTGATGAGCCGCGCCTTCGTCAAGGAATCCGACGGCGACGAGGTCTACGACGACCTGCCCGACCGGCCCGTCGATCCGCACCCCAACCTCGTCACCGCGCGCGGCCTGGCACTGATCGACGGCGAGATCGCCCGCCTGCAGGCCGCCCTGTCCGATGCCCAGGCCAAGGCCGAGCGCGCCGCCATCGCCGAAGCGTCGCGCGACCTGCGCTACTGGCAGGCGCGCCACGCCACCGCCGAGGTCGCGCCGCCGGCCGTGGACCATGAGCAGGCCCGCTTCGGCCTCCGCGTGACGCTGGAGCGCGGCGACGGCACGCGCCAAAGCTTCCACATAGTCGGCGTCGACGAATCCGACCCCGCCAAGGGCCGCCTGTCCTACGTCGCACCCCTCGCCCAGGCCCTGCTCGGCAAGCGGGTCGGCGACACGGCCTCCTTCGGCAAGGACGGCGAGGCGGAGATCGTCGCCATAGAAGCCGCGCCGGCGACGGATTGAGCACAGCCCGTTAACCTTGGGTTCCCCCAAGGGCCGGCCTTAAGCCCATATTATTTTTGGCTTATTCTCTGATTCGGCTAATCATGGCGTCCATCTTGGGGTAATTTTCCGTGCTTTTTTGCGGGCGCCGGTCCTTCGCAAGGGGCGTTGAGGCGCGTCGCCTGTCGTCAATCGGGGGTTCGAGTGTCGAGGTCGCAGCCGAAGCCACGGCTCTATTCCACGCAGGCGCATCTCCTGATGCTGGCCGTCGCCATCGTCGGCCCGTTGCTCGCCTTCACCGGATTCATCCTGTTCCGCTTCGCCGACGCCGAGCGCAGCCGCATCGAGCAGAACGCGCGCGACACCGTCAACACCATCTCGGTCTCCATCGACCGCGAGTTGGTCGGCCTGCGGTCCACCCTCATGGCTCTCGCCGACGCGCCGTCGCTCCAGCAAGGAGATCTCCAAGCCTTCCACACTTACGCCAGCCAGGTGGCGAAGCGGGAGAACGGCAATATCGTCCTGCGCGACCTGACCAGCCGCCCCTTCGTCAATTCAGGCATCGCCTGGGGCGTGCCGCTGGGGGCGGCGACCTCGCTGCGCGACAGCGACAGGGAAGCGGCGCGCGACGGCAAGACCGTCTTCTCCGGATATTTCGTCGGCCTGCAGACCAAGCGCCCGAGCTTCGCCCTGGTCACGCCGGTCAAGCAGAACGGCCAGGCCAAATACTTCCTCAGCCTCAACGTCGGCACGAGCCTGATCGAAGAGGCGATCAGGCGCACCGACCTGAGCGAGGGCTACATCGTCGCCATCCTGGATCGCCAGCAGACGATCATGGCGCGCTCGGAGAACCCCGACGGCTTCGTCGGGACGGCGGCGCGGCTGCAGAACAATCCCACGCTCGGCAGCAGCGGCGTGGTCGAAAGCATGAACCGCCAGGGCGTGAAGCTGCGCGTCTTCTACAAGCGCGGCGAGCTGTCCGGCTGGGTGTCGCTCGTCTCGGTGCCGACCGCGATCCTCGACCAGCCGCTCTACAATTCGCTGAAGATCATTCTGCTGATCGGCAGCCTCTGCGCCATCCTGTCGCTGTTCGGCGCCTGGTTCGCCGCCCGGCGGTTCTCGCATCCGATGTCCCTGCTGGCGCGCAACGCCGCCGCGCTCGGGCATAACCAGGATGTCATGGCGGTGCCGACCGCCGTGCGGGAGATCGCCTTCGTCAGCGGCGCCATGGCCGACAGCTCCGCCGAGCTGCGCGAACGCACCAGCGAGCGCGACCGCGCCGAATCGGCGCTGCAGAACATCAACGAAAAGCTCGAGAGCCTGGTGAACGAGCGCACCAAGGCGCTGCAGCAGACCAACGCCAAGCTGATCAGCGAAATGCACCTGCGCGAGGAAAGCGAAGAGCGCCTGCGCCAGATGCAGAAGATCGAGGCCATCGGCCAGCTGACCGGCGGCATCGCCCACGACTTCAACAACATGCTGGCGGTGATCCTCGGCAGCCTGCGCCTGATGCAGCGCCGCCTGGAGCGCGGCGAGACCGACATGCAGAAGTACATCGACGGCGCCGTCGACGGCGCCCAGCGCGCGGCGAACCTGACGACCCGCCTGCTCGCCTTCGCGCGCCAGCAGTCCCTCTCGCCGGAAGTGGTCGACGCCAACAAGATGATCGCCGGCATGTCGGACCTGCTGCGCCGCACGATCACGGAAAGCGTGCGCATCGAGACCGTGCTGGCCGGCGGCCTGTGGCGCACCCACGCCGACCCGAGCCAGCTCGAGAACGCCCTGCTGAACCTGGCGGTCAACGCGCGCGACGCCATGCCGGACGGCGGCCGCCTGACCATCGAGACGTCCAACAGCGACCTCGATTCCCGCTATGCCGCCGGCCATGCCGACGTGACGCCCGGCCAGTACGTGCTGATCGCCGTCACCGACACGGGCAACGGCATGGTCCCGGCGGTCGTCGCCCGCGCCTTCGATCCGTTCTTCACCACCAAGGGCATGGGCCATGGCACGGGCCTCGGCCTCAGCCAGGTCCATGGCTTCATCAAGCAGTCCGGCGGGCATGTGAAGATCTACAGCGAGATCGACGAAGGCACGACGATCAAGCTCTACCTGCCGCGCTTCTTCGGCGAATCCGAAGACCGCGAGGTGACGGCCTCTCACATCCCCGTCTCGCAGTTCAACGAGGCCGTCCTCGTCGTCGAGGACGAAGACACCGTGCGCGGCGTGACCGTCGACATGCTGACCGAGCTCGGCTACCGCGTGCTGCAGGCGAACAGCGCCGTCGACGGCCTGAAGGTGCTGGACGCCCACCCGGAGGTCACGCTTCTCTTCACCGACGTGGTGATGCCCGACGTGAACGGCCGCAAGCTGGCCGACGAGGCGCTGAAGCGCCGGCCGGACATCAAGGTGCTGTTCACCACCGGCTACACGCGCAATGCCATCGTGCACAACGGCGTGCTCGACGTCGGCGTTCACCTGATCGTCAAGCCCTTCACGATGGAAGCGCTGGCGCAGAAGCTGGAAGAGATCTTCGGCAAGCCGTCCTAGGACGGCATCGGCAAGCCGCGCAGGTGGACGGCGCTAGGCGCCCACCACTTCGAGCTGCACGTCGACGTTGCCCCGCGTGGCGTGCGAATAGGGGCAGATATTCTCGTGCGCTTCCTTGACCAGCGCCGCGAGCGCCGCCTGCGGCAGGCTCTTGTCCTTGACATGCATCTTGACCGCGAGGCCGAAGCCGCCGCCGTCGCGCGGCCCGATCGTCACCGCGCAGGTGATCGCGGCCTTGCTGGCGTCCTGCTTGTGCTGCTTGCCGACGAAGTCGAGCGCGCCGCCGAAGCAGGCGGCATAGCCCGCCGCGAAGAGATGCTCCGGCGTCGCCGTGCCGGGCTTGCCGGGGCCGCCCATGGCCTTGGGCACGGAGAGGTCGACCGACACCATGCCGTCGTCGGATGCGGTATGGCCGTTGCGGCCGCCGGTGGCGGTCGCCGTCGCGGTGAAGAGCGGCTTTATGCTGTCCATGGAGTTCTCCTGTCTCTGAAGGGGAAGGCGCGGCGGATCAGCGGGTCGCGAGGGCCGGGCCCTTCGGCCAGACGAGGTTGGCGAGGGCCGCGACGACGATGTTCACCAGCAGGGCGACGAGGCCGATGTAGGCCGTGTAGGTCGCGCCGCCGATGACGAAGCTATGCAGCGGCTTGAGGCCGTCCGTCCAGGCCACCCAGGTGCCGCCGAACAGGCCGACGGCCCAGCCGAGCAGCAGCGGCATGGCGCGGAACCAGCGGGTGAACAGGCCGAAGACGATGGCCGGCAGCGTCTGCAGTATCCACAGGCCGCCGAGCAGCTGCAGGTCGAGCGCGAACTGCGTCGGCAGGAAGATGATGACCATCAGCGCGCCGACCTTGACCACCAGCGAGGTGATCTTCGCCACCTTGGCCTCGCCGGCATGGGTGATCCCGGGATCGACGTAGGCCTTCCAGAAGTTGCGCGTGAACAGGTTGGCGGCGCCGATGCTCATGACCGCCGCCGGCACCAGGGCGCCGATGGCGATGGCCGAGAAGGCGAAGCCGGCGAACCAGCTCGGGAACAGCACCTTGAACAGCGCCGGCACCACGTCGTTCGGCGTCGTCAGGTTGAGGTGCGCCGCATAGCCCATGTAGCCGAGCAGCGCGATGAGGCCGAGCAGCAGCGTGTAGGCCGGCAGCAGGATCGCGTTGCGGCGGATGATGTTGCCGCCGGCGCTGGCGAAGATGCCGGTCAGGGTGTGCGGATACATGAAGGCGGCGAGCGCCGAGCCGAGCGCCAGGGTGGCGTAAGGCAGGTACTGCGCCGGCGCCAGCAGGATGCCGCCCGCGCCCTTGGCCTGGAAGGCCGCGTCCGCCGCGGCGAACACCGCCGCGTAGCCGCCGAGCTTGCTCGGGATCAGCGCCACCGCCACGATCACCACGACGTAGATCATGATGTCCTTGACGAAGGCGATCAGCGCCGGCGCACGCAGGCCCGACGAATAGGTGTAGATCGCCAGCACCAGGAAGGCGGCGATGAGCGGGAATTCGCCGGTCAGCCCCAGCGCCTTGATGACGGCGGCCATGCCGATCAGCTGCAGCGCGATGTAGGGCATGGTCGCGACCACGCCGGTCAGCGCCACCGCGAGCTCCAGCTTGCGCGAGCCGTAGCGGCCGTGCACCACGTCGGCGGCGGTCACGTGGCCGCCTTCCTTGGCGGCGCGCCACAGCACCGGCATGACGGCGAAGACGAAGGGATAGACGATGATCGTGTAGGGCAGCGCGAAGAAGCCGTAGGCGCCGACCGCGTAGACCAGGGCGGGCACCGCGATCACGGTATAGGCGGTGTAGAAGTCGCCGCCGACGAGGAACCAGGTGATCCAGGTGCCGAACTTGCGCCCGCCGAGGCCCCATTCGTCGAGATGGGCCAGGGTCGTCGGGCGGCGCCAGCGCGCCGCGGCGAAGCCCATCACGGTGACGAGCAGGAAGAAGAAGATGAAGATCGAAAGGGCGGTCCAGTCGATGTCAGTCGTCATGGCGCACGCCCTTGTAGACGATCAAGATCAGCAGCGACGTTATCGGCACCCAGAGCAGCTGGTACCAGTAGAAGAAGGGGAATCCCCACAGCTCCGGCAGGCGCTGGTTGTAGAACGGCACCCACAGGAGGCCGATGAAGGGGATCAGGAGGAGCAGCCATATGAGGCGCGATTTCGGACGGTCGGTCATGTTCACCTGCCCTTTGCGAAGCTCTTCTTCGCACGAGAGCTTCCGCCGACAGCCTGCCGCGGGGGCGGGCCGATTGCCTATGTCGCCTGGGAGCGTGGTCGGATTTTTTCCAAAGGGCAAGCAGGCACTTGCGGGAAACCCCTTCTGCAACAGAGTCTTGTAGCAGAGCTGCCGCTCATGGCGGAGCTGTCATGCAGGTCAGACGACTTCCTCGGCGACCTCTTCGGCGAGGAAGGCGCCCGACTGGCGATGCCACAGACGGGCATAGACGCCGCCGCGTGCCAGCAGGGCCGCATGGCTGCCCTGCTCGACGATGCGGCCATGCTCCATGATGATCAGGCGGTCCATGCGCGCGATGGTCGAGAGGCGGTGCGCGATGGCGATCACCGTCTTTCCGGCCATCAGGCCGGCGAGCTGTTCCTGGATCGCCGCTTCGGCTTCAGAATCCAGCGCCGAGGTCGCCTCGTCGAGGATGAGGATCGGCGCGTTCTTCAGGATGACGCGGGCGAGCGCGATGCGCTGGCGCTGGCCGCCGGACAGCTTCACGCCGCGCTCGCCGACGAAGGCGTCGTAGCCCTTGCGCTTGAGAAGGTCTTCGAGGTCAGGAATGAACTCGTCGGCATGTGCCTTTTCGGCGGCGGCGACGATTTCCGCCTCGCTCGCCTCGGGCCGGCCGTAGCGGATGTTATCGCGGATCGAGCGGTGCAGCAGCGACGTGTCCTGCGTCACCATGGCGATCTGCGTGCGCAAGGATTCCTGCGTCACCTGGCTGATGTCCTGGCCGTCGATCAGGATGCGGCCCTGCTCCGGCTCGAAGAAGCGCAGCAGCAGGTTGACCAGGGTGGACTTGCCGGCGCCCGAAGGGCCGACCAGGCCGACGCGCTCGCCCGGCTTGATGACGAGGTCGAGGTTCTTCAGCACGCCGGCGTCGCGGCCGTAGCCGAAGGTCACGTCGTCGAAGCGGATTTCGCCGCGCGGGACGGCGAGCGCGGGCGCGCCCGGCTTGTCGACCAGCTCATGCGGCACGGAGATGGAGAGCGTGCCCTCCTGCACGATGCCGATGTCCTCGAAGATGCCGGTGACGTTCTGCGCCACCCAGCCGGCGATGTTGACGATCTGCCAGGTCAGCGGCAGGGCCATGGCGATGGCGCCGGACTCCACCTTGCCGTTGAGCCAGAGCCAGACGGCGATGGCCGCCGTCGAGACGACGAGCAGGGCGTTCGTCGTCGTCAGGCAGAAGGTGAAGGTCGTGGTCAGGCGCTGGGCCAGGCGGAACTGCTCGCCATGCTCTTCCATCGCCTCGCGCACGTAGGCGTCCTCGTCCTTCGAGCGGGCGAAGAGCTTGACGGTGAGGATGTTGGTGTAGCTGTCGACGATGCGCCCACTGACCGCGGAACGGGCATTCGAGACCTTGCGCGACTGGTCGCGCATGCGCGGCACGAAGTGGCGCAGGATCGAGACGTAGATCAGCATCCAGACCGCCAGCGGCCCGGCGAGCCGCAGGTCCACCGAGCCTAGCATCAGCATGGCGCTGGTGCCGTAGACGGCGATGTACCAGACGGCGTTGATGGTGATGACGACGCTCTCGCGCAGCGCCGACCCGGTCTGCACCACGCGGTTGGCGATGCGGCCGGCGAAGTCGTTCTGGAAGAACGACCAGCTCTGGCGCACGACATGCCAATGCGCCTGCCAGCGGATCATGTTGGTGACGTTGACGACGATGGCCTGATTGGAGATCAGGTTCTGCATCAGGATGGCGAAGGGCCGGATGAGGAGGATCACCGCCGCCATGCCGGCGAGCTGCCAGCCGGCGACCGGCCACAGCTCCTGCGGCGGATGGGTCGAGACCAGCGTGACGAGGCGGCCGATGAACAGCGGGATCGTCGAATCGCACAGCGCCACGCCGAAGCCGGCGACGAACAGGGCGAGATAGATGCCCTTCGTCTGGCGCATGAAATGCCAATAGAACGCGGCAAGGCCTGGCGGCGGCGGCGCGTCGGGGGCTTTGCGGTGGGCGGTCACCACCGTTTCAAAAAAGCGGAACATGGGGCCTCTTTTACACCCGCATTTCGCCATGTGCACGGCGTTCTCGCAGGCCGAACCGCCCCCTTCGAAAAGCCCCATTTCAAAGGCCATGGCATGTGAATTGCTTGAAGGAGGTCATCTCCCCTGTCGCGGCAGCCGCCCCCTGCAACGCGCCCTTCGCAAAGGAAGACGACGATGACCCTCTTCACCCCTGCGCCCGCCTATGCCCCATCCCCGGGACACGATTCGAGCTTCCCGTCCCGCTGCGCCAAAGGCCGGCGCAAAAAGGGTCTGGGCCGGGTTTTATCGCTCGGAACGCTCGTCCTGGCGTTTGCCGCACCGGCCGCGGCGGAGGACGTCGAGGCGTTCTACAAGGGCAAGACGGTCACCGCCATCGTCGGGTCCGGCGTCGGTGGCGGTTATGACGCCAACATGCGCCTGCTTGCGCGCCACTTGCCTCGCCACATCCCCGGCCAGCCGCGCATGATCGTGCAGAACATGCCGGCGGCCAGCGGCATCGCCGCCCTCAACTACGTCTACAACATCGCGCCGCGCGACGGCACGATCATCTCCGGCGCCGCCAACACCATGCCCTTCGATCCCCTGTTCGGCGGGCCGGCAGCGAAATTCGACGTCTTCAAGCTCAACTGGCTCGGCAGCATCAGCAAGCAGACCAACGTCTGCCTCGCCTGGGGCGCGACGGCCTTCAAGACGCTCGACGACGTGATGAAGCAGAAGATGCGCGTCTCGGCCACCGGCGCCACGGGCTGGCGCTCCTTCCTGCCGAACATGATCAACGGCGTCGCCGGCACGCAGTTCGACGTGATCAACGGCTACGAGTCGGCCGCTTCCATGCTCGCGGTGGAGCGCGGCGAGGTCGACGGCATGTGCGCCGACTACGCCACCGTCAAGTCGACGCAAGGCGACTGGATCAAGAACGACAGGATCGTCGTGCTCGCCCAGTTCGGCCTCACGCCCCTGCCCGGCCTCGACCATGTGCCGATGGGCCTCGACCGCATCAAGGATCCGCTCGACCACAGCGCCGTGAAGCTGTTCATGACCCAGCAGGAATGGGGCCGCCCCTTCGTCATGCCGCCGGAGGTGCCGGCCGACCGCCTGGCCGCCATGCGCGCAGCCTTCGACGCGACCATGAAAGACCCCGCCTTCCTGGCCGAAGCCGACAAGCAGAACCTGGACGTCGATCCGCTCTCCGGAACGGAGATGGACCGCCTGTTCAAGGAAGCCTACGCCTCGCCGCCCGAGGTGGTCGAACGCACGAAGGTGCTGTTGAAACGCGCCGGCGCGATCTAGCATCCACGATCCGCTTCGAGCCGGCGGGCCCGTTCGACAAAGGTCGGACTGGTCCGCCGACGCCCATGACTGGAGACAGAGACATGCCCTACAGCACGCAGACCGGCCCCAAGATCTACTACGACATCTGCGGCCAGGGTCCGGCCATGGTGCTGGTGCACGCCAACCCCTACGACCGCCGCCTGTGGATGTTCCAGGTCGCGCGCTTCTCGCAGCGCTTCACGGTCGTCGCCGTCGACATCCGGGGCTACGGCCTGTCGGACAAGCCGGAGACGCCCTTCACGCTGGAGGACATGGCCGACGACGTGCTCGGCGTCTGCAAGACCGAAGGCATCGGCAAGGCGGTGTTCGGCGGCGTCAGCGTCGGCTCGGGCATCGGCCTGCTGATCGGCCTGAACCAGCCCGAGATGGCCCAGGCGCTCATCCTCGTCGGCGGCAGCAGCCGGGGCGGCGGCAGCATCCAGACGCGCATCGATGGCTACACGTCGGGCGACCTCGCCGGCTACCGCCAGGCGCACATGCGCGAGCTGTTCGCGCCGAGCTTCCCCGACACGCCGCACGGCAAATGGGTGCTGAACCTATTCGGCGAGAATTCCCACACGCTGTCGGGCCAGTCCATCGCGCAGATCTTCCGCGCGCGCGCCGGCTGCACCATGACGCCGCGGCTCGGCGGCATGACGGTGCCGACCCTGGTGGTCAACGGCGCCTACGACGGCTCGCTGAAGTCGGGGATGGAAACCGCGTCCCTCATCCCGGGTGCCCGCCACGCCGTCATCCCTGAGACGGGCCATGCCTGCTGCATCGAGGACCCGACGGCCTTCGACGCGCCGGTCATCAGCTTTCTTCAGGACCATAGGCTCTGGCCCGCGGACTGATCTCCAGGGCTGAGGACGAGCTGAGCTTGTCCCACAGGTACTTGAGGTCGATGGGCCGGTCGGGGTCGAGGATGCTGCTGCCCGTCGCCAGCGTCAGCTCCGTGTCGGCCGGCAGCTCCGGATAGAGCGTCAGGCGGCGCTGGCTACGGCCGTTCAGCGCGTCCACCGCGCCGGCCAGGCGCCCTTCGCGCGCCAGGGCGACGGCAAACTCGGTCGGCGAGACGCCGAGATGCTCGCCCAGCAGACGCGCCTGGACTCGCGCGATGACCTGGCGGGTCGCCGCCGTCGCCCCTTCGAGGGCCACGTCGCATTCGGTGTCGAGGCCGAGCGAGCGCGAGTTGAAGTTCGACGAGCCGATGCGCAGCAGACGGTCGTCGACGATCAGCAGCTTGGAATGGATCTTGATCTGGCATTCCGGCTCCGAGCAGGAGGTCGGATGGTAGGTGCGCAGGCGGCCGTGGCGGTCGGCATGGCGCAGCAGCGCGAACATGCGGTCGCGGTTGTTGGCCATGACATAATGCTCGAGCATGCCGCTCGATTCGCAGTTCACGACGAGCACGACATCGGGCCCCTGCGGCCGGCCGAGCTGCCAGGCGAGGATCTCGGCGATCTCGGCGACGGCGAAATACTGGCTCTCGACGTAGATCGAGCGCGTCGCCGCCAGCAGCATCGCCTCGTTGAGGCTGCGCACCTCGGAGATTTCCGGCCCGTCGGCCTGGGCCGGCAGGGTGCGCGCGATGGCCAGCGCATGGTCGCGCAGGTCCGCCGGCACCCGGTCGGGCCAGGGCGCCGCGATGTCCGGCCCGACGATGTCCGACAGGGGCGCCAAGGACTCGCCGCCGGCAGCCTGCCAGCGGTCCGCCGCGATGCGGCCGATCGCCTTGGCCGCCTCGCCGTCGACCATCACCTGCACGTCATGGACGGGGCGGTAGGGCTCGCCCGCATCGTCGCGCCGCAGCGGGTTTTCCGGCGCATGGTCCGGGGTGTCCCAGCGGCCCTGGGTCAGGTCCATGCCGCCGGTGAAGGCCAGCGCCTCGTCGATGCAGACGATCTTCTGGTGATGGCAGGCGCCCCAGGGATGCATGTCGTCGAGCTTGAAATGGATGCGCGGATGGTCGGACCAGCGCGGCAGCAGGGGCAGCGGCAGGTCGACGTTGCTGCCGTAGAAGATCGAGTTGCGCCAGATCAGCAGATGCAGGTCCAGCTGCGGATTGGCTTCGACGAGGCCGAGCAGGAAATCGCCGAGCCCGAGCGCCGCTTCGCCGCGCTCGGGGCGCAGCTTGACAAGGCTGTTGAAGTCCCAGCCGACGATCACGACGCGCCGGCGCGCCCGCGACAAGGCCTCCTCCAGCGCGGCGAAATAGGCCGCGCCGTCGACCAGGACGGCCAGGCGGCCGAATCCCGCCACGGTCTGGCAGTTGTCGCCGGGAATGAACAGGGAGGGCGGAGGCTGGAGGTCTTCGGTCATGGCGCGCGGGCACATTCGGCCGTGAAAAAAGGGTCTTCTGTAAACTCCCGGGAAATCGGTTGGTTCCCTGGAACAGGGGGTCCCGCCGGCGCGTTCCCTCTCTCATGTCGCGCCGCCATCTCCTCCTCGCCCTTGGCATCGTCACGGCCCTGCTCGGGGCCTACCTGTTCTACAGCGTCCTGCGCCGCTACGACTTCCAGGAGGTCGCCCAGTCGCTGCGCAGCGTGCCCCTGGGCCACGTCGCGCTGGCCGTCGCGCTCATGGCCGGCAGCTTCGCCTGCATCGCCGCCATGGAGGCGCTGGCCGTGCGCTATGCCGAAAACGGGCGGCGCGCCGTCTCCGCCAGCCGCATCCTGCGCACCACCGTGGCGGCGCTCGGCATCGGCCACAGCATCGGGCTCTCGGCCCTCAGCAGCGGCGCGATCCGCTACCGCATGTACAGCAGGGCCGGCCTCGGCCTCGCGTCGATCGGCGAGATCATCCTGTTCTCGGGGACGAGCGTAGGCCTCGGCCTCGGCTTCGTCGGCGGCCTGGCGCTGCTCTGGCAGGGCGACGCCCTCGGCCAGTTCCTCGACCTTTCGGCGCGGGACATCCGCCTGCTCGGCGGCGCCGGGACCGGCCTCACGGCGCTCTACCTGCCGCTCTGCGCCCTCGTCCGCCGGCCGCTGCGGCTCGGCAGCTACCGGCTGCGGCTGCCGTCCTGGCCCGCCGCCGCCGCCCAGCTACTGTTCAGCAGCCTGAACTACGTCTGCGTCGCCGGCGTGCTCTATGCCGCGCTGCGGGGCTTCAGCGACGCGCCGGCCGCCAAGGTCGCCGCCCTCTACGTCGGCTCGGAGCTGTCGGCGATAATCGCCCATGTACCGGGAAGCTGGGGTGTGCTGGAATATATCTTCACGCGGGCCCTGCCGGGCCATGGGGTCGTCGGCGCCCTGCTCGTGTTCCGCGCGGTCTACTACCTGCTGCCGCTGTTCGTCGGCCTGGCCGTCTGGCTGTTCGACGAAATCGCCGGCCGCCGCCTCGCCCGCGGCGAACGGCGCGACATGAAGGTTCTGAATGCTTGATTCGCAGTCGAGGGGCACGGGCGCTCTGCGCGTGGCCACCTACAACGTCCATTCCTGCGTCGGCACGGATCGTCGCTACGATCCCGAACGGATCCTGCACGTCATCAAGGAGATCGACGCCGACATCATCGCCTTGCAGGAGGTCGGCGGCTATTTCATCGACGGCGTCGAGCAGGCGCATTTCTTCGAGCATAGGCTCGGCATGAAAGCCCTGATGGGCCCCAACATGCGCCGCCGCCAGTCGGAATACGGCAACCTGCTGCTCGCCAAGGGCGACCTCGGCTACCATCAGCTCATTCAACTGACCGTGGTGCCCTTCGAGCCGCGCAGCGCGCTCGACTGCATCGTCGAGACGCCCGCCGGCGACGTGCGCGTGATCGCGGCCCATCTCGGCCTGTTCCGCGCCGAGCGCCGCCGCCAGATCAAGTTCATCGCCGAGCGGATGGCCAAGCGGCCCTCGCCCTTCACGCTGATCATGGGCGACTTCAACATCTTCGGCGCCGAACGCAACGTGCTGCAGCAGATCGGCGCGCCCGAGCGGCTGCCCAAGCTGCGCAGCTTCCCGTCGCGCTATCCGCTGGTCTCGCTCGACCGCATCTGGACGATCCCGAACGACGCGCTGGTCAACCAGCATGTCCACCGCACGCCGCTGTCGCGCGTGGCGTCCGACCACCTGCCGATGGTCGCCGAGATCACGCCGATCGACGCGCTGGCCGAGGCAGTCCTGGTCTAGGGCTCAGTCCTTGCGCGGCGGCTTGCCGAACTTCTTGCCGCCGAATTTCTTTTCGCCGAAGGGCTTGTCGCCGAACTTCTTGCCGGCATAGCCCGCGCTCGGGGCTTTTGCGGCATAGCTCTTCTGGAAGGGCTTGCCGGCACGGGACTTGCTGCCCGTCGCCTCCCCCTTGGACTCCAGGCTCAGCTGCGCCCGCGGCTCGCGCGGCGTTTCCGCCGCCGGCTCGCGCCGCGCGACGTAGCCGTCCGCGCTGCGCTTCACGTATGGCTTCTTGTCGCCGCTCGGCGCAAAGCCGCCTTCGCCGCGCTTCGCATAGGGCTTCTTGTCGCCATAGGGCTTGTCGCCGCGCGCCGCGTACGGCTTCTTTTCGCCACGGGGCTCGTAGGGCTTCTTATCTTCGCGAGGCGTATAGGGCTTCTTGTCTTCGCGCGGCTTGTACGGCTTTTCAGCCTGCGGCGCGGCGACGGGCGCGGGGCGCGCCTCGCCCGGCACATCGCCAGGCTCGAAGCGGCGGCTGGGGCCCGCATCGACGGTCACGTCGGCGCGCGGACGGCGCACGTAGGGCTTTGCGCCCTGCGGCGCATGGGGCTTGTCGCCGCCCTTGCCGTAGTTGTTGCCGCCCTTGTAGGCGCCCGGGGTATAGGGCTTCTTGTCGCCGTCGCTGCGCTCGCGCCGCTCGTAGCGCGGCTTGTCGCCATAAGCGCGCGGCGGACGGGAATCGCCTTCGGCGTCGCGCGCACCCGGCACGTAGGGCGGCGGCGCGTCGCTCGTCGCCTCGAAATGGATGCCTTCGTCCTTCTCGTCGGGCCGGCTGGCGGCGGCGAGGAACTTCTCGGCGGCATGGGTGGCGATCTGGAAGCGCGTGTCCTTGTCGAGGATGCGGATCGCGCCGATCTCGCGCTTGGTGACATGGCCGCGACGGCAGATCAGCGGCAGCAGCCAGCGCGGATCGGCGTTGCTGCTGCGCCCGACGTTCATGCGGAACCAGGGGGCGTCGGCGAAGTCGCCACGGTCGCGTTCAGGGCGCGGCGAAGCGCCGGGCGCGCCGGCCAAACCCGTCGACGCGTCGCCGCCAGACAGCAGCTCTTCCGGCGCCGGCAGGTTCGAACGATGCAGGCGGATGAAGGCGACGGCGATGTCCTCGGCGCTGCGCTGCGCCAGGATCGCCTGGGCGGCGGCCTGCTCGTCGGGCGTCACCTCCTCCGCGGCCGTGATCTCGCGCACCAGGCGTTCCTGGTCCTGGGTGCGGATTTCCTCGGCCGACGGCGGCGAGATCCAGGTCGCGCGCAGGTTGGCGGCGCCCAAGAGCTGCTCGGCGCGGCGGCGGCGCGTGTGCGGCACCAGGATCACGCAAGTGCCCTTCTTGCCGGCACGTCCCGTGCGGCCGCTGCGGTGAAGCAGCGTCTCGCGGTTCTGCGGCAGGTCGGCATGGATGACGAGGCCGAGGTCGGGCAGGTCAATGCCGCGCGCCGCCACGTCGGTGCAGACGCAGACGCGGGCGCGGCCATCGCGCAGGGCCTGCAGCGCATGGCTGCGCTCGCTCTGGCTCAGCTCGCCCGACAGCGCCACGGCGGCGAAGCCGCGCTCCAGCAGGTTGGCGTAGAGATGCCGCACGCCCTCGCGCGTGGCGCAGAAGATCATGGCGCCGCGCGCCTCGTAGTAGCGCAGGATGTTGACGACGGCATGTTCGGTCTCGTTCGGCGCGATGCGCACGGCGCGGTATTCGATGTCCGTGTGCGCGGTCGAGTCGGTCGCCGTGACGACGCGCTTGGCGTCGCGCTGGAAGCGCTTGGCGAGCGAGGCGATCTCGCGCGGGATGGTCGCCGAAAAGAGCAGCGTCTGGCGCTCGGGCGGCGTCATGTCGAGCATGAATTCGAGGTCTTCGCGGAAGCCGAGGTCGAGCATCTCGTCGGCCTCGTCGAGCACGACGACGCGCAGCTTCGCGGTCTCGAAGTTGCCGCGCTCCAGATGGTCGCGCAGGCGGCCCGGCGTGCCGACGACGATGTGGACGCCGCCGGACAGCACGCGCTTCTCGGCGCGCACGTCCATGCCGCCGACGCAGGAGGCGACGCGCACGTTCAGGTGCTTGTAGAGCCAGGTCAGCTCGCGGTGGACCTGCAGGGCCAGTTCGCGTGTCGGCGCGATGATCAGCGCCAGAGGCGCGATGTCGCCGGCGGGCGCGTTGGGGCCGACCAGCTCGTCTTCCAGCAGCGTCTGCGCCATGGCGAGGCCATAGGCGACGGTCTTGCCCGAGCCGGTCTGGGCGGACACGAGCAAGTCGCGCCCCGCCGTATCGGGTTCGAGGACGGCGGCCTGGACGGGCGTGGGCTCGGCATAGCCCTGATCGGTCAGGGCGCGGGCAAGGGCGGAATCGACAACGGGAAACGGCATGGGAAACTACGGTCCTGGGGAGAAGGCACGCGACGGCGGGGTCGGGGGGCCAGCGTCAGCGGCGAATGGCGGGGCCGCAAAGGCGGCGCCGGGCCCTGTATCTATAGGATTTATGCCTCCGCGCCCACTGTCACGTGACAAAAGGCGGTAAAGGCTTGGCCGGCATGGCGAAAGCAGGCTCTGAAACGCCGTTTCAGCGCAGGCAGGCGTTGCCTTCGAGCAACTTGCGGGCCTCCGGGCCGAGCGACGCCGGCAGGCTCTGGGGCTGGTTGAGCCAGTCCGGCCCCCGCCCGAGCTGCGGCGTGACGGCGATATCGTTCAGTTTGCCGGTGACGTGCAACGGCAGGTCCAGGGCGAAGAAGCCGGTCGACCTGGGGTCGCTCTTCACCATCAGGTCGACTTGGCCGGTCGCCAGGGCGACGCTGCCGCCCCCCAGCAAGGTGGCTTCGGGGGTGCGCATCTTCAAGGGCGCGACGCGGCCCTGGCCGCCCTTCACGTCGATCACGGCGACGAGGCATTCGACCGGCGTGGTCTGCGCGTTGCGGCGGAAGGCCGAGCGTAGGTCCAGCGAGACCTTTTCCAGAAGCGAGCGGGCGATCTGGCCGCCGCCCATGACGACGACGGTCTGGCCCTCGCTCGCGGCCAAGGCCTGCTTGAAGGTCTTGCCGCTCATGGCGAAGGTCATGCGGCCGTCGAGGCGGCCCGACAGCAGCCCGGCGTCGAGGCCCATCATCTGCGTCAGGCGGCCGACGTCGGCACCCGCATAGGCGGCTTCCACCGTCACCTCGGCGCCGGCGCCGTTCGCCCGCGTCGTCGCCTTGGCCTCGACCTTGCCGCCGGCGAAGCCGAAGTCGAGCGCATCGAGCCCGATCTCGCCGGGGCGCAGATGGCCTGCCAGCTTGAAGTCCTCCAGCGTCGCCGCGCCGTAACGCACCTTCTGGGCGGCGATGCGCGCCTCCAGCGTGGTGCTCGGATCCGTCTCGGGGCTGAACAGCTCGTCGTCTTCGCCAGCCGCCTTCGACGGATCCGACTCGCTGACGCCGAGCACGAGATCCTTGAGGTCGAACTCGCCGACGGCCGCGTCCACGGTCACCGCGTCGGGCTGGCTGCGCGCCCCTTCGGTCAGTGCGAAGCTCCCGGTCAGGCGGCTCTGCTTGTAGAGGCCTTCGGCCTTTTCCAGCTTCCAGTCGTCGCCGTCGCGATGGAAGCCCCCCGCCAGCGTCATCGGGTAGTCGGCCGGCCGTTCGTAGCCGAACAGCTTCAGCAGCTCGGCGAAGCGCGCGACCTGGAAGTCGAGGCGGCCATCGACGCCGTCGAAGTCCAGCGGATCGGTCAATGTGCCCTTGAAGGCGAGCTTGATGGCACCGCTCGTCGCGTCGAAGGCCGCATCGAATGGCGTGTCTGCGTCGCGCATCTGCGCGAAGGAGCCGCCATGGATGCGCAACGCGATGGGTATGTCGCCGTAGCTGCCCTTGACCGTGAGGTCGGTCGGGCTCGTCTCGTCGGACGCGTTGAGCGCCAAGTCGTCCAGGGCGACGCGGATGTCCTTGCGGCTCTCGGCGCGATAGAGGATGCGCGCCTTGCGCAAGGCGAAGTCGAGCAGGCTCGGGAACTGCCGCCTATTCTTCGGGATGGCGGCGATGCCGCCTTCGGTCGCCGAGGCGGCGGACGGCGCCGCGTCGCCGAAGCGCCAGTTGCGCCGGCCGTCTTCCTTGCGTTCGAGCAGCAGATCGACGTCGTCCAGCGTCAGATGGTCGTAGCGCAGCACGCCCTTCAGCAGCGCCGGCAGGTCGACGGTGGCCGACAGCTGCCCGACGCGGATCATGTCGGGCGTGGCGCTCCAGTCCGCGTTGCCGATGCGGACGTTGCGCATGTCGAGCGCGAGATGCCGTCCCCAGCGGATGCGCAGATCGTCCATCGCCACCGCGCGCCCCAGGGCGTCGCCGACCTGGCGCTCGACGAAGGGGCGCAGGTCGGCCGTGGCGAGGAAGACAGCGCCGCCGCCGGCGGCCAGGAGGACCAGCAGGGCAAGCCCGGCGAGGATCATGAACCACGACCTGCGCGATGAAGAGTGGCGGCGCGGCTTTCGCATACTGCCCGCAGTCCTGACGACGGTTGGCCTGATTCTGGCTGGGAAGCGCCATTATGCAGCCTGGCCCCCAGCTTGCAAACGTTCCGCCGATGTTGCGCGAAACAGGGCGCGAAAGCTGTTGCCGCTGCGGAACCGGCTCCCTAACATCGCCGCCTTAAAACGAGCGCAGTACAGGGAGAATGCGACCATGGCCAGCCCGACAATCGAACGCCGCGTCAGCCGCTGGCAGGAGCAACGCTGGATGCTCGACGCGATCATCAAGATCGTCGGCCCCGAATGGGACCAGGGGCGCATCGCCTCCAAGAGCAAGCCCGGCGGCGAAGTCGCCGAAAAGGACTTCCGCGCCGCCGCCCGGCGCATGAAGTCGTTCGACGACATGCACCGCGAATTCGCCTCGGCCGCGCGCAAGCGCGAGGCCCGCGCCCGCGCCTTCGAGCAGGAAGGCCGCCTGGTGACGGCAGGCGAAAGCTACATGGCGGCGGCGCTGCTGTGGGCCTCGGCCTGCTGGCCGATCTTCGAGGCGAGCGAGACGCTGCACGCCTATGAAGAGCGCATGAACGCCTGCTACGCCAAGTTCATCAAGTACGCGCCGCACCCGATCGAGCATGTGGAGGTTCCGTTCGGCCGGAAGTCCCTGCCCGCCTACCTGCACCTACCGCGCAAGCCGGCTGCCGGCGAGAAGTTCCCCTGCATCATCTCCATCGGCGGCATGGACGGCAGCAAGGAGAACATGGTCGCGATGTACGGCGACCGCTTCCTCGCGCGCGGCATGGCCGTGCTGGCGGTCGACGGTCCGGGCCAGGCCGAGGCCGCCTCGCGCGGCATCTTCTTCACCCCGACCAACTTCGGCGACGCCGGCCTCGCCATCCACAAGTTCCTGTCGACGAAGAAGAGCATCGACGTCAAGAAGCTCGGCATACGCAGCTCCAGCTTCGGCAGCTACTTCGGCAGCGTCGCCAGCGCGGCGCTCGGCGACAAGATCAAGGGCTACGCGGTGTCGGGCGTCTGCCACGAGCCGGGCTGCCACACGATCTTCAACATGGCCTCGCCCACCTTCAAGGCGCGCTTCATGTTCATGTCGGGCTTCGAGGACGAAGCCGCCTTCGACCGCTTCTGCAAGAAGATCGACCTGCGGCCCTTCGCGCCGAAGATCAAGGCGCCCTACATGGTGGTCGTCGGCGAGAACGACCAGCTGTCGCCCATCGTGCACACGGAACAGCTGTTCGAGCGGATGACCGCGCCGCGCCGCCTGGTGATCTACGAAGGCGCCAACCACAGCGTCGCCAACGCGCCGAGCGTGGACAACGGCGACGACAAGAACAGCCTGATCGCCGACTGGCTGCTCGACCGCATCAACGGCAAGCCCTTCGCCTCCGAGCGCGTCTGGGTCGCCTCCTCCGGCCAGCAGACCGTGACGCCCTACTCGACCAAGCCGGGCGCGGCGAAGAAGGCGCGCAAGGCCTGAAACGCCCGAGGCCTGAAACGTAAGGGCCCGCTGAAACGCAAAAGGCCCGCCGGATCGGCGGGCCTTTTCGTTACGTGGCAAGCCTTCAGGCGCTGCGGCGGAAGCCGCCCGGCGCCTTGTGCAGGCGTTCGACGCCGCTCTTGCCGATCAGCACCAGCTCGCCGGTCTGCACGCCGGCCTTGGCGTCCTTCGTCATCACCGACGGCTGCACGACGATGGTCATGTTCTCGGCCAGCACCATGTTCGGCACCGAGGCCGACGGGCGCTCGCGCGTGCCGAGCACCGGCGGCAGGTAGCCGCCGGCATAGCCGTGGATCAAGTCGTCGCAGATGGTGAAGCCGGAAGCCGCGATGTTCGAGGCGGCGTCGAGCAGCTCGTCCATCGTCGTGCCGGGACGCATGACCTTGAGGATCGATTCATAGGCCTCCTGGGCGACCGCGTGGAGGTCGCGATAGAGCGACGTCGGCTCGGCGCCGACCGCGATCGTGCGCTGCAGCTGGCCGGGATAGGACCAGAAGGAAGCCGCGATCTCCGTGAAGACCACGTCGCCCGCCTTGACCTTGCGGTTGCGCGCCACCTGCGACGGCACGCAGCAGGCCGGGTCGCTCATGGAGGTGACGCCGGTGTAGTGGATCTGGGTCAGGCCGCCCCAGGGCACGTAGGCGCGCTCGATGATGTCGCCGAGCTGGTATTCGGTCAGGCCTGGCGTCAGCTCGCGCTCCAGGGCCTCGACGGCGGCATCCGTCATGGCGCAGCCGACGCGCAGCCATTCCAGCTCTTCCGCCGACTTGGTCTGGCGCTGCTTGGTGTAGGCCTTGCCGAAGTCGACCGGCAGGATGCCGGCGCCTGCCAGCCGCTCGTGCAGCCCGTGGCCGTAGGAGCCGATGACGCCGACCGTCTTGCCCTTGGCGCCGCGCCGCAGCAGTTCCTTGACGGCCAGCGCCGTGCTGCCTTCGGGCTGCCAGTCGACCGTCGCCTTGGGCGCCAGGATGCGCGCCAGAGCCGCGTTGTTCGGGTTCTTGACGTAGAGCGCGTCGACCTCGCCGGGCGTGAAGATGACGTAATGGCCGCTGCCGGTCGGCCAGCCGGTGAGCCACTGGATCGCCGACCCCTTGCGGTCGCCGCCGGAGAGCAGCACATGGCTCACCCCCGCCTCGGCCATGGCGTCGGCCAGGGCCTTGCGGCGACGCTGCATCTCCGTGTCCGAGAAGGTCGGCACCTCGGCCTCGAGCAGGCTGCGCTGGTGCGCCGTCAGGCGGGCCGGAAGGTCGTCGCGGAGGATGGTAGCCATGGATGTCGCTTTCCCTGAAGTCCGCCGCGAGGGAACGCGGCGGCGATGAAACGGCTGCCGAGGCCGCGAAGGGCCCGGCATGGCGGGGATGGCTCTGGCGGCGGCAGGCAGGATGCGGGTCAGCCGTGGAGGCGGCCTGTTCCCTTTCCTTGCGTCCCTGTCGTCCGGCGAGGCTTCGGCCCGCTCTTGCCGCCCATCATGCACCTGTGTTTTTGCAGCGGCAACTGCCCGCGATATCGTCACGGCGGGCAATTGCCGCTAAAATGCACCGCCGTCGCAATAGGAGACGCCTTCCATGAGTGCTTATCGTCCGGGGATCCGCCGCTTCGCCATCTGCCTCAGCTTGCTGGGAAGCCTGTCAGGCCTGGCCGCCTGTTCCAGCGAGCCCACCACCGCCAGTCCCGTCGATGCCGTCTTCAACTGCGGCCCGACGCGTGTCGAGGCCCGCTTCATGGATCGGCGCATGGCGCTGTTCATAGACGGCAAGGCCTATGCCCTGCAGCAGGACGCCAGCGCCTCCGGCGCGCGCTATACCGGCCGCGACCTCAACACGCCCATCGAGTTCTGGAACAAGGGCAACGAGGCGACCCTGACCTTCGGCACGCGCCAGTACCCGACCTGCGTGCAGACGGACGAGAAGCCTTAACGGCGCGCTGCGCCCTATCGTCGAACGGAAACCCATGACGACGCTTCTCGGCATCGCGGGCAGCCTGCGCCGCATGTCCTACAACCGCAGCCTGCTCCGCGCCGCCCAGGCAGCGGCGCCGGCAGGCGTCGAACTGAAGATAGAGACCATCGACGACGTGCCGCTCTACAACGGCGACGTCGAAGCGGCGGAAGGGCTGCCGGCCAGCGTCGTACGGCTCAAGGCGGCGATCGCCGCCTGCGACGGCCTGCTCCTGGTGACGCCGGAATACAACAACGGCATTCCTGGCGTGTTCAAGAACGCCATCGACTGGATGTCGCGTCCGGCCGCCGACATCCCGCGCATCTTCGGCGACAAGCCGGTTGCGGTGATCGGCGCGTCGCCCGGCGGCTTCGGCACGATCCTGTCCCAGACCGGCTGGCTGCCGGTGCTGCGCACGCTGGGCTGCCGATCATGGCATGGCGGCCGGCTGATGGTCGCCCATGCCGGGTCCATGTTCGATGCGGAGGGGAATCTGACCGACGACGGCATCCGGGAGCGATTGAAAGGCTTCGTCGCCGGCTTCGCCGCCTTCAGCGGAAAGTAGCCGCGCCGGCGTCAGGCGGTCTCGCCGCCGGCCGGTTCCTTCGCGCTACGCGACTTCTTGGTCGCGCGTATGTCCTTGCGCGTGACATGGTCGATGATCATCACGTTGTCCTGCGAGCCGGAACGCGCCGCCATCAGGATCATCGGGCCCGGGCCGGTGTTCTCCAGGCTGTAGAACGAGCCGCCGGTGATCAGCGCCGCCATGCCAGGCGCCAGCGCGGCCTTGCCGCCGTCGGGGAAATGCATCGTGCATTCGCCGTCGAGGCAGATGAAGGTCTGGTCCTCGTTGTGGCAGTGCATTTCGTCATGGTCGCCGGGGTTGGGATAGTAGTGCACCCAGCTGTGCAGCTTGCGGGTGTTCATCACGACCGTGCGACGCTTCGTCTCGCGCGCGACCTTGATCGGATCGATGATTTCGATGGCCATGCTGCAACCTTCCCTGGATGAATTTCTGGCTGGCCGACGCCAGCGCCCCGATCTGCGTCGGGTTGATGCCTGCCGGAATGTCCGCCGGACGGGGCGGCCTGTCAACGCGGATCGCGCCGGCAGGCCGCCCCCAGCCCGTCAGAGCGGCAGCTTGTAGAGGTCGATGACGTTCTGGCTCAGCAGGCGCTTCTTGCGCTCGGCGTCGAGGTCGCCGATCTGCTTGGCGAGGAAGGCGCGCGAGTTCGGCCAGGTCATGTTGGCGTGCGGATAGTCGCTCGACCACATGCAGTTCCGCTCGCCCCAGTATTTCAGCGCCTGGGCGCCGACGAAGTCGTCCATGAAGGTGGCGTAGAAATGCTCGTTGAAGATCTCGCTCGGCAGGCGCGAGATGAGGAACTCCTCCTTGGCCGGGCCGGGGCGCGAGAAGCGCTTGAAGTAGTAGTCCCACTGCTGCAGCACGAAGGGCAGCCAGCCGATCTCGCTCTCGACGATCTCGACCTTGAGCTTGGGATGGCGGTCGAACACGCCCGACCAGATGAGGTCGTAGACGGTGGTGACGGCGTCCTGCGTCTTGATGTTCACCGAGCCGCGGATCTTCTCCATGCCCTTGGCGGTGGGGCCGACCTTGTAGTTGTGGCCGCTGAGGATGTGGAAGTTGACGACCTGCCCGGCTTCCGCCGCGGCGGCCCACAGCTTCTCGTAATGGCCCGACAGGATCGGCAGCTTCGGATCGGGCACCTGCCAGACCAGGGCGCCGGTCAGGCCCATGTCCATGCAGCGGTGCATTTCCTTGATCGCCGCGTCGATGTCGTAGACGCAGATGCAGGGCACGCCGAACAGGCGCTTGGGCGCCGTCTTGCAGTAGTCGGCGAGCCAGTCGTTGTAGAGGCGGAAGGCGGCTTCCTGCACGTCCTGCGGCAGCGCGAAGACGCGCAGCGACGTGGTCGGGTAGAGGATCTCGGCGGAGACGCCGTCGCGGTCCATGTCGACGAGGCGCTTCTTCGGGTCGAGGCCGCCTTCGGGACGCTTGTCCTTCGGATAGGACATGATCTGCGGCAGTTGGTCGCGGAGCTTGGCAGGCAGGCTGTCCCACAGGCCGACCGGCTCGTCGACGTGCGAATCGGCCGAGACGATGAAGGTGGGGATCGACGCGATCTTGTCGGCGTAGTCCTTCTCGTTGACGGTGCGGGCCGACATTTCCTCGATATTGGTCGCCATGCTTCTCTCCCTAGTGGTTCGTTTCGGAGGCTGGCGCGATCACGCGGTCCGCGCTGCCCTCTCGCCTGCGGCGCTGAAGGGCCGGGCAATTCCAGGGCCTATCTTGGCGACGGGCCGCGCCGGAAAGCAAGACCGGGCGGACAGGATTCTGCGGTTCAAATGCCGCGATCTGGCGGCAAAAGGCTGCATCGCCCGTGCCGAATGGCGACACAATAGGCAACCTGCCGAGGCAGGCGGCGAACTCTATAAGAGTCATGTTGCCAGGCGGAACTCACGGCGACGGCAAGGCGCGGACAAGAAAAAACGGCGGCGCCCAAGGACGCCGCCGTTTCGCACTTTCGGCAGGCCGCGCGGCCCGGACGCCTTACTCCGGGCGCTCGATGGCCTTGCGCGCCATCTCCACCACTTCCGGCGGCGCGGTGAACATTTCCTGCACGAGCGACTGGATCTTCTCGCCAGTGACAGGCTGCAGCTCCACCTTCAGCTTGGCGGCCTCGGCGACGAAGTCCGGATCGGTCATCGTCGCGTCGAAGCCGCGGCGCAGCGCCTCGAGGCGGTCCTTCGGCACGCCCGGCGGCGCGGCGAAGGGCCGGCCCATCGCCTGGCCCGCGAGGATCAGCACGAGCGCCTGGCGTTCGAGCGGCGTGCGCGCCATCTCCATCACCGTCGGCACGTTCGGCATGTCCGGATGCTTCTCGGTGGCGAACTGCAGCACCACGTCGAGCTTGCCGTCGCGCAGCCAGTCGGCGTTCGTCGCCTGCAGCGCCGACCAGGTGAAGCCGCAGCGGCCCTGGGTCTCGCCGCGCTCCATGGCGAGCATCAAGTCCTGGCCGCCGGGATAGCCGGTGACGGTGCGGACCTTCGCGCCGAGCAGGTTGCGCAGGATGTTCGGATAGGTATCCGACTCCGAGCCCGCCGCGTTGGCGCCGAACACGACCTCGCGCGTCAACAGGTCCTGCGCCGACTTGATGCCGACGGTGTGCCAGACGGCGCAGATGCTGATCTCGTTGTTGGCGCTGCCGATCCAGTTCAGCTCCGTCGGCACGAAGTTCGTGCCCTGACGGCCGAGCAGGCGGTCCATGGCGACGCTGCGCGCGAAGGTGGCGATGTAGGTGCCGTCCTTCGGGTTGGCGGCATAGAGCTCGTTGACCGAGACCAGGCTGGCGGCGCCCGGCCGGTTGCGCACGATGACGAGCGGCGCACCCGGAATATGCTTGCCGTAATGGGTCGCGATCAGGCGGGCGTAGATGTCGTAGCCGCCGCCCGGCGGATAGCCGACGACGAGGTTGAGCTGCTTTCCCTTGTAGAACTGCTCGACCGACTGCGCCGAAGCGACGGCCGGCACGAGAAGCGATGCGGCGAGGACTGCCGCCAGCGACGTGAGTTTCATGATCCTGGTCTCCCTGTGAGCCGCTAGTCGTTCGGCAGCAGCGTGCGGGCACGCTGCTTCACGCTTTCGGGCAAGGCATAGAGGTCGGCGACCATCTTGCCGATCTCCTCGCCCGCGATCGGGCTGTATTCGAGGTTCTGCTTGAGCAGAGACGCCTTGAACTCCGGATCCTCCATCGTCTTTGCGTAGGCGGCGCGGATGATCGCCACGCGGTCCGCCGGCACCTTGGCGCCCATGAAGGACGGATAGCCCGTCTCGGAAGGGCCGCTGATCAGCTCCATGACCTGGCGGTCTTCCTTGGTCTTGGCCAGGTCGAGGGCAAGAGGCACGCCGTCGGGAATGTCCGGCGCCTTGGTGAGGCCGAGCTGCACGAGCACGATGATCTTGCCGCTCTTCACCCAGTCGGCCGAGCGGCCGCTGTTGAGCGAGCCCCAGGTGGTGCCGACCTTGCCCTGGACCTCGCCGCGCTCCATGGAGAGGTCGACGTCGCCGACGCTCTTGTAGCCGGTGACAATCTTGAACTTGGTGCCGGCGAACTGGTTGAGCACGGTCGGGAACACGCCGGTGTCCTGCGCCAGGGTGGTGGCGCCGACGATGACTTCCTTCTTCATCGCGTCCTGGATCGTGCGCACGTCGGTCGCGGCGGCCCAGACCGAGCCGACGGAGACGGTGCGCGCCGGGCTGCCGATCCAGTTGAAGGCCGGCGGATGGAACTTGGCCGACGGGCGGTCGAGCAACGGCGCGAGAATGAAGCCGCGCGTGATGAAGGCCCATGACAGGCCGTCCTGCGGCGCGATGCTCTCGATGTAGTTGGCGAGCAGGATGCCGCCCGCGCCGGGCATGTTGCGGATGACGAAGTTCGGGTGGCCCGGGACGTACTTGCCCATGAACTGCGAGATGGCGCGCGGATAGGCGCCGACGGCGCCGGCGCTTTCGCCCGTGCCGATGTAGATGTTGATCGTCTTGCCCTTGTAGAACTCACCGGCGGACTGCGCCGACGCCGGAACGGCGAGGCTGCAGGCGGCAAGGATCATCAAGGCGAGCGCCTTCGTCTTCATACTCTGTACTCCCAGTGACGTGATTTCTTCGGCCGGGCCTTTAACGGCGTGCCCGGCCGTTCGAATCGATGGTGATGCCATAGTCGCGCGCGGCGGCCTCGGCCGAGACGTAGCCGCGGTCGAGGTCGCGCTGGATCGCCGCGAGGTCGCGTTCGGCCGGCGCGCCGTAGCCGCCGCCGCCGCCGGTCTCGAGCACGACCTGGTCGCCGGCCTCGATCTTGAAGCCCTTGGCCTTGGAGACGATCTGCGTCTCGCCGGACTTGCGGGTCACGACGACGCGGCCGGACTGCGCGTCCTTGCCGCCGCGCACGCCCCAGGGCGGAAACTTCGTGCGGTCGAGGTTGGTCTGCATGAAGCAGGATTCGATCATGCGGTAGACCTTGCGGAAGCCGAGGCCGCCGCGGAACTTGCCGGCGCCCGCCGAATCGGCGCGCAGCGAGAAGGACTCGATGCGGAACGGCAGCAGCGATTCCTGCAGCTCGATGGGGATCAGGCGGGTGTCGCCGTGAGCCATGGTGCGGAAGGGGCCGGAGCCGTCGTGGGTGGCGCAGGCGCCCCAGCCGCCGTGGCCCGAATCGTGGGTATCGAGGAACGAGCCGTTCGGACGCCGACCATAGAAGCGAACGCCGGAATGGGTGCCGAAATGGCCGCCGGGCACCCGCTGCGGCAGCGCCTTCTCCAGCGCCTTGATCACCGCATCGATCACCGTCGGGAACGGCGTCGGATACATGAACATCGGCGCTGTCGGATCAGCGCTGATCAGCTTGCCCGGCGGCAGGATCAGCTTGATTGGCCGAAACGTGCCTTCATTCGCCATCTCGTCGGCGCCGATGAGATATTTGAACGCGACCCGCGCGATGGTTTGCCCGCCGCCATAATAGCCGGAGTTGATCGGCCCTTTGGCTTGCTCGGCGATCTCGGAAAAGTCGACGGTCAGCTCGTCGCCGGCGACGACGACCCGTACCTTGATCGGCACCAGCTCCTCACCGCCCGAGCGGTCATTGTCGAGATAGGTCTCGGTGAAATACTCGCCATCCGGCATGGCGCGG
>DASYCO010000008.1:0-53301 GCA_036500145.1 Alphaproteobacteria bacterium | reverse complement strand
GCGGGCAGGTCGCGCGCGAGCGCGAACATCATGGCGATGGCGTGCTCGGCGGTGGTGATCGAATTGCCGAACGGCGTGTTCATGACGATGATGCCGCCGGCGGTCGCCTTCGGCACGTCGATGTTGTCGACGCCGATGCCGGCGCGGCCGACGACCTTCAGGCGCTTGGCCGCCTCGATGACCTTGGCTGTGACCTTGGTGGCCGAGCGGACGGCGAGGCCGTCGTAGTCGCCGATGACGGCGAGCAGCTCGTCGGCCTTCATGCCGGGCTTGTAGTCGACGTCGATGCCGCGGCTTTTGAAGATTTCGACGGCCTGCTGGCTGAGGTCGTCGGAGATGAGAACTTTAGGCTTGGACATGACGGGTCCTTCCGAATTTCGGGAATGTCTGGAAACGGGTGCGAAAGCGGGCGAGACGCCCCGGCCTCAGGCGGCCGGAGCGAATTCAGCCTTGGCCTGTTCGAAGGCCCAGTCGAGCCACGGGAACAGGGCCTCGAGATCGGCGGTGTCGATCGTCGCGCCGGCCCAGATGCGCAGGCCCGGAGGGGCGTCGCGGTAGCCGTCGATGTCGAAGGCCACGCCTTCCTTTTCGAGGAGGGCGACGATGCGCTTGGGCACAGCCGCCTGCTTTTCGGCGTCGAGCGCCGCGACCCAGGGGGCCGTGATCTTGAGGCAGACCGACGTGCAGGAGCGGATCGCCGGGTCTTCCGCGAGGAAGCCGACCCACGAGGTCGCGTCGACCCACTTGGCCATGGCGGCGAGGTTGCCCTCGCTGCGCTTGATCAGGCCCTTGAGGCCGCCGACCTTCTCCGACCAGTCGAGCGCGACGATCTGGTCTTCGACGGCGATCATCGAGGGCGTGTTGATCGTGTCGCCCTTGAAGATGCCTTCGGCGAGCTTGTCGCCCGCCTTCATGCGGAAAATCTTCGGCATCGGCCACGGCGGGTTGTAGCCGAGGATGCGTTCGACGGCGCGCGGGCTCAGCACGATCATGCCGTGCGCAGCTTCGCCGCCGAGAACCTTCTGCCAGGACCAGGTGACGACGTCGAGCTTGTCCCACGGCAGGTCCATGGCGAACACGGCCGAGGTGGCGTCGCAGATCGTCAGGCCCTTGCGGTCGGCCTTGATCCAGTCGCCGTTGGGCACGCGCACGCCGGAGGTGGTGCCGTTCCAGGTGAAGACGATGTCATGGTCGGGATTGACGGCCGAGAGGTCGGCGATCTTGCCGTAGTCCGCCTTGAGCGCGCGGACGTCCTTCAGCTTGAGTTCCTTCTGGATGTCGCCGACCCAGCCGGCGCCGAAGCTTTCCCAGGCCAGCACGTCGACGGGCAGCGGCCCGAGCAGCGACCAGAGCGCCATCTCGACGGCGCCGGTGTCGGACGCGGGCACGATGCCGATGCGGTAGTCGGCGGGGATTCCGAGGATCTTGCGGCTTTGGTCGATGACCTGGGCCAGCTTCGCCTTGCCGTCCTTGGAACGGTGCGAGCGGCCTACGCAGGCGTCTTGCAGAGCCTGGATGGTCCAACCGGGGAATTTTGCGCAGGGGCCCGAGGAGAAGTCGGGATTGGCGGGCCGAGTGGTCGGCTTCATGATGGCTATTCCTCACAGAATAGTTGCACCCCGTTGGGGGGGTGTGTCCCGCCGCGGAAACTAATAGGGAGTCCGCGCCCGGTCAACGACCATCCGGAGACATCCGAAAGAATCCGCAGGGCAGCCCTGCGCAGAGCGCAAGGCCGGCAAACCCGGGGATTCGGCGCAGATTATTCGTAGCGCAGGGCTTCGATGGGATCGAGCTGGGCGGCGCGGCGGGCCGGATAGAAGCCGAAGAACACGCCGATGAAGCCCGAAAAGGCCACGGCGATGACGACGGCCTGGGGCTGCACCAGCATGGGCCAGGCCGCCAGGTGCGCGATCAGGATGGAGCCGCCCAGCCCCAGGGTGACGCCGATGATGCCGCCGATCAGCGACAGCATCACCGCCTCGATCACGAACTGCATGAGGATGTCGCTGCCGCGCGCCCCGATGGCCATGCGCAGGCCGATCTCGCGCGTGCGCTCCGTCACCGTCACCAGCATGATGTTCATGATGCCGATGCCGCCGACGATCAGCGACACGGAGGCCACGGCGGCGAGCAGCAGCGTCATGACGCGCGAGGATTCGGCGCGCGTCTCCATGATCTGCGACAGGTTGCGGATGGTGAAGTCGTCCGGCTGGCCGTCGCGCAGGCGGTGGCGCTGGCGCAGCAGGTCGCGCGTGTCGCGCTCGGCCTCGTTCATCAGGCTGGCGTCGCGCACCTTGATGGAGATCGACTGCACCAGGTTGCCCTTGAGCTGGCGGTCGCCGAGCACGCGCTTCTTGGCGGTGCTGAGCGGGATCAGCACCGTGTCGTCCTGGTCGCCGCCGAACGGCGTCTCGCCCTTGCGCTCCAGCACGCCGACCACTTCGAGCGGCACGTTCTGCAGACGCACGATCTGGCCGACGGGATCGCCGCCGGAAAACAGGTTGTCGGCCACCGTGGCGCCGAGCAGCACCACCTTGCCGGCGCTCGCCACCTCTTCCTGCGAGAACAGGCGGCCGAGCGAGACGTCCCACTCGCGGGCGTCGAAGAACTGCGGCGTCACGCCCTGGATGTTGGTCGCCCAGTTGGCGTTGCCGGAGATGACCTGGCCGTTGCCGCGCACCAGCGCGGCCGAGGTGATGACGATCGAGGAGAGCTCCTGCTCGATGGCGTCGGAATCGTCGTCGGTCAGGGTGAAGCGCGTGCCGGTGCCGAGGCGCACGCCGCCTTGCGTCACGCTGCCCGGCGTCACCATCAGCAGGTTCGAGCCCAGGCTCTTGATCAGGTCGTTGACGCGCGATTCCGCGCCGGCGCCGATGGCGACCATGGCGATGACCGCGCCGACGCCGATGACGATGCCCAGCGTGGTGAGCGCGCTGCGCAGCACGTTGACCTTCAGCGACTGAAGGGCGGAGATGAGGCAATCGTAGAAGGTCATGGGTTCACCGTCACTCTGCGGCCTGGATGGCCATGCGCGCCAGCACGTCGGAGGCGCGGATCGAGGCCGCGTTGCGCGCGTCGGAGATGACATGGCCGTCGCGCATGCGCACGACGCGCTGGGCATATTCGGCCACTTCCGGGTCGTGCGTGACGATCAGCACGGTGATGCCCTTGTCGTGAAGGCCCTGGAACAGCGCCATGATCTCGACGCCGGTGCGCGTGTCGAGCGCGCCGGTCGGCTCGTCGGCAAGCAGCAGGAGCGGATCGTTGACCAGCGCGCGGGCGATGGCGACGCGCTGCTGCTGGCCGCCGGACAGCTGCGTCGGGCGATGGTGGCCGCGCTCGCCGAGCCCCACCAGCTTCAGCATCTCCGCCGCCTTGGCGCGGCGCTCGGCGCGCGGCGTGCGGCTGTACATCAGCGGCAGCTCGACGTTCTCCAGCGCGGTCAGGCGCGACAGCAGGTTGAACGACTGGAAGACGAAGCCGATGTTGCGGTTGCGCACTTCGGCCAGGCTGTCGGACGGCAGGCGCGACACGTCCTTGCCGTCGAACAGCAGGCGGCCCGCCGTCGGGCTGTCGAGGCAGCCGACCAGGTTCATGAAGGTGGACTTGCCCGAGCCCGAGGGGCCCATGACGGCGGTGAATTCGCCGCGCATGATGGCGAGGTCGAGCGGCGCCAGGGCATGCACCACGCCGCCGCCGAGATGGTAGTCCTTCGTCAGCCCCTCCGCCTGGAGAAGCGGCACGCTCTGTGCGGGCGCGTTCATTGCGGCCTCAGAGGCGGACGCGCTGCAGGCCGCCGGCCGCCGCGGCCTTGGCGCCGAAGTTGAGGCCGGTGATGACCTCCTGGCCTTCCTTCAGCTCGCCGCGCACCAGCTCGGTGAAGCCGCCGTCGGTGACGCCCGTGACGATGTTCACGGCCTTGGGCTGGCCGTCGTCCAGCACCCACACCTGGCCGCGCCGGTTGTTGCCGCCTTCGCCGCGCGCCGCGCGGATCTCCTGCATCTTGGCCTGCTGCTCGGGCGTCAGCAGCGCCGCCACCGCCGTGTCGAACTGGGCGCGCAGGCGCTGGTTGGCGGCGCGCTGGGCGCTCGCCACGCCGTCGGCCGTGGGCGCGCGCGGGTCGCCGGGCTGCGCCTGGCGCCGGTTCGCCATCTGCTGGCGCTGCTGCGTCGCGCGCTCGCGCGACTCGGCGACCAGGGCGCGGACCTGCTGCTGCTGGTCGGGCGTGAGGTCGAGCTGCTTGGTGAGCTGCGTCACGGTGTCCGCCTCGCCTCCCGGTCCTTCGTTGCCGCGCGCGGCGACGCGCGACGCGCCGGCCTGGCGGTCGCTGGCGGCGACGGGCGCGCCCTCGTCTTCGCCTTCGGCAGCGGGCGCCGCGCCGACCGGGCGGAAGCGCAGGGCGGCGTTGGCGATCTTCAGCACGTCGTTGCGCTCGTCGATGATGATGCGCACGTTGGCGGTCAGGCCCGGCAGCAGGCGCAGGTCGTCGTTGTCGGCCGAGACCAGCACGCTGTAGGTGACGACGTTCGACACCGTGGTCGCCGCCTTGCGGATCTGCGACACGACGCCGGCGAAGTTGCGGCCCGGGAACGAATCCACGGTGAAGGTGGCGCGCTGGCCCTCGCGCATGCGGCCGACGTCGGATTCGTCGACGCGCACCTCGACCTGCATCTTGCGCAGGTCCTGGGCGATCTGGAACAGGATGGGCGCCGACATGGTCGCCGCCACGGTCTGGCCGACGTCGACGTCGCGGCTGATCACGGTGCCGTCGACGGGGGCGCGGATGTAGGTGCGGTCGAGGTCGATCTTCGACTGGTTGACCACGGCTTCCGCCACCAGCACGTTGGCCTGGGTGTTCTCGACCTGCGCCTCGTTCATGGCGAGGTCGGCCCTGGCGTTGTCGTAGGTCGACTGCGACTTCTCGAGCGTCGCGGCGGCGGCGTAGCCTTCCTTCGACAGCGCCTGCTGGCGCTTCAGGTCCTTCTCGGCGCCGACGAAGGTGGCGCGCGACTTCAGCACGGCGGCCTGCTGCATCTTCACGCTGGCGTTGGCGAGGGCGAGCGCCGCCTGGGACTGCTTGAGCTTGGCTTCGTAGGTCGCCGGGTCGAGACGGGCGATGAGCTGGCCCTGACGCACCTCGGAATTGAAGTCGACCATGATTTCCTTGAGCTGGCCGGAGATCTGGCTGCCGACCTGCACGGTGGTGACGGCGGCCAGGGTGCCGCTGGCCGACACGGCGCTGACGATGGCCCCCCGCTCGATCTTCGCAGTGCGATAGGACGGCGCTTCGCCGCTGCCCGAAAACGCGAAATAAGCCGCGCCGACGGCGATCAAGCCGATAACCGGAACCGCGACCAGAAGCTTACGCATCGAATTCCTGCGCCTTTCGTCGCCCCGACCTCCGTGCGCCGGAACTCGGCGCGGCCGGAAAGCGATACTGTCACCTAGATGGCCCTGGGATGCCCTAGCGGCAATGCGGCGGCGAACGAACTTGCCTGCCGGCGACCCGCCCTACCGGCCGAACTGCGGGTCGTCTCCATTCAATATAACGTGCCCCGCCGGGATTCCCGTCGCGGAATCGTGAGCGGCCGGGGCAGAGAAATTCCTATCCCTTGAAGGGCCTGACCGTGTGGCCGTGGTTCAGGGGCCCGTGGCCCTGGCCGAAGCCGGGCGCGGTCTTCAGGGCCTGCCGCACGTAGGCCCGGGCGCGGCGCACGGCGGCGACCAGGTCCATGTCCTGGGCCAGCCCGGCGGCGATGGCGGAAGCCAGCGTGCAGCCGGTGCCGTGGGTGTGGCGCGTGAAGATGCGCCGTGCGCGGAACGACGTCACCTTCGGCTCGCCCTCGATTTCCTGGGCCAGGACGTCGGTGACGCTGTCGCCGTCGCGATGGCCGCCCTTCACCAGCACGGCGCGCGGGCCGAACTTCAGCAGGTCGAGGGCGGCGGCGCGCATGTCGTCCAGGCTGGCGACGGCGCGGCCGAGCAGCGCCTCGGCTTCCGGCAAGTTCGGCGTCAGCACGGCGGCGCGCGGCAGCAGGCGATGCTTGAGGGTCTCGACGGCGGCCGCATCGAGCAGCGATGCGCCGCCCTTGGCGATCATGACGGGGTCGACGACGAGCGGCACGAGCGGCGCATGGCGCTCCAGCGCCTCGACCACGGCGAGGATCACCTCGGCGTTGTGCAGCATGCCGGTCTTGACCGCGTCGGCGCCGATGTCGTCCAGCACGGACTGCATCTGCTGGGCGATGAAGGCGGGGGCGACGCCCTGCACGGCCTGCACGCCGGTGGTGTTCTGCGCGGTCAGGGCGGTGATGGCGGTGGCGGCATAGCCGCCGAGCGCGGTGACGGCCTTGATGTCGGCCTGGATGCCGGCGCCGCCGCCCGAATCCGAGCCGGCGACGATCAGGACACGGCCTTTCATGAAAAGCCTAGGCCGCCGCGCCGGAGACGCGCGCGATGGCGGCGATGATGTCGTTCACCACGCCGTCGATCGCCGTCAGGTCTTCGCCTTCCGCCATGACGCGGATCAGCGGCTCGGTGCCGGACTTGCGGATCAGCAGGCGGCCCGTGCTGCCGAGCTTGCTCTCGCCGTCGCGGATGGCGCGCAGCACGGTCGCGTCCTGCAGCGGCTCGGGGCCGCTCGCCTGGCTGCTGAAGCGGATGTTCTTGAGCAGCTGCGGATAGGGCTTGAACAGGCGCGCCACCTGGCTCGCCGGCTTGCCCGCCTCGCGGCAGGCGGCCAGCACCTGCAGGGCGGCGATCAGGCCGTCGCCGGTGGTGGCGAAGTCGCCGAGGATGATGTGGCCGGACTGCTCGCCGCCGACGTTGAAGCCGGCCTCGCGCATGCGCTCGACGACGTAGCGGTCGCCAACCTGGGTGCGCTCCAGCGCGATGCCGTGCGTCGCCAGGTAGCGTTCGAGGCCGAGGTTCGACATGACGGTGGCGACCACCGTGTCGCCGGCAAGCCGGCCGGCGCGGTGCAGGTTGCAGGCCACCAGCGCCATGAGCTGGTCGCCGTCGAGCAGCGCGCCGGTCTCGTCGCAGGCCACCAGGCGGTCGGCGTCGCCGTCGAGCGCCAGGCCGAGGTCGGCCTTGTGCAGCACCACCTCGCGCATCATGGTCTGCGGATAGGTCGAGCCGCAGTCGCGGTTGATGTTGAAGCCGTCAGGCGCCACGCCGAGGGCGATCACCTCGGCGCCGAGCTCGCGCAGCACCGTGGGCGCCACCTTGTAGGCGGCGCCGTGCGCGCAATCGACGACGATCTTCATGCCGTCGAGCGTCAGGCCCTTGGGAAAGGTGTTCTTGACGAATTCGATGTAGCGGCCGACGGCGTCTTCCAGGCGCATGGCGCGGCCGAGCTGCCTGGACGAGGCGACCGGGGTCGCGATCTCGCCGGCCATGCGCGCCTCGATGCGCGCCTCGACCTCGTCGGACAGCTTGTAGCCGTCCGGCCCGAACAATTTGATGCCGTTGTCCTCGAACGGATTGTGCGAGGCCGAGATCATGACGCCGAGGTCGCAGCGCAGGCTGCGCGTCAACATGGCGACGGCCGGGGTCGGCAGCGGGCCGACCAGGGTGACGTCCATGCCGACCGAGACGAATCCGGCGGTGAGCGCCGGCTCGATCATGTAGCCCGACAGGCGCGTGTCCTTGCCGATGACGACGCGGTGGCGGTGGCCGCCGCGCGTGAACTCGGCACCGGCCGCCTGGCCGACGGCGAGGGCAATGTCGGCGGTCATCGGCGCTTCGTTAGCGGTGCCGCGGATGCCGTCGGTGCCGAAGAATTTGCGGGTCATGAACCTGTCGGACTCTGTGGGTTTCTTGTCGTTCTCAATTTCCGACAACCCTACAGCATTGCCTTCCATTCCGCCACATTTGGCGGGGATTCAGAGGCCCCGCAGAGCCCGCCAGACGGCAATCGCCTGCAGGGTTTCCGCGACGTCATGGACGCGCAGGATGTCGGCGCCGGCGTCCAGGCCGGCCATGGCCGCCGTCAGCGAGCCGGGCAGCCGCGCGTTGGGGTTGTCCTCGCCGGTCATGCGGCCGATGAAGCTCTTGCGCGACACGCCGAGCAGCAGCGGTTGCCCAAGCGACTGGTAGAGCGCCAGGGAGCGCATGAGCTTGAGATTATGCTCCACGGTCTTGCCGAAGCCGATGCCGGGATCGACGGCGATGCGCGCGCGCGGGATGCCGGCGGCCTCGCAGGCGGCGATGCGGCCTTCGAGATAGTCGAACACGTCGAGCGCCACATGGTCGTAGCTCGGCGCCTGCTGCATGGTCTTGGGGGCGCCCAGGCAATGCATCAGCACGACGAAGGCGCCGCTCGCGGCGGCGGCTTCCAGGGCGCGCGGATCGGCCTCGAGGGCGCGCACGTCGTTGATGATGGCCACGCCCGCCTGGGTCGCCGCCGTCATGACGGCGGCCTTCATCGTGTCGACGGAAAGCACCGCGCCGCAGCCCTTCAGGCCCTCGACGACCGGCAGCACGCGGCGCAGCTCCTCGGCTTCGGGCACCGGCTCGGAACCTGGGCGCGTCGATTCGCCGCCGATGTCGAGGATGTCCGCGCCTGCGGCGGCCAGCGCCCGGCCGTGGGCGATGGCCGCTTCCGCCGTGGCGTGGCGGCCGCCGTCGGAGAAGCTGTCGGGGGTGACGTTGACGATGCCCATGACGAGCGGCCGCTTCGGCTTAAGCCCCGCGAAGGGCACGCGCCTGGCGGACAGGCGGTCGAGCGCCTCGGTCACGGCATGGAGCGTGTGGCCGCCCTGCCCCGCCGCCCAGCCGCGCAGCTCGGCGACCGAGACATGCAGGCTGCGCACATGGGTCGGGCGGTCTTCTTCGCGGATCAGCAGCTCGACGCGCTCGACATGGGCGGGACCGCCGGCAAGGCGCAGCGCGCCGTCCGGCGCTTCACGTTCGCCAGGCCAGAGAATCGGATCGGGCCGCACATGAAGTGCGGCCCGACCGGAAACGACGAGGTGAGAGAGAGCCGCGTGAGAGTCACGCCGCAGGTCGTCGGCCAAGATTACGCGCCCGGCTGCGGCTCCGGCGTCAGGCCCGGCGGGCCGGACTCGTTGCCTTTGCCGCGCGGGCCCGTGGTCGGCACGGTCGGACGGCGGCCGGTGTCGCGCGGCGTCTCGTCATGGTCCTCGCGGACCAGCTTCTCGCCGCGCAGCAGCTTGGACACGTCGTCGGCGCTCAGCGTCTCGTATTCGAGCAGGCCGTTGGCGATGGCGTGCAGGTCGTCGATGTGCGCCGTCAGGATCTCGCGCGCCTTGGCCTCGCCGCCTTCGACGATGGAGCGGACCTCCTCGTCGATCAGCTTCGCGGTGGCGTCGGAGACGTTCTTGCGCTGGGTCACCGAATGGCCGAGGAACACCTCTTCCTCGTTGTCGGTGTAGCGCAGCGGCCCGAGCTTGTCGCTCATGCCCCATTCCGTGACCATGCGGCGCGCCATGTTGGTGGCCTGCATGATGTCGTTGCTAGCGCCGGTGGTGATGTTCTCCGCGCCGAAGATGATGTCCTCGGCGACGCGGCCGCCGAACATCATCGCGATGCGCGCGAGCAGCTCCTTCTTGGAGTAGCCGTAGCGGTCGCGCTCCGGCAGCGACATGGTCAGGCCCAGGGCGCGGCCGCGCGGGATGATCGTGACCTTGTGCAGCGGATCATGGCCCGGCGAGTTGATGCCGACCAGCGCGTGGCCCGCCTCGTGGTAGGCGGTCAGGCGCTTCTCGTCCTCGCTCATGACCATGGAGCGGCGCTCGGCGCCCATCATCACCTTGTCCTTGGCCTCTTCGAGCTCCTGCATGGTGACCATGCGCTTGCCCTTGCGGGCGGCCAGCAGGGCGGACTCGTTGACCAGGTTGGCGAGGTCGGCGCCGGAGAAGCCGGGCGTGCCGCGCGCGATGACCTTCGGGTCCACGTCGGGCGCCATCGGCACCTTGCGCAGATGCACCTTGATGATCTTTTCGCGGCCGAGCACGTCGGGGTTCGGCACGGTGACCTGGCGGTCGAAGCGGCCGGGGCGCAGCAGCGCCGGGTCGAGCACGTCGGGGCGGTTGGTGGCGGCGATCAGGATGACGCCCTCGTTCGCCTCGAAGCCGTCCATCTCGACGAGCATCTGGTTGAGGGTCTGCTCGCGCTCGTCGTTGCCGCCGCCGAGGCCGGCGCCGCGATGGCGGCCGACCGCGTCGATTTCGTCGATGAAGATGATGCAGGGGGCGTTCTTCTTGCCCTGCTCGAACATGTCGCGCACGCGGCTGGCGCCGACGCCGACGAACATCTCCACGAAGTCGGAGCCGGAGATGGTGAAGAACGGCACGTTCGCCTCGCCGGCGATGGCACGGGCGAGCAAGGTCTTGCCGGTGCCCGGCGGGCCGACGAGCAGGCAGCCCTTCGGGATCTTGCCGCCGAGGCGCTGGAACTTCTGCGGGTCCTTCAGGAACTCGACGATCTCCTCGAGTTCCTGCTTGGCTTCGTCGATGCCGGCGACGTCGTCGAAGGTGACGCGGCCGACCTTCTCGGTCAGCAGGCGGGCGCGCGACTTGCCGAAGCCCATGGCCTTGCCGCCGCCGCCCTGCATCTGGCGCATGAAGAAGATCCACACGCCGATGAGCAGCAGCATCGGGAACCAGTTGAGCAGCACGCCGAGCAGCGACGGCGAATTCTCGTCCGGCGGCGCGGCGGAGATGCGCACGCTCTTGTCGGTCAGCTTGCCGACGAGGTTCGGGTCGTTCGGCGAATAGGTGGAGAAGGCGCGGCCGTCGGCGAAGTGGCCGTTGATGGTCTGGCCCTGGATGGTGACGTCAGAAACCTGGCCACGGTCGACTTCGGTGAGGAAGTCGGAGAAGGCGAGGCGCGCCTGGGGGCCGCGGTTGGACGGCGCCTGGAACATGTTGAACAGGGCGATCAGCAGCAGACCGATGATGACCCAGAGTGCGAGATTTTTGCCGAAGTTCACTGTTGCGCCCTGCTTCGTGCGCGCCGCGCGGCCCAAACGGGGCGACGGCTGCGGGTATCCGGCGGAAAAACTCGGCCGGTCTGTTCATAGATAGTGCCGGCTTTGGCCTTAAACAAGCGTAAAGCCTTGGCGGTTCTGGAGTTTTCCGGCCGGTCCGGCGATCACATAATCGTCAGCCCGATCAAGGCTTTGGCCAGAATGTGACAGGACGTCGCAATGCCAGCCTGCGCGACGCCACGCGAGATGCGGCACGGCGGCCAGCCCGCCGCCGTCACGCAAGGCCGGCAGCGTCGGCAGCAGCGCGCGCGGCAGCGCGAGAAGTTCCGCCTGCGAAATTTCCGGCCGCAGCGTCTGCCAACCGGCGTCGCCCAGCGCGCCCAGCGTCGTTCCGTTCGGAAAGGGCCGCGCCGCCGTCACGGTGAAGCGGCCGTCCCAATGGGTTTCGGCGAGGCCAAGCGCGACGGGATCGGCAAGGCCGCGCGCCTCGCGCAGAATCATCACCCTGCCGTCGCCCTGCGGCACGATGCAGCAGCCGGCCAGCGTGCGCCCGCCCCCCAGCGCGTCCGGCCGCCGACGGACATCGCAAAGATCGGCCGCCAGGCGTTCCAGGCCGTCGAAGCGCGGCGTATAGGTCTGGCCACCCAACGCCATCAGCAGCCGCGCCAGGGCGCGATGCGCCAAATCGCGAGGCGCATCGGCAAAGGCCTGCGGCTCAACCACGGCGTAGCCCGTGTCATGCAACTCGGCAGCGCTGGCCAGAAGATCGCGGCAGGCGCGGTCGAGCGCATCGCGCGCGTCATCCAGTCGCGCCGCCGTCGCCGCCAGCCGCTCGATGGTCAAGCCCTCGGCGGCGAGCAGCGGCATGAGTGCCCGCATGCGCACGCGGGCATAGGACGCGTCGCGGTTGCTCGGGTCTTCGATCCAGGATTGCTCCCGCTCGCGCAGGCAGGCGACGAGCGCCGCCTTCGGCACGTCGAGCAGCGGCCGCAGAAGCGTGACGCCGTCGCGCATCGACAGGGCGCTCATGGCGGCAAGCCCGTCGACGCCGCTGCCGCGCGCCAGGCGCAGCATGAAGGTCTCGGCCTGGTCGTCACGGTGATGGGCGACGAGAAGATGTCGGACGTGATGCGCGCGGCACCAAGAAGTGAGCAGGCCGTAGCGCGCCTCGCGGGCGCGCGCTTGCAGGTTGGCGCGCTCGCCGTCCGGCGGCTGCCAGCGCAGGACATGATGCTCGACGCCGCGCGCGCCGAGCCAGGCCGCCACCTGCCGAGCCTCGTCAGCCGCTTCGGGCCGCAGGCCATGATCGACGGTGAGGGCGACGATTGCGCCCTTTTCGGCGCGCGCCCATTCGTCGGCGAGCAGCGTCAGCGCGAGGCTGTCGGCGCCGCCGGAGACCGCCACGGCGAGGCGCGGCGCTGGGCCGAGCGCGAAGCGCTCGATGAGCGTCTTGAAGCTGTCCGCGCTCAGGCGGTCAGGCAGGTCGGCGTTATCCCCAAGCGACGGTCCTCCGCTGGACACACGCGTTTACGAGCAGCGCAGGCGCTTCTGCTCGCCGTCGGCGCGGCGCAGCAGTTCGGCCGGCGCCTTCGGGAAATCCTTCTTCAGCAGGCCGTAGGACTGGCAGGCTTCCTTGGTCTTGCCGAGGTTGCCGAGCGACAGGCCGAGCTTCAGCAGGTTGTCGGGCGCCTTGGCGCTCTTCGGATATTTCTGGTAGCCGATGGCGAAGGCGCGCGCCGCCGAGTTGAAGTCGTTGCGCGCGTAGTAGCTCTCGCCCAGCCAGTACTGCGCGTTGCCGGCGAGCGAATGGGTCGGATGCTGCTCGACGAAGGCCGACAGCGCCCGCTCGGCGCCGGGATAGTCGGCGCGGCTCAGGAGGCCGAAGGCGTATTTGTACTGGTCGTCCGGCGTGCCCGCCGGCAGGGGCGGACCGGACAGGGCGGCGGAAGGCCCCGCCGCCTTGCCGGCGGCAGCAGCGGCCGCAGCGGCCTGCGCGTCGGTGCCGCGCGTCTGCGGATCGCCCGACGACAAGGTGCCGAGGTTACCGCTGGTGGTCGGGTTCTGCGACGGGTTGCCGGCGCCGGACGGCGGCGTCGGCTGGGCTTGAGCCCGCGCCGCGGGCGCGGCGCCCTGGTCGGTGGGCTGGCCGGCGGCGGACTGGTTGGCGGCGGACTGGCCGGGCGCCGCCATGGCCGTGCCGCCATTGGCCGCGCCGCTCAGGCGGACGTCGATGTCGGAAGAGAGGCGGTCGAACTTCTGCTCCATCGTGGTGACGCGATGGTTCGTCTCCTCGATCTGGCCGACGAGCTGGCTGATGCGCGAATCCATGTCGTCGAGGCGAACCTGCAGGTCGGCGATGCTGCCGGGATCGCCCGCCGGCGCGGCGCCGCTGCCGGACGGCCGGGCCGCGCCCTGGCCCTGATAGACGTTGCGCTGCAGGACGCTGAGCTCGCGCTGCAGGCGGTCGACCTGGTCGGCCAGGGAGCGCACGTCGGCGCTGCTGCTGCTCTGCGCGGCGGCCGGACGCGGCAGGGCGACCGGAGCGGCGAGCAAGCAGGCGGCGACGGCGAA
The DNA here is from genome assembly GCA_036500145.1 of Alphaproteobacteria bacterium. Lineage (GTDB taxonomy): Bacteria > Pseudomonadota > Alphaproteobacteria > SMXQ01 > SMXQ01 > CAMAVH01. Next base: position 39,776 of record DASYCO010000008.1, on the reverse strand, counting down.
GCCGGCCGCGCGCAAGGGCGAAAGAGAGAGGGGGAGAGAGGGAGTGCGGATCATCGCCGTCGTCTCGTCCTAGTTATCGAAGACGTTATGGAATCGCGAAACCCGGCGCGCGCCGGGCCTGAAGCGTCGCATTCGTCATATTAGAGCCTGCCAGCCCCATCTTGTCATTGGGAGCCGGCAAATAGGCATAAATAAGGCGCCTGTCCATTCCTAGGCCCATGGGACCGCCGGAGAGACAGGCGCCTTAAATACATTCAAGTCTCTGCCGGATGTCCGCGAGGACATCCGGCAGGACGTTGTCTTTAGCTGCCGGCGCGGCTGGTGACGACAGTGACCGCACGGCGGTTCTGCGCCCAAGCCTGCTCGTTCGAGCCGGCGACCGCGGGACGCTCCTTGCCGTAGGAGATCGTCTGGACGCGGTTCGGGTTGATCCCGAGCGCGACGAGGTAGTTCTTCGCGGCCGTGGCGCGGCGGTTGCCGAGCGCCAGGTTGTACTCGCGGGTGCCGCGCTCGTCAGCATGACCTTCGACGGTCACGGTGACTTCCGGGTACTTCTTCAGCCAAGCGGCCTGACGGTCGAGGACGGCGCGCTGGTCCTGGCGGACGCTGTACTGGTCGAAGTCGAAGAACACGCGGTCGCCGACGTTGACGACCAGGTCTTCCTGCGAACCCGGACGCGGGCCCTGGGTCGCGGCCGAAGAGCTGCTCGAACCGGTACCACCAGCGCCGGTCGCGGTGCCGGTGTCGCTGGGGGCGGACTCGCAAGCCGCGAGAAGGAGGACAGCGGCGAAAGCGCTGATGATGCGGAGAGACATTTTATTATTCCTCTGAATCGGACCCTTAGAGGCCCATGTTATCGTCTGGTGGGTTTGTCGGCGGATTGAAGATCTGTCTGGAAAAGCATCGGCTCCAGGGAACTAACGCGCGTCCAGGCCAATAGTTCACTCAATCGGCAAAGTGAACCTGGCCAAACGGCTAGCCACGATCTTCAGTGGAAGCCCCTGCATCCAAACCCTTTCCAGGGTGGGCGGACTATAGTCCTGATAAATCAGGGAATCAAGGTCCGCCCAGCCAAAATTATTCAGGGAATCAAGGGCGACCAGGCCGGATCGGAAGCATCCGTCGGAGTAACCACCTCGCGCTCGTTCGAGCCCGTCACGTCGATCGAATAGATGCGGGTGGAAGCCCCCTGCCCGCGGTCATCGGCCGGAGTCTGGCGGAAAAACATCAGGACTCGGCCGTTCGGAGCCCAGGTCGGGCCCTCGACCAGGTAACTTTGAGACAAAAGCCGCTCACCCGAGCCGTCCGGCTTCATCACGCCGATGAAGAACTTGCCCTGATAGAGCTTGGTGAAGGCGATCAGGTCGCCGCGCGGCGACCAGACCGGGGTCGCGTAGCGGCCCTGGCCGAAGCTGATGCGCTTCACGCCGCTGCCGTCGCTGGCCATGGTGTAGATCTGCTGGGCGCCGCCGCGGTCCGACTCGAAGGCGATCTTCGTGCCGTCCGGCGAGAAGCTCGGCGACGTGTCGATGGCCGGATCGGTCGTCAGGCGGGTCGACTGCCGGGTGCGCAGGTTCATCGCGTAGATGTCGGTGTTGCCGTCGGTCGACAGCGACATGATGACCCGGTTACCGTCCGGCGAGAAGCGCGGCGCGAAGGTCATGCCCGGGAAGTCGCCCAGCACCTCCTGCTGCCCGGTGTCGATGTTGAACAGGTACACGCGCGGCTTGTCGTTCAGGTAGGAGAGATAGGTGATCTCCTGCGTCGTCGGCGAGAACCGCGGGGTCAGCACCAGCACGCGGCCGTCGGTCAGGTAGCGATGGTTGGCGCCGTCCTGGTCCATGATCGCCAGGCGCTTGACGCGGCGCTGCTGCGGGCCGCTCTCGGCGACGTAGACGACGCGGGTGTCGAAGTAGCCGTCCTCGCCGGTGATGCGCTTGTAGATCGCGTCGGCGATCTGGTGCGCGGCGCGGCGCCAGTTGGTCGGCTCGGTGATGTAGGCCTGGCCGATCATCTGCTGCTCGGCGTACACGTCCCACAGGCGGAATTCGAGGCGGAGCGACCCATCGGGCCGCACGATGGCGGCGCCCGACACGAGCGCCTGCGCGTTGATGACGCGCCAGTCGCCAAAGCGCGGCTGCGTGCGCAGGGCCTCGGGCGTCTGGATGAAGGCGTTTTGCGCGATGGGCTTGAACAGGCCGGAGCGCTGCAGGTCGTCGGAGACGACCTTCGACACGTCGGTGCCGATCTTGGTCTCGTTGGCGTTGCTGCCGTAGAGGTTGGTGACCGCCACCGGCATCGGCTGCGGATTGCCGCGCGTGATGTCGATGCGCAGCTGGGCCTGCGCCGCCGTCGGCGCGATGACGGCGGCGGTGCCGAAGGCCATCAGCGCAAGAAGGGCGAGACGGGTGAAGAGGGGGAACGTTTTCATGGTCATCCGCTATCCCATCATGTCTTTGGGGTCAAAATAGAGATCCAGCGTCTTCCACTGGTTGTACTTCTCGGGCGGCAGCTTCAAAGGCTTGTGGCATTCGTTGTTGATCACGGCGCGGAGCGCGCTTTCGGCCGCCGCGCGGTAGACCGGGTCGCCCATGCGCGACGTGCTGGTGATCGAGGCGCGCAGCACCGTGCCGTCCTGCGCCATCTCGGCGCGGATCTGCACGATCAGGTCGCCCGCGTCGCGTGCGCCGACCGGCGCGTTCCAGCACGGCATGATCTGGTCGCGCGCCGCGTCCGTCTCGCTGCGCGTGACCTGCTGGTCGAGCGACGGCGGGGCGAAGGGCTGCGCCGCGGCCTGCTGCTGCTTCGGCAGCGTATTCGTCGGCTGCGTCGGCTGCGGCTTGGCAGGCGCGAGGTTCTTCAAGATCGACGCGATCGGGTCGTCCTTCGGCGGCTCCGGCTTTTTCGGCGGATCCGGCTTCTTGGGCGGCGTCGCGGTGGCGACCTGCTTTGGCGTCTCCTTGGGCGGATCCGGCTTCTTCACCTCGGGTTTCGGCACGGGCGCCGGCACGGGGTCGGGCTTCACCTCGGGCTTGGGCTCCGGCTTCGGCTCAGGCGGCTTCGGGGCCGGCGGCGTCGGCTCGGCCTTGGCCACTTGGGGCGGCGGCGGCGTCGGCGCAGGGGTCGGCGGCGTCGGCTTGGCCTCGACCGGCTTCGGCGGCTCGGGTGTCGGACGCGTCGCCGGCGTCGGGTTGGGACGCGGATTGCTCTTCTCGGCGATAGGCACCATTTCGAGCACGATCGGCTGGTCGATGACCTCGTCCGGGCGGTTGAAGATCGGCAACCCGAAGAAGATCAACAGTGCCAGGGCGACGTGAAAGATCGCCGAAAAGATAGCGCCGCGCTTCATATGCCTTTCCTACCGGCGCCCCTGCGGCGCCGCTGGGGCAGCGTTAGCTCCCGATTGCGGCAATTCTGCGAGCAAGGACACCCGGCTGAACCCGGCGGAACTCAACGTGCCCATCACCTCGACGACGCGGCCGTAGTTCACCGCCTTGTCGCCGCGCACGAAGATGCGCGAATCGGGCTTGTTGCTGGTGATCGCCTGCAGGCGGGCCACCAGGTCGGTCAGTTCGATGGTCGTCTCCTGTAGGAAGATTTGCCCCTGGTTGTTCACCGAGATGACCAAGGGTTCGTCCTGGCCGGTGATCGGGGCCGCGTCCGTCTTGGGCAGGTCGACCGGCACGCCGACGGTCAGCAGGGGTGCGGTCACCATGAAGATGATGAGCAGCACCAGCATCACGTCGACCATCGGGGTCACGTTGATGTCCGACATCGGCGGCTTGCCGCGACGGCGATGGCTGCGGTGCGACCCGCCCTGCAGGGAGGCTGCCATGACTACTGCTTCTCCTGCAGCTGGCGCGACAGGATGGCGGAGAAGTCGTTGATGAAGGCTTCCAGGCGGCCGGCGTAGCGGTTGATGTCGCCCGACAGCTTGTTGTAGGCGATCACCGCGGGGATGGCCGCGACCAGGCCGATGGCGGTGGCGAACAGCGCCTCGGCGATGCCAGGGGCCACGACGGCCAGCGACGTGTTCTTCGACGCCGCGATGGACTGGAAGCTGTTCATGATGCCCCACACCGTGCCGAACAGGCCGACGAACGGCGCCGTCGAGCCGACCGAGGCGAGGAAGATCATGTGCCGCTCGATGCGGTCGATCTCGCGCGACAGCGTCGTGCTCATCACGCGCTCGATGCGCTGCTGCAGGGCGGCCCGCATCGATTCGGTGGCGGTCAGCCCCTTGGCGGTGGAGCGCCGCCACTCGCGCATGGCGGAGGCGAAGAGGCCTTCCATCGGGCCGTCCGGCCGGTTGCCGATGCGGTCGTAGAGGTCTTCGAGCGACCCGCCCGACCAGAAGGTGTCCTCGAAGTCAGCCGCCTCGGCGTCGAGGCGGCGCAGGCGCATGGCCTTTTCGAAGATGATCGCCCAGCTCCAGAACGATGCGGCGAGCAGGCCGACCATCACGGTTTTGACGATCCAGTCGGCCTGCATGAACAGATGCCAGACCGACAGGTGGACGGCGGTGGCGGCGCCGCCGAGTGAGACCGAATCGATTGCCGGAGGAAGCGCAGTGGGGTCCATCGGACTTATGCTCTCTTCTTGTTACTGAGGTTGGCGGATTTCGACCCTTCGGCAAGAACGACGTAGGGCCGCAACAGTTCAGCGATGTCTTCGGGAATGCGCGACGCGCGACCCGACTTGTTGATGACGGCGAGCTTCACCTGGAGCAGAACCAGCTCTCCGATGCCGTCTCCGCGCCGGATGCTCTGCTCGATGGCGATGCTGGCCGCGCCGAGCTCGCGCACGACGCTGTGGACCTGCAGCTCGTCGTCGAGCCTGGCCGGGGCCAGGTAGTCGACGGCGCAGCGGCGCACGGCGAAGGCGAGGCCCTCGCCTTCCATCAGCTCGCGCTGCGCCACGCCCAGCTCGCGCAGCACCTCGGTGCGCGCCCGCTCGGCGAACTTCAGGTAGTTGGCGTAGTAGACGATGCCGCCCGCGTCGGTGTCCTCGTAATAGACGCGCAGCGGAAACACGTGGGTCTTCCCCTCAAAGCCGGACTCCTTACTCATCGTCCGCCTCCTCGCCCAGAAGATCGAGCTGCTGCGACAGGTTCTTCGGCGGCTCGCGGCGCAGGTGGCGCCAGCCGCCCTCGGCGATCATGCGGCCGCGCGGCGTGCGCATGATGAAGCCCTGCTGCAGGAGATAGGGCTCGATGACGTCCTCGATGGCGTCGCGCTGCTCCGAGAGCGCCGCCGCGATGGTCTCGACGCCGACGGGGCCGCCGCCGTAATGGTCGGCGATGCAGAGCAGGTAGCGGCGGTCCATGGCGTCGAGGCCGGCCTTGTCGACTTCGAGGCGCTCCAGCGCATGGTCGGCGGCCTTGGCGTCGACCGCGCCGTCGCCCATGACGGCGGCGAAGTCGCGCACGCGGCGCAGCAGGCGGGCGGCGACGCGCGGCGTGCCGCGCGCGCGCCGGGCGATCTCGTGAGCGCCGTCTTCCGTCATGGCGAAGCCGAGCAGGCGCGCGCCGCGCCGCACGATGGCTTCCAGCTCGGGCGTCTCGTAGAAGTTCAGGCGCAGCGGAATGCCGAAGCGGTCGCGCAGCGGCGTGGTCAGCAGGCCGGTGCGCGTGGTGGCGCCGATGAGCGTGAAGGGCTGCAGGTCGATCTTCACCGAACGCGCCGCCGGCCCCTCGCCGATCATCAGGTCGAGCTGGAAGTCCTCCATCGCCGGATAGAGCACTTCTTCGACGGCGGGCTGCAGGCGGTGGATCTCGTCGATGAACAGCACGTCGCGCGGCTGCAGGTTGGTCAGCAGCGCCGCGAGGTCGCCGGCCTTGGCGATGATCGGGCCCGAGGTCGAATGGAAGCCGACGCCGAGCTCGCGCGAGATGATGCGCGCCAGGGTCGTCTTGCCGAGGCCCGGCGGGCCCGACAGCAGCACATGGTCCATCGCCTCGGCGCGGCCGCATGCGGCGGAGATGAAGACCTGCAGGTTGTCGCGCAGCTGCGCCTGGCCGGTGAAGTCGGCAAGCGCCTGCGGGCGCAGGGCGACTTCGAGGTTTTCCTCGACGCCGGCAGCGCCTGCCACCAGGCGAATTTCTGCGCCCTCTTGAAGACTGGGGCCCTTGCGCGCGGCGCTCATGACGGCATCCCCAGCTCTTTAAGGCCGGCGCGGATCAGCTCGGCGGCGGCGACCTTGCGGCCGAGCTTGCGCGAGGCGCTGCTCACCGCGCCGAAGGCGTCGACGCGCTTGTAGCCGAGGTTGACCAGGGCCGAGACGGCATCGGCCAGCTCGGCGTCGCCTTCCGCGCCATCCGCCGGCTTGCCGAAAGCGGCAGCGGCAGCGGGCACGCCGTGAGAGAGGCCGATGTGGCCGGCCTTGTCCTTCAGTTCGGTGACGACGCGCTGGGCGAGCTTCGGGCCGACGCCGTCGGCGCGCGCCACCGCCGTGCGGTCGCCGGCGACGATGGCCTGGGCGACCTCGAGCGGCGACAGCACGCTGAGGATGGCGAGCGCCACCTTGGCGCCGACGCCCTGCACGGTGGTCAGCAGCTTGAACCACTCGCGCTCGGCGTCGCTGGCGAAGCCGTAGAGATGGATGTGGTCTTCGCGCACATGCGTCTCGATCGCGAGGCTGGCGGCCTGGCCGCGCGGCGGCAGGGCGGCGAGCGTGCGGCCCGAGCAGAACACCAGGTAGCCGACGCCGTTCACGTCGATGACCGCCTGGCCCTCGCGGGCCGAATCGAGAATGCCGGTGAGCTTGGCGATCATCGCCGGGCTCCATCGTGCGGAGCACGCTTCGCTGGGCCGTGCGAAGCACGCTTCGCTTGGCCACCGACTGCACGCTTCGCCACGACGGGCATGACGGTCGCAAGGCGACGGCGGCTTTCGGCGTGATGGGCATGGCAGACGGCGACGGCGAGCGCGTCGGCGGCGTCGGGCATGTCGAGCGTGCAGCCCGGCAGCAGGATGCGGATCATGGCGCCGACCTGGTCCTTGGCGGCATGGCCGCCGCCGACGACGGACTTCTTCACCAGGGTCGCGGCATATTCGGCCACCGTCAGGCCGGCCTTGGCCGGCGCCAGCAGCACGACGCCGCGCGCGAGGCCGAGCTTCAGCGTGGAGGAGGCGTTGCGGTTGACGAAAGTCTCCTCGATGGCGGCCTCGTCGGGAGCGTACTGGGCGATCACCGCCATCAGGCCGTCATAGAGCGCGGTCAGGCGTTCGGCGATCGGGGCATCGGCGTCCGAGCGCACGACCCCGTCGCCGAGGTGGCGCAGACGATTGTCCACCACCTCGATCACGCCCCATCCCGTCACGCGCAGGCCCGGATCGAGCCCGATTACTCTCATGCAGCTTCCCGCCTCACAGGCGCGCCGCGAAATGGCGGCGCGCGTCTCGTCTCGCGAACCGGCTCAGGCGCTGAGCTGGCTCATGACCTCGTCGGACACTTCGAAGTTCACGTACACGGCGCGCACGTCGTCGTTTTCGTCGAGCACGTCGATCAGCTTCAGCACCGCCTCGGCGGCGTCGCGGTCGACCGGCGCCGTGGTCTGCGGCCGCCAGATGATCCCTGAACGATCCGGCGCGCCGAATTTCTTTTCCATCGCCACCGCCATGCCGGCGAAGTCGTCGGGGGCGCAGACGACGTCATGGCCTTCGTCGGTCGATTCGACGTCGCGCGCGCCGGCTTCAAGCGCCGCCTCGAACATCGCGTCGGACGAGGCCGACGACGCCGGATAGAACACGTTGCCGATGCGCTCGAACATGAAGGACACGCTGTTCGTCTCGCCGAGCGCGCCGCCCGCCTTGCTGAAGGCGGTGCGCACTTCGCCGGCGGTGCGGTTGCGGTTGTCGGTCAGCGCCTCGACGATCACGGCGACGCCGCCCGGGCCGTAGCCCTCGTAGCGCATCTCTTCGTAATTGGTCTGGTCCTCGCCGCCGGCGCCGCGCTTGATCGCGCGGTCCACGGTGTCCTTCGGCATGTTGGCGTCGCGCGCCGCGATGATGGCCGCGCGCAGGCGCGGATTGCCGGACGGGTCGGAGTTGCTGCGCGCCGCCACCGTCAGTTCGCGGATGATCTTGGTGAACACCTTCGCCTTCTTGGCGTCCTGGGCACCCTTGCGGTGCATGATGTTCTTAAATTGTGAATGGCCAGCCATCGTCGCAAATCCCAATAAGCAGCGGATAAAACGCGGCTTTATACCACATCTTGTAGCAAAAACAGCAGCTTTGCAGCCTTCGCTACGCAATCAATATGGCGAAAATCGGGCGCCGGGACGCGGAGCGAAGCTCTCGAAAGAGCGTGACCTCCGCTAGGCCCTTGAGAGGACTCACAGTTCTGGAAATGAGCCCGGCTTTCGCGCCGGAACGCGTCCGTCGGAACGCCTCAGTCCGGAACCACCTGGGCCAGCAGCCCGCCGAGGCGCACCGGCGACATGCGGACCGCGAGGCCGGTCTTGTCGTCGGTCTCGACGAAGACGCCGCAGAGCGTGCCGACGCCGGTCGCCGGCTCCAGCCGCTCGCCGCGCATCTTGGTGACGAAGCGCGCGATGGCCACGTCCTTCTCCATGCCGATGACCGAATCGTAGTCGCCGCACATGCCGGCGTCGGTCTGGAAGGCCGTGCCGGCGGGCAGGATGCGGCCGTCGGCCGTCGGCACGTGGGAATGCGAGCCGATCACCGCCGAGACGCGGCCGTCCGCCGTGTAGCCGAGGGCCGCCTTCTCGCTGGTCGCCTCGCCGTGGACGTCGAGCAGGATGGCGTCGACCGTCTCGCGCAGGCGGTGGGAGGCGATGGCCTCCTCGAAGGCGGCGAAGGGATCGTCGAGCGGGTCCATGAACAGGCGCGTCATCACCTGGATGACCAGCACGCTGCGGCCGTCCGGCAGCTGATAGAGCCCGGCGCCGCGGCCCGGCGTGCCCTTGGGGAAGTTCACCGGGCGGATCAGGCGCGGCTCGCGCACGATGTAGGTGAGGACTTCGCGCTGGTCCCAGGCATGGTTGCCGGTGGTCACGACGTCGACGCCGGCGTCGAAGAAGGCGCGGCAGATCTTTTCGGTGACGCCGAAGCCGGCGGCGGCGTTCTCGCCGTTCACCACGACGAAATCGAGGCCCAGCTTGCGCCGCAGCGCGGGCACATGGTCGGCCACCGCGCGCCGCCCCGATTCGCCCATCACGTCGCCGCAATACAGAAGTCTCATCGCTTTCCCGAATCCGTGAACCAGTAGGTCGCCTTGTCCGTCACCACCGCGTCGAGGCGGCAGTCGCCGCCGTCATGCGGCACTTCGGACAGCTCCTGGGCGGCATAGGCGACGCCGACGGCCGTGACGGCCCGTCCGGCGGCGGCGAAGGCCTCCAGGGTGCGGTCGTAATACCCTGCCCCGTAGCCCAAGCGCCAGCCCTGGCGATCGAAGGCGAGCAGCGGGACGATCATCAGGTCGGGAATCACCAGGGGCGCGTCGGCCAGGGGGGCCGGGATGCCGTGGGCGCCTGGCGCCAGCTCGTCCTCGGGGCGCCAGGCGTGGAAGGCGAGCGGCGTCGCCGGCGCCACCACGGCCGGCAGGGCCAGCGCCATGCCTTCGCCATGCAGGGCCTGCAGCAGCGGGCGCACGTCCATCTCGTCGCCGACCGGCCAGTAGCCGCCGACCATGGATTCGGGACGCAGGGGCACTTCGGCGAGGAAACGGGCGGCGAGATGCATCGGCGCGTTCGCCTGCGCCGCGCAGGCCGCGGCGCGGGCGCTCTTGGCGTCGGCGCGCAGGCGGCGCTTGCTGTCAGCGATGTCCATTGCGTCGCGCCGAACGGTTCCAGAAGCGGAAATGGTGGGAAATATGGACGGGGCCACCGTGGGCCGTCGGCGTGCTAATCCTCTGTGGCCTGCTTACGCAGGTGGGCGCCGTGTAACGAGACCAGGGTCCCGTCAGGGACAGCTCCCTAGAGGTGAGAATCGGCCTCAGGGATTTATGCTACCTAACGCGCCGGGCAGCGCCCGTCCGACATTGAATTTAAGCGCTTTCCAGGCGGGCGGCAATCTCCTCGACCCGGCCGGCCAGGAGTTCCAGGTTTCGCGCCATGCTTTCGGCCAGCGCGTCCTGGTCGGCGGGACTCTGCGCAGGCTGGGCCGGGGCCGTCTCGAGGGCTTCGCGCGCCTCGGCCAGCTCGCCGTAGACGTCGGCCAGCTCGTCGGCCAGCAGGAGGCTCGCCATCACCAGCAGGCGCGCGTCGCCGACCTGGCCAAGGGAGCCGGCAAGCTCGGTGACCTTGCTGTCGATGTAGGTGCCGAGGCGGGCGAGATGGTCCTCCTGCCCGTCGTCGCAGGCGATCTCGTAGACGCGCCCGTTGATGGTGATGTTGATCTGCGACATTTCGTTCTTTCTAGCCTTCGATCAGGCCTTTGAGCCGGCCGATCGCGGCGTCGAGCTTGTCGGCGGCTTCCGACCTGTCGGCGCGCAGCAGCAGGTTCTCGGCGCGGATGCGTTCGATTTCGTCCGCCATCGCGCTGGCTGCGGCGCCTTCGCCGGCGCGCTCTTCCACCATCTTTTCGAGGGCGGCCTTGTCCTGGACCAGGCGCGCCTCGCGCTCGCGCCGGGCGGCAAGCGCCGCCGACAGGCGGTCGAGCGCCTGTTCGAGGCGGGTCTGCGCGGCGACGAGGCGATCCATGGGTGCGGCGAAAATCCTGAGAGTGTGACAGCGCCACCATACGCTGCGGCGTCGCGGACCGTCAATGAATGGGGGCAATGACTGGAAGCGCTCAGCGGTCGGCGCGCTGCTTGGCCGGGCCCTTGTGAAGCGAGGTAAGGTTGTTGGCCGTGTTGATCAAGGCCACGTGGGAAAAAGCCTGCGGAAAATTCCCGAGCTGGCGCTTCAGCTTCGGATGGTACTCCTCCGCCAGCAGGCCAAGGTCGTTGCGCAAGGCCAGCAATCTTTCGAATAGCGCCACGGCGTCGTCGTAGCGGCCGCTCAGGGCCAGCGCGTCCACCAGCCAGAAGCTGCAGGCCAGGAAGCTGCCCTCGCCCGCCGGCAGCCCGTCCGGCGTCTCCGCCGTGTCGTAGCGCATCACCAGGCCGTCGACGACCAAGGTCTTCTCGATCGCCGCGATGGTGCCCTGGACGCGCGGGTCTTCCGGCGGCAGGAAGCCGACCTGCGGCATCAGCAGCAGGGCGGCGTCGAGCGTCTGGCCGCCATAGTACTGCACGAAGCTGTTCCGCTTGGCGTCGAAGCCGTGCTGGCAGACGTCGGCGTGGATCTCGTCGCGCAGGCGCTTCCAGTCCTCGACGGGGCCCGACTGGCCGAACTGCTCGACCGCCTTGATCGCCCGGTCGACCGCCACCCAGGCCATCATCTTCGAATGGGTGAAGTGCTGGCGCGGGCCGCGCACCTCCCAGATGCCTTCGTCGGGCTGGCGCCAGGTCTTCTCCAGGTAGCCGATGAGCGCCTTCTGCAGCGTCCAGGCCTCGTCATAGGCCTTGAGGTCGTATTTGCGGCTGACATGCAGGGCGTCCATCAGCTCGCCGAAGATGTCGAGCTGGAACTGCCGGTAGGCGGCGTTGCCGACGCGCACCGGCTTGCTGCCCTCGTAGCCCTCCAGCCAGTCCAGCTCGACCTCCGACAGGCGCCGCGCGCCGCCGAGGCTGTACATGATCTGCAGCCCTTCGGGATTGCCGGCGACCGCGCGCAGCAGCCATTCGCGCCAGGCGCGGGCCTCGCGGCGGTAGCCGGCGGTCAGCAGGGCGTAGAGCGTGAAGGTCGCGTCGCGGATCCAGCAGAAGCGGTAGTCCCAGTTGCGCACGCCGCCGATCTGCTCGGGCAGCGAGGTCGTCGGCGCGGCGACGATGCCGCCGGTCGGCCGGAAGGACAGCGCCTTGAGGACCATCAGCGAGCGCAGCACGCCGTCGCGCCACTCGCCCTTGTAGGTGCAGCGCGCCGCCCACTTGCGCCACCAGCCTTCGGTCTGTTCGAGCAGGCCTTGGCAGTCCTCGTCCTTCGGCGGCCCGAGGTTGGAGGGCGCGTAGGACAGCAGGAAGGGCACCGTCTCGCCGGCAGCGACGGTGAATTCGCCGTGGGTGACGAAGTCGCGGCCGACCAGCTTCACCGGCGTGCGCAGCTGCACGGAATCGGGCCCCGCCACGGCGCGAATGCCGTAAGCCTGGCGGCGCACCCAGGGCACGATGTTGCCGTAGTCGAAGCGCAGGCTGAGCTCGGTGCGCATCGCCACGCGCCCCCGTTCGCCGCGCACCAGCCGCACGACCTGGCTGCGCGCCGTCGAGATGTCGAGCGGCATGAAGTCGATCAGCGTCACGGCGCCCTCGGCCGTCTCGAAGCGGGTCTCCAGCACCATCGTCTCGCCGCGGTAGCGCCGGCTCGTGGCCGTCACCTCGCCCTGCGGGGTGACGAGCCAGCGGCCGTTCGCGGGCGTGCCGAGCAGCGAGGCGAAGCAGGCGCCCGAATCGAAATGCGGCAGGCAGAGCCAGTCGATCGAGCCGTCCGCGCCGACGAGCGCCGAAGTCACCATGTTGCCGATGAAGCCGTAGCCTTCGATGGGCAAGCTCATTCAGCCGTTCCCGCGAAAGCCGGGATAGAGCATCATCCCGCCGTCGACCACCAGGGTGGTGCCGTGGACGTAGTCGGACTCGTCCGAAGCGAGCCACAGGGCCGCGCGGGCGACGTCCTCGGGCTCGCCGATGCGGCCGTAGGGAATCAGCTTCAGCAACTCGTCGAGCGACTGCGTGGTGCCCCAGGCCTCATGGTTGATCGGCGTGCGGATGGCGCCCGGCGCGATGCCGTTGACGCGGATGCGGTCGGGCGCCAGCTCCTGCGCCAGCGACGTCATCAGCAGCGAGACGCCGCCCTTCGAGGCCGCGTAGTTGACGTGCCCGGCCCAGGGAATCGCCTGATGCACCGAGCTCATGCAGACGATCTTGCCGGCGGCGCGCGAGATTTCCGGCGGCACCTTGCGGCGGCGGAATTCCCGGGCCGCCTCGCGCGCGCAGAGGAACTGGCCGGTGAGGTTGACGTCGATCACATGCTGCCATTGCGCCACCGTCATCTCGACGAAGGGCGCGTCGCTCTGGATGCCGGCGTTGTTGACGAGGACATGCACGGTGCCGAAGGCCGCGACGGCGCGCGCGAAGAGGTTGCGCACGTCGTCCTCGCGGCTGACGTCGCCGCCGACGGCGAGCGCCCGGCCGCCGAACGCCGCGACGTCCCGCAGCAGGCCCTGCATCCCGGGCCCGTCCGCCTTGAGGTCGTTGGCGACCACGGCGGCGCCGGCGGCCGCGAAGGCGAGCGCCGTCGCGCGGCCGATGCCGCCGCCGGCGCCGGTCACCACGGCGATCTGCTGGTCTAGTCGGAGGGAAGAAGCCACGGTACGCCAGTCGTTTACGGAGAAGACTGGTGAGGCAACGCCGTGAGGAGGCGGCGGGTTCCGCCGATCTCGGGAAGTTGAAAGGGGCGCCGCGCCTCGGATTCGGGCAGGCGGCGGGAGGATGCCCCCTCGATTGCAAATCGCCGCCCGCTCGGCTAAGACGGACGCCAAAATCGCCACAATACGGCGGCTTAATCCCGTTCGACCCCGTTTCCGCCGTTCAAAAAGGAGCCCGCAGGCCATGAAGCTGACCCAGCGCGTCAAGAAGATCCTCGCCAACTACGAGAGCGACAATCCCGGCACCAAGGCGAATCTCGCGCGCATCCTGATGAACGGCAAGCTGGGCGGCACCGGCAAGCTGGTCATTCTCCCGGTCGACCAAGGCTTCGAGCATGGCCCCGTGCGCAGCTTCGCGCCGAACCCGGCGGGCTACGATCCGCACTACCACTACCAGCTCGCCATCGACGCCGGCCTGTCCGCCTACGCGGCCCCGCTCGGCATGATCGAGGCGGGCGCCGACACCTTCGCCGGCGCGATCCCGACCATCCTGAAGATCAACAGCGCCAATTCGCTGGCCCGCGCCAAGGACAACCCGACCCAGGCCATCACCGGCTCGGTCGGCGACGCCCTGCGCCTCGGCTGCTCGGCCGTCGGCCTGACGATCTATCCGGGCTCCGACGACGCCTACGACATGTTCGAGTTCGCCCGCGAGACCATCGAAGAGGCCAAGTCCGTCGGCATCGCCACGGTCGTCTGGTCCTACCCGCGCGGCGGCGACCTGACGAAGGACGGCGAGACCGCCATCGACATCATCGCCTACGGCGCGCACATGGCCGCCCTGCTCGGCGCCCACATCATCAAGGTGAAGCCGCCGACCGCCGCCCTCGAGCTCGGCGCCGCCAAGAAGGTCTACCAGGACCGCAAGATTCCCATCGCCACCCTGCCCGAGCGCATCGCGAACGTGGTGCAGTCCTGCTTCAACGGCCGCCGCATCGTCGTCTTCTCCGGCGGCGAGGCGAAGGACGTCGACGGCGTGCTGAGCGAAGTGCGCGGCGTGCGCGACGGCGGCGGCAACGGCTCGATCATCGGCCGCAACAGCTTCCAGCGTCCGCGCGAGGAAGCGCTCGACCTGCTCGACAAGATCATCGAAACCTACAAGACCAAGGAGTAGGCCGGTGGCGAAAGCCGCGAAAGCGGCGGGCCGGAAGGCGGCCGCCCCGCAGGATGCGGGCTGCCGCCTCTACCTGGTCACGCCGCAGCGGCTCGACCCGCAGGCCTTCGCGGCCGACCTCGCCCAGGCGCTCGACGCCGGCGACGTCGCCTGCGTGCAGCTGCGCCTGAAGGACGTCTCCGACGACGAGGTCCGCCGCGCCTGCGACGCGCTGCGCCCCGTCGCCCAGGAGCGCGACGTCGCCTTCATCCTCAACGACCGGCCCGACCTCGCCGCCGAGATGGGCTGCGATGGCGTGCATGTCGGCCAGGAAGACGGCAGCTACGAAGACGCGCGCCTCGCGGTCGGCGCCGACGCCATCGTCGGCGTCACCTGCCACGACTCGCGCCACCTCGCCATGGAAGCGGGCGAAGCCGGGGCCGACTACGTCGCCTTCGGCGCCTTCTTCCCGACGACGACCAAGGACGCCAAGGGCAAGCCCGAGCTCGACATCCTGGAATGGTGGTCGGGCGTGTTCACCTTGCCCTGCGTCGCCATCGGCGGCATCACGCCGGACAACTGCGCGCCGCTGGTGAAGGCCGGCGCCGACTTCCTCGCCGTGCTCTCGGCGGTCTGGCAGCACCCGGACGGGCCCGCCGCCGCGGTGAAGCTGTTCAACGCGAAGATCGCCGAAGCGAAGGCCGCGCTCGCATAGGCGCAGCAACAAATAAAGACCGTCACCCTCGGACTTGATCCGAGGGTCCATGCATCCAGCGCTCGAGAGATGGATGCTCGGGTCAAGCCCGAGCATGACGGTTTGCCGTATGGCCCTACGCCACCGGCGCCCAGATCACGTCGTCGATCTTTTCGGCGCCCGTCGCCAGCATGACGAGGCGGTCGAAGCCGAGCGCGATGCCGCTGGCTTCCGGCATGTGCGCGAGCGCCGCCAGGAAGTCCTCGTCGAGCGGATAGCGTTCGCCATAGAGCCGCTCCTTCTTCTCCATGTCGGCCTCGAAGCGGCGGCGCTGCTCGGCGGCGTCGGTCAGCTCGGCGAAGCCGTTGGCCAGCTCCAGCCCCGCCACGTAGAGCTCGACGCGGTCCGCCACGCGCGGGTCGCGCGCCGACTTCTTCGCCAGCGCCGCCATCGACAGCGGATAGTCGACCAGCGCCGTCGGCGCGCCGATGCCCAGCTTCGGCTCGATATGTTCCAGGAAGATGTGGAAGAACAGGTCTTCCCAGTCGCCGCTCTCGGGCAGCTTGATGCCGGCGTGCATCGCCATCTGGCGCAGGCGCTCGGCGTCCGGCTTCATCGGGTCGGGCGCGGTGGTGAGAATCTCGATGCCCGAGGCGTAGCGGCGGAAGGCGTCGGCGACGCTCAGCACCTCGGGGCGGCGCATGGGGTCGCAGGCGCGGCCCTTCCAGCGCAGCCCGCCCCCGTTCTTGGGATCGCCGCGCAGCTCTTCCGGCACGGCGAGCCAGGTCGCGCGCAGCAGCGCGGCGCAGTCGTTGATGATCGCATCGAGCCCTTCGCCCGTGCGGTACCATTCGAGCATCGCGAATTCGGGATGGTGCGTGTCGGCGCGCTCGCCGTCGCGGAAGGTGTGCGCGACCTGGAAGATGCGCGGCAGGCCGGCGGCCAGCAGCTTCTTCATCGCGAATTCCGGCGAGGTGTGCAGGTACAGCGGCCGCGACGGCTGCCCGGCGGGGTCGTTGAGCGTCGTGGCGAACGCCTTCAGGTGCGGTTCCAGGCCGGGCGATATCTGCAGGATCGGCGTCTCGACCTCGGCGAAGCCCTGGCCGGCGAAGTAGCCGCGCAAGGCACCCATCATGGCGCTGCGGGCCTCAAGGAGGGGCTTGCGGGCGGCGAAGCGGGCGGCGTCCCACCAGGGGGCGGATGACACGATGATTTCCTATGCCGAACGGGGGGTTTTTCGACTATTCATACTGCCCATATGCCGAGAAATGACGCGCCCGGTAAAGCCCTGCGTTCCAGGCAGGACCATCCGGCATTTTAGAGATCGCCATGAGCCATCCCTCCCCCTCCCGCCCCGCCGCCGCGACGCCAGCGAAAACGCTGCGCGACGCCGACGCGCTGGCCGACGCCGGGCTGCTGGGCGAGGCCGAGCTGCCCGCCGCGCGCCAGGTGGCGCGGCGCTACGCCGTCGCCGTGACGCCGGCCCTGGCGGAAGCCTTGCGGGGCCGCGGCAGCGACGATCCGCTGGTGCGCCAGTTCGTGCCCTCGGCGGACGAGCTGGTCATCGCCCGCGAGGAGCTGGGCGACCCGATCGGCGACGAGGCCCATAGGCCCGAGAGCGACGGCGAGCCCGTGAAGGGCATCGTGCATCGCTACCGCGACCGCGTGCTGCTCAAGCCGCTGCATGCCTGCGCCGTCTATTGCCGCTTCTGCTTCCGGCGGGAGCAGGTCGGCCCGGGCGGCGACGCGCTCGACGCCGCCGAGCTGGAGGCCGCGCTCGACTACATCCGTGGCCACGGCGAGATCTGGGAAGTCATCCTGTCGGGCGGCGATCCGCTGCTGCTGTCGCCGCGCCGCCTGCGCGAGATCGTCGCGGCGCTCGCGGCCATCGAGCATGTCGGCGTCATCCGCATCCACACGCGCCTGCCCGTCGCCGATCCGGCCAAGGTCGGCGCCGAGATGGTCGCGGCGCTGAAAGGCCCCAAGGCCGTCTACGTCGTGCTCCACTGCAACCACGCCGACGAGCTGAACGCCGACGTGAAGGCCGCCTGCGCGCGCCTGGTCGACGCCGGCATCCCCATGCTGTCGCAGTCGGTGCTGCTGGCCGGCGTCAACGACGACGCGCCGACGATGGAGCGGCTGATGCGCGCCCTCGTCGCCGCGCGCATCAAGCCCTACTACCTGCACCATCCGGACCTGGCGCGCGGCACTGGCCATTTCCGCCTGCCCATCGAACGCGGCCAGGAGATCCTGCGCAGCTTGCGCGGCAGCGTCTCCGGCCTCTGCCAGCCGACCTACGTGCTCGACATCCCTGGCGGCCATGGCAAGGTGCCGATCGGCCCCGATTACCTGCGCCAGGCCCCCGACGGGAGCTGGACGGTGGCCGATCCGGACGGCGGCGCGCACGCCTATCCGCCGAAATGCCCCGAAAATGACGGGGAAAGCGGCGGCTGAGGCCGTTCGCCCGCAACCTTGCTTGGTCGGAGCCAAGCTGATAGGTTCGCCACCGCTTTTGCCCCCTTATCAAAAAAACCTTGGAATTCCAGGCCTCTCGCCATGAAGATGAACGCCAACCTCATGCGTCCCGGCAACGTCATTGAACATGACGGCCGCCTCTGGACCGTCCTCAAGACCCAGATCGTCCAGCCCGGCAAGGGCGGCGCCTTCATCACGGTCGAAATCCGCGACGTGCGCACCGGCACCAAGTCGAACGGTCGCTGGCGCACCGCCGACACGGTCGAGAAGGTCCAGGTCGACGAAGTCGAGACGACTTTCCTGTTCAAGGACGGCGAGAACCTCACCTTCATGAACACCGAGAACTACGAGCAGCTCGTGGTGCCGGCCGAAGTGCTCGGCGATCCCGCGCAGTTCCTGCAGGAAGGCATGCCCGTCACGGTCGAGATGATCGATGGCTCGCCGGTGTCGGCGACCCTGCCGCAGACCGTGACCATGATGATCACCGAAGCCGATCCGGTCGTGAAGGGCCAGACGGCGTCGTCGTCCTACAAGCCGGCCGTGCTCGAGAACGGCGTGCGCGTCATGGTCCCGCCCCACGTGGCGTCGGGCACGCGCATCGTCATCAACACCGTCGACGGCACCTACATGGAACGCGCCAAGGACTGACGCGTTCGCTTGCTGATAGCGGCGGCGCGGGAAGTCTTCGCGCCGCCGTTTTTTATTTCACTTCAGCGTTTTCAGGTCCCGCCATGGTTGTCCGCTCCCCTCTCTTCAACGTCATGGAAAAGGCCGCCCGCAAGGCGGCCCGCGGGCTTCTGCACGACTTCGGCGAAGTCGAGCAGCTGCAGGTTTCGCAGAAGGGCCCCGCCGACTTCGTGTCGCAGGCCGACCTGAAGACGGAGAACACGCTGCGCGCCGAGCTGTCGAAGGCGCGCCCCGGCTTCGGCTTCCTGCTCGAAGAGGGCGGCGAAATCATCGGCAACGACGGCGAGCACCGCTGGGTCATCGACCCGCTCGACGGCACCACCAACTTCCTGCACGGCATCCCGCACTTCTGCATCTCGATCGCGCTCGAGAAGTACCGCAAGACGCCGACCGGCGTGCGCCGCGAGATTCTCGCCGGCATGGTCTACGAGCCGATCCGCGACGAGATGTTCTTCGCCGAGAAGGGCCAGGGCGCCTTCCTCAACGACAAGCGCCTGCGCGTGTCGGGCCGCACCAAGCTCGCCGACTGCGTCTTCGCCACCGGCATCCCGGTGCAGGGCCGCAGCGATCCGAAGCTGTTCCTGGCCGAGCTGTCGTCGATGATGGCCAAGGTGTCGTCCGTGCACCGCATGGGCTCGGCCGCGCTCGACCTCGCCTACGTCGCCGCCGGCCGCTACGACGGCTACTGGGAGCGCAAGCTCAACGCCTGGGACATCGCCGCCGGCCTGCTGCTGATCCGCGAAGCGGGCGGCTACGTCAGCGACATCGACGGCGGCACCGACATGCTGAACACGGGCACGGTTCTGGTCGCCAACGACCATCTGCACACGGAATTCGCCCGCATCATCCGCGAAGCCGACAAATCCGCCGGAAAATAGCGGCAATCGGGGCCGGTAGCGGCCACCCGCGCCCGGCTGCCGTCGGTAACCCGGCCGAAACGCCGGTTGTAGCCTATGAGGGGCCTAGGCTATTGTCTGGCCAATCAATGGCTTCACAGTCGGGCACCGTCGCTCAATGGCTTCTCGCTCTCCTCGCGCCTTTCGCGCGCCGCTCACCGCCCTTTGCGCCTTCGGCAGCTTGACCGGCCTCCTCATGGCCGCGACGCCGCTCGCCGCGCAGTCCTACTACGAAGGCGAGACCTTGGTGATCGGCGGAAGCGCCGCCCAGCATGGCAGCGTCTCGGTCGACATGGGCGCGCTGGACGGGCTCGACAGCTCCTCCGCGATGCCCGCCGGCACGCCGAGCCGCCCCGGTGGCCGCATCCGGCTGAGCCCGCCGGGCAAGGCCAAGGCCGCCGCGCCGAAGAAGGCCGCCGCCACGGCGCACAAGCCCGCCGCAGTCGTCCGCCCGGCCGCGCCCTCGACCCGCACCGCAACCGCGGCGCCCGTCCGTACGGCTCCGGCCCCCACGCCGGCCCCCACGCCGGCTCCCGCTCCGGCTTCCACCGCGCCTGCTCCTACTCCGGCGCCGGCACCCGCTCCGGTTGTGGCCGCCGCCCCGACGCCCGCGCCAGCTCCGGCCACGCCCGTGGCGACGCCGGCTCCGACGCCCGCGCCGGCTGCCGTCGCCGCCGCGACGCCGCCGACCCGCGTCACGCCTCCGGCGCCTGTCCCCGCTCCCGCGCCCGCCCCGATGGCCGCCCCGGCGCCCGCTCCCGTGGCCGCCGCGACGCCGGCCCCGGCCCCCAGCCGCCCCGAAATTCGTGCTCCGGGCATGGACATTCCGCCCGACGAGCCGGCCGCGATGCCCGAACCGGAGCCCGCTCCGGCCGCCGCGTCGAAGCCCGCGCGTGCCCCGGCTCCTGAAGCGAAGCCGACGGCGACCGCCAGCGCGACGCCGCGCCCGGCGCCTGCCGCCACCAATCCGGCGCCCAGCGCTCCGCCGCCGCAGCAGACCGCCGCCATCGCCCCGGTGCCGACGGCCCCGCTCTCGCCGCCCCCTGTGGCGGCCGGCGAGAGCCAGGCCCTGCGCATCGCCTTCAGCGGCGAGAACGCCGCCCTGCCGGAACCGTCGAAGAACGACCTCAAGCAGGTCGTCGACACCATGACGAAGAACCCGGCCATGCGCGTGCAGGTGAAAGCCTACGCGAGCGGCAGCGCCGAAGCCGCCAGCAAGGCGCGCCGCACGTCCCTGTCGCGCGCGCTCGCCGTGCGCGCCTACCTGATCGAACAGGGCATCGGCTCGACCCGCATCGACGTCCGCGCGCTCGGCAACAATGCCGAAGGCGGTCCGGGCGACCGCGTCGATCTGGTGCTGGTCGCGCGCTAGCGCGCAGATGCTGGCCGCGCGGACACGCGTCGCGCCTGCCCTCGCGTCACTGCGGGCGGCAGCACAGAAATGACATATTTCGTCGGCACATTCGGCCGGCCATAACGCCGGTACGTCCCGTCCGGGTTCTCCCCATCGTCCGGGTCTAGGCGGCCGAGCCCAGCCAATGGGCGTTCCGCGAAGGAGAGTGCATGTCATCGCCCCAGAACTACCTGACGCGCATGGCGATCTTCCTGGTCTTCGTGCTCGCCGCCTGCGGCGCGCTGGCCGGCGTGCTGCGCGCCGCCTTCCTGCACAATCCCTACCTCAACACCCTGATCCTCGGCGTCGCCGCGCTCGGCATCGTGCTTATCTTCCGCCAGGTCATCCTGCTCAAGAGCGAAGCCGCCTGGCTCGAGTCCTGGCGCAAGGAGCGCCGCCTCGCCCCCGCCAGCAACACGCGGCCCCTGCCGCCCGCGCCGCGCCGCCTCGCCCCCATCGCCAGCCTGCTGGCCGAGCGCCGCTCGCGCATCTCGCTGAGCCCGATGGCGCTGCGCTCGCTGCTCGACGGCATCGCGCTGCGCCTCGACGAATCGCGCGAGATCGCCCGCTACATGACCGCCGTGCTGATCTTCCTCGGCCTGCTCGGCACCTTCTGGGGCCTGATCAAGACCATCGGCTCGATCGCCGACGTGATCGCGGCGCTCGACGTCGGCAGCGGCAACGCCGCCGACGTCTTCGCCAACCTGAAGGCCGGCCTTTCGGCGCCGCTGTCGGGCATGGGC
The DNA here is from genome assembly GCA_036500145.1 of Alphaproteobacteria bacterium. Taxonomy (GTDB): domain Bacteria; phylum Pseudomonadota; class Alphaproteobacteria; order SMXQ01; family SMXQ01; genus CAMAVH01. Next base: position 18,371 of record DASYCO010000008.1, on the reverse strand, counting down.
ACCGCCTTCTCCTCGTCGCTGTTCGGCCTCGCCGGCTCGCTGGTGCTGGGCTTCCTCGACCTGCAGGCCGGCCAGGCGCAGAACCGCTTCTACAACGAGCTGGAAGAGACGCTGTCGGCGCAGACGCGCATCAGCAGCGGCAACTCCCCCGTTGGCGAAGGCGACGCCTCGGTGCCCGCCTACGTCCAGGCGCTGCTCGAGCAAACCGCCGAAAGCCTCGAAGGACTGCAGCGCATCATGGGGCGCGGCGAGGAAAGCCGCACCGCGGCCAACGTCGCCAACATGCAGCTCAACGAGAAGCTGTCGACGCTGACCGACCAGATGCGCGCCGAGCAGTCGCTGATGATCAAGCTCGCCGAGAGCCAGATGGAGCTGAAGCCGGTGCTGGCCCGCCTCGCCGACAGCGGCGAGCGCCGCGAAGGCGCGCTCGACGACGCCACGCGCGGCCACATCCGCAACATCGAGGTCTACCTCGCGCGCATGCTGGAGGAGATGAGCCAGGGCCGCAGCCAGACGGTCGAGGAGATCCGCAGCGAGATCAAGATCCTCTCGCGCACCATCGCGGCATTGCCGCGCGACTCGATGGCGCGCGATGCCATGGCGCGCGACAAGACGCCGCCCCAGGTCCGTTGAACCCTAGCGGACCGCGATAGCCATGGCCCTCTCCAGCCGCAGCCGCCGCAGCACGGGACCGGACATCTGGCCGGGCTTCGTCGACGCGCTCGCCACCCTGCTGATGGTCATCATGTTCGTGCTGACCGTCTTCGTCGTCGGCCAGTTTTCCCTGAGCGACCTTCTGTCGAGCCGCGACCAGTCGCTGGCGCGCCTGCAGAGCCAGGTCAGCCAGCTCTCCGAGCTGCTGGCGCTGGAGAAGCAGGCGAGCGCCGACCTGCGCCTGTCGCTGACGCAGCTCTCCAGCCAGCTCGAAAGCTCGACCGCCGAGCGCGACCAGCTCGCCGCGCGCCTGTCGGAAGCGACCGGCAAGGCCGACGAATCCGACCGCCTGGCCAAGGAGCTGGCCGACGCCTTCCAGACCATCGAGGCCGACCGCGCCACGGTGGAGGCGCGCATGGCCGACATCGCCTCGCTGCAGCGCCAGGTCGAGGCCCTCAAGGCCGAGCGCGAGAAGCTCGCCGGCGACCTCGCCACCAAGACCGGCCAGACCGAGAAGGCGAGCGCCGACCTCGTGGCCGCGCAGGCCCAGGTGCAGCTGCTCAACGACCAGATCGCCGCGCTGCGCCAGCAGATGGCGCGCATCGAGGAGGCGCTGAACGTCTCCGAGGCCAAGGCCAAGGAGCAGGGCGTGCAGATCGTCGATCTCGGCAAGCGCCTCAACCTGGCGCTCGCCGGCAAGGTCGAGGAGCTGGCGCGCTACCGCTCGGAGTTCTTCGGCCGCCTGCGCGAGGTGCTCGGCAACCGGCCCGACATCCGCGTCGTCGGCGACCGCTTCGTGTTCCAGTCGGAAGTGCTGTTCCCGTCGGGCTCGGCCGACCTGACGCCGCAGGGCCGCGACCAGATCGTGCGGCTCGCCGAGACGCTGCGCCAGATCGCCGCCGAGATTCCCGGCAACATCAACTGGATCCTGCGCGTCGACGGGCACACCGACACGATCCCCATCGCCACGGCGCAGTATCCCTCGAACTGGGAGCTGTCGACGGCGCGCGCCACCTCGGTGGTGAAGCTGCTGATCGACCAGGGCATCCCGCCCGAGCGCCTGGCAGCGGCCGGCTTCGGCGAATTCCAGCCGCTGGAGGCCGGCGATTCGCCGAGCCTGCGCGCGCGCAACCGCCGCATCGAACTGAAGCTGGACCAGCGCTAGCGAGCGAACGCCCGGCCAGCGCTCAATCTAATCTCTGATGGCCTAGAGCGCGCCGGCGCGCGCGTCGTCCTGCGCCGCGTCGAACTGCAGGTGGGCGAGCCGGGCGTAGAGCCCGCCTTCGGCCATCAGCTCGCCATGCTTGCCCTGCGCGACGACGCGGCCCTCGTCCATCACGACGATGCGGTCGGCCTTCAGCACGGTGGCCAGGCGGTGGGCGATGACGAGGGTCGTGCGCCCGACCATGAGCTTTTCCAGCGCCTGCTGCACCAGGCGCTCCGATTCGGCGTCGAGCGCGCTGGTCGCTTCGTCGAGCAGCAGCAGCGCCGGGTCGCGCAGGATCGCGCGCGCGATGGCGATGCGCTGGCGCTGGCCGCCGGACAGGCGCACGCCCTTCTCGCCGAGGAAGCTGTCGAAGCCGTTCGGCAATTGCTCGATGAAGTCACGCGCGGCGGCGGCCTCGGCGGCGGCCAGCACCTCGGCGTTGGTGGCGTCGGGGCGACCGTAGCGGATGTTGGTCCAGGCGTCCGCGCTGAAGATCACCGGCTCCTGCGCCACCAGCCCGACATGGGCGCGCACGGCGCGCGGGTCCGCCTGGGTGAGGTCGACGCCGTCGAAGGTCACGCGGCCTTCCTGCGGATCGTAGAAGCGCAGCAGCAGCTGGAACACGGTCGTCTTGCCGGCGCCCGAGGGGCCCACAAGCGCGATGGTCTCGCCCGGCGCCACCTTCAGGTCGAAGTCGGCGAGCGCCGCGCGGTCGGGGCGCGACGGATAGCGGAAGGTGACGTTCTCGAACAGCACTGTGCTCCCGGCGCGGCCTTCCTGCGGCGGCAAGGCCACGGGATGGGCCGGCGGCGCGATGGCGGGCTCGGTGGCGAGCAGCTCGATCAGGCGTTCGCTGGCGCCGGCGGCGCGCTGCAGGTCGCCGATCACCTCGGACACGGCGCCCGCGGCGCCCGCCACGACGACGGCGTAGAACACGAAGGCGGACAGCTCGCCGCCCGAGATGCGCCCTGCCAGCACGTCATGGCCGCCGATCCAGAGGATGAGCCCGACCGAGCCGAACACCAGGACGATGACGATCATGGTGAGGAAGGCGCGGGCGCGCACGCGCTTGAGCGCGGTGGCGAAGGCGCTCTCGACGCGGGCGCCGAAGCGCGCGCGCTCGGCGTCTTCCTGCACGAAGGCCTGGATGGTGCGCACGGCGTTGAGGCTCTCCTCGATGCCGGCGCCGACGTCGGCCACGCGGTCCTGGCTCTCGCGCGAGAAGCGGCGCACCTTGCGGCCGAGCAGCACGATGGGGGCCACCACGAGCGGCACCGCCAGCACGACGAGGCCGGTGAGCTTGGGGCTGGTGATGGCGAGCATGAAGAGGCCGCCGATCAGCAGCAGCACGTTGCGCAGCGCCATCGAGATCGAGGTGCCGATCAGCGTCTGCAGCAGCGTCGTGTCGGTGGTGATGCGAGTCAGCACGTCGCCGGTGCGCGTCGTCTCGAAGTAGCCGGGGTCGAGGCCGACCACATGGCTGAACACCGCCTTGCGGATGTCGGCGACGACGCGCTCGCCGAGCCAGGTGACGAGGAAGAAGCGGCTGTAGGTGGCGATGGCCAGCACGATGATGACGCCGAGCAGCGCGAACAGCGACTGGTCGAGCAGGCCCGCGTTGCCCTGGGCGAAGCCGCCGTCGACGAGCCGGCGCAGGCCGACGCCCATCACCAGCACGGTGCCCGCCGCGAAGGTCAGCGCCACCAGCGCGCCCAGCATCTGCAGCCGGTAGGGCATGAGGAAGCGCAGGATGTGCCGGAGCTGGCCCAGATCCTTGGAGGGGGCGGGCTGCGGGGCGGGGCTGGAACTGGGGCTGGCGGACATCTGGGCGGGGCCATCCGTGGAAGCGGGCGTGGAAAGCGGGCCCCGAGGGCGGGCCCGGAAAAGCGGCGTGAGATTACTCGCGCCCAGGCGGCGGCGCCAGGACCGCGTGTCACGGAAAAGATCAAGTCTTTGAGGGGTTTGCGCAATAAGAGAGGTTTTGGCCAGCCTTTTTGCCGCCCCCGCCGGGCGCTCGGGGCGACATGCGGGCTTTACCTTGCCTTTGCCTCCCCCCTTGGCTATAAGGACCGCCTCATTTGCGGAGCTTTGCCATGAAGACCGAAACCCATCCGGACTATCACGAGATCAACGTCGTGATGACCGACGGCACCACCTACAAGACGCGCTCGACCATGGGGAAACCCGGCGAGACGGTGAAGCTCGAGATCGACTCGAAGTCGCATCCGGTCTGGACGGGCGTCCATCGCCTGCTCGACACGGGCGGCCAGCTCGCCAAGTTCAACAAGAAGTTCTCGGGCATCGGCCTCAAGAAAGAGTAGCCGCATCCGCGCGTCGCGCGGCTGCCCAGCCTTCGGCGTTCAAACGGCCGGTTCCCTCAGGAACCGGCCGTTTCGCTTTGGGCAAAGAAAATGCGGGCCAAAAAATTTGCGGCGGGCGTCTTGACCGTCCACCGCCCCTTCCCAAATCACCGGAGTGCCGGCGCCCAGACGGGGCCGGCCGCTCAACCGGGCGCGACCCTTCGGGTGTGCCCGACATAGCGCTTTCAGCGCGCAGACCAAGCCTTGCATCCCTTCGGGATGCGGGCCGCATATCGCTCATGGAGGATATTCACATGGTCAATTTCGACTTTTCTCCGCTGTTCCGCTCCACCGTCGGCTTCGACCGCCTGTCGCGCCTGATGGAAAGCAACCTCGCCAAGACCGAGGCCGCCTACCCGCCTTACAACATCGAGAAGACCGGCGAAGACCAGTACCGCATCACCCTCGCGGTCGCGGGCTTCGATCGCTCCGAGCTCGACGTCACCGTGCAGGAGAACAAGCTCATCGTCTCCGGCAAGCTCGCCGACGCGGCGCGCCAGGCCGAAGAGAGCAGCCAGTACCTCTATCGCGGCATCGCGGGCCGCGCCTTCCGCCACACCTTCGAGCTGGCGGACAACGTGAAGGTGGGCGGCGCCGACCTCGTGAACGGCCTGCTGCACATCGACCTGAAGCGCGAGATTCCGGAGCAGGCGAAGCCGCGCCGCGTCGAGATCGCGGCGGGCGAGAAGGCCGCGCCGGCGATCGACAGCAAGGCCGCCGCCTGATCGCGGCCAGAAACGAGGAAGCCGCCCCGGCGGGACCGGGGCGCTTCGATTCTCGAAACGGCAGTCTGATAAAATATAGACGACCCAGAATGAGTGAGCCGCCCTGCCAGGGAAAACCCCGGGGGCGGCTCGTTTTTTCGTGGTGCCTGCCTGTTAAACTTGCCGCGTCTACCGACGAGCGCGAAAAGCTCTGGGTAGAAATTTATACCTGCCGTGAAATCGATCAAGCGGAATTACAAAAATTTCGTAACACTGTTTCAAAATATTGATTCTCAACGACAAATCCCGCCGAAGCGTCCGGCTTAATCTTCGGCAGCAGAGATCAAAAAATCGCCTCAGGGCGGATGCCATGGAGGCCGCCTAATGGCCCCGAACCAGCCTTTTCCAGCCGATATCGGCAAAAATCCGCCGGTATCAGCTCTTCTTGCCGAACAAGGCCTCGATTCCAGCCCGATGCTCGCGCTTGGCGGCCGCGGCGGCCTCCGCACGGGCGATTTCGGCCTTTAGGGCAAGGACATAGGCTTCCAGTTCGGCCACCGAGAGGGTTTCCAGGGGGCGCGGCTCGATCCAGCGCGTCGCGGCCGGCGGCACCCGCTCCTCATCATCGTCCCTCGCCATCGTCGCCCTCCTTGTAAAAAACTTGTTTATATAACAAATCCAATGCGTTATTTGATTATTGCATAGCCGCCTTTCATGCTGCCCCGCCAGGCATTATATCTGTGGCTCATAAAATTTCCCGTCAGACGGGTGCCGGCGCGGAAGGATCCCCCCTCCCCGGCCACGTTCGACGACGTTAAGGAGTTTGCATGGCTCTCCCGCTGATGCCCAAGGCCACAGCCGTCTGGTTGGTCGAGAACACTGCCCTGACCTTCGACCAGATCGCTGATTTCTGCGGCATGCATATGCTTGAGGTGCAGGCGATCGCCGATGGCGAAGTCGCGACCGGCATCGTCGGCCTCGACCCCATCGTCAACGCGCAGCTCACGCGCGAAGAGATCGACCGCGTCGTCGCCGATCCGAAGGCGCGCCTGAAGATGGCGCCGCAGCCCGAATCGCTGCCGAAGAGCAAGTCGAAGGGCCCGCGTTACACGCCGGTGTCCAAGCGCCAGGAGCGCCCCGACGCCATCGCCTGGCTGCTCCGCCAGTACCCGGAATTGACCGACGCGCAGATCTGCAAGCTCGTCGGCACGACCAAGGCGACGCTCAACGCCGTGCGCAGCAAGACGCACTGGAAGGCCGCGGCCATCAAGCCGCGCGATCCGGTCGATCTCGGCATGTGCAGCCTGGAAGAGCTGCACGGCGCCGTGCAGCGCGCCCGCCGCATCAAGGCGCGGGCCGAAGCGCGCAAGGCGCGGGCCGAGCGCAAGACCGCCGATGGCACGACCGAGGACCAGGTGGCGGAAACGCCGGCCGACGACCTTGAGGACGACCTGGACGAGGCGGACGACGAGACCAGCGCCGCTTCCGATTCGGATTCGGTCGAGACGACGAACTAAGACTTCGCCGCCAGACCTTCATGACAAGACGGGCCGCTCCCACAGGAGCGGCCCGTTTTCTTTGCGCGCGAAGATTCTCGTGCGCAGACGGCGCGCGCCGCATCCCGCGCAGGGAGAGGCGCGCGCCGTGGCGGCGCGGGTGTCCTGACGTTCGGTTCAGCTTTCGTCCGACGCGCTGGTCGGACGGCCCCTGCCTGGTCGTACGGACCTAGTCGGATGGCCTAAGTCGGCTGATTTCGTCTTTGATGCGGAGTTTTTCCCGCTTAAGGCCATGGACGCGGACGTCGTCCGGATGCGGGCGGCTGCGTTCGGAATGGATCGCGGCCTCGATGGAAGCGTGACTGGCTTTCAGCGTCTCGATACGTTGCTCGACTGCCATATAATGTTCTCCTTTTTCGCAAGAAACTTGAGAACGTCAGTCAAATAATCTTAGCCCTCTGCCGGACGATGGCAACAGGCGAGAGCGCCGCCGCGCGGATTCATTTTTGCGCGCAGGAAAATTGTCTTCGCGAAGTTTTAACGCCTGCTGCTGCTGATTCGATTGACGATTCCGTCAGGGCGCGGCGGCGTCGACGGCCTGGCGCGCCACGGCGCCCGACGCGGCGGGAAACATGGCGGCTAAAATGGCCGACAATTCCGTACGGTCCGCCTCGTCGAGCTTGGCCTCGAGAAGCACCGCGTAGTCCACCATGTTCGCGGCGGCGTCGGCGAGCCTGGCGGCGGGCGGCTGATGGTCGTTCGGCACGCGCTGCACGATGCCGACGAGGATCAGCTGCTCCATATGCTCGGCGTCGATCTCGCGCGCCTGCAGCTGCTTGCGCAGCTCGTCGCTCAAGGGCTGCAGCTCCGCCGGCAGCTCGATGCCGCCCTTCAGGATGCGGCGCACGGCGCGCAAGGAGCGCACCACGTTGTCGTGCCAGGCGGCGACGGCGTCGCGGCAGCGCGCGATCTCGTCGTCCGACAGCCGGCCCTGGCCGAAGGCGCCGACCCAGCCGCAGAACAGCAGCAGGTTGACGTCGAGGTGATAAGGCTCCTGCAGGCGCAGGCAGGCGTCGCTGACGCCGGGACGACGGTAGACGTCGAGCGCGAAGTCCCAGAAGGGATGCTGCGGAAATTCCATGAAACTGCTCCGCTCGAAGCGACGGCTTCAAGCGTCTCCCAGACAGATGCCCAGACCGCGGGCGGTACGCACCAGGTCGCCGTCGACGTTGACGCCGCCATGGCCGGAAATGGTGTCTTCGATCGGCACGTCGACCACATGGCGGTTCTGCCAGGTGACCATGCGACCATACTTGCCGGCGGCCAGCAGGTCGACGGCGGCGACGCCGAAGGCGGAGCCGAGCACGCGGTCCGTCGTCGCCGGGCTGCCGCCGCGCTGGACATGTCCGAGCACGGTGACGCGCGTCTCCGCCTTGGCCGCCTCGCTCAGCCGCTCGCCGAGATAGTGCCCGATGCCGCCGTAGCGCACCTTGCCCTCGCCGTCCTGCTGCGTGACGGCGCGGCCGTCCGGCGTCTTGACGCCTTCGGCGACGACGACGAGCGCGAAATTGCGGCGCTCATCCTCGCGCACGCGCTTGATCTTGGCGACCAGCGTGTCGAGCCGCCAGGGAATCTCCGGCAGCAGGATGATGTCGGCGCCGCCGGCGATGCCGCTGGCGAGCGCGATGTGGCCGGCGTCGCGGCCCATCACTTCGAGGATCATGACGCGGTTGTGGCTCGCCGCCGTCGGCTGCAGGCGGTCGAGCGCCTCGGTCGCGACATTGACGGCGGTGATGAAGCCGACGGAGTTCTCGGTGCGCTCGAGGTCGTTGTCGATCGTCTTGGGCACGCCGACCAGCGGGATGTTCCCCTGCCGGGCGAGCCTGTTCATGATGCGGAAGGAACCGTCGCCGCCGATGACGATCAGGCCCGACAGGCCGAGCATGCGGTAGCCCTCGATCACTTCCTCGGAGCGGTCCTTCTTGCTGCCGTCCGGCATCGGGAAGGCGAAGGGGTCGCCGGTGTTGGTGGTGCCCAGCATCGTGCCGCTCTCGCGCAGGATCGAGCCGGCGAACATGCCGACGTCGAGATGCATGGTGTCGACCGGGCGCTTCAGCAGGCCGAGGGTGCCCTGGCGGAGGCCGACGACCTCCCAGCCATAGGTATGCACGGCGTGGACCACCGCGGCGCGGATCACCGCGTTCAGGCCGGCGCAGTCGCCGCCGCTCGTCAGGATGCCGATGCGGGTCATGGGATGAGCGTAACGGGAAGCAGGGCCATGGGGGGACAGGACCAGTTGGGAATGATTTGCAACGACGCCTAGAATGGCGGATCGGGCCGCGCGCGTCCACCCGCGTGTCCCGATGGGCGACGCCCCCACGTCGATGTGATCCCGCCCCTATGGCGCCGGACGGCGCGGCCCGGCGACGCTGCAGTCTCGAAAGCGTCGTGAAACTCTGCTAGGCTCGCGGCGACGATGAACATGGCACCCAGCGACCGCGATGGCCTACGCAAGAAGCTCGAAGACCTTCGAGCCGAGCATCGCGACTTGGACGACGTGATCGCCCGGGTCGTCGACCAGGCGCCGTTCGACCAGCTCCGCGTGCAACGGCTGAAGAAGCGCAAGCTGGTGCTGCGCGACCTGATGCAGAAGCTCGAAAGCGAGCTGCTGCCAGACATCATCGCCTGACGGCGGCGCAGCCGCCGACGTCGTCGCCTGAATATCGTTGAAGCCCTGAGGGCGTCCGCGCGGGCCTAGCCGGCGTCGCGGCCGTTCTGCTTGCGCTCGTACATCGCCTTGTCGGCGGCGTCGAGCGCCTTGGCCGGGTCTTCTCCGCCGGAGAAGCTATGGGCGCCGTGGGCGACGCGCAGCGGCACGTGGCGGCCTTCCCACTCGAACGGCACGGTCTCGATCTTGGACGCCAGGGAATTGGCCTTGTCGACCGCCGCCTGCATGGGCGCATTGGCCAGCAGCACGCCGAATTCGTCGCCGCCGAGGCGGCCGACCACGTCGGACTCGCGGACGTTGCCGGTCAGCACGGTGGCGACATGGCGGATCGCCGCGTCGCCCGCCGCATGGCCGAGGTTGTCGTTGATGACCTTCATGCCGTTGATGTCGAAGAACAGCACGCTCGACGGCGTGCCGTAGCGCTCGGCGAAGGCGATCATGCGCGACAGCTCCCGCACGAAGGCGCGGCGGTTGGCGATCGGCACCATCGTGTCCTGGTCGGCGAGCTTCTCGAGGAAGGCGACGCGCTTCTTGCCGTCCTCGAGCTCCTGGCGCAGGCGGTCGACTTCCTGGAGCAAGCCCATGATGGCCGTGCGGACCTTCGGCGTGAGTTCCGCCTCCGGGATGCCCATGATGGAAATGACGTCGTTCGGTCGGTCGACCGGCGCTGCATCGTCACTGCTCTCGACGGCCGCGCTGCGCTTCGCCGCGGAACTGGTCCGCGACACCGGTTTCGAATCGCCGATCTTCATATTGTTCGCTGCACTCGGGCTAAGCCAAAACTCGTGGCCTGACCGCCCCCGAGTTACTTCCGCAGAACATGACAGGCCAATATTAATAAATATTAACAAAGCCTTCGTCGCGCATTTTACCAGAAACGACTTGGAATGGTGGGCGAAATGGCAAGTTTTCTCCAAAATTCGGCGCCATTGCGCGCCGGCCGCCGATTCCTATAATGCCGCCTTCCCGGCGGCCGCCCTGTTGCGGCCGCCGTCAAGCTTTCAGGGCTGCCCGCCACGGCGGACAGGCCCTGCGTTAGGGTTCGCATGGCACGCAAAGCGCTCGTCGGCATCATCATGGGCAGTCGCTCCGACTGGGAGACGATGCGCCACGCCGCCGAAACCCTGGAGGCCCTGGACGTGCCGCACGAGACCAAGGTCGTCTCGGCCCACCGCACCCCGAAGCGCCTCTACGACTACGCGCATGGCGCCCGCGACCGCGGCCTGCAGGTCATCATCGCCGGCGCCGGCGGCGCCGCCCACCTGCCGGGCATGACCGCCGCCATGACGCCGCTGCCGGTGCTCGGCGTGCCGGTCGAGAGCCACAGCCTCAAGGGCATGGACAGCCTGCTCTCCATCGTCCAGATGCCGGGCGGCGTGCCCGTCGGCACGCTCGCCATCGGCCGCGCCGGCGCCATCAACGCCGGGCTGTTCGCCGCCGGCATCCTGGCGCTGAACGACGCCAAGCTCGCCGCGCGACTCGACGCCTGGCGCGCGCGCCAGACCGCCGCCGTCGACGAATCGCCGGTCGAGGCCAAGGCGGTCTCCCGCAAGGCTTCGGCCAAGACCAAGGCTCCGGCCCGCAAGGCCAGGACGCCGTCCCGCCCGCGCACCCGCTGATCCCCCTGTCTCACCTGCGTCCGTCCATCATGTCCACTTCCTCGTCCGGCCCCCTCGCTCCTGGCGTCACCATCGGCATTCTCGGCGGCGGCCAGCTCGGCCGCATGACGGCCATGGCGGCCGCCCGCCTCGGCTATCCGTGCCATGTCTACACCGACGAGACGGACAGCCCCGCCGCCCAGGTCGCCGCCAAGACCACGGTCGCCTCCTACACGGACGAGGCGGCGCTCGCCGCCTTCGCCAAGGAAGTCGCGGTCGTCACCTTCGAATTCGAGAACATCCCGGAAGTCACCGCCGCCACCCTGGCGCGCCACGTGGTGGTGCGGCCCGGCCCGCGCTGCCTCGCCATCGCCCAGGACCGCCTGCGCGAGAAGGACTTCCTGAACTCCATCGGCACCGCCACGGCGCCCTACCGGCGCGTCACCAGCGTGGAGGACCTGACCCAGGCGCTGCACGACCTCGGCCGCCCCGCCGTGCTCAAGACCGCGCGCCTCGGCTACGACGGCAAGGGCCAGGTGATGATCGACGGCAACATGAAGCCGGCCGCCGCCTGGAAGGCCATGGGCGCCGCGGAGGGCGTGCTGGAAGGCTTCGTCGACTTCGAGCGCGAGATCTCGGTGATCGTCGCGCGCGGGCCGGACGGCAACTGGGCCGCCTTCGACCCGGTCGAGAACCGCCACGTCCACCATGTCCTCGACACCACCATCGCGCCAGCAGCCATCGCGCCGGAGCTCGCCGACAAGGCCATCGCCATGGCGCGCCACATCGCCGAGCGGCTCGACCTGGTCGGCCTGCTGGCGGTCGAGATGTTCGTCACGCGCGAAGGCGCCCTGCTGGTCAACGAGCTCGCGCCGCGCCCGCACAATTCCGGCCATTGGACGATCGACGCCTGCCTCACCTCGCAGTTCGAGCAGTTCGTGCGCGCCGTCTGCGGCCTGCCGCTCGGCGCGACGCAGCGCCATTCCGACGCGACGATGAAGAACCTGCTGGGCGACGAAGTGTTGCGCTGGCGCGAGATCCTCGCCGAGCCGGGCGCCAAGCTGCATCTCTACGGCAAGACAGAGCCGCGCCCCGGCCGCAAGATGGGCCACGTGACGCGGCTGTCGCCGCGCAAATAGCGCCGGACGTCTGCCTCCACGAAATTTTAAAGCGCGTCATGGCCGGACTTGTTCCGGCCATCCACGCCTTTTCTTCTTTCGCGCCGCAAGGCATGGATGCCCGCAACAAGTGCGGGCATGACGAGCGGAAAAGACGCATGCCATATGACAAACGAAAAGGGCGCGGAGATCACTCTCCGCGCCCTTCGCGTTTCCATGCGCCGATGGCTAGACTGACACGTTCTCCGTATGCGCCACGCCCGCCGCCGGGGCGACGCTCGCCTCGACCGCCTTGCTGCGGCGGTAGCCCGGCAGGGCGGCGACGATCGAGATCGCGACCGCCGAGGCGTAGGGGATCGTCTGGATCAGCAGCATGAAGATCCAGAGGTTGGCTTCGGTGTTCCAGCGGCCGTAGGCGATGGCCGTGGCGGAGGCCGCGACGATGGCGCCGAGGAAGAGCAGGCCTTCCTGCCAGGCCATCATCAGGCCGCCGATCAGGGCCGGACGGTCCTCGCACTTCGGCGTCCGCATGAAGGGGGTCGAGGTGAAGAACAGGCCCGAGAGGATGCCGCGCGCGACCGTGTAGCCGAGCGACATGGCGGCGAGCGCGGCGCCGAGGCGCTGGCCCACCGTGCAGGGCACCTTGATCTGGTAGAGCCAGAGCGAGGACAGGAACTTCATGCCCATGACGCTGAGCGCCGGCACCATGAAGATGGCGAGCGGGAACTCGACGTACTTCGGGAAGGCGATGACGCCGATCGTCCAGAACAGCGCGCCCACCGTGAAGCCGAGGTGCATCAGGTCGGCGAACCAGGGCAGCCAGCCGGCAATGAAGTGGTAGCGCTGGGCGAAGGTCAGGCGCGAGCCGTCCTTCTGCATGAAGTTCGGCAGGAACAGCTGGCGGGCGTGGTGGCGGATGATCTGCACCGCGCCGAACACCCAGCGGAAACGCTGCTTCTTGTAGCCGGCGAAGTCGTCCGGCGTCAGGCCCTGGCCGAACGTCTCGGTCGTGTAGAGCGCCTCGTAGCCCTGTTCGAGCATGCGCAGGCCGAGTTCGGCGTCTTCGCAGATCGACCATTCGCCCCAGTTGCCGACGCTTTCCATGGCCTGCTTGCGGATCAGGGTCATGGTGCCGTGCTGGATGATGGCGTTGCGCTCGTTGCGGTGGACCATGCCGATGTGGAAGAAGCCGGCATATTCCCAGTTGATCATCGTCTTGAACGGATGGTCCTGCCACTCGCGATGGTCCTGCGGCGCCTGCACCCAGCCCACCTTGGGGTCGGCGAAGTAGGGCACCAGGCTCTTGAGCCAGTCCGTGCGCACGATGTAGTCGCTGTCGATCACCCCGATCACCTCGGCGTCCTTCGACGTCTGCGACAGGGCGAAGTTCAAGGCGCCCGCCTTGAAGCCCGGCCACGGGTCGAGGTGGAAGAAGCGGAAGTTCGCGCCGAGGTTGGCGCAGTAGGCCTCCACCGGCTTCCAGACGTCCGGGTTCTTGGTGTTGTTGTCGATGACGATCACCTCGAAGTCCGGGTAATCGAGCTTCGCCAGGCTGTCGAGCGTGCGCATCACCATCTGCGCCGGCTCGTTGTGGATCGGCAGGTGCAGCGACACCTTGGGCAGGCGCGTGCTGGCCGGCAGCGCCGCGGCTTCCGCCGCCGGCGCGATCTTGCGGCGCAGGCGGGCCCACAGCAGCTCGATGAACTGGAACGTCTCGGAGATGATCGTGATGCCGAGGATGACCTGGCAGGCGGTCAGGATGCCGAGCACGGTCGCCTGCAGCGGCGTCAGGTACTGGTAGAAGATGCTGACGGCCATCCACACCGAGCCCGAGGCGACGACCTGGAGCACGGCGGAGAACAGTGCGCGCCCCGTGAGGCCGACGTGGTTGTAGCGCGGCAGGAAGGCGAACATGGCGATCAGGCCGAGCACGCTGGAGATGCCGGCGAGCAGCGGCCAGAAGGGCTGCTCCTCGACCGGGCCGGTCAGCGAGAACTTCGGGTTGCGGTCGACGTCGAAGATGCCCCAGTAGCCGCCGGCGGTGCCTTCGAACGACATCTTCCACGGCTGGTCGAAGGCTTCCATGACGAAGTATTCGATGCCGTGCTCCTTCGCCGCGGCGAGGAATTCGCGCGTGAAGCGGGCCTGGTTGACGATGCTGGCCTCGGCGCCCTGGCGCGCCTTGCCTTCGCTCGGCCAGCCCACTTCGGAGATGACGATCTTCTTGCCCGGATAGGCGATCTTCAAATCGTAGTAGCGCTTCAGCACGTAGCGCACGGCCTGGTCGACGGGGATGCCTTCCCAGTAGGGCAGCAGCTGCACGGCGAGGAAGTCAACTTCCTTCACCAGCTCGGGATGGGCCTGCCAGACGTGCCACGGCTCGGCCGTCGAGATCGGACGGCGCACGGCCTTGCGCACCTTGTGGATCTCGTCGATGACCTGCGGCACGGTCTGTTCGCCGCGCAGGATGGATTCGTTGCCGACGATGAGCTTGTCGACGTTGCGGTTCGCCTTCGCCACGTTGATGAGGCTGGCGACTTCCGCTTCGTTGATTTCGGGCTTGGAGCCGAGCCACGCGCCCGCCGTCACCTTCAGGCCGTAGTCGCGCGCGAGGCGTGCGGTCTCTTCGATGCCGTCGAGCGACGTATAGGTGCGGACCGAGCCGACGTTGTTCGCGGCGAGCAGGCGCAGGTCGCGGTCGATGTCGGCGGAGCTGGGGTGACGGCCTTCGTTGGCGTCCTGGCCGCGCTGATAGGGGCTGAACGACAGGCCGGAGATCTGGCCATTGAAAGCCTGCGAAGGCTCCGCGGGACGATTGGCCCACGTCCACGCAGCCACGTTCACGCACAGTATCACTGCCGCAGTCAGAAGACTGGAAGCGCGCATGCTCACTTAGATCCTTGGAAAAGACGTCCGAAATCGATGCGGGACACGCCGCAACACGCAGGATGATACTGGCAAGGAAACTGGGCTGAATTTAGGCAAAATCGGATAAGCCGTCCAGCGCGGCACGCGTGCGATCTTGCATGGCTGGCATTCCTCCACCGCCTCCTCGCCATCCCTCCGCCTTGGAACCGATCCATGCGAAGCGCATGCCAGTTCGCCTTCCGTCATCGGCGTCAGTGAAAGCTGCGGCCGCGACATCGCGATCGTCTCCAGGGTTGCGCAGGGATGGTCTTGCAGAGGAGTTCTACGGACGGGCAACGTCCACCACCGGTAGCGGTTCAATAGGAAGATGATCGCGCCAATAGGTTCCGGTTCCGTTAAGAACCGGTCACAATTTTTCGGCGGATTGCGAAGAGGCTAAGACGGCCTTACGGCCGAGGGCCCGATGTCGGCCGGCGGAACAGGCCGAAGGGGTCAGGCAGACGGGCGGCCATCTGGCGGACGCGCGCCTTGCAGGCCTCGATCGCCATGACGTCGGCGATGCGCCGGTCGAGGAAAGCCCAGGTCTCGGCGAAATCCTCCGAGCCGTCTTGCAGCCAGACCATCAGGGTCGAGCCCCAGACAGCCCCCAGGGTGGCGCGCTTGCTGTAGTAGGTGAAGTCGGTCGAGCGGTCGCCGACAGCCCGCCACAGGCTGTCGACCGTCCGCCACATCAGGCGGGCGCCGAGGCCGACGTTGAGCGGGCTGGCCAGGAAGGTCGCCAGGGCGCGGAAGGCCTCGCGGTCGGGCCCCGACAGTTCCAGCCGGGTGCGCACGGCGAGCGTGATGCGCTCGCGGATCTTCAGGGATTCGAGGTCGTGGGCGGCCAGGGCCTCGGCCGTGCGGCGGTCGAATTCCTCATGCAGCGCCAGGGCGGCGCCGGCCAAGCCGCCGGGAAAGGCGATTTCCGCCATCTCGGGCGTCACCCCGGCGTCGCGCGCGGCGGCGGCGAGCGCCCGCTCGCTCCAGCCGTCGAACGGCGCATTGCGCATCAGGCCGGCCAGCAGGCGGGCGCGAATGCCGGGCAGTTGGGGCTCTTCAGCCCCAGGAGTGTTGGATTGCGGATTCGTGGCGTCGGTCATGCGGATTCCGCCTCCTCGCTGGACGCGCCAGCCCCTGACTTGCCGTCGGACGCGTCACCTAAGGGATAACGCGTCATCTCCTCCTCAAATCCCAGCAGGCTGAGGTCTTTCATGCGCATGGGATAGAGGATGCCGTCCAGATGGTCGTATTCATGCTGCACCACGCGGGCGTGGAAGCCTTCGGCGACGCGCTCGAACGGCTGGCCGTCCAGCCCCAGGGCGCGGTAGCGCAGGCGGGTGACGCGCGGCACGACGCCGCGGAAGCCCGGCACCGACAGGCAGCCTTCCCAGCCCAGTTCCGTCTCCGGCTGGCCGGAGGGGCCCGGCAGGGCCTCCAGCACCGGATTGATCAGCACCATGGGGCGGTCGCGCTCGGAAAAGTCGGCCGGCAGGGTCTCGTCGGGGCCGAGCCGTTCCGGCGGCACCTTGAAGACGACGACGCGCAGCGGCACGTGGACCTGGGGCGCGGCCAGGCCGACGCCGCCGGCGTCCTCCATGGTCTCGAGCATGTCGGCGACCAGCCGGCGGATGTCCGGCGAGGCGGGATCGGTGACCGGCTGGGCGCGGCCGCGCAGAATGGGGTGGCCCATGCGGGCGATCTTGAGAATGGCCATGCCCCCAATATGGGGCGTGAATCGTCATCCGTCAAAGCCCAGGGAGTCAGGCGATTAGGGCCAAGGCCTTGTTTTGGCATGATTTTTCAGGAATCGGGCGAGTCCGAACCCCGCTTGCGGCGGCTAAATCCCTGTGATACAACGCCGTTCCTTTCGCGAACCCCTCTTCGGCGGGGTTTTGCGATCACAATTTCGCCCACCATACCCCTGACATTAAATTTAAAGGGGCTGGTCCGGCAAACTGGAGCACTCACTTGCAAGTCCACGTTAAAGACAACAACGTCGATCAGGCCCTGCGCGCGCTCAAGAAGAAGATGCAGCGCGAAGGCATCTATCGCGAGATGAAGATGCGCCGCAATTTCGAGAAGCCCTCCGAGAAGCGCGCCCGCGAAAAGGCCGAGGCCGTTCGCCGCTACCGCAAGCTCCTCCGCAAGCGCATGGAGCGCGAAGGCTACTAGGCCGACGCCGCAGTCCGAATCAAAAAACCCCGAGGCCATGCTTCGGGGTTTTTTGCTGTCTGCATCGACCCAAAGAAAAAGGGCCGCCCCGAAGGGCGGCCCTTTTTCTTTCTCGGATCGGCTGAGCCTTACAGGCTCTTCACGATGTCTTCGCAGATCTTCTTCGCGTCGCTGAACAGCATCATCGTGTTGTCGCGGTAGAACAGCGTGTTGTCGACGCCGGCGTAGCCGGACGCCATCGAGCGCTTCACGAACAGCACGGTCTTGGCCTTGTCGACGTCGAGGATCGGCATGCCGTAGATCGGGCTCTGCGGATCGTCGCGCGCCGCCGGATTGGTCACGTCGTTGGCGCCGATGACGAAGGCGACGTCGGCGGTCTGGAATTCGGAATTGATCGTCTCCAGCTCGAACACCTCGTCGTAGGGCACGTTGGCTTCGGCCAGCAGCACGTTCATGTGGCCCGGCATGCGGCCCGCCACCGGATGGATGGCGTAGGAGACTTCCACGCCTTCGGCCTTCAGCTTGTCGGCCATCTCGCGCAGCGCGTGCTGCGCCTGGGCGACGGCCATGCCGTAGCCCGGGACGATGATGACCTTGCCGGCATTCTTCATGATGAAGGCCGCGTCGTCGGCGCTGCCCGACTTGACCGGGCGGTCGGTCTTGCCAGCGCCGGACGCCGCCGAGGTGTCGCCGCCGAAGCCGCCGAGGATCACGTTGAACAAGGAGCGGTTCATGCCCTTGCACATGATGTAGCTGAGGATGGCGCCCGACGAACCGACCAGCGCGCCGGTGATGATCAGCAGGTTGTTTTCCAGGGTGAAGCCGATGCCCGATGCCGCCCAGCCCGAATAGCTGTTCAGCATCGAGATCACCACCGGCATGTCGGCGCCGCCGATCGGCAGGATGAGCAAGAAACCGAGCGCCAGCGAGATCAGCACGAGGAGCACGAAGGCGGCGAGCGAGCCGCCGGTGACGAACCACACCAGCACGGCAAGGAGGGCGACGCCGAGCGCGGCGTTGAAGAGGTGCTGGCCGGTGAAGACGAGCGGCTTGCCGGAGACGAGACCCTGCAGCTTGGCGAAGGCGACGATCGAGCCGGTGAAGGTGATGGCGCCGATCGCGGTGCCGAGGCCCATCTCGATGAGCGAGCCGACCTCGATGTCGCCGGCGATGCCGATGCCGTAGGATTCCGGCGCGTAGAAGGCGGCGGACGCCACGCAGACGGCGGCGAGGCCGACCAGCGAGTGGAAGGCGGCGACGAGCTGCGGCAGCGCCGTCATCTGGATCTTGAGCGCGATATAAGTGCCGATCGCGCCGCCGATCAGGATGCCGACGATGATGATCGGGAAGCTGCCAAGGAGGACGTTCGGCGAGGCGAGCGTCGTCAGGATGGCGACCACCATCCCGATGACGCCGTAGAGGTTGCC
>DASYCO010000007.1:0-38004 GCA_036500145.1 Alphaproteobacteria bacterium | reverse complement strand
ACACCATGTGCGCGACCGGGAAGTAGATGAAGGTCACCCACAGCGGGATGAACAGCACGATGGCCGAGAACTTGATGCGCTCGGCGAAGGCGCCGAGGATCAGGGCCGGGGTGATCATCGCGAAGGTCATCTGGAAGCAGACGTAGACCAGCTCGGGGACCTGCACGCCGACCGAGAAGGTCGCCGCGCCCGAGGAGGTCGTGATGCCCGACAGGAAGGCCTTCGAGAAGCCGCCGATGAAATCGTTGCCCCCGGTGAAAGCCAGGCTGTAGCCGTAGACGACCCAGATCACGCCGACGACGCAGACGGTGTAGAACACCTGCATCAGGATCGAGAGCATGTTCTTGGAGCGGACCATGCCGCCGTAGAACAGCGCCAGGCCGGGCACGCTCATCATGAGGACGAGCAGCGACGAGGTCATCATCCACGTCGTGTTGCCGGTGTCGAAGACAGGCGCAGCGGCGGCAGCCGTCGCATCTGCCGCTTCTTGCGCGAAAGCGCCGACGGACGCGGTCATCCCGAGCGCAAGCGCGCCCAGACCCGCGAGGGTTTTCAGACGAAACATTGTGGTCTTCTCCTTAGAGTGCATCGGCGTTGGTCTCGCCCGTGCGGATTCGAACGGCCTGCAGCAGGTCGACGACGAAAATCTTGCCGTCGCCGATCTTGTCGGTGTGGGCGGCCTTCTGAATGGTCTCGACGACCCGCTCCGCGAGGTCGTCGCTCACCGCAACTTCGAGCTTGGTCTTGGGCAGGAAATCGATCGCGTACTCCGCGCCGCGATAGATTTCGGTATGCCCTTTCTGGCGGCCGAAGCCCTTCACTTCCGTAACGGTCATGCCCTGAATGCCCAGCTCGGTCAGCGCCTCGCGGACAGGGTCCAGCATGAACGGTTTAATAATCGCCATAACGAGTTTCATTTGGAGGTCCCCTTCCAAAGTGACGGATGCCGACCCTTCATCCTCTGCGCCTGAGCGGGCGAACCTGACGGCTCCTGTCGAGACGCGAGGGACGGCTATCCGAGACGCCGTCCGTTGCAGACGGCATCACGGCCCTTTCCATTTCAACTTCCGTGCCGTTCCGGTAGGCAGTCCGTCAGGCGCAACGCGCGCAATGAAATCAATGGGTTGAAAGACAAAGGCAAATCAGGCCCGGCTACCGCCCGAAAAAGGGCTGCGCAGATAAGCGGCAAAAACGGAAAACTGCCTAGAAATTCAACAAAGTCGAAAAAAGGGAGAGGTCTGAATAAGTTGGGGGCAGGTTCCGGGCGATTTTTGGCCCCCTCGAACTGCCGAGGAAAGAGGCGTCCGAAAATGACGCGCGACGGGATGGAGCGTCCGCCCATCCGTGCTAGGAACAGGCCATGAGCGACGCACCTCTTCCCGCACCGGATTTCGAGGCCGACCTGCTGGTCGTCGGCGGCGGCATGGTCGGCATGACCTTCGCGGTCGCCGCCGCGAGCGCCGGCCTCACCGTGATCGCGCTCGAGCGCGAAGATCCGGCCAAGCTGCTCGACGCCGGCTTCGACGGCCGCGTGTCCGCCATCGCCGCCGGCTCGCGCCGCGCCTTCGAGGGCATTGGGCTGTGGAACCACGTGCTGGCGCAGGGCAACGTCGCCGAGCCGATCCGCGACATCCGGGTGAGCGACGGCGACAGCCTCGCCTTCGTGCATTACGATTCGCGGGCGCTCGCGCGCGCCGACTCGTTCTCAACCATCCTGCGCGGCAGCCGCGCGCAGGCCCATGATGCGCATCATGACGTCGAAGCGGAATCGTTCGGCCACATCGTCGAGAACCGGGTGATCCGCGCGGCGCTCGCCGCCCGCCTGAAGGAGCTGCCGGCGATTACGCGCCTGGCGCCCGCCATGCTGGCCGACGTCGTGAACGAACCGGCCTGCGCCGTCGCCAGATTGACCGACGGACGGCGCATCCATGCGCGCCTGGTCGTCTCGGCCGAAGGGCGCGATTCGAGCCTGCGCGCCGCGCGCGGCATCGCGGTCACGCGCTGGTCCTATCCGCAGACCGCGATCGTCTGCACCATCGCCCACGAGCGGCCGCACGGCGGCGTCGCGCACGAGCGCTTCCTGCCCGTCGGCCCCTTCGCCATCCTGCCGATGACGGACGAGGCGACGCGCCATGGCGTTAAAGGAGCTGGGCCGCGCCATCGCTCGTCGCTGGTGTGGACCGAGAAGACTGCTCTGGCATCCACCTATCTGTCTCTGAACAAGGCGGACTTCGACGGCGAGATCGCGCGCCGCGTCGGCGACTTCCTCGGCACAGTCGAAAGCATCGGTCCGCGCTGGTCCTATCCGCTGTCGCTGCTGCATGCCGAGCGCTACGCCGACGAGCGCCTGGCGCTCATCGGCGATGCGGCGCACGCCATCCATCCGATCGCCGGGCAGGGGCTGAACCTCGGCCTACGCGACGTGGCGGCGCTCGCCGAAGTGCTGGTCGACGCGAGGCGCCTCGGCCTCGACATCGGATTCGGGGAAGTGCTGGCGCGCTACGAGCGCTGGCGGCGTTTCGACAACGTGCTGCTTGCCGGCATCACCGACGGGCTGAACCGGCTATTCTCGAACAGCTTCGTGCCCTTCGTGATCGGCCGCCGGCTCGGCTTTCGCGCGGTCAACCGCGCTGGCCCGCTGAAGAAGTTCTTCATGCGCCATGCCATGGGCCTGGTCGGCGACCTGCCGCGCCTGTCGCGCGGCGAGCCGCTGTAAAAAGTGGGCCGTCACCCTCGGACTTGATCCGAGGGTCCATCCATCCAACGCTCAGGCATTTGAAACATGGATGCTCGGGTCAAGCCCGAGCATGGCGAAGAAGGGAAGCTCAGCCTTCGCGGCTGAGGCCCTTTTCCTTCAAGGCGTCGAGATAGAGCTGCCAGAGATCGTCCTGGCGTTGGCCGAGCTCGTGCAGGTAGCCCCACGAGTAAATGCCGGTGTCGTGGCCGTCGCCGAACAGGATGCGGATGGCGTAGTTGCCGACTGGCTCCAGGCTGACGATCGACAAGTCCTTCTTGCCGCTGACCGTGATCTGCTGGCCGGGCCCATGGCCCATGACCTCGGCCGACGGCGAATGGACGCGCAGGTATTCCGCCGAATAGCGGTAGGATTCGCCGTCGTCGAAGTCGATTTCGATGAGGTTGTCCTCGCGGCTCATGCGGATCTCTTCGGGCAGGGGGCCGTAATGATGCTGATGGTCGGCGCCCGGGCCATGCTCATGATGCTGATGGCCGCCATGCGAATGGCCGTGATCATGTCCATGGTCGCCGTGCGGGTGGGCGTGGTCATGATCGCCGTGGCCATGTTCATGATCATGTCCGTGATCGTGGGGCTGGCCCTCATGCTTGTGGCCATGGTCGTCGTGCTTGTGATCATGGCCGTGGCCATGATCGTGCGAATGGCCGTGCTTGTCGTCGTGCGAATGGCCGCTCATGGAATGCTCCCGCGTCGCGAATCGTCAGTGGTCGAAATCTGCCGTCAGTCGTCGAGGCGGCGGGCCTCGTCGGGCAGCATGATCGGGATGCCGTCGCGGATCGGGAAGGCGAGGCCGGCGCTTTCGCTCACCAGCTCCTGCTTCGCCGCGTCGTAGCGCAGCGGTCCCTTGGTCAGAGGGCAGACGAGGATCTCCAGCAGCTTGCGGTCGATGTCCTTACCCAGGCCTGCGGCGGTGTCGTTCATGAATCGTCCTCGGTGAAATATGTCGGCTAGTGGCGCGTCGGCGTCGGCGGCGTGTCGCCGAAGCCGGCTTCGGCGCTGCCGGCGCCCATCTCCAGCAGGGCGGCCAGGGTATGGCCGCAGGTGGCGATGTCCACGCTCTCCAGCAATGCCTGCTTGTCCGTGGGCTCGAACGGGCAGCTCATGGCCAGCGTCGTCACCAGCGCGCGGTCGTCGAGCTGGCGGATCGCGTCCCAGTTGGCTTCCACATGCTTGGCGCCGAAGTAACGCTTGAGGCCGGCGAGGATGCGGTCGCGGTCGATGCGGCCGTTGCTCGGGTCGCGCGCCGTGCCGTAGACCTCGAGGTCGTCGCGGTAGGGCGTGAAGTTCGGCATGACGCGGCGGTAGCCGTCCTTGAGGTCGACCTCGTCGCGCACGCGAAAGCGGATCAGCCCGTCGAGCACGATCTCGTAGCGGCCGTCGTCGCTCTCGGAAAAGCTGACGATGCGGCCGGCGGTGCCGACGGGGAACAGTTCGGGGCCGTTCGCCCCTTCGCCGAGGCCGGTCGGCTGGATCATGCCGATGAGGCGCGTCGGCGACAGCAGGGCGTCGCGCGTCATGGCGAGGTAGCGCCGCTCGAAGATGTTGAGCGGCAGCTTGCCCTGCGGCAGCAGCAGCACGCCGGCGAGGGGGAAGACCGGAATCAGGCCGGGCATGTCGTCGAAGCCGGGATCGAACACGCCGCGCGCCATGGCCTTCTCCCTTGCCGTGTCTTACGAGAACAGGATCGACGACAGGCGGCGGCGGCCGCTCTGCGACAGCTCGTGCATGGGGCCGAGCGCCTCGAAGACCTTCACGAGCTGGGCGCGGGCGGCGCCCTCGTTCCAGTCGCGGCTCTTCTTGATGATCGTCAGCAGCTCGTCGATGGCGGCGTCCGGCTTGCCGACGCCGAACTGGGCGACGGCGAGGTCGAAGCGCGCCTGATGGTCGGCCGGATCGGCGGCGACCTTGGCGATCAGGGCGTCCAGCTCGCCGGAAGCGCCGGCGCTCTGCTCGGCCAGCTCGACGGCGGCGCGCACGGTGGCGATGGCCGGCGGCTCGACCTTGTTCGGCTCGGGCTTGAAGGCCGCCAGCGTGTCCTTGGCGGCGGTGGCGTCGCCGCTTGCCAGCTGAAGCTTGGCGAGGCCGGCGATGGCCTCGACGCTGGCGGGGGCCTGGGCCAGCACTTCGGCGTAGATCGCGATGGCGGTCTCGAGGTCGCCGGCGGCGGCCATCTCTTCGGCCTGCGCCATGGCTTCCTTCAGGCCTTCTTCTTCCGACGTGGGGCCGGCGAGCTTGGCCATGCTCTCGACGAACTGGCGCACCTGGCTGTCCGGCAAGGCGCCGGCGAAGCCGTCGACCGGGCGGCCGTCCTTGAAGGCGTAGACGGCCGGGATGGACTGGATGCGCATCTGCTGCGCCAGGTCCTGGTTCTCGTCGACGTTGATCTTGATCAGGCGCACGCGGCCCTGCTGGGCGCGCACGGCCTTTTCCAGGGCGGGGCCGAGCTGCTTGCAGGGGCCGCACCAGGGGGCCCAGAAGTCGACGATGATCGCCGGGCCGAAGGAGGCGTCGATCACGTCGGCCATGAAGGTCGCGGTGGAGGAGTCCTGGATCACGTCGGCGTCGCCGACCGGGCCCGTCGTGGGAACGGCCGCCTGGGGCGTCTCGGTGAAGCCGCCGCCCAATGCGCCGGCAAGGGCGGAATTCGCGCCGCCGGCATTTGGCCCCCCTGTCATGGGTTGGGCCCAGCTTGCGCTGGGAGACGTGGTCTGGGATTGGGCGCCCGCCGGCGGTTTGGTGCCGGGCATGCCCGGAAAGCCTGCCATGTTCTCTCTCGACCGATAGGGGATTGAAACAATTGGCCTATAAATGGCCCTTTCATCCGCCGACGGCAAGGCCCCAGCGCCGCTTGAATCGGCGGAACGCGGCGGCGTTCCGGCTCAGACCCTGGCCTGGCGGCCTGTCCGGAGAGTTTTCCGTGGCCCCCGCGCGAGGGTTGCAAAGCCGGCGGCTTTGAGTATTATCCCGGCCTCCCGCCGCCCCCCGCCGCGCAGATGCATGATTTGCCGGTGTTTTCCGCGGACTTCGGTCCGCGGTTGCTTCCCCAGGGGACGGTTCAGGCGCCAGAGCGGGCGTAGCTCAGGGGTAGAGCACGACCTTGCCAAGGTCGGGGTCGAGGGTTCGAATCCCTTCGCCCGCTCCAATTTCTTCATCTTTCTCTGCCGGGCCGAGCTTGCGGGATCGGACCGGACTGCGCGGTGGCGGCGCTGGTCGCGGATGCCGCATGCGTGGCGAACATGGCCCTGCGGGCGGCGACATAAACTTGTCGCGCCACGGGCGAGGTCGAATTGAGTAAGCGTTTTTAAAGTTCAGGAGCTTCGATGGACATCACCAAGATCCCCGCCGGCGTCAATGCGCCCGACGACATCAACGCCATCATCGAAATTCCCCAGGGCGGCCTGCCGGTCAAGTACGAGCTCGACAAGAGCTCCGGCGCCCTTTTCGTCGACCGCTTCCTGCACACGTCGATGATCTACCCGGCCAACTACGGCTTCGTGCCGCACACGCTGTCGGAAGACGGCGACCCCTGCGACATCCTCGTCGTCAGCCAGACCCCCGTGGTGCCGGGCGCGGTGATCCGCTGCCGGCCGGTCGGCGCGCTGCTGATGACCGACGAAGCCGGCCCCGACGAAAAGATCATCGCCGTGCCAGTCGACAAGCTGCACCCCTTCTATCGCGACGTGCACAGCTACGATGATCTGCCGGAGATCCTGCGCGACCAGATCGCCCACTTCTTCCAGCACTACAAGGATCTGGAAAAAGGCAAATGGGTGACAATCGTCCAGTGGGTTGGCACGGAAGAAGCGAAGGGCCTGATCCGCGCCGGCCTCGACCGTGCGGCGAAGAAAGCCGCCGGCAAGTAGCCGGTTCGCCCAAGCCGTCACCAAGTCGCCGGCCCGCCTAATCCAATTCGCTGTCTGATCGGCGGCTGATGGCCTACCATGGCCGTCTCATCCGCCGTTCCCCGTTGGCCGAGGCAGCATGGCTTCCAGATTCGTTCCCGGCGCGACCGTCCACACCAAGGATGGCCGTTCCTATGTCGTCGACGAAGTCGAGGACGGCATCGTCTATTGCCGCACGAGCGGCGGCGCGGAGACGGAGTTCACCGAGGCCGCGCTCTTCACCGGCGCCGAATGGGCGGCGAAGTCGGACGGCCGGCGCGACCTCTTCTACACGCGCCTGCGTCAGGCCAAGGCCTATGCCCTGCCGACCGGCAGCCAGGACCGCGCCACCTCAGACACGCTGCTGAAGAAGATCGAGCGGCTGTCGCCCGGCATCCTCGACTATGCCGCCTTCATCACCGCCGCGCGCGTGATGCGCGAGAACGGCGACGACGCGCTGGTCGACGATCTGTCGGTCGTGAAATGCCGCGACGTGTTCGACGCCGCCGCCGCCGAAATCCGCCTGGGGCTGGTCGCCGCGATGCTCGGCATCCTGCCGGCGGCCCTCGTCGACGCCGGCCGCCTCGGCGACAACCTGATGCGCGCCCTGATCGAAAAAGGCCTGGCGTCGCAAGCCGAGGCCTTCGACGAATTCCTCGACCGGCCGCGCCGCTAGCCTCGGGTCTCATGACGGAAATCTACGTCGACGGCGATGCCTGCCCGGTGCGCGAGGAAGTCTACCGCGTCGCCGACCGCCTGCAGCTCCAGGTCTATGTCGTCTCCAATGGCTCGCGGCCGATCCTGCCGTCGGGCCGCGCCCATGTGCGCATGGTGCTGGTGGAGGAGGGAGCCGACAAGGCCGACGACTGGATCGCCGAACGCATCGGCCCCAAGGACGTCTGCGTCACGTCCGACATTCCGCTCGCCTCGCGCTGCCTTGCGCGCGGCGCCCGCGCCCTGGCGCCCAACGGCAAGCTGTGGACGGCCGACAACATCGGCTCGGCCCTGGCCGGGCGCGAGCTGTCGCGCCACCTGCGCGAGCTTGGCGGCGGCGGCGGCCCGCCGCCCTTCAGCAAGGCGGACCGCTCGCGGTTCCTGAGCGCCCTCGACACGCTGGTGCAGCAGGCCTTGCGCGCCTGAAGGCGCGAAGCGGGCGCGGAGCTAATCGCCGTCTCAGGCGTTTATTTCGCATGGCCCGCGTCACATCATGACAGATCACGGCACCCTTTCAGTGCGCTGCGACCTGCGCTTCGTTCCGCGCGACGAGGACATATTGGTGCTGCATCTGCAGGCGGCCCATTGTGCCGGCCAGACGGTGAGGGACGAGGAGCTTTCCGTTTCCGTCTCCCTCGGCGCCGAGCGCCTGCGGCTCTCCTTCGAGAGCCACGTCACGCCGGAGAACAACCGCCTGGTGCGCGTGCTGGTGCCGGTGGCGCACATGGGCAAGGATCTCATCATCGCCTATCGCGCCAGCGTCTCCCTGCATCCGACGCTGCAGGATCCGGCGAACGTAATGGAGACGCCGCTGCGCCAGCTGCCCTTTTCCGTGCAGCCCTACCTGCTGGCGAGCCGCTACTGCCAGTCGGACAGGCTCGGCGCTTTCGCCGAGCAGGAGTTCGGCCACTTGCTGCCCGGCCATAGCCGTGTGACCGCGATCTGCAACTGGATCCGCGGGCGCATCCGCTATGCCGACGGCAGCAGCAACACGCAGACCACCGCGCACGACACGATGGAGGCGCGCGTCGGCGTCTGCCGCGACTTCGCCCATCTCGCCATCTCGCTTTGCCGCGCGCTCAACATTCCCGCCCGCTTCGTCAGCGCCTATTCGGCCGGAATCTTTCCGCAGGACTTCCATGCCCTCGTCGAGGTCTATCTCTCGGGGCGCTGGTACCTGTTCGACCCGACGCGCCTGGCCTCCGTCGACCGCGCGGCGCGCATCGGCGTCGGGCGCGACGCGGCGGACGTTTCCTTCGCGACGATCTACGGCGCGGTCGAGACGACGATCCCGAAGGTGGACGTGCAGCTGCTGGGCGCCTCGGTCGAGACGCCCCTCACGCTGCAAGCCGTCAGCATTTCCGAAACCTAGGGCTTATAGAGCCCGGCGGCCTCGGCGCGCAGCCGCAGCAGGGTGATGAGCAGGTCGAGCGTCGGCGTCTCGACCTTCGCGAGGCGCGCCAGCTCGAGCGGCACGGTATAGACGCCGTCCACTTCCATGGCGCGGCCAAGCTCCAGGTCCTGCAGGATGCTCGGCTTGTGCGCGCTTGGCGCCAAGCGCGCCAGCAATTCCTCGGCGCTGGTCGTCACCGTGCAGCCCATGGCGGCGGCGACCGCCTTGCCTTCGGCGACGATTCGGCGGGTCGCCTCGCGGCAGGCCTCCTCGGCATAGAAGGCCTTCATGCTCGACTGGGTCGCGACGGAGAGCGTGCCGCTGCTGAAGTTGGCGACCAGCTTGGTCCAGATGGCGTCGCGGATCTTCGGCGTCGCCACCGTGTCCATGCCGCCGTCGGCGAGCAGCTTGGCGACGGCTTGCGCGCGCGGCGTCACCTGACCGTTGGGCTCGCCGAGAATCACGCGGTTGACCGGGCTCGACACCTGCACCACGCCGGGGGATTCCACCGTGCAGGCGCAGTAGATCACGCCACCCAGGATGCGCGCCGGGTCGATCGCCCGGCGCAGGCCGTCGTCGGGATCGAGCTTCGGCAGGCGGCGGTCGTCGTGCGGCCCGCCGTGGTTCTGGAAGTACCACCAGGGAATGCCGTTCATGACGAACAGCACCGCCGTCTCGGGTCCGAGCAGCGGCGCGATGGCGCGCCCGATGGCGGGCAGGGCGGGAGCCTTGGCGGTGACGACCACGAGGTCCTGCGGCCCGAGGTCGTGCGGATCGTCGCTCGCCTCGGCGGCGAAGCGCGTCTCGCTGCCGTCGGCGTCGCGCACGGTCAGGCCCTTGGCCTTGATGGCGGCGAGGTGGGGGCCGCGCACGACGAGCGCGGGCGTCGTTCCCGCCTTGTGAAAGCGCGCCGCGAGGCTGCCGCCGATGGCGCCGGCGCCGAAGATGCAAATTCGCATGAGGGACCTTGAGCGAGATGCCGAAACGAAGAACGCCGCTCCGGATTAAACCGAAGCGGCGCCTTCATAAAGCCGATTCTGCATGAAGCCGCTGCAAGCGCGGCGCGAAGCCTCACATCGGCGGCGTCAGCCCGTTGGTGCCGACGTTCATCGTGGTCGCCGTCACGCTGCCGTCGGGCGCCTTGTAGCCGCTGATGTTGGCCTTGGCGCCGGCGACGACCAGGTCGCGCGAGCCGGGCGCCAGCTTGACGATCGGAGCGTCGTCGGGGACGACGACCTTCTGCTGGCCGCCCTTGTAGGTGAGGGTCAGGATGCGGCGCGCGTCGTTCGAATCGTTTTGCGTCACCTGGCCGGCCGGCGGCATGTCGTCGGCGACGGTGCCGTTGGTCATGGTGCTGTTGGGCGTCAGGTCGAAGGAGTGGAAGCCCTCGCCGGTGCCGCGCTGCGCCTCGGTGAAGATGTGCACTTCGAGGGCGCGCTGGGTGCCGTCCTTCTCGGGCTCGGCGCCGACGCCGATGTAGCTGCCCGGCTTGATCTCCGACAGGCTCGTGCCGCTGACGGCGGTGATGCGCGTCTCGGGCGTCATCCGCACCGTCATGGTGGCGCCGTCGCGGACCTGGTAGGTCAGCGTGTCGCCCTGGACGGCCTGGATGGTGCCGCGGAATTTCGTGGGCTGCTGCATCTGCGCGGTCGCGGGAAGGGCGGCGAGGATGGACAGCGGGGCGGCGATCAGTACGGCGGCGAACATGGACTTCATCGAAAATCTCCCTAGGCCCCTGCGGGCTTTCTCACCCGATGCGGGCAGCGGCATTCCAGCAGTTTAACGGAATGGGCGGGATCAAAGTCGCGTGATCGTTTTGCGCCGCAACATGTGGGAAATTGAGGCTGTCATGGCGCTGGAACCGCAGGGCTTTAATTCGTAGAGAGGCAGTTCACGGGCGCGGCGCTATGATCGGCCGCCGCCCCTTGCCAGAGGATCTCCGATGAGCGCCGCGTCCGATAGTTCTCCGTCCTCAGACCCCGCTTCCTTCGACATCGTGATCGACGCGCGCAAGACCGGCCTCGGCGGCGGGTTCGTCGTCGGGCGCGTGCTGCCGTTCCGCTCGCACCGCACGGTCGGGCCCTTCGTGTTCTTCGACCATGCGGGCCCGACGGAAATGCCGCCGAACATCCCGCGCGAGGTCGACGTACGGCCCCATCCGCACATCGGGCTCGCCACGGTGAGCTACCTGTTCGCCGGCCAGATCATGCATCGCGACAGCCTGGGCAGCGAGCAGCTCATCGAGCCCGGCGCCGTTAACTGGATGACGGCAGGCCGCGGCATCAGCCATTCGGAACGCTTCGAGGGGCGCTTCAAGCGCGAAGGCGGCCGGCTCGACCTCATCCAGAGCTGGGTCGCGCTGCCGGAAGCCGACGAGGAGATCGCGCCGGCCTTCGACCACTATCCCGCCGCGAGCCTGCCGGTGCAGGAGGACAAGGGCCTGTGGCTGCGGGTCGTCGCCGGCGACGCCTTCGGCCTGAAGAGCGGCGTGCGCACCCGCTCGCCGCTGTTCTACGTCCATGTGGAATTGCAGCCGGGCGCCAAGGTCGCGGCGCCGACGGAGCTCGGCGAGCGCGCCGCCTACGTCGCGCACGGCCGCGTGGAGGTCGAGGGCCGCGAGTTCGGCCATGGCCAGATGATCGTCTTCGCGGGCAAGTCTGCGCCTGCCATCACGGCGCTCGAGCCCGCCACCGTCATGCTGCTCGGCGGCGATTCGCTCGGCCCGCGCCACATCTACTGGAACTTCGTCTCGTCGCGCCAAGAGCGCATCGAACAGGCCAAGGCCGACTGGAAGGCCGGACGCATTCCGCTGCCGCCGGCCGACGGCGGCGAATTCATCCCGCTGCCTGACGACCGGCCGGCCCAGGTCGGCTCGAAGCCGGCGCCGCTGTAACATTCGCCGCCATGCGCCCCGCAAGTTCTTGGCCCGCCAGCGACTTTCCGTTCCCGCTTGCCGAGCGCGGAAGAATTTCATATATCGAAGGAACCAGGCCGGGCCCCTCTGACAGCCCCTCAAAGGCTGTGATGTCGGACTGGAATCAAAGAGGGACCCGCCGGCTTTCCCATTTCCATGGCGGTTCCAAATCCTCGCGCGTGCGAGGATTGGCCCGAGCATGTCCGTGGCACGCCGCCGCGCAGGCCCCTCTCATAACAAGACCATAGAGGAGCGGTTCCGCGATGACTGAGTACCTAACCGGCGAGGCGCTGACGGCCTTGCTGCAAGTGATCATGATCGACCTGGTGCTGGCGGGCGACAACGCCATCGTCATCGGCCTGGCCGCCGCCGGCCTGCCGTCGGCGCAGCGTACCAAAGCCATCGTCGTCGGCATCGCCGCGGCGACCTTGCTGCGCATCGGCTTTGCCGGCATCACCACGCAGCTCTTGCAGATCGTCGGCCTGCTGCTGGCCGGCGGCATCCTGCTGGTCTGGGTGAGCTGGAAGATGTGGCGCGAGCTGCGGGCCCAGCATCACGAGGAGAAGGCGGCGCTCGAGGGCCTGGCCAACCAGGACCTCAATGCCGACGGCACCATTGCCGGCGGGCCGCGCAAGACCTTCGTGCAGGCGGCGTGGCAGATCATCGTCGCCGACGTGTCCATGTCGCTCGACAACGTGCTCGCCGTCGCGGGCGCCGCGCGCGAGCATCCTTGGGTGCTGGTCACCGGCCTCGTGCTGTCGATCGCGCTCATGGGCCTGGCCGCGGGCTTCATCGCCAAGCTGCTGCAGAAGCATCGCTGGATCGCCTACGTCGGCCTTGCGGTGATCGTCTACGTCGCGCTGGAGATGGTCTATCGCGGCACGCTGGAGGTCTGGCCCCACGTCATGGGCTGAGCCTCTTTACTAGCGGCTGAATAAAAACCCCCGCGACGCGAGTCGCGGGGGTTTTCGTTTGCGCGGTTCCTAGATGAGGTTGGCCGCTTCCGCCAGGCCCCAGAGGCCGAGGAAGAAGAAGATCAGCGCCGCGCCGATGCGCACGTACTTCAGCGGGATCACGCGGGTCGCGGCCTCGCCGAGGAACACGGCGGGCACGTTGGCCAGCATCATGCCGATCGTCGTGCCGGCGGCGACGAGGAGGATGTCGTGGAAGCGCGCGGCGAGGGCCACGGTGGCGACCTGCGTCTTGTCGCCGATCTCGACCAGGAAGAAGGCGACCACGGTGGTGATGAAGACGCCGGCGCTGGCACGCGTCTCTTCCTGCTCGTCGAACTTGTCTGGCACCAGCGTCCAGGCGGCCATGGCGATGAAGGAGAGCGCGATGGCGTACTTGAACCAGGTGCCGGAGAGCAGGTCGGTGATGTAGAAGCCGGCGGTCGCCGCGAGCCCGTGGTTGGCCAGGGTGGCGACCAGGATGCCGGCGATGATCGGCCAGGGTTTGCGAAAGCGCGTCGCCAGCACGATGGCGAGGAGCTGTGTCTTGTCGCCGATCTCTGCGAGGGCGACGACGAAGGTGGAGATGAGGAGATGTTCCATGTGGGCGAGCCTACTGCCGAGCGTTGATCCAATAGCGCCGGCTCCCCCGCTCGGACGTCGAGGGACAGCGCCATTGGTCTCGCCAATCGGTCCGGAGCGAACTCTGGATCCCGCCTGCACCATGGCCCGAGAAACGTTCGGTTCGGACCAAGTATGTTGATGCAGGCTCCGTCGGGGTGACGGACGGCTACTCCCCAAGAACGGGGTCAATTCACCGTAAATCGCCGGGGAAGTCAACGGTTTCGGAAGGCCGAGGGCGGCCGGCGAGACGGCTCAGGCGATCCACAGGCCATGGCCGCGGTGCCACTGCTCGATGGAGCGCGTCGGAAACTCCTCGAAGGTCTCGTCGCCTTCGCCGATCTGCGGCGTCACCCAGCTCGCCTTGAAGCGCAACATCAGGTGCACGCGCGCCGGCGGCACCGGCAGGGGGCTGTCGATGGCCGATGCGAAGGGGTGGACCAGCTCGGGCCATTCCGGGTCGGCCATCCAGAGCGCGCTGGCGCAGCGCGCGCAGAAATGCCGCTCGCCGCTGCTGACCGTGCAATGGCCGCCGTCGTCCACGAGCTCGGCGCGGTAGATGCGCAAGCTGCGCCGCCGGACGACCTTCAGGCTCGCGGCGTCGCCCATGATGTTGATGGCGAAGCCGCCGCCCGCCGTCTTGCGGCAGATGCTGCAATAGCAGAGCTGGTAGGGCTGCGGCGCGTGGCTGGCGAGGGAGAATGTGACGGCGCCGCAGCGGCAGGAGCCTTCGAGGGTCACTGGCATGGTCTTGTCTCGCGGCGCTCGCGGGCGGAGGCGGGCCTGTGCGGCGGCGCCCCCGCCTTGCGCTTGGATCAGGCCGTGCGGCGGCCGAACAGGGCGAGCAGGCCGCCGGCGACGATGGCCGCGCCGCCGCCGACCAGGTACCACATGGTGTGATCGGTGTACTTGCCGGTCAGGGTCTCGGTGACCTGGTCCACCGGCGCGTCCGTGGCGTTGAGGCCGAAGCCGAGCAGGATCACGCCGACGACCAGCACGACGATCCCGATGAGTTGGGTAGGTTGCATTTTCTGTCTCCCGTTGATGCGCGAAGCGACGCTGGAGACTTAACGACCGAGTTCCGGAAACATTCCCGCCAAGTTCCGCGGGAACCTGTCGGCGGACGCTCAGCTGGCGGTGGCGAATGCGTCGGCGTCGGCGGGAACCGCCGGCATGACCGCGCCGTGAAAGCGCAGGCGGTCGGGCGGCAGGCGCACGGTGACGGTGGTGCCCTTGCCGGGCTCGCTGGTGAGGGTCAGCGTGCCGCCGTGGCTTTCGACGAACGACTTGCTCAGCGGCAGGCCGATGCCGGTGCCCTCGACGGCGAGGCCCATCTGGGTCTGCGCCCGTTCGAAGGGCAGCATGATCTTGTCGATGTCCTGCGCGGCGATGCCGATGCCGTCGTCCTCGACGATCAGGGTCGGCGCGCCGTCCTTGGCGACGATGGCGGAAATGCGCACATGGCCATCCGCCGGCGTGAACTTCACGGCGTTGCTCAGCAGGTTGAGCAGCACCT
This sequence comes from Alphaproteobacteria bacterium, assembly GCA_036500145.1. Lineage (GTDB taxonomy): Bacteria > Pseudomonadota > Alphaproteobacteria > SMXQ01 > SMXQ01 > CAMAVH01. Next base: position 23,260 of record DASYCO010000007.1, on the reverse strand, counting down.
GCTTCAGCCGCTGGCGGTCGCCCAGAATGCGTAGCGGGCGGTGCGGCAGGTGGGAATCGAGCGTGATGCGCTTGTCGGCGGCGCGCGGCCCCAGCATGCGTAGGCTGAGGCGCGCGATGCCGTTGATGTCGACTTCGCTCTCGTTGATGTCGAGCTTGCCGGCCTCGGCCTTCGACAGGTCGAGGATGTCATTGATCAGCTCCAGCAGATGCGTGCCGCTGCGCAGCACGTCGGAGACATATTCGCCCTGCTTGGGGTTCAGCGTGCCGGCGTACTGCTTCTGCAGCAGCTCGGAAAAGCCGATGATGGCGTTGAGCGGCGTGCGCAGCTCATGGCTGATGCTGGCGAGGAAGGTCGATTTCGCCTGGTTGGCGCGCAGCGCCGCGGCGCGCGCCTCCTCGAGGTCGGAGATCTGCTCGCGCGCCCGCTCCAGCGAGATGCCGAGCAGGTCGACGCCGTTGCCGATGCCGGCGTACTTGCCGTCGCGGGTGATGATGAAGCCGTCGATGGCGGCGCGCGGCGCCATCGTCGTGATGAGCTCCTTGAGCTCTTCGATGCTGAGCTGCCAGTCGACCTGCAGCGGCGGCGAATTGATGAAGTGCGAGGCCATGAAGCGCGCGACGGAGCGCTTCTCGTAGACGGCGCGCACCAGCGGCTGGGAAAAGGCGATGTAGAAGTCCTGGCGGCTCAGAAGCGCGATCGGCTGGCTGGCGTCGTCCACCACGGCAAGGCTGGGCGTCGAGGAATGCGTGCTCAAAAGATCGAACGCCTGCCCGCAAGTCATCTTGAGCGGGATCGGCGGCAGCGGCGTGATCAGGCGCTCGACGCGCCAGCCGTTGCGAATGGGGCCGTTGATCTCGGTCATCGATTGCCTGCGTTTTCCCAGCGGTGCTGTCCGGACGGGGCGCGTCGTTGCGCCGCGCCACCATCGCCGCAGGCGGTTAAGATTCTCCTACCGCCCGCCCTGGATTTATCGACCAAAATCAATCGGTTATGTTACCGAAGCATGACACGGCGATGACTTAATCCACTCCCCGGAAAGCGACCCTGGGACAATCCTGGTTGGACCTCATGCCGGTCCTCTATCGGGATGGCAGGATCTGGTTGAATTTTGGGGCTCGTAGAGGCCCAAAACGGCGAAAAACGTGGTTCAGAAGCAGCCTAAGGCCCTGCAACGGGGGAAATTGACCCGATTTCGCCAAAATTTCTGGGCAGATTGAAGGGCCAAAAATGCGGAAACGCGCAAAACCGGGGCATCAACGCCGTCTCAAGGCAAAATTAACCTAAAATCACCGATAATTTAAAAACCATGCCTGCGCGATTTGCGCAATTCACGCGTTGTTCACGACAGCTTCACCGCAATCGGGCTGCCCGCGTGGCAGTCTGTCATCGAATTTCAGCAGGATTGGCGTCATGGCATCCAAGATCGAGCAGCGTAAGGACGAAGCGGTCATCCAGGCGGGCCAATTGGCCCGCAAGGCGATGGCCGGCAAGGCCGGCGAGGCGGCCGAGCGCTTCCTGCGCCAGTTCTATGCCGCCGTCGCCCCCGAGGACGTCGCCGACCTGACGGCCGAAGCGCTCACCGGCAGCGCCCTGGCGCTCTGGCGCTTCCTGCAGAACCGGACACCCGGTAGCGCCAAGGTTCGCGCCTACAACCCGCGCGTGGCCGACCATGGCTGGACCTGCGGCCATACGGTCGTCGAAATCGTCAACGACGACATGCCGTTCCTCGTGGATTCAGTCACCGGCTGGCTGTCGCAGAAGGGCCTCGGACTGCATCAGGTCATCCACCCGATCGTCCGCGTCGTGCGCGACGCCAAGGGCGTGCTGACGGAACTGCTGCCGCCGGAGGCTGCGAACGGCAAGGCGGCGGAAGGCCAGAACGAATCGGTGATGCATCTGGAGATCGACAGCCAGGGCAGCGCCGCCGAGCTCGCCGAGATCGAGCAGGGCCTGGCGGCGGTCCTGGCCGACGTGCGCGCCGCCGTCGAGGACTGGCCCGCCATGCGCGCCCGCGCCATGGCCATCCTCGAAGACCTGCAGAAGCCCTTGCCCGGCGTGCCGGACGAGGAGCAGGCCGAAGCCCGCGCCTTCGTCGGCTGGCTCGACGCCAACCATTTCACCTATCTCGGCTACCGCGAATACGCCTTCGGCGGCGACGCGGCCGAGCCGGGCCTCGGGCGCGTCGTCGAAGGCTCCGGCCTCGGCCTGCTGCGCGATCCGACGGCGGCGGTCTTCCACCCGACGACGGAAGCCTCTGCCCTGCCGCCCGACATGCGCGCCCTCGTGCGCTCGCCGACGGTGCTGATGATCGCCAAGGCCAACAGGCGTTCGACCGTGCACCGGCCCGTGCATCTCGACACCATCGGCATCAAGAAATACGACGCCAAGGGCCAGGTGGTCGGCGAATGCCGCTTCATCGGCCTGTTCACCTCCGACATCTACAACCTCAGTCCGCGCCTGATCCCGCTGCTGCGCCACAAGGTCGCCCACGTGCTGGAGCGTTCCAAGCTGTCGCCGGCGAGCCATGACGGCAAGTCGCTGATCCACATCCTCGAGACCTATCCTCGCGACGAGCTGTTCCAGATCGGCGAGGACGACCTCACCGAGATCGGCCTCGGCATCCTGCGGCTGCAGGACCGCGCGCGCGTGGCGCTATTCATCCGGCGCGACCCGTTCGAGCGCTTCCTGTCCTGCCTCGTCTACGCGCCGCGCGACCGCTTCGACACGGAGCTGCGCCTGGCCTTCCAGGACATCCTCTGCCGCGAGCTGCGCGGCACGGTCTCGGCCTTCTACACGCAGATCGGCGATTCGCCGCTGGCGCGCCTGCACGTCATCATCAAGACTAGCCCGGGCGAAGTGCCCGACTACGACACGTCCGACATCGAGGCGAAGCTGGCGCGCGCCATGCGCGCCTGGCGCGACGACCTGCGCGCGGCGCTCGTCTCCGCCCATGGAGAGGACGCGGGCCTCGACCTGCACAAGCTCTACGGCGACGCCTTTCCCTCGGCCTACCGCGAGAACACGGCGGCCAACCTCGCCGTCGCCGACATCGCCAAGGTGGAAGCGGCGCGCCAGGGCAAGGCGCTCGGCCTCAACCTCTACCGGCCGATCGGCGCCGCCGACGAGATGGTGCGCTTCAAGATCTACAACGCCGGCGAGTCCGTGCCGCTGTCGGACGTGCTGCCCATGCTGGAAAACATGGGCTTCAAGGTGATCGACGAGCAGCCTTACCGCATCGAGCCGGCGGGCCAGGACAGCCATGTCTGGATCCACGACTTCGTCATGGTCTCGCGCAACGGCGCCGCCATCGCGCTCGACGCGCTCAAGCCGCTGTTCGAGACGGCCTTCGGGCGCCTGTGGTCGGGCGACATGGAGGACGACGGCTTCAACAAGCTGGTGATGCTGGCCGGCCTCGGCTGGCGCGAGGTCACCGTCGTGCGCGCCATCGCCAAATATCTCCGCCAGGCCGGCATTCCCTTCAGCCAGGCCTACATGGAGACGACCTTCGCCGACAACCCGGCCTTCGCGCGCCGGCTGGCGGACCTGTTCGCCGCCCGCTTCGATCCCGCGGCGCAGGACCAGGCCGACGCGCGGTCGGAAAAGCTCAAGGCCGCTTACGAAGAAGCGCTCGACAAGGTGGCGAGCCTCGACGAGGACCGCATCCTGCGCCGCTTCCTCAACGTCGTGCTCTCCATGCTGCGCACGAACTTCTACCAGGCGGCGGAGGACGGCGGCCCGAAGAGCTATCTCTCCTTCAAGCTCGATTCGCGCAAGGTCGACGACCTGCCGCTGCCGCGCCCGCTCTACGAGGTTTCCGTCTATTCGCCGCGCATGGAAGGCATCCACCTGCGCGGCGGCAAGGTGGCGCGCGGCGGCATCCGCTGGTCGGACCGGCGCGAGGACTTCCGCACCGAAATCCTCAGCCTGATGAAGGCGCAGATGGTGAAGAATGCCGTCATCGTGCCGGTCGGCGCCAAGGGCGGCTTCGTGCTGAAAAGGCTGCCGGCTGGCGCCAGCCGAGAGGAAACGCAGGCGGAAGGCATCGCCTGCTACACGCTCTTGATGAAGGGCCTGCTCGACATCACCGACAACCGCGTCGGCGCGGACATCGTGCCGCCCAAGGACGTGGTGCGTCTCGACGACGACGATCCCTACCTCGTCGTCGCCGCCGACAAGGGCACGGCGACCTTCTCCGACCTCGCGAACTCCATCGCGCGCGACTACGGCTTTTGGCTCGACGACGCCTTCGCCTCGGGCGGCTCGGTCGGCTACGACCACAAGAAGATGGGCATCACCGCGCGCGGCGCCTGGGAATCGGTGAAGCGTCATTTCCGCGAAATCGGCGTCGACACGCAGTCGCAGGATTTCACCGTCGTCGGCGTCGGCGACATGTCGGGCGACGTGTTCGGCAACGGCATGATGCTGTCGCCGCACATCGAGCTGCTGGCCGCCTTCAACCACCTGCATATCTTCATCGACCCAAGCCCCGATCCGGCGAAGAGCCTTGCCGAACGCCAGCGCCTCTTCGCATTGCCGCGCTCTTCCTGGTCCGACTACGACGCCAAGCTGATCTCCAAGGGCGGCGGCGTATTCGACCGCAAGGCCAAGTCGATCAAGCTGACGCCGGAAATCCAGAAGCTGTTCGGCATCCAGCAGGACGCCCTGTCGCCCAACGACCTGATCCGCGTGCTGCTCAAGGCCGAAGTCGACCTGCTGTTCTTCGGCGGCATCGGCACCTACATCAAGGCGACGACGGAAAACCAAGCCGACGCGGGCGACCGCGCCAACGACGGCCTGCGCATCGACGGGCCAGAAGTGCGCGCCAAGGTGATCGGCGAAGGCGCCAACCTCGGCATGACCCAGCTGGGCCGCATCGAATATGCCAAGAGCGGCGGCCGCCTGAACACCGACGCGGTCGACAATTCGGCCGGCGTCGACGCCTCCGACCATGAGGTGAACATCAAGATTCTCACCGGCGCCGTCGTCGCCGAAGGCGACCTGACGCTCAAGCAGCGCGACAGCCTTCTGGTCGAGATGACCGACGAGCTGGCCGAGCTGATCCTGCGCGACAACTACCTGCAGACCCAGGCGCTCAGCGTCATGGAGGCCCAGGGCCCGGCTCTGCTCGATGCTCAGGTGCGGCTGATCCAGGATTTGGAGAAGGCCGGCGAGCTCAACCGCGAGGTCGAGAAGCTGCCGAACGACGCGACGCTGGCCTCGCTCGGCGCGTCGGGCAAGGGCCTGACGCGGCCCGAGCTGTCGGTGCTGCTCGCCTACGGCAAGATGACGCTCTACAAGGTGCTGCTCGAAAGCGACCTGCCCGACGAGGCCTTCCTGGTGGAGGACCTCTACCGCTACTTCCCGACGGCGCTGCGCGAGCGCTTCAAGGAGGCCATCGCCAAGCACCGCCTGCGCCGCGAGATCATCGCGACGGTGGCGACCAACAGCATGGTCAACCGCGTCGGCCCCACCTTCGTCAACGAGCTGCGCACCCGCACAGGCTGCGCCGAGGGCGACATCGCGCGCGCCTACACGGTGACGCGCGACGCCTTCGCCTTGCGCGATTTCTGGGCCGCCGTCGAGGCGCTCGACGCCAAGGTGCCGGCCGGCCTGCAGACCAAGATGATCATCGAATCGGGCCGCTTGGTCGAACGGGCGACGCTGTGGTTCGTGCAGAACCGCAGCCACCCGATCGACGTCGCCGCCGCCATGGCCCACACGGCCCCGGCCATCGCGGCGCTGAAGGCGGCGCTGCCCGATGCCTTGCCGCCTGCCGCGCGCGAGGCCTTCGACGCGGCCGTCGCCGGCTATGCCAAGGAGGGCGCGCCCGTCGCGCTCGCCATGGAGACGGCGAAGCTTTCGGCGCTCGCCGGGGCCACCGACATCGTCAAGCTCGCCGGCGAGCAGGCGGACAACATCGCCAAGTCGGCTGAGACCTACTACGCCGTCGGCGACCGGCTGGCGCTCGACTGGCTGCGTGCCTCGGCGCAGGCCGTGCCGGCAGCCACCTCCTGGCAGAAGCAGGCCATCGCCGCCACCGTCGACGAGCTGTTCGCCTTCCAGGCCGAGCTTGCCGCGCGCGTGCTGGCCGACAACCAGCCGGCGGACGACTGGCTGAAGGCGCGCGGCCCCGTCTTCCTGCGTGCCCAGCAGATCATTGCCGAAATGCGCAAAGCCGGCAGCGTAGACCTTGCGATGTTGGCGGTGGCAAACCGGCAGTTGCGTGCTTTAATCGCCGGATGAATTCCGTCAGCATGTCATTGCCTCCCGGCGGCCCCGGCAGTCCCAAGACGAGCCGCCGCGCGCTCGTCGCCTGGTGCCTCTACGACTGGGCCAACTCCGCCTTCGCGGCGGTGGTCCTCACTTTCGTCTTCGCCGCCTATTTCACGCAGGGCGTGGCCAAGGATGAGGTCGTGGCCACCAGCCAATGGGGCTACGCCCTCACGCTGTCGGCCATCGCCATTGCGATCCTCTCGCCGATCTTCGGCGCCGTCGCCGACCAGGGCGGGCGGCGCAAGCCGTGGCTCGCCTTCTTCTCGCTTCTCTGCATCGCCGCCAGCGCCAGCCTATGGTTCGTCAAGCCGGACCCGAGCTACGCATTGATGGCGCTCGTCGGCGTCGCCATCGCCAACCTCGCCTTCGAGTTCGGCGTCGTCTTCTACAACGCCATGCTCAACGACCTGGTGCCGGAAGACCGGCTCGGCCGCCTGTCGGGCTGGGGCTGGGGCCTCGGCTATGCCGGCGGGCTCGTCTGCCTCGTCATCGTGCTGATGGGCTTCGTCAGCAATCCCGAGCCCTGGTTCGGCCTCGGGCGCGAGCAGGCGGCGCATGTGCGCATCGCCGCGCCCATCGCCGCGCTGTGGTTCGCCGCCTTCGCCTGGCCGATCTTCGTCTTCACGCCGGACCATGCGGCGACCGGCCTGTCCTGGGGCGAGGCGATCCGGCGCGGCCTGCGCACGCTCGGCAAGACGCTGCGCGACCTGCCGAAATACCGCAACGTCGCGCGCTACCTGATCGCGCAGATGATCTACACCGACGGCCTCAACACCCTGTTCGCCTTCGGCGGCATATACGCCGCCGGCCAGTTCGGCATGAAGGTGGAGGAAGTCATCTGGTTCGGCATCGCCCTGAACCTGACGGCGGGCCTGGGGGCCGCCGCCTTCGCCTGGATCGACGACTGGATCGGCGCCAAGCGCACGGTGCTGATCGCGCTCGCCGGCCTCACGGCGGTGGGTGCCGCGATCCTTCTCACCGAGGACAAGACGGTGTTCTGGGGGCTAGGCCTGGCGCTCGGCATCTTCTTCGGCCCGGCGCAGGCGGCGAGCCGCTCGCTGATGGCGCGCCTGGCGCCGGCCGAGATGCAGGCCGAGATGTTCGGGCTCTACGCGCTCACCGGCAAGGCGACGGCCTTCATCGGCCCCGCCCTGTTCGGCTTCGCCACCAGCTACTACGGCACGCAGCGCGCCGGCATGGCCACCGTGCTGACGTTCTTCCTGGTCGGCGGCGCGATCCTCTGGTTCGTCAAGGAACCGAAGCGCGCTCAATAATCATCCTCACCCTCGGACTAGATCCGAGGGTGCATGTCCAAACCAGGCAGACGTTGAAATGAATGCGCGGGCCAAGCCCGAGCATGACGATTTCCGGCAGGCCGGCTTCAGTTAATGCCGGAAATGCCGGATGCCGGTGAAGACCATGGCGAGGCCGGCGTCGTCGGCGGCCTTGATCACTTCGTCGTCGCGGATCGAGCCGCCTGGCTGAATGACAGCCGTGGCGCCCGCTTCGGCGGCGGCCAGCAATCCATCCGCGAACGGGAAGAAGGCGTCGGAGGCGACGACGGAGCCCTTGGCGCGCGTCTCGCTCTCGCCGGCCGCCTTGGCTGATTCCTGCGCCTTCCAGGCGGCGATGCGCGACGAATCGACGCGGCTCATCTGGCCGGCGCCGATGCCGACGGTGGCGCCGTCCTTCACGTAGACGATGGCGTTCGACTTCACATGCTTGGCGACCGTGAAGGCGAACAGCATGTCGGCGATCTGCGCAGGCGTCGGCTGCTTCTTGGTGACGACCTTGAGGTCGGCGGCGGTCAGGCGATGCGAATCGCGGGTCTGCAGCAGGTAGCCGCCGGCGAGCGAGCGCAGCGTCAGGCCGGGCTGCGCCGCATCGGGCATGGCGCCGGTCTCCAGCACGCGCACATTCTTCTTGGCGGCGAGCAGGGCCTTCGCCTTGTCGTCGAGCTTCGGCGCGATGACGACCTCGACGAACAGCTTGGCGATCTCGGCCGCGGTCTCTTCGTCCAGCGTGCCGTTGGCGGCTATGATGCCGCCGAAGGCCGAGACGGGGTCGCAGGCCAGCGCGCGCAGATAGGCTTCCTTCAGCGTCTTGCCTTGCGCCACGCCGCAGGGATTGGCGTGCTTGATGATGGCGATGGCGGGGCCTGACTTGAACTCGCCGGCCAGCTCGAAGGCAGCGTCGGTGTCGTTCAGGTTGTTGAAGCTCAGTTCCTTGCCCTGGATCTGCGTCGCGGTGGCGAGGCCGGTGCGCGGGTCGCTCGTGTTGGCGTAGAAGGCGGCGGCCTGATGCGGATTCTCGCCGTAGCGCAGCTCCTGCTTCAGCTCGCCGGCGAACACGGCGCGCGGCGCGAACTGCACGCCGTTCGCGTTGGAGAACCAGGCGGAGATCGCCGCGTCATAGGCGCCGGTGCGCGCGTAAGCCTGGGCGGCGAGCTTGCGGCGCAGCGTCAGCGTGGTCTGGCCCTTGTTGGCGGCCATTTCGGCCTGCACGGCGGCGTAGTCCGCGGCGTCGGTGAGCACGGCGACCCAGGGATAGTTCTTCGAGGCGCCGCGGATCATCGCCGGCCCGCCGATGTCGATGTTCTCGATGCAGGTCTCGAAGTCCGCTCCCTTGGAAACGGTCTGTTCGAACGGATAGAGGTTGATGGCGACGAGGTCGATCGGCGGGATGCCGTGCGCCTTCATCGCCGCCTGATGCTCGGCGTTGTCGCGGATGGCGAGCAGGCCGCCGTGGATCACCGGATGCAGCGTCTTCACGCGGCCATCCATCATCTCGGGAAAGCCGGTCGCCTCGGAGACGTCGATCACCGTGAGCCCGGCATCGCGCAGCGCCTTGGCGGTGCCGCCGGTCGACAGCAGTTCGACGCCTTGGCTCGCCAGGAACTTGGCGAAGTCGACGAGGCCCGTCTTGTCGGAGACGGAGATCAGGGCGCGGCGGACGGTGACGAGGTCGGGACTGGACATGGTGGCTCCGGAACGGGCGGATGGGAGGTTATTTCGCCGATCCCGTGTCGTGGTTCGGCGCGGCATATTCGGGGACGAGGCGGCCGATCAAGGCAATCACGGCAGCGCGGTCGCGGCGGCGCGCGGCGGCCTCGAGTTCGGTCACGCCGTCGATCAGGGTCGGGCCGTCGACGCGGCGGGGGTGGGCGATCTGCACGCCGGTGTAGCGCGTGGGCGCCAGGGCCTCGGCGTCGTGGAAGAGCTCCTCGTAGAGCTTCTCGCCAGGGCGCAGGCCGGTGAAGGCGACCTTCACGTCCTGGTCGGGGCGCAGGCCGGCGAGGCGGATCATCTGGCGCGCGAGGTCGGCGATCTTCACCGGCTCGCCCATGTCGAGCACGTAGATATGCTCGTTGCGCGCGCCGTCCGTGGTCTCGGTGCCGAGGATGGAGGCTTCGAGCACCAGCTCGACGGCCTCGCGCACGGTCATGAAATAGCGCGTCACGTCCGGATGCGTCACGGTCAGCGGCCCGCCGGCGGCGAGCTGGCGCTGGAACAGCGGCACGACGGAGCCAGTCGAGCCCAGCACGTTGCCGAAGCGCACCACGACGTAGGACGTCTGCGGGTTGGCGGCGCCAATCGTCTGCAGCGTGCATTCGGCGAGGCGCTTGGTGGTGCCCATGACCGAGGAGGGATTGACCGCCTTGTCGGTCGAGATCAGCACCATGGCGCTGACCTTGGCGGCGGCGCAGGCCTCGGCGACGTTGCGCGTGCCGACGACGTTGGTCAGCACGCCCTCGGTCGGATGCAGCTCGACCATCGGCACATGCTTGAGGGCGGCGGCGTGGAACACCAGGTCCGGATTTTCTTCGGCGATGATGGCGCGGATGCGCTCTTTGTCGCGCACGTCGGCGAGCAGGGTGGCGCGCGGCAGGTCCGGCGCGCGCTCGCCGATCTCCAGGTCGATGGAGTAGAGCGCATATTCGGAATGGTCGAGCAAGGCCAGGCGGGCCGGGCCGTAGGAGGCGATCTGGCGCGCCAGCTCGCCGCCGATGCTGCCGCCGGCGCCGGTGACCAGCACGCGCTTGCCGGCGATCAGGCTGGCCATGCGGCTGCGGTCGAGCACGGTCTGCGGCCGGCCGAGCAGGTCTTCGATGGCGATGGGCCGCACTTCGACGCTGGCGGGCGCGCCGTCTTGCATGCGGAAGTCGGTGAGCTTGGGCAGGCGCGCGACCGTGAGGCCGAGGCCGTCGGCCTGCTCGACGAGGCCGCGCAGGCGGCGGCCGCGCAGCGAATCCTCGGTGATGATCAGACGCTGCGGCGCGTCGCCGCTGCGGGCGAGATGCTGGATCGCGTCCTGGAGCTCGTCGAGGCCGCCCATGATGTTGATGCCGTGGATCTGCCGGCCGATGCGGCTGCCCTTGTCGTCGATCAGGCCGACGACGCGATACGGCGCCTTCACGTTGCCGATCATGGAGCGGATGAAGAGCTCGGCGCCGTCGCCGGCGCCCACCAGCATCACCGGAATGGCGTTGCGCGTCCCGACCTGGTCGGTCCTGAACAGGCCTTCCAGCCCGCGGTCCTTGTACATGCGGTAGGCGAGGCGGGCGCCGCCCATCAGGGCGATCAGCAAGATGCCGGCGATGATGAGCGTCGAGCGCGGCATCGTCTCCAGGCGGGTGATGAAAAACAGGCAGAGCGCGAAGAGCAGCACGGCGAGCGCGGCCGCGCGTGCGATCTTCAGCAGCTCGCCGATCGACGCGTAGCGCCACACGGCCTTGTAGAGGCCGAGGGCGATGAAGACGGCGAGCGCGCAGAGCGTGAAGAGCGGCGTGCCGATCCTGACCAGGTCGGGCGAATAGGCGTAGGCGCCGCCGCCCAGGCGCAGTTGCAGCGCGAGCCAGTACGACAGCGCCGCCATGGCCCCGTCGTGGGCGAGGATCAGCGTGGAGCGCTGCAGCATGGTTATGCGTGCGGAAAGGGGCGGCTTGCTCGCCATGTCTTTTCTGGTCGGGCCGTCGGCTGCGGAGGGGGCGATTCTATCGCTGGGTGGCGAAATCGGCCGCATATTGGTCCACATCGCAGACCTATGCAATCGCAGTCAATCTGCCATTGCTTATAGGTTTCGGTAGGCCTCGACCATGGACTGGAGTCCACTTTGAACAGCGATGCGGGGGCTCCAGCCGAGCTGCCGGCGCAGCTTGGCGTCGTCGACCCGCAAAGACCCCGTGAGGCGCTCGGTCAAGCCGCGCCGGCCGGTCAGCCGGCCGAGGATGGAAAGCAGTCCGGGGGGAACTTTCCCCAGGCGCGCCGGCCGGCCAAGCGCCGAGCGCAAAAGAGCGACCAGCGCGGCAGTGGAGAGATCCTCGCCGTCGCGGATCAGGAAGGTCTCGCCGGCGGCGGCCGGATGCTCGGCGCAGAGCTGCAGGACGTCGGCGAGGTTGTCGCGCGCCACCAGGCTGCGGCGGTTTTCGGTCAGGCCGCCGAACGGCAGCGGCAGCGGCGTGTCGCATAGGGCCAGCAGGCTGCGGAGGTTGCCGCGCACGCCGGGGCCATGGACGAGCGGGCTGCGCAGCACGGCGATCTCGAGGCCGGTCTCGCGGCCGATGTCGGCGAGAGTCCGTTCCGCCTGCCACTTGCTGCGGCCGTAGACGTCTTCGGGCGCTGGCGCGTCGGCCTCGCTGAAGGGCTTGTCGAGGCTGGTGCGCTCGCCGTTGACCTTGACGCTGCTGAGGAAGACCAGGCGGCGCGCGCCGGCCGTCGCCGCGTGGCGCGCCAGCGCCGCGCTGCCGGCGACGTTGACGTTGGCGTAGTGCTTCTCGGCTTCCGCGCTGTCCTTCAGCCCGCTGTGGGCGACGCCTGCGAGATGGATGACCTTGTCGACGCCTTCCAGCGCCGCGCGCCAGTCGGTCGCGCCGCCGATGTCGCCGACGGCGACGGCGCGCGCGCCGGCGAGTTCGGGCGCGCCGCGGCCCTGCAGCCGCACGGCGACGGTGACGTCGATGCCGCTGGCGATCAGCTGCGGGACGAGGGCGCGTCCGACGAAGCCGGTGGCGCCGGTGACGAGGATGCGCGTCATGTCCGTCCCCGCCCTTGCGCGCGTCCGGCGCGCACGAAGGTCGCCAGCAGGACGGCGACGACGAGGACCGCGCCGGCCAGCGCCGGCGCCGGATGCTCGACGGAGAGGACGGCGAGCAGCAGCAGCGCCGCGTTGGCGGCGAGGATGCAGAGGCTCGTCTTGTCGTGCCGCCAGCCGTGGATGACGGCGGCCTGGTAGAAATGCTCGCGATGGGCTTGCCAGATCTTCTCGCGGCGCAGCGCGCGGCGCGAGAGCGTGATCGTCGCGTCGGCAAGATAGTAGAGCGGCAGGATCAGGGCGGCCGCCCACTGGCCCGCCGCCGCCGTGCCGAGCAGCAGGCCGCCGAGCAGGAAGCCGAGCGGCACGCTGCCGACGTCGCCGAGGAAGATGCGCGCCGGATGCCAGTTCCACAGCAGGAAGCCGAGTGCCGCGCCCGCTGCGACCAGGCCCATGTGGCCAGCGAGAACGATGGCGCCGAGCGGCGCCAGCAGCGACAGGACGAACAGGCCGAGGCCGACCGTCATGGTCTCGACGCCGGTGATGCCGTCGATGCCGTCCATGAAGTTGAACAGGTTGATGAACCAGATCCACAGCAGGCCGGCGACGACGCGGTCGAGCAGCGGCGGCAGCCAGCCCTGGAAGACCGTCGCGTCGGCGGGCATGGCGCTCAGCGCCGCCGCGACGACGACGGCATGCGTCAGCAGCCGCACGGCCGCCGAAAGGTCGCGCAGGTCGTCGAGCCAGGACAGCAGGGCCAGGGCCAGCATGCCGGCGAGCAGGATCCAGGCGGCGAGGGGCGCGTCCGTCGCGCTCGCGAAGGCGCCGCCGGCGACGATGACGACGGCGGAGACGGCGAGGCCGCCGCCGCGCGGCGTCGGGCGCGTGTGGCTCGAACGTTCGTTCGGCCGGTCGAGGATCGCGCGCCGCTCGAGCCAGGACAGCACGATGCGGGTGGCGATCCAGCTCGCCACGGCGCAGACGACGAAGAGGCCGGCGGCGAGCGCCGGCGAAGCGAAGGCAGCCGGCATCACTTATCGCTCACGCGGCGCAGGGCCCATTTGACGGTGACGCCTTCGGGCGCCAGCTGGCCATGGACGACGATCTGCTCGCAGCGCCGCGGCTCGCCGCGCGCGCCCTGGTAGACGCTTTCTTCGAGGGTCAGGGTCGATGCGCCGGCGGCGCGGAAGCGCCAGCCGCTGCCGGCGAGGCGCAGCAGGATGGCGCTGCCGTCCTGCACCAGCGATGTCTTGACCGTCGGATGCAGGTGGAAGCGCAGCGTGAAGGGCTGGCCGATGGCGGTGCGCTTCAAGCTGGCGGCGCTGAAGGGCGCGCCGTCATGGGTCGGGCCGTCGCCGGCCTTGAGCGCTTCGGGCGGCAGGAAGCTGTCTTCGCCGCGCAGGTCGTCGCCGCCCGGCGAGAGGTAGAGGCGGCGGCGGTGGATCAGGCCGAAGGGCTTGAGGTAGCCGTCGTGGTTGCCCTCGATCCAGATCGCGCCGTCGGCCTCGTCGCGCCGGCAGGCGACGCGCTCGGGGCGCCGGCCGATCAGGCGGGCCGGCGGGCGGGCGTCGTCGCCCGGCAGGTCGAAGATTTCCAGCGCGTTGAGGTCGGCGACCGTGCCGGTCGAATGGGCGGCGGTCGACTGCATGGCCTGGCGCCAGGCGCGCGCCGGATTGGCGCTGGCGCCGCCGTTGACGATCAGGCGCTCCTTGCCGACGCTCATCTCGAAGCTGAGCGTGCCGGCGAAGGCATGCGCTTCGTAGCCGGGCGGCGGCGGCGCGCCGACGTCGACGATGAGCAGCGTGCGGTTGGCGGTGGCGCGCTCGAAGCCGCTGTGCGGCGCCGAGGCGAGCGGCTTGCCCTTGGCGTCGGCCTGCGCCAGCGCGAGGTCGATCAGCCAGGCCTCGCTCTCGACGCTGTCGTTGAACAGGGCCAGCGCGCCGTCGCCGTGGCGGAAGAAGCGCAGCATCGGCGCCATGCGGTCGATGCCGACCTGCACGGCGCTGGGAATCTCCATGCGCGCGGCGGCGACGATGGCGCGCATGTCGATGAGGTCGCGCAGGATGGCGAGCTGCAGGCGCGGGCTGCGCTCGGCGTTGCCGCCGTCGCCGAGCAGCTCCTTGGCGAGCTCGCGTTCGAGCAGGTGCGCGGCGCGCGCCAGCCAGCGCTCCTGCTTCACCGAACCTTGCGCGATGCAGCAGGCGGCGTAGACGAGGCCCTTGGCGGCGGCGATCAGCCGTGCGCCGGTCAGGTCGCCGGGCAGGGTGCGCACGAGGTGGCGCGCCTGGCGCGCCAGGCTGTCGCGGAAAGTGGCGACGAAGACGGCGTCGGCGCCGGCCTCGATCATGTCGGCGGCGGAGAGCCAGGCGGTGACGCGGCTCGCCAGCACGTCGGCGCGCCAGGGCAGGCGGCTCCAGCGCTTATGCGTGGCGATCCAGTTCGCGACGAGCAGGCGCGCACGCACGCGCGGCGCCTCGCCGCCGACGACGCGCAGGTCCTTCAGCCAGGCGAAGCCGTGCAGGCCGGCGCGCCATTCGCTGTCGGTGCCGCTCGGATGCCAGGTGACGTTCGCCATCGCGGCGCCCCTGTTGGCGCTCTGGTCGCTGTCGGCGCCGGGCATGAAGACGGGCACGGCGCGGCCGGCGAAGACGAAGCGGCCTTCGAGGATGGCGCGGCCATGGTCGGCGTCGCCAGGCCAGGGATCGGGCGGCAGCAGGCGCATGGCCATGGGCGGCCGGCCCGCCAGCGTCGCGCCGTAGCCGGGGATCGCGAAGGCGAGCTGCTTGATGCGGTCGAGGGCGAAGCGCAGCTGCAGGGACAGCGGCCGCTGCAGGCGGGCGCTCCACAGGGCGGCCGTGCGGCCGTCGGCCGGTCCGGCGGCTTGGCCGGTGCTTTGGGAGGTCGTCGCGCCGTCGGCGGGCATCTGCGGCGCCTCGCCGGTCAGCGCCCGCCGCGAATGCGGCGGATGTTGTCGGCGTAGGCGTTCGCCCCGCCCTGGAATGTCGCGGTGCCGGCGACCAGGACGTCGGCGCCGGCCTTGATCGCCACGGCGGCGGTCTCGACGTTGATGCCGCCGTCGACTTCGAGGTCGATTTTCTTGCCGAGCCTGTCGATGCGCTGGCGCAGCAGGCGGATCTTCTCGATCTGCGATTCGATGAAGGACTGGCCGCCGAAGCCCGGGTTCACGCTCATCACCAGCACGAGGTCGAGGTCGCCGAGGATGTAGTCGACGGCTTCGAGCGGCGTCGCCGGGTTGAGCGCCACGCCGGCCTTCTTGCCGAGCGACTTGATGAGCTGGACCGTGCGGTGCAGGTGCGCGCCGGCCTCCGGATGCACGGTGATGATGTCGGCGCCCGCCTCGGCGAACTGCGGCACGAAGACGTCGACCGGGGAGATCATCAGGTGGACGTCGAAGGGCTTGGCGCTGTGCGGGCGCAGCGCCTTGACCACCGCAGGGCCGATGGTCAGGTTGGGCACGAAATGCCCGTCCATCACGTCGACATGGATGTAGTCGGCGCCTGCCTCATCCACCGCGCGGACTTCCTCGCCCAATTTGGCGAAGTCGGCGGACAGGATGGACGGCGCGATGCGGGTCGGCTGTTGCACGCGCTTTTGGTACCAGCTAACGCCCTGAATCGCAAGGGAAGCGGGCGATTTAACGGGCTTCGCCGGGGCTTTAGCCGATCCGCCGCAGGCGGGCGGCGTAGAATCCGTCGAAGCCGCCGAGCGCCGGCTTGGCGGGGAGGGCGGCCTGGCTCGGCAGGCTGCGCAGATCGCCCTTTTTGGTGATCAGGACGTCGAGCCCGCCGACTTCGGCCGGGCTGACCGGCAGCCGTTCCAGCTTCGGGTTGGCGTCGAGCAGGGCGCCGATGCGCTTGGGGCCTTCTTCGGCTTCGAGCGAGCAGACGGCATAGACCAGCACGCCGCCCGGCTTGAGCATGGCCACGGCATTGGCGAGCAGGCGTTCCTGCACCGGGCCGAGCTTGGCGACGTCGTCGGCCCGCTTGCTGCGCGCGATGTCGGGATGGCGGCGGATCGTGCCGGTGGCGCTGCAGGGTGCGTCGAGCAGCACGCCGTCCAACGCTTGCTCGGGCTTCCAGTCGCCGGCGTCGGCCTGCAGGGTTTCCGCCGTCAGATGCAGCCGTTCGAGGTTCTGGCGCAGGCGGCCGAGGCGCGTGGCGTTGACGTCGAGCGCCACGACCCGGGCTCCGGCGCTCTTGTTCAGGACAGCGGCGAGCTGCGCGGTCTTGCCGCCGGGTGCCGCGCAGAGATCGGCGACCTGTGCGGCTTTCGTCTTGGCGAGCGCGGTCAGCAGCAGCTTGGCGGGCAGGGCGGCGGCGGCGTCCTGCACCCACCAGCGGCCCTCGTCATAGCCCGGCAGGTCGCCGATGGCGCCGCTGAGGTCGGCGGCGCGGCGCAGCGCGCCGGTCGGCAGGACGTGGGCCTCCAGCCGCTCGGCCCATTGCTTCGCCGGCTCGCCGGGCATGAGGGTGATGTCGAGCGGCGGCTCGGCGAGATGGGCGTCGGCGATGGCGCGCGCCGTCGCCTCGCCGTAGGCCCCGGTCCAGGAGCGCCACAGCCAGTCGGGCGTGTTGAGCTTGGCGGCGTCCTGCGCGTCGCGCAGTTCCTCGCCCTCGCGCGCGATGCGGCGCAGCACGGCGTTGATCAGCTTCTTGTAGGCGGTGAGCTTCATCGCCTCGGCATGGTCGACGGCGGCGCTGACCGCCGCGTGGGCGGGCGTGCCGAGGAACATCAATTGCGCCGTGCCGATGCGCAGGATGTGCTCGGCCATGCGGCCGGCGCGCGGAACGGCCCGTTCCAGGCAATGCTTTATCATGGCGTCGATCTGGCCGAGGCGGCGCGTCGCCGTGGCGACGAGCAGGCGGGCGAAGGCGCGGTCGCGTGCTTCGAGCGCGTCGTAGCCGGGCACGGCGGCGAGCGCCTCTTCGAGCGGCCGGCGCTTGTCGAGCACGGCGGCCAAGGCGTCGGTCGCGGCGGCGCGCGCGGCGAGGCCGGGCGGCAGCTTGATCGCGCGCTTCGGCTTGGGGCCGGATTTGGCAGGCGGCTTGGGGGAGGTCGGTTCGCTCATGGCGCCGGTTTACAGGAGCGCGCGTCCGGAGTCACGAAACCCTCGCGCGCCAGCCGTTTCGCAAGCCTCAGTAAGGCGTTCCGTCCTTGTGCACGAAGGCCCATTGGCCCGGCCCCTTGAACTGCGCCTCGATGTCGTCGTCGGGATAGCTGCCGGCGTCGCCGGCGCTGCGGTCGCCGACTTCGAGGTAGACGACGTCCTGCGCGCCGCGGTTCACGAGATGGTGGCCGTTGCCCGTGCCCGCCTTGAAGCCGGCGCACATGCCGGGTGCCAGGAGCGTCTCGCCGGCGTCGGTGATCAGCGTCGGCGTGCCTTCGAGGATGTAGACGAACTCGTCCTGCTTGCTGTGGGTGTGGCGCAGCGCCGATTCGCCGCCCGGCAGGATGCGCGTGACGTTGACGCCGAAATTGGTCAGGCCGAACAGGTCGTCGAGCGGCGCCTTCACGCGCTTGTTCATGCGCGAGAAGAACGGCTCCGGATAGTTCGAGGGCTTGGTGCGCGGCGGCGCATCGGCGGCGGCGATCGCGACGGGGAAGGGCGAGGGTGTCGTCATGGGCTGCTCTCTTGCGCTGGGTGCGGCGGCTGCGCGATTGTCGCGCGCCCGCAGCCCGTCCCGCAAGCCGCCGTTCGCGTCAGCCCCAGAAGCCGCGCTTTGGCGCGGCCGCTTCGCCGGCCAGCTCGCGCAGGCGGCGGATGCGGTTCTCGGTGCTCGGGTGCGTCGAGAACAGGCCGTCCATGCCCTGGGCGTGCAGGGGGTTGACGATGAACATGTGCGCCGTCGCCGGGTTGCGCTCGGCGTCCGGATTGTCGATGGCCTGGGCGGCGTGCGACATGTTCTGCAGCGCCGAGGCGAGCCAGAGCGGACGGCCGGAGATCTCCGCGCCGACGCGGTCGGCCTCGTACTCGCGCGTGCGCGAGATGGCGAACTGCACCAGCATGGCGGCGATGGGCGCGAGGATCATGACGAGCAGGCCGATCAGCGCGTTGCCGCCGTTGCCGTTGTTGCGGTTGCCGCCGAAGAAGAAGGCGAAGTTGGCGAGCATGCCGATGGCGCCCGCGATGGTGGCGGTGATCGTCTGCGTCAGCGTGTCGCGGTTCTTCACGTGGGCCAGCTCGTGCGCCATGACGCCGGCGACTTCCTCATGGCTCAAGGCGCGCAGCAGGCCGGTGGTGGCGGCGACCGCCGCGTTCTCCGGGTTGCGGCCCGTGGCGAAGGCGTTCGGCTGGTCGTTCTCGATGATGTAGACCTTGGGCATCGGCAGGCCGGCGCGTCCGGCGAGCTGCTCGACGATGCCGTACAGCGCCGGCGCGCTGGCGCGGTCGACCTGCCGCGCGCCGTACATCGACAGCACCATCTTGTCGGAATTCCAGTAGGCGAACAGGTTCATCGCGGCGGCGACGCCAAGCGCGACGACCATGCCGGTCGGTCCGCCGATCATGTAGCCGATCGCCATGAATAGGGCGGTCAGGCCGGCGATCAGCAGAAAGGTGCGAGTGGTGCTCATGGGCCTTTGGGTGGGTGAATGTGAAACGCGCGGCTACCGATTGTAGCCAGTGGCGCGAAGCTTGTCGGTGCCGTATTCTTGCCGTAATCAGTGCCGTTTTCGGCATATCCGTCACGATATCTGACATGGCGCTCGGCCGTAGGATTACATAGAGTGCCGGCCGTCCGCTTCAAGTCTCCTATCCTTCGGCGCGGCCCGTCTTCCAGGCGCGCTGCGGCTTTCGAGGTGCTGCCATGAGCGATCCGCAAACGTCACGACCCTCGTCGCCGTCGTCTTCCGCAGCGAGTGAACCCGCCGCGCCGACGCAGGGCGCGCAGATTCCCGACGCTCAGGCTTCTGACGCGATGCCCTCTGACGCGAAGGCGGCCGACAAGCCGGCGCCCGCAGTGCCGTCGCGCAAGCCCGAGGTCGGCGGGCCCAAGGGGCCGGAGCCGACGCGCTACGGCGACTGGGAAAAGAACGGCCGCTGCGTCGACTTCTAGAATCCCGACAGGCAAGACAGGACTTTCCATTTCGATGAGCGCGCCCGTCCCGACATCTGCCGCCGCCGGTCACGCGTCGACGCGCGGCGGCTTTCCGCCGGCGCTGCTGATCGTCATGTATCTCGCCGTCGGCTCCTTCCCGCTGTTCCTCGCCTGGCACCAGAACGGGCCGACCGCCGGACCGTGGCGCGCCCTCTCGAACGCGCTGGCGATGGTCGGCTTCGCGCTGCTGACCGTGCAGTTCGTCATCTCGGGCCGCATGCGCTGGGTGTCGGGCCGCGTCGGCATCGACCGCCTGATGCGCTTCCATCAATATGCCGCGCGCGGCATCACGGTGGCGCTGCTCGTGCATCCCTTCCTCTACGTCATGCCGAACCTGTTCCAGGACGGCCCCGTCGACGCGGCTGCGGCGCTGGCGGACATGCTGGTCAATCCGGCCTTCACCAGCGGGCTCACGGCCTGGGCCCTGCTCGTCGCCGTCATGGCGTTGGCCTTGCTGCGCGACTGGCTGCCGATCCGCTACGAGGCCTGGCGCATCAGCCATGGCATCGGCGCCGCCGCCATCCTCTGCTCCGGCCTGCATCACGCGATCACGGTGGGCAGCTACAGCGAGGACCTCACGCTGGCGCAGCTCTGGATCATGATGGCGGCGCTGTCGCTGGCGTCGCTCGGCTACCTCTACATCGGCCGGCCCTGGCAGCTCGGCCAGCGGCCCTTCTACATCTCCAAGATCGCGCGCGTCGGCGACAGGCTGTGGAGCGTGACGCTATGGCCGGCGAAGCAGCATCCCGTCGGCATGCTCGCCGCCGCCGCCAAGCCGCGCATCACGCCGCCCATCGCCTATGAAGCGGGGCAGTTCGCCTGGGTGACGCTCGGCGGCTCGCCCTTCATCATGGCCGACCATCCCTTCTCGATCGTCTCCTCGCCGACCGAGGGCGCCAAGCTCAGCTTCCTGATCGAGGAGGCGGGCGACTTCACCAAGGTGATCGGCGCCTTGCCGGTGAACAGCCGGGCCTATGTCGACGGGCCGTTCGGCCGCTTCACGCTGAGCGAAGGCGTCGCCGCGGCCGGCGGCGACGCCAAGGTCGCCGGCATCGCCTACGTCGCCGGCGGCGTCGGCATCGCGCCGATTCTCGGCCTGCTGCGCCATCGCCGCGCGGTGCAGGAGACGCGCCCGCTCCGCCTGCTCGCCGGCAACCGCGCCGCCAACCAGATCGTCTACGGCGACGAGATGGAGGAATGGACGCAGGCGATGGATTTCCGCGCCACCCATGTGCTGGCGCAGCCGCCGATCGACTGGTCCGGCGGCGTCGGCGAGATCGACGAAGCAATGGTGGCGGACTGGATCGACTGGCCGCATCCCGAGCGCTGGCTCTATTTCGTCAGCGGCTCGCGCGCCATGCGCGCGGCGGCCGAACGCGCGCTGCGCGCGCGCTGCGTGCCCCTCGCACGCATCATCGACGAGGCCGTCGGCTATGAATAAGGCTGCAATGAACGGCTCCGCGACGAAGGCGCCGCCGCACTCGCTGCGCGAACGGCGCCTGCGCTGGCTCGTCTGCGTCTTGGCCCTGTTCTTCATGCTCGAAATCCTGGCGCTCGCGCTGCGCTGATCTCGGGGCAGTCGCCTCCCGCATAAAAAGAAACCGCCAGCGAGGCTGGCGGCAGGGGATTACCGGAGGTTTATCGTCTTGGCGGCGGTCGGCGGCTCGAATCCTTCAGGCCGTCGCCGCCGCATGCCGCCCGAGCATCAGCGGCGCGGCTCCTGGCCGGGCTGGCGGCTCTGGTTCGCCTGCTGGTCCTGCTGACGGTTCGGCTGACCAGGCTGCTGCTTGTTCTGCTGATTCTGCTGGTTCTGCTGCTGTTGCGGCTTCTGCTGCTGGCCCTGCTGCGGGTTCTGGTGCTGCTGCCCTTGCTGCTGCTTCTGACTCGGATTCTTCTGGTCGGCCATGTTGCTCTCCAATTCGCTGAAATCCGCGAGGCGAATGCCCCGTGCCTCATGTAAACGCGGGGCAGGTGGCCGCGTTCCGGCGGAACCGCGAGGACAGAATCCCTATGCGGCGCGCGCGGCGGTGCGGAAGCGGTCAGATAACGTGGAACAAATACAATAGGATGATGATGGGGATCGGAATGCCGAGAACCCAAAGCAAGATGCCACGCATGGACTGATCCTTCCCGTTGACGGTCGTGAGGATCAACGCGGCATCTCGCCGGTAGGTTCCGCGTCCTACCCGTGACGAAAAAGGGACGTCAGCGGTTCGGGCCGCGGCCCTTGAGCTGCCAGGCGAAGAAGCCGGCCACGGCGATGGGCATGATCAGCAGGAAGGCCTGGAAGGGCATGTCCGGCCACAGCGTCCAGGCCTTGAAGAGCAGCAGCAGCAGGCCGAGCGAGATGGCGTAGACGAGCACGGCGCCGAAGACGGCGTAGCCCAGCGTCTTGCCCGCCTGATAGAGGATGAACCCGACGGCGGCGGACGGGATGAGCGTCGAAAGCAGGATGATGGCGAGCTGGGGCGACATCGGCGTCCTTGAAAGCGGGGCTGCGGAAACGGCGGCGCGACTGTAGCCGCCGCGCCGCTCGTTCGTCTACGCACTATCGGCGTCAGTCCTTGGCGCGGTTGGCGATCAGGTCCTTGACCACCGAGGGATCGGCCAGGGTCGAGACGTCGCCGAGGCTGTCGGTCTCGTTGGCGGCGATCTTGCGCAGGATGCGCCGCATGATCTTGCCCGAGCGCGTCTTCGGCAGGCCGGGCGCCCACTGGATGATGTCCGGCGTGGCGATGGGGCCGATCTCCTTGCGCACCCACTGCACCAGTTCCTTGCGCAGGGCGTCGTCCGGCGTCACGTCGGCGTTCACGGTGACGTAGGCGTAGATGCCCTGGCCCTTGATGTCGTGCGGATAGCCGACGACGGCGGCTTCGGCGACCTTGGCGTGCGCCACCAGGGCGCTCTCCACCTCGGCGGTGCCGAGGCGGTGGCCCGAGACGTTGAGCACGTCGTCGACGCGGCCGGTGATCCAGTAGTAGCCGTCCTCGTCGCGCCGGCAGCCGTCGCCGGTGAAATACTTGCCCTTGTAGGTGGAGAAATAGGTCTGCACGAAGCGGTCATGGTCGCCATAGACGGTGCGCATCTGGCCGGGCCAGGAATCCGTGATGCACAGATTGCCGTCGGCTGCACCCTCCAGCACCTTGCCCTCGCCGTCGACCAATTGCGGCTTGACGCCGAAGAAGGGCCGCGTCGCCGAACCGGCCTTGAGATCGGTGGCGCCGGGCAGCGGCGTGATCAGGATGCCGCCGGTCTCGGTCTGCCACCATGTGTCGACGATCGGCACCTTGCCATTGCCGACGACGTTGAAATACCACTCCCAGGCTTCCGGGTTGATCGGCTCGCCGACCGAGCCCAGCACGCGCAGCGACTTGCGCGACGTCCTGGTCACGTGGCTGTCGCCGGCTCCCATCAGGGCGCGCAGCGCCGTCGGCGCGGTGTAGAAGATGTTGACCTTGTGCTTGTCGATGACGTCCCAGAAACGCGACTGCGACGGATAGTTCGGCACGCCTTCGAACATCAGCGTGGTGGCGCCGTTGGCGAGCGGCCCATAGACGATGTAGCTGTGGCCGGTCACCCAGCCGACATCGGCGGTGCACCAGTAGATGTCGCCGTCATGGTAGTCGAAGACATATTGGTGCGTCATCGAGACATAGACGAGATAACCGGCGGTGGTGTGCAGCACGCCCTTCGGCTTGCCGGTCGAACCCGACGTGTAGAGGATGAACAGCGGGTCCTCGGCGTCCATGTGGGTGCACGGGCACTCGGACGTCACCACGTCGGCGGCCTCGTGGTGCCAGACGTCGCGCACCGGGTCCCAGTCGACCGGCGCGCCG
>DASYCO010000006.1:0-6308 GCA_036500145.1 Alphaproteobacteria bacterium | reverse complement strand
CGGTGGAGAATTCGTGGTTGATCTCCTCCAGCTCGAACACTTCGTCATAAGGTACGTTAGCTTCGGCCAGCAGCACGTTCATATGGCCCGGCATGCGCCCCGCCACCGGATGGATGGCGTACTTCACCTCCACGCCCTCTTCCTTCAGCTTGTCAGCCATCTCGCGCAGGGCGTGCTGCGCCTGGGCGACGGCCATGCCGTAGCCCGGCACAATGATGACCTTGCCGGCGTTCTTCATGATGAAAGCCGCGTCGTCGGCGCTGCCCGCCTTGACCGGACGGTCGGTCTTGCCGCCGCCGACGGCCGCCGACGTGTCGCCGCCGAAGCCGCCGAGGATGACGTTGAACAGCGAGCGGTTCATGCCCTTGCACATGATGTAGCTGAGGATGGCGCCCGAGGAGCCGACCAGCGCGCCGGTGACGATCAGCGCCGTGTTCTCCAGCGTGAAGCCGATGCCCGCCGCCGCCCAGCCGGAGTAGCTGTTCAGCATCGAGACGACCACCGGCATGTCGGCGCCGCCGATCGGGATGATGATCAGGAAGCCGACGAGGAAGGCGAGCAGCGTCATGGCCCAGAACCAGCGCGGATCCGGGTTCATGACGAAGGCCACGATCAAGCCAACGATGACCAGGCCGAGCAGCAGGTTCAGCAGATGCTGGCCCTTGAACACGACCGGGTTGCCCGAGACGAGGCCCGCCAGCTTGAGGAAGGCGATGACCGAGCCCGAGAAGGTGATGGCGCCGATGACGATGCCGAGCGACATCTCGATGCGCGACGACAGCTTGAGCAGCCCCGCCGCGTCGACGATGCCGTAGGCCGCCGGATTGTAGAAGGCGGCGGCCGCCACCATCACGGCGGCGAGGCCGACGAGCGAGTGGAAGGCGGCGACGAGCTGCGGCATCTGCGTCATCTGCACGCGGCGCGCGGTGACGGCGCCGATGCCGCCGCCGATGAGCAGGGCGATCAGGATCTCCGTGTAGGAGAACACGCTCGGCAGCGCCACGGTCGTGACGACGGCGATGAGCATGCCGACCATGCCGAAAGTATTGCCGCGGCGCGACGATTCCGGGCTGGAAAGCCCGCGCAGCGCCATGATGAACAGGATCGAGCTGATGAGGTAGGCGAGCGCCGACAGGTTGGCTGACATGTTCCGGGCCCTTACTTCTTGGCTTTTTTCTTGTACATGGCGAGCATCCGCTGCGTCACCAGGAAGCCGCCGAAGATGTTCACGGCGGCGAGCGCGATGGCGACGAGGCCGAATATCTTCGACAGCTCGAAGCCCGACGGGCCGGCGGCGATGAGCGCGCCGACGACGATGACCGAAGAGATCGCGTTGGTGACGCTCATCAGCGGCGTGTGCAGCGCGGGCGTCACGCTCCACACCACGTAGTAGCCGACGAAGATGGCGAGCACGAAGATGGCGAGGCGGAAGATGAAGGGATCGACGGCTTCCATGTTCAGGCTCCCGCTTTCAGGCTCGGCCCGCTTTGCAGGCTCGGATGGACGATCTGGCCGCCCTGGGTCACCAGCGTGCCGGCGACGATCTCGTCGGCGGCGTCGATCTTCAAGGCCTTGGTCTCCTTGTCGATCAGCGGCGTGACGAAGGCGAGCAGGTTCTTGGCGTAGAGCGCGCTCGCGTCTTCGGCGATGCGGCTCGGCAGGTTGGTGTAGCCGGCGATCTTCACGCCGCCGACGTCGACGATCTCGTCGGGCTTGGACAGCGGGCAGTTGCCGCCCATCTCGACCGCGAGGTCGACGATGACGGAGCCCGGCTTCATCGTACGCACCATCTCCTCGCTGACCAGCACCGGCGCCTTGCGGCCCGGGATCAGCGCGGTGGTGATGACGATGTCCTGCTTCTGGATGGTCTCGGCGATCAGGGCCGCCTGCTTGCGCTTGTACTCGTCCGACATCTCGCGGGCATAGCCGCCCGAGGTCTCGGCCTGCTTGGCCTCTTCGTCGTCGACCATGACGAACTTGGCGCCGAGGCTCTCGACCTGCTCCTTGGTGGCGGGACGCACGTCGGTCGCCGACACGATGGCGCCGAGGCGGCGCGCGGTGGCGATGGCCTGCAGGCCGGCGACGCCGACGCCCATGATGAAGATGCGGGCCGGCGCCACGGTGCCCGCCGCCGTCATCATCATCGGCAGCACGCGGCCGTAGATGTGGGTGGCTTCGAGCACGGCGCGGTAGCCGGCGAGGTTGGCCTGCGACGACAGGATGTCCATCGACTGGGCGCGCGTGATGCGCGGCACCAGCTCCATGGCGAAGGCGGTGACGCCGGCCGCGGCGTAGGCGGCCACGTCGTCCTTGTTCTGCAGCGCGCCGAGGCTGGAGATCAGCGCGGCGCCCTTCTTCATGAGGGCGAGCTCGTTGACCGGGCCGTCGCGCAAGGGCCGCTGCACCTTGAACAGCACGTCGGCGTCCTTCAGGGCGCCGGCCGCGTCGGCGGCGATGGTCGCCCCCGCGTCCTGGTAGCGCTTGTCCGGGATCGACGACCCCGCGCCAGCGCCAGCCTCGACGACGACCGTGACGCCGAGCGCCACGAGCTTCTTCACCGTGTCCGGCGTCGCGGCGACGCGGGCTTCGCCCGGACGCCGTTCCTTCAATACCGCGATCTGCATTGGTCCCCTAAATCCTTGCTGGGTAGCCGTTGACGCCCCCGCGTCGCCGGGGCTTAGTACGCCTTCGCAGGCGCCCCGATTTTGCGGCACAGAATGGCGATTTTGCGCCGCTTTGCAAGGCGAGATTTGCCCATGAAACAGGCCCTATCCCATTGCCGAATCGCGTCAATCCTGGCGGTTCTGGCCTTCGGCTGGAGCGCGGGCCCATGGGCCCCGCCGGTCCAGGCGGCGGACCGGGAGGAGACGCTGCCGGGGCGGCCCGACGTCACCCAGCGAACCATCGTCGTCACCCCCGACCCGGCCAAGTTCAGCGGGCCGCTCCGCGCCGCCGTCCTTCTCTACGTCGGCGGCAACGGCAGCCTGAAGGAGACGCGGGGCAACTTCCTGATGCGCATCCGCCAGCGCCTGGCCGACGCCGGCTTCCTGGTCGCCCTGCCCGACGCCCCGTCCGACCGTGTCGGCGGCAGCAACATGAACGGCAGCTTCCGCGCCAGCCAGGCCCAGGCCCGCGACGCGCAGGCCGTGGTGGAATTCCTCAAGAAACAGGGAGACGGCCAACCGCTGCCGGTCTTCGTGATTGGCACCAGCCGGGGCTCGACCTCGGCGGCCAACGTGGCGGCAAGGCTCGGGCCGGACCTGATCACCGGCGCCGGCCTCACCTCGACGGTGACGCAGAACAGCGTGAAGGGCCAGATTTCGGTCTACGAGACGCCGCTGAAGGACATTCGCGTGCCGACTCTAGTAATGTGGCACCAGGACGACGCCTGCAAGGAGACGCCGCCCGAACGGGCGGCGGAGCTGACGAAAGCCCTGACCGCCGCCCCGAAGATCGAGACTAAGACGCTCTCCGGCGGCCTGCCGCCGCGCAGCGCGTCTTGCGACGCGCTGGCGGCCCATGGCTATTACGGCATCGAGGGCGAGGCGACCGCCGCCCTCCTCGCCTGGATGGACGGCCTGCTCGCGGCCAGGCAGTAGCCCTTACTTCAGCTTTTCCAGCTCGTCGATCAGGCCCGACACCACTTCGAGGCCGCGGTCCCAGAAGGCCGGGTCGGTCGCGTCGAGGCCGAAGGGGGCCAGCAGCTCCTTGTGCCGCTTGGTGCCGCCCGCCCGCAGCATGTCGAGATACTTGAGCTGGAAGCCCTGCTCCGCCTTCTGGAAGGTGCCGTAGAGCGAATTCACCAGGCAGTCGCCGAAGGCGTAGGCGTAGACGTAGAACGGCGAATGGATGAAGTGCGGGATGTAGGTCCAGTAGTAGCGGTAGTCGCCTTCGAGGCGGATCGACGGGCCGAGGCTCTCGCGCTGCACGTCCATCCAGATGTCGCTGACGCGTTCCGCCGTCAGCTCGCCCTTGCAGCGCTCGCTGTGCACGCGCAGCTCGAAGTCGTAGAAGGCGATCTGGCGCACCACCGTGTTCAGCATGTCCTCGACCTTGCCGGCGAGGAGCGTGCGGCGCATCTTCGGGTTCTTCTCGGTGACGAGCAGGCCCTGGAAGGTCAGCATCTCGCCGAACACCGACGCGGTCTCGGCCAGGGTCAGCGGCGTGTCCGACATCAGGTAGCCGCGCGGGCCGGCCAGCACCTGGTGGACGCCGTGGCCCAGCTCATGCGCCAGCGTCATCACGTCGCGCGCCTTGCCCTGGTAGTTCATCAGCACGTAGGGATGCACCGACGGCACGGTCGGGTGCGAGAAGGCGCCCGGCTCCTTGCCCGGGCGCAGGCCCGCGTCGATCCAGCTCTCGTCGAAGAAGCGCTCGGCGATGATCGCCATGTCGGGCGAGAAGGTCTTGTAGGAGGTCAGCACGCGCTGGCGCGCCTCGTCCCACGGGATGTAGCGGTCTTCGGTGTTGGGCAGCGGCGCATTGCGGTCCCAGAAGTCGAGCTTGTCGACGTTGAACCACTTCGCCTTCAAGCGGTAGTAGCGGTGCGACAGGCGCGGATAGGCCTTCTTCACCGCCTTCGCCAGAGCCGCCACCACCTCGTCCTCGACGAAGTTCGAGAGATTCCGCGCCGAGCAGGGATGCGGGAACTTGCGCCAGCGGTCCTCGACCTCCTTGTCCTTCGCCAGGGTGTTGGTGATGAGCGAGAAGGTGCCGACGCTCTCGCCCAGCACCTTGCCGAGCGCCAGGGCCGCAGACTTGCGCGTGGCGCGCGAGCGTTCGGACATCAGGTGCAGCGCCTCGGCGCTGGTCAGCTTCTTGCCGCCGATGGGAAAGCGCAGGCGCGCCATGGTCTCGTCGAACAGGCGCACCCAGGAGGCGCGGCCCGCCACCGACTTCTCGTGCAGCAGCTTCTCGACCTCGTCCGACAGCTGATGCGGCTTGAAGGCGCGCACGTCGCGCAGCCAGCTCTTGTAGTGCGCCGCCTCCGGCACGGCGTATTTCTTCTCCAGCACGTCGTCGTCGAGCTTGTTGATCTCCAGGGTGAAGAACAGCAGATGGCTGGAGATGTCGGTGACGCGCTCCTGCATGGTCTGGAAGAACTGCGCCGTCGTCGGGTCCGACACGTTGCCGGCGTAGAGCAGCTGCGCGTAGCTCATGATGCGGCCGAGCACTTCCTGCAGCGTCTCGTATTCGCCGATGGCGACGCCGAAGTCGCGGCCGCCGAGGCCCGCCAGCTTGCCGGCATAGCGCGCCTCAAAGGCCTTGGCGCGGTCCTGGCTCTCCGTCAGGTCGCTCTTCAGGGCCGGCGATTCGGGGCCGGGATAGAGATGGCTGAGATCCCACACCGGCAGGTCGCCGGGCTTGGCGCCCTTGCGGCCGCGGATCGTCTTGGCCTGGAGCTTGCGGGCCTTGGCCGTCTTCGCCTGCGCCAGCTTCGCCGCCGCCAGCCGGGCCTGGATCTGCTTGGCGGTCGCCTTCGCGGCGGCGGACTTGGCCGAAGTCTTCTTCGGTTTGGCCTTGGTCGCCTTGGGCTTTGCGGCGATACGGGTCTTGGATTTGACGGCGACGGATTTCGGCATGGGCTGACTCCTGACTGCTCTAGGCGATATAAGACCCCGAACGGCTCTTGCAAAGAGCGCCAGCGCACAGGGAGACGGCAACGATGGCACAAGATCGGGCGCAAAGTCTGACGGGACTGTTTTTCGCCCGATCCGCAAGGCTCGCCGATAAACCCTTCCTGTGGGTGAAGCGGCCGGGCCCTGGTTCGACAAATTCGGACGACAGCCCTCGTTACCAGTCGATGAGTTGGCGCGAAACGGCCGAGAAGGTCAACGCCCTTGCACGCGGTTTGCTTCATCTCGGCCTCGCGGCGGGCGACCGGGTCTGCCTGGTGGCGGAAAACCGGCCCGAATGGTTGATGGCCGATCTGGCGATCCTGGCGGCAGGCGGCGTCACCGTGCCGGCCTACTGCACCAATGGCGTCACCGACCATCTGCATATCCTGACCGACAGCGGCGCGCGCTTCGCCATCGTCTCGACCGCGGGGCTGGCGGCCAGACTGTTGCCGGCGGCGGCGCGCGCCAAGGTCGACGCAGTCCTCGCCCCGGCCGGCCTCTCCGGACTGTTCGCATGAGCCGAGCCCCGGCGCGCGCGCCGGAGCCCAAGGCCGACGGCCGGCGCCTGCGCGGCGCGGACAACCGCGCCCGGATCGTCGCCGCCATGCTGGAGATCATCCACTCGGGCGAGGTCACGCCCAGCGCCGAGCAGGTCGCCCAGCGCGCGGATGTCGGCCTGCGCACCGTCTT
>DASYCO010000005.1:0-34053 GCA_036500145.1 Alphaproteobacteria bacterium | reverse complement strand
CCGCCCGCCCCGACGTGACGGTCTACACCTACGAGGGCGCCGGCCACGGCTTCAACTGCGACGAGCGCGGCAGCTACCACGAGGCCTCGGCCAAGCTCGCCCGCCAGCGCACCATCGACTTCCTCGCCAAGAACATCGGCTGAGCGAGCGTCGATAGAAACGGAAACGGCGGCTCCGCAAGGAGCCGCCGTTTTTCGTTGCCGCCGCAGGGCGTTCGGCTATTGGACTTCGCCGGCAACGGCGTGCTTGCGGCGCTGCTGCGTGAAGTAGTCCTTGTTGTTCATCTCGCCCTTGCCTTCGATGACGATCTGGTCGCCCGGCGCCTTGACCTGGTAGAGCAGCACGGGGGCGTCGCTCTCGTTGTCGAGCTGGTAGTACTGGTCGGCGGGCATCAGGACGCACATGCCTTCCGTCAGGTAGTGCGTCACCGGCTCGGCGCTCTCGTTCTCCTTGGTGCGCAGCGTCAGCTTGCCCTTGAGGCAGAGGAACGACTGCGACGTGCCCTTGTGGTAGTGGAATTCGTTCTTCGAGCCGGGCGTGTAGAGGTTCAGCGCGATCTGCAGGTCGTCTTCCTTGGACAAGGCGATGCGGGCGCGCGGGCCCGACGGATGGTCCATATCGACCATGTCCATGATCTTCGTGACGTGAGCAGCCATGGGTCTCTCCCTAGTTTCGTTGCATGTGTATCGCGTTACTTCGGCGAAGCGGTGATGGCGTATTTGTTCCAAATCTCGACGAACTTGTCGATGGTCGGCTGGTCGTCGAAGCTGATGACTTCCTTGCCGAGCACTTCCGCCGGGAAAGGAAAGAATTCCGCGCTCTGGATGTCCTTGTGAACGGACTGGCCGTTGTAGACCGCGAGCTGGGCGATCTGGCCTTCCTTGCTGAGCAGCCAGTTCACGTAGAGCTTAGCCGCAAACAGGGCCGGCGTGCCGCGGAAAATCGCCAGCTTCGGCATCTCCAGCGGCACCAGGTCGGGGCAGTAGAAGGCGATCGGCGCGCCCTTGTCCTGCAGTTCCTTGATCCGCTCGCCGTAGGCCGGCAGGGAGACGACGTTCTCGCCGGCCGCGACCAGGTTCATGGCGGCGTTCATGCCCTCGCGGCGGATCTGCGGCTTCAGCTTGACGAAGAAGTCGTCGAGGTACTTCACCGCCCAGGCCTCGCCGTACTTGCCGCGCAGCGGCGTGAGCCAGAGCTGCGGCAGCATCACCGCGCCGACATGGCCGCCCCTCAGCGCCTCGGAATTGGGCAGCTCGGCCCAGGTCTTCGGCAGCTGGTCCTTCTGAATCAGGTTCGTGTTGTAGGACATGCAATGGGCGCGGGCGCGAAAGCCGACGGCCCTGCCGTTGGCGGCAATGGCCGCGGGCAGCACGCTCTTGAAGGTCGGCAGGTCGCTGAGGTCCTCGGCGGCGTTGAGGCGGATGAATTCGCCCATCGAGCCGTTCATGCTCTGCGCCACGTCCACAAGATAGCGCCCCTCGCCGAACGCCAGCAGCGGACGCACCACGCGCTCGTTGGCGCTGCCGCGCTGGAAGTCGACCTTCATGAAGGGATAGCGCTCGAGGAAGGGCTTGATCATCTGCGCCTGCAGCGGCGCTTCCTCGATGCCGCTGACCTTCACGACCGGCAGCGTCTTCGCGCCGTCGATCCAGGCCTGCGGCACGGCAAGCTCCGCATCCAGGCCCTTCATGATGTCCGGCGACAGCTTGAGCTGCGTCAGGAAGGCCTGGGTGCTTTTCGGCAGTTCCTCCGAGGCGGCGGTGCCGGCGTAGAACGCCGGCACCGCGATCACGGCGATGGCCGCCGCTTGCGCAAAGACGCGCAGAAGCGGAAGCCGCTGTCCCTTCAGGCTCGGCATGTGTCCATCGCCTTGCGGAAGCTTTGGGTCATGGCCGGGCCGATCCGCCGGCGGCGTACTTGTTCCACATCTCCAGGAACCGGTCGATGGTCGGCTGGTCGTCGTAGGAGATGAACTCCTTGTCCTTCATCTCCTCCGGGTAGAGGTAGAACTGCGGCAGCTGCAAGTCCTTGTGGACCGGCATGGTGGTGAAGACCGCGAGCTGGGCGATCTGGCCTTCCTTGCTGAGCAGCCAGTTCACGTAGAGGTTGGCGGCGTCGATGTTCGGGCTGCCGCGCATGATGGCGAGCTTCGGCAATTCGAGCGGCACCATGTCGGGGCAGTACCAGGACACCGGCGCGCCCTTGTCGGCCACTTCCTTCACGCGCTCCGGATAGGCCGGCAGCGAGATGTAGTTCTCGCCGGCGCCGACCAGGCTGATCGCGGCGTTGATGCCTTCGCGGCGGATCTGTGGCTTCAGCTTGACGAAGAAGTCGTCGAGGTACTTCACCGCCCAATCCTCGCCGTACTTGCCCCACAGCGGCATGAACCAGAGGTGCGGCAGCATCACCGCGCCGACGCGGCCATTGCCGAGCAGCGGCGAATTGGGCAGGTCGGCCCAGGTCTTCGGCAGCTTGTCGCGCGGGATCAGCTCCGGGTTGTAGGACATGCAGTAGGGCCGGGCGCGAAAGCCGATGGCGATGCCGTTCTTGTCATGGGCGCCCGGCAGCACGCTATCGTAGGTCGGCAGCATGGTGAGGTCTTCGGCGGCGTTGAGCCGGATGAACTCGCCGAGCGAGCCGTTCATGCTGCGCACCACGTCCAGCAGGTAGCGGCCTTCGCGATAGGCGAGCAGCGGACGGACGACGCGCTCGTTGGCGCTGCCGCGCTGGTATTCCACCTTGATGAACGGATAGCGCTCGAGGAACGGCTTGATCGCCTGGGCATGCAGCGGCGGCTCTTCGGCGCCGCCGATCCGCACCGTCGGATTCTTCTTCGCGCCGTCGATCCAGGACTGCGGGACCGCCAGCTCCTTGTCGAGGCCGCTCATGATGTCCGGCGACAGCTTGAGCTGCGCCAGGAAGGCCTGCGTGCTCTTCGGCAGGTCCTCGGCGGAGGCGAGGCCGGCATGGAGCGCCGGCACGGCGATCACTGCGACGGCGGCCGCCCGCGCGAGGGCGCGCAAAAGCGGAAACCGCGACACCGGAAACCGCGACGCACCCTGTCTGTTTAGGCTTGGCATAATTCAATCGTCTCCCAAGAGCTTGTGATCACGGGCGGGCTCCGCCCGCCGCGTACTTGTTCCAGATCTCGAGGAATCTGTCGGTCGAAGGCTGGTCATCGTAGGAGATGAATTCCTTGCCGATCATCTCTTCCGGGAAGAGATAGAATTCCGCGCTCTGAATGTCCTTGTGAACGGACTGGCTGTTGAAGACAGCCAGCTGGGCGATCTGCCCTTCCTTGCTGAGCAGCCAGTTCACGTAGAGGTTGGCCGCGTCGATGTTGGGGCTGCCGCGCAGGATGGCGAGCTTCGGCATCTCGAGCGGCACCATGTCGGGGCAGTACCAGGCGACGGGGCTGCCCTTGTCCTGCAGTTCCTTGATGCGCTCGGCGTAGGCCGGCAGCGACGCGTAGTTCTCGCCGGCGCCGACCAGGCTGATCGCGGCGTTGATGCCTTCGCGGCGAATCTGCGGCTTCAGCTTGACGAAGAAGTCGTCGATGTACTTCACGGCCCAGTCTTCGCCGTACTTGCCCCACAGCGGCATGAACCAGAGATGCGGCAGCATCACCGCGCCGACGCGGCCGTTGGCGAGCAGCGCCGTGTTCGGCAGGTCGGCCCAGGTCTTCGGCATCTGGTCCCGGCTGATCAGCGTCGGGTTGTAGGACATGCAGTGCGCGCGCGCCCGATAGCCGATCGCGATGCCGTTCTTGTCGTGCGCGCCCGGCAGCACGCTGTTGAAGGTCGGCAGCGCGTCGAGCTTCTCGGCGGCGTCGAGCCTGAGAAACTCGCCCATCGAGCCGTTCATGCTCTGCACGACGTCGGTCAGGTAGCGGCCTTCGCGATAGGCGAGCAGCGGGCGGACGACGCGCTCGTTGGCGCTGCCGCGCTGGTACTCGACCTTGACGAAGGGATAGCGCTCGGTGAACGCCTTGATCATCTGCGCCTGCAGCGGCGGCTCCTCGACGCCGCTGATGCGCACCGTCGGGTTCTTCTTCGCGCCGTCGATCCAGGCCTGCGGAACCGCCAGTTCCTTGTCCAGGCCGTCCATGGCGCTGGCGGGCAGCTTGAGCTGGGCGAGGAAAGCCTGGCTGCTCTTCGAGAGGTCGGCGGCGCCAGCCGCGACCGGGGCCATGATCGGGGCCGCGAGCAGGGCCGCGACCAACATCGGAAAGCCCGCCGCAGCCCGTATTTTCAGGCTTGGCATGCCTCTTTTCCTCCCCAGGACGTCTTATAGTGGCGCGCAAATCCTTGCCGGCGCGGCCCGTCTTATTTTTTCGAGCATGAGGCAAATGATTTGGAGCCGTCTACACGAAGAATTAGAATAACTGATATTCTAAAACGGCTGGAAACGCGGCCCGGCGAAGCCTGTTTCGCGAACGAGGCCGCGGCATAAAAAATCACGCACGGCGAACGGCCGAGGGAGAGCGGCGGCACATGGAATATATCAGCGATCTGCGCGCATTTCTCAAGGTCGTCGAGAAGCAGAACTTCAGCGGCGCCGCCGGCGCCCTCGGCATGTCCCAGTCGGCCGTCAGCAAGCGCATCACGCGGCTCGAGACCAGCCTGGGCGTGCAGCTGCTCAAGCGCTCCACCCGCCATCTCTCGCTCACCGACGCGGGGGCCGAATTCCACGTTCACGCCGAACGCATCCTGATCGAGCTGGACGCGGCGCAGCGCCTGACGTCGGCCGCGCAGGCCGCCGTCGGCGGCCGCCTGCGCATCCATTCGACGCTGGGCGTCGGCCAGAGCTTCATGGCGCCCGCCATCGCCGAATTCGTCACGCTGCATCCGGAAATCTCCATCGACCTCGTGCTCGCGCCGAGCAACGCGATCAACCTGATGCAGCAGGACGTCGACCTCACCATCCGCCTCGCCAACGAGCGCGAGACCTTGGTCAACCACGCCGGCGTCGACCATCAGATCGTCGGCACGGTGCGCTACCTGATCTGCGCCACGCCGGCCTACTTCGAGCGCGCCGGCGTGCCGGAAACGCCGCAGGACCTCGCGCGCCACAACTGCCTGGTCCTGTCGCGGCCGCCCTCGTCCAACCTCTGGCGCTTCAGCGGGCCGAAGGGCGACTACACCGTGCGGGTGTCGGGCAACTACACCAGCAACAGCGGCGCGGCGCTGTACCATGCCCTGCTCAAGGGCGCCGGCATCGCCCAGATGCTCGAATATGCCGCCCTCGAAGAATTGGCCAAGGGCCGCCTGCGCAACATCTTTGCCGACGTGGGCCGCTCCGAGCGCGTCATCCTCGCCTATTACGCCCGCTCGCCCGTGCCGGCGCGGACCCGGATCTTCCTGGATTTCCTGACCCGCTACCTCAGCAGCAAGCTGGATCGCTCCGTCGCCGCCGCCCAATAGGCCCAGCGGCCGTGGAATAAGTATTATTCGTACTTTGCAGCTTTACGCTCTTCCGTGCCGCTCCTAGTCTCGCGCCAAAGCAAACCTTGAATAATCATGGGAATCTGGCCTTCCAGCGCCGGATTTTCGGACGTGGGAGGATAGGATGCGGCCCGAGGAAAACGAACTTCTGACACGGGTAGGCCCTGGCACGCGGATGGGCAACCTGCTGCGCCGCTACTGGTGGCCGGTCGGCTTCAGCGAGAGCGTCGACAAGATCCCCGTCCCCGTCCGCATCATGGGCGAAGACCTCATCCTGTTCCGCGCCGGCGACGGCAAGGTCGGGCTGGTGCAACGGGCCTGCGCCCACCGCCTGGCGTCGCTCGAATTCGGCCGCGTCGAGCAGGGCGGCATCCGCTGCTTCTACCACGGCTGGCTCTACGACACGTCGGGCCAGTGCACGGAGATGCCGGCCGAGCCGCCGGAGAGCTGCCTGCACAAGGAAGTGAAGCTGGTCGCCTACAGGACGCAAGAGCTCGGCGGGCTCATCTTCGCCTACATGGGCCCCGAGCCGGCGCCGCTGCTGCCCAACTACGACCTGCTCGCGCGCGACGACCTCGACCGCTCGCTGCGCGCCTCCATCGAGCATTGCAACTGGCTGCAGCGCGCCGAGAACGGCGTCGACAAGTACCACAGCATGGCCCTGCACGCGCCGGTCTACCCCTCGATCGCGCTCAAGCGCCCCGAGGAAGTGCGCTGGGACCAGACCTGGTACGGCTTTCGCATGAGCGCGCGCTACCCGAACAAGGCCGAGAACGTCAGCCACTGCATCTTCCCGTCTCACACCCGCCGCTACGGCGCGCGCGTCGGCGAGAAGCCCTCGCACTACCTGCACCTGCGCGTGCCCATGGACGACATCGACACCCTCACCTTCTACGTGCGGGCGACCGAGGCCGAGGGCGGCGCCAAGGGCAAGGAGACGGTGAAGGGCATCGAGAACCTGGAGCGCGGCGTCTACGACCGCGTCGAGGACGGCTGGTGGCGCCTGACTTCCCACGCCCAGGACCGCGCGGCCCAGGAAAGCCAGGGCCTCATCACCGACCGCTCCAAGGAGTTCCTCGCGACCTCCGACCGCGGCATCGTCATCCTGCGCAAGCTTCTCTTGGATTCGATCGACGCCATCGAGGCGGGCAAGGATCCCTTCGGCCTGCTGCGCGACCCGGCCCAGAACGAACTGGTCAGCTTCGACGCCAAGAAGAACTTCGCCGACAGCGACAAGGACTTCTCCGGCAACAAGACGGATGCCCAGGCCCTCGTATAGGTCGTCAACCGCGAGGCAAACGCGGTATAAGCACTCGAAAGACAATCCGCGGCCTTAATGCGGAGAGACAGGGTCCGCCTGCGCAGGCAGGCGGACATGAGGCAAACCACATAACTGGGACGTAGGGACGACATGACGGCGGAAATCGCCAGATCCGAATGGGTCGCGCCGCGCGGCTTTCTGCGCGGCCTGCGCGGCCGCTTCAACATCTGGCACTACGTGCTGCTGGCGCTCGTCACGATGGCCGTGGCGATGCCTTTCCTCTTCCTCATCCTCGGCAGCTTCTCCCAGGCGCGCATGCCGGGAGACTTCTCCTTCTCGACGCTCGGGCTGCAGAACCACATCAAGGTCTGGTCGGACCCGACGACCTACGCCACCTTCGTCAACACGCTCTGGTACGTCTGCGGCAGCACGCTGTTCGGCCTCGGCCTGGCCACGCTGCTCGCCTGGCTCGTCGAGCGCACCGACATTCCCGGCAAGGTCTGGATCTACGCCGCCGTGCCGATGACGCTGGCCATGCCGGGCATGCTGCAGGCCATGGCCTGGGTGCTGATGCTCAGCCCCAAGATCGGCTTCTTCAACAAGACGATGATGACGAACTTCGGGCTGACCGAAGCGCCGCTCAACATCTATTCGCTGGGCGGCATGATCTTCGTCGAGGGCCTGCGCCTCGTGCCCACGGCCTTCCTGATGCTGGTGCCGCTGCTGAAGAGCATGGACCCGACGCTGGAGGAAGCCGCCGCCATGTCAGGCGCCTCCGGCCTGCGCACGCTGCGCCGCGTCACCGTCCGCCTGCTGCTGCCAGGCCTGATGGCCGTCGCCATCTACCAGTTCATCACGGCGCTGGAGGTCTTCGAGATCCCCGGCATCCTCGGCCTGCCGGCCGGCATCTACGTCTTCAGCACGAAGATCTACGCCGTGCTGAACTCTGCCAACTTCCTGCCCAACTACGGCGAGGCGAATGCGCTGGCGATGCTCTACCTCGTGGTCGCCGTCTTCGCCACCGCCGCCTACAGCAAGGTGATCGCGCGCGCCGAACGCTTCAGCATCGTCACCGGCAAGGGCTACCGGCCGCGCATCCAGTCGCTCGGCCGCTGGCGCTACGCGGCGCTCGCCGTCGTCATCTTCTACCTGCTGTTCTCCGTCATCCTGCCGGCCCTCGTGCTCGCCTACATATCCTTCATGCCGTTCCTGCAGACGCCGAGCATCGCCTCGCTCTCGCGCCTGACGCTCGACAACTACCGCACGGTCTTCGCCATGGACCGCATGGGCACCGTGCTGGGGAACACGCTGATGATGGCGGGCATCACGTCGGTCGCGACGATCCTGCTGTCGTTCTGCGTCTCGCTCGTGGTCGTGCGCAGCAAGTTCTGGGGCCGCAAGCTGCTCGACCAGCTCGTCTTCCTGCCGCATGCCATTCCCGGCATCGTCATGGGCCTGGCGATGCTGTGGGTCTTCCTCAAGGTCGACAAGCTCGGCGTCCCGCTGTTCGGCACCGTCTGGTCGGTCTGCATCGTCTTCACCATCGGCTTCATGTCCTACGGCACGCGGGCGATGAACTCCGCCATCCTGCAGATCCACAAGGACCTGGAAGAAGCCGCGCAGGTCAGCGGCGCGCCGCAGTGGCGCGTCATGCGCCGCGTGTTCTTCCCGCTGCTGCTGCCGACCATCGTCGGCATCGGCATCTGGACGACGCTGCACGCCGTGCGCCTGGCGAGCCAGCCGCTCATCATGACCGAAGGCGAGAAGAACGAGCTTCTCGCCGTCACGATCTGGAACCTGTGGGGCGAAGGGCAGGCGGTCGTCGTCGGCGCCATCGGCACCATGATGGTGCTGGCGCTGCTGCTGCTGACGCTGCTGCTGCGCTTCGTCACGGCGCGGCACGGCGTGCGCTCCCAGGAAGCGGCGAGCAGCTAAACGGTCAGCTGGCGGTCAGGCGGCGGGCTCTTTACGACCCCGCCAGGGCCGCCGTCAGCGCCGCGCTTTCGCGCAGCAGCGCCTCGCGGCAGGCCTGTTCCATCTCTTCCGTCATGCGGCTCTGCGGCCCCGACACGTGCAGGGCGGCGACGACCTTGCCCGACGGGTCGCGCACCGGCACGGCGATGGCCGCCGTCTGCGAGGCGCTGACGGTGAACTCGCCGAGCGTGCGCACGTAGCCCTGCGCGCGGACCTGGGCGACGCGCGCGCGGATCGCGTCGGGCGTCGTCAGGGTCGCCGGATTGTAGCCGACCAGATCGACGCGCGCGAGATAGGCCTCGACCTCGGCGTCGTCCATGGCGGCGAGGAACACCTGGCTGGCGGCGCCCGTGTAGAGCGGCGCCCGCACACCGAGCTGCAGCGTCTGCGAGATGGCCTGGCCGCTGTCCATGCTGTCGACGTTGATGCGGTCGTCGCCGTCGCGCAGGGACAGGATCACCGTCTCGTTCACCGCGTCGCGGATCGCGCGCATGAAGGGCCGCGCCTGGCTGCGGATGTCGAGTCCGCGCAGCAGGCTGTCGGCATGGCGCAGCGCGGCGAAGCCGAGCGTGTAGACGGCGGTCGCCGGGTTGTAGGCGAGCCAGCCCTGGTCGACCAGGGTGGTGAGGATGCGGAACACCGTCGCCTTCGGCAGCTCCAGGCGGGCGCAGATCTGCGGCAGCGACAGGTCCGGCGTGCTGCGCGAGAAGCAGT
This sequence comes from Alphaproteobacteria bacterium, assembly GCA_036500145.1. Lineage (GTDB taxonomy): Bacteria > Pseudomonadota > Alphaproteobacteria > SMXQ01 > SMXQ01 > CAMAVH01. The sequence continues at coordinate 24,660 of DASYCO010000005.1, read as the reverse complement.
CCATGATGCGCGCCGCGCGGTCGACGACGCGCACCAGCTTGCTGTCCGTCTTGCCCTGCGCCGGCTTGGCCTGCGCCGCCGTGGGCGCCGGCTTGCCGGAGGACGTCTTGTCGGCGGGCACGGGCTTGATGAATGCGGTCATGGCGCGTACCCCAGGGCGTTCGACAGCTTGGCGGCCCCTTCGGTCACCAGGGCGACGCAGCGGTCGCGCAGCTCGTCGGTGAAGCGGTCGGTCGGGCAGGAGATGGTCAGCGTCGCGATGATCTCGCCGGAATAGCTGCGCACGGGCGCCGCCACGGCGGCGGTGTGGACGTTGACCTTGCCGGCGACGACCGCGTAGCCGTCGCGCCGCGCGTCGGCGATGGCGCGCGCCATCGCGTCCCAGTCAGCGCCGTCCTGGCCGTGGTTGCGCGCGCGGTAGGCGGCGACCTCGGCCTCGGACATGCCCGACATGAGGACGACGCCGGCGGCGCCGACATGCAGCGGCCCTTCGTGGCCCGGCTGGGTGATGCGGCGGATCGGCTGGGTGCTCTCCACGTAGTCGAGATGCACGCGGCGGTCACCGATGCGCAGCGACAGGATCACCGTCTCGTTCACGGCGTCGCGGATCGCGCGCATGATCGGCACGGCGCCCTCGCGGATGTCGAGCTGGTTGCGCCGCACGTCGCCGAAGCGCAGCCAGGCGTAGCCGAGGCGGTAATGGCCGTCGCCTTCGTCGACCAGCAGGTCATGCGCCGCCAGGGTGTCGAGGATGCCGCGCAGGGTGAGCTTGGGCACGCCGCTGTGCTCGGCGAGCTCGGCGAGGCTCTGGCGCGGCCGGGCGCGGTCGAACAGCGCCAGCACGCGGGCGGCGCGCGTCACGGCTTCGACGGCGTAGCGGTTCTCGCCGGCGGCGGACGGGCTCGTCTGGGATGCGGATGAAGCCAAGGAACTCTCTAGTCTCGTGAATGAAAGGTCGCTGGGCTCTTGACGGCCCTGCGGACGATTTATATCATGGCGGAAATAAAAAAACGATACATCGTTTCATTATTTTATGGAGGACCGCCGTGGCCACCGTTCTGGACGAAATGAAGGTTACGCCCCTCTCGCCCGCCTGCGGCGCGGAAATCACCGGCGTCGATCTCACCCAGGAGCTGTCGGACGAGACCGTAGCCGCCATCCGCCAGGCCTGGAACGATCATATCGTCTTGGTGTTCCGGGGCCAAACCATCACGCAGGAGCAGCAGCTGCGCTTCGCCGGCCGCTTCGGCAGCCTCGGCCGGCGCAAGAACGCCATGTTCCGCGAGGACCTGCAGAGCCGCACGCACGGCACCAAGCAACGCGACCCGAACGTGCTGCTGGTCAGCAACATCAAGGAGAACGGCGAGCCGATCGGCGCCTTCGGCGAGGGCGAGATGTGGTTCCACATCGATTCGGGCTATGCCGAGAAGCCCTACAACTACACCTTCCTCTATGGCCTGGAGCTGCCCTCGAGCGGCGGCAACACGCTCTTCTCCAACATGTACAAGGCCTACGAGGCCCTGCCCGAGGAGCTGAAGGCCAAGCTCGCCGGCCGCAAGGCCCTGCACATCCACGAATACGAGCGCAGCGCTAAGGTCGAGCTGAAGAAAGACCTCAGCCAGTCGGCGCACTATTTCCACCCGGTGTTCTCGACCCATGCCGAGACCGGCCGCAAGTCGCTGTTCGTCGACCGGCTGATGACCGCGCGCCTCGAAGGCTTCAGCAAGGAAGAGAACGAGGTGATGCTCGAGCAGCTCTACGAAATCGGGGAGCGCCCCGAGTTCATCTACGAGCACAAGTGGCAGCTCAACGACTTCGTCATGTGGGACAACCGCTGCGCCATCCATGCCCGCACCTGGTTCCCGCCCGAGGAACGCCGGCTGCTGCGCCGCTGCGCCATCGAAGGAGCGCCCATCCATGAGTAACGCCGCCACCCTCGACAAGACCAAGACCGCCGCGCGCCTGCCCGTCTTCCAGCGCTTCATCGACGACCTGCGCGCCATCTGGGCCGCCGAGGACGACAGCCGCCGCCGCATGGAAAAGGCTAAGCCGCTGCTCGAGAAGCTGGTGCTCGACGGCGCGCTGAAGGCCCATGCCGCCAAATGGCCCTCGACCGAAGGCGGCAAGAACCTGCTGTTCTACGTCGACGACGAGTTCGAGTTCGCCATCAACGGCGTCGTGCGGCTACCGGGCCGCATCGGCAACGTGCATGACCATGCCAACGCCTGGGTGCTCTACGGCGTGCTCGACGGCACCGAATCGCTCGAGCGCTACGACCGCGTCGACGACGGCACCAAAGCCGGCTACGCCGAAGTGAAGATGACCTCGGTCACCACCGGCTCGCAAGGCAAGGTCGACCTCGTGCCGCCCTACGACATCCACGCCGAGCAGGGCGGCCCGACGCGCTCGGTCGCCGTCATCCTGCGCAGCCAGCGGCTCGGCGAGGGCACGGTCCTGCAGAAGGGCTTCGACCCGAAGACCAACACGGTCACCGAACGCTTCGGCCCGACCCAAGTGCCTTACGAGCTGACGGCCTGAACGCCATCGCCAACCGTCCCTCGCCGCCGGCGGGGGACGACCGACGACAATAATAACAACGGGCCGCTCGCCATCCTGGCGAGACGGTCCGGATTTGCCTGACGGCGCGCCGCCAATCCCGCGCGCCACCAAGGAGGGGAGACGGACATGCGCTATTTCACGGGCCTGCTGGCCGCCGCGATCCTGAGCTGCGCCGCGCTGCCGGCCGCGGCGCAGGAGTACCAGTTCAAGACGGTCAACCTCGTCGTCGGCGCGACGCCGGGCGGCGGCTACGACGCCTACACCCGCCTGCTTGCGCGCAGCTACGGCAAGTACCTGCCCGGCAATCCCAACATCATCGTGCAGAACATGCCGGGCAGCGGCAGCCTCAAGGCCGTGCTCTACCTCGACACCACCGCGCCGAAGGACGGCAGCGTGATCTCCGCCTTCAATCCCGGCGTGATCGTCGAATCCCTGGTCACGCCGGAGAAGGTCAACTTCAAGCTGTCGCAGGTCGCCTGGATCGGCAGCATCACGGCGGACTTGCGCGTCTGCTACGCCTGGCACACGACCGGCGTGAAGAGCTGGGACGACCTGATGAAGCGCGCCAACTTCAACATGGGGACGCAGCAGACCGGCAGCTCGAGCTACAACAACGCGGCGACGCTGCGGAACCTCTACGGCGCCAAAATCAAGATCGTCACCGGCTATCCCGGCAGCGCCGAGGAGCGCCTCGCCATCGAGCGCGGCGAGCTCGACGGCGGCTGCGGCGCCTGGAGCAGCAACCCGCCAAACTGGCTGGCCGAGAACAAGATCACGCCGATCGTGAAGTTCGCGCCCGGCCCGATCCCGAACCTGCCGGCCGGCGTGCCCTTCGCGGGCGACTTCCTGAAGAGCGACGACGACAAGGTCGTGCTGAAGCTCCTCACCGCCGCCGACACGCTGGGCCGGCCCTACGTCGCCTCCAAGGGCGTGCCCGCCGACCGGCTGGCGGCGCTGCGCAAGGGCTTCGACGCGGCGATCCAGGATCCGCAGTTCCTCGCCGACGCGAAGAAGGCCGACCTGCCGGTCGTCGGCAGCGTCAACGGCGTCGATTCGGAAAAGGTCATCAACGACATCTACGGCGCGCCGCAGCGCCTGATCGAGCGCGCCAAGGAGACGGTGCGCTAGGCCTCAAGCCCGTTCGGGATAGAGGCCGAGCAGGCCCTCGCGGCTGGCTGGCGCCACGCCGCGCTCGGTGACCAGCGCCGTGACGAGGCGGGCCGGCGTCACGTCGAAGCCGGCGTTCGAGGCCCGCGTGCCCGCCGGATAGGGCGACACGGTGGCGAGGCCGCCGTCCGCCGTGCGGCCGGTGACCAGCGTCACCTCCTCCTCCGCGCGCTCCTCGATGGGGATGGCGTCGCCCGACGGCAGCGACCAGTCGATGGTCGGGCCGGGCAGCGCCACGTAGAACGGCAGGCCGTTGTCGCGCGCCGCCAAGGCCTTCAGATAGGTGCCGATCTTGTTGGCGACGTCGCCGTTCGCGGCGACGCGGTCGGTGCCGACGATGCAGAGGTCGACCTGGCCCTGGCGCATCAGGAGGCCGCCGGCGTTGTCGACGATCACCTTGTGCGGCACGCCATGGCTCTTCAGCTCCCAGGCCGTCAGTGCGCCCTGGGTGCGCGGTCGCGTCTCGTCGACCCACACTTCCAGCGGCATGCCCTCGTCATGGGCGAGATAGATCGGCGCCAGGGCCGTGCCCCAGTCGACGCAGGCGAGCCAGCCGGCGTTGCAGTGCGTCAGCACGCGCAGCGGCCGGCCCTGCGCCTTCGGCCCGCCCTTGGCCTCGTAGGCTTCGCGGAACAGCGCCAGGCCATGCCCGCCGATGGCGCGGTTGGTGACGACGTCCTCGTCGCAGATCGCCGCCGCCTTGGCGTAGGCGAGATCGGCGCGCTCGGCCTGCGGCCGGTTGCGCAGGACCGCCTGCATTTCAGCCAAAGCCCAATGAAGGTTGACCGCCGTCGGCCGCGTCTCGCCCAGCACCGCGACCGCGCGGTCGAGCGCGCTGTCCGACGGGTCCGCCGCCATGGCGAGCGCCACGCCATAGGCCGCCGTGGCGCCGATCAGCGGCGCGCCGCGCACCTGCATGGAGCGGATGGCATGGGCCGCCTCTTCCATGAAGGCGAGGCGCAGCGTCGTGAAGGCGTGCGGCAGCCTGGTCTGGTCGATGACCTCGACGGACCTGCCGTCGGCGGCAAGCCAGATGGTGCGGGTGAGACGGCCGTCGACCTTCACGCGGGGCTCCGATGACGTAATAAACAGGCGCGTTGCCTGCTCTCATTTCAGTTCGTCATGCTCGGGCTTGAGCCGAGCATCCATGACGCCAACGCTCAAGATGCTGAAACATGGACCCTCGGGTCAAGCCCGAGGGTGACGGATTACAAGGGACATGGCATTCCGCACCGCCGCTGAGCGGCGACATGGCATTCCGCACCGCCGCTGAGCGGCGAATGGATCAATGTCCGGCGGCCGGCCTGTTCAGCATGCGGCCGGCGACGGCGTCGAGCTTCGCCAGCACGGCCGGATCGCGCGCCTCGGGCGCCGTGATCAGCGCGAAGTCGAGGGCCGTGTGGCAGCCCTGCGGGCACCAGGGGCCGTGCCTGGCCGGCAGGCGGGGCGCCACGGCCTGGACGAGGGCGCGCGCCTTGTCGGCATTGGCGAGCAGCACCTTGATGACCGCGTCGACGGTGACGGCGTCATGGTCCGGGTGCCAGCAGTCGTAGTCGGTGACCATGGCGACGGTCGCGTAGCAGATCTCCGCCTCGCGGGCCAACTTCGCCTCCGGCATGTTGGTCATGCCGATGACGTCGCAGCCCCATTGGCCGTAGAGCCGCGATTCGGCGAGCGTCGAGAACTGCGGGCCTTCCATCACGAGATAGGTGCCGCCGCGCACGGCGGGAATGCCGGCTTCCAGCGCCGCCGCCTGCAGCGCGTCGCCGAGCCGGCCACAGACCGGATGGGCCATGGAGACATGCGCCACCATGCCGGGGCCGAAGAAGCTCTTCTCGCGGGCGAAGGTGCGGTCGACGAACTGGTCGACGATGACGAAGGTGCCGGGCGGCAGTTCGTCCTTGAGCGAGCCGACGGCGCTGATCGAGAGGATTTCCGTGCAGCCGAGACGCTTGAGCGCGTCGACGTTGGCGCGGAAGTTGAGCGCCGACGGCGGCAGGCGGTGGCCGCGGCCATGGCGCGGCAGGAAGGCGACGCGGCGCGCGCCCAGCTTGCCGGTGAGGATCTCGTCGGACGGCGCGCCGAACGGCGTCTCGACCTTCACCCAGGCGGTCTCGGTCAGCCCGGCGATGTCGTAGAGGCCGCTGCCGCCGATGATGCCGAGGACCGGGTCTTGTTCAGACATTGCGAAGCTCCGCGTCGTGGTTCTAGCGCGTTGTGTTCTTGCGCGCCCTGTTCTTGCGCGCCGTGGTTCTGCGGCGGTGGCCGGAAACAAAAACGCCCCGCTCGTGAGGGCGGGGCGTCTTCGTCATCCGTCGGATTTAGTGGACGTCGGCCCAGACCTTCCGCTTCCAGGCGTAGATCACGCCGGTCATCAGCAGGAGGAACAGGATCACCTTCACGCCGAGGCGCTTGCGCGCCTCCATCTCCGGTTCGGCCGCCCAGGTCAGGAAGGTCGACACGTCATGGGCCATCTGCTCGACGCTCGCCGGGGTGTTGTCGGCGAAGGTGACGGCGCCTTCGGACAGCGGCGCCGGCATGGCGATCAGGTGGCCGTGGAAGTATTCGTTGTAGTTCATGCCTTCGGGCACGGCCAAGCCGGCCGGGGCGTCCTTGTAGCCGGTCAGGATCGCGTGCACGTAGTCGGCGGCGCCTTCGCGGGCCTTCGTGATGAGCGACAGGTCCGGCGGGTAGGCGCCGTTGTTGGCGGCGCGCGACGCCTGCTCGTTGGCGAAGGGCGACTTGAAGTGGTCGGACGCGCGGCCGGCGCGCTCGACGTACTCGCCCTGGTCGTTCGGCTCGGTGTCCATGACCTCGACGCTGGCCGCGATCGCCTTGACCTCGGCGTCGGAGAAGCCGAGCGCCGTGAGGTTGCGGTAGGACAGCAGGCTCATGGCGTGGCAGGCCGAGCAGACTTCCTTGTAGACCTGGAAGCCGCGCTGCAGCGACGCCCGGTCGTAGGTGCCGAGCGGGCCGGCGAAGGACCAGTCCTGCTTGGGCGGCGGCGGTGGCTCGTCATCGGCGGCGAAGGCGGGCGCGACGTAGACGGCGGCGAGCAGGCCGAGCGCCGGCAGCAGGACGCGACGAAGATTGATCGACATTTACGCTTTCTCCGTCTTGGCGAGCACCGGCGTGCTGATGCTTTCGGGTAGCGGCCGCGGCTTTTCGTACTTGCTCACCAGCGGCAGCAGCACGAGGAAATGCACGAAGTAGTAGGCGGCGGCCAAGCGGCCGATCAGGAGCGGCGCGCCTTCCGGATGCTGCGCGCCGGCCCAGCCGAGCACGAGGCAGTCGGCCAGGAAGATCCAGAACAGCTGCTTGTAGATCGGGCGGAAGGTGGCGCTGCGCACCTTTGAGCTGTCGAGCCACGGCAGCAGGAACAGGATGAAGATGGCGCCGAACATGGCGATGACGCCGGCCAGCTTGTCCGGGATCGAGCGCAGGATCGCGTAGAACGGCAGCAGGTACCATTCCGGCACGATGGCCGCCGGCGTCTGCAGCGGGTTGGCCATCACGTAGTTGACCGGCTCGCCGAAGAAGTTGGGCGCGAAGAAGATGAAGCCGGCGTAGATCACCAGGAAGACGCCGAGGCCGAACATGTCCTTCACCGTGTAGTACGGATGGAAGGGGATCGAGTCCTTCGGGTTCTTCTTGTGGTCGACGCCGAGCGGGTTGTTCGAGCCGTGGGTGTGCAGCGCGACCAGGTGCAGCATGACCACGCCGACGATGATGAACGGCAGCAGGTAATGCAGGCTGAAGAAGCGGTTCAGCGTCGGATTGGCGACCGAGAAGCCGCCCCACAGCCAGGTGACGATCGGGTCGCCGACCAGCGGAATGGCCGAGAACAGGTTGGTGATGACGGTGGCGCCCCAGAAGCTCATCTGGCCCCACGGCAGCACGTAGCCGAGGAAGGCGGTGGCCATCATCAGGACGAGGATGACGAGGCCGAGCCACCACAGCAGCTCGCGCGGCGGCTTGTACGAGCCGTAGTAGAGGCCGCGGAAGATGTGGATGTACACCACCAGGAAGAACATGGAGGCGCCGTTCATGTGGATGTAGCGGATCAGCCAGCCATAGTTCACGTCGCGCATGATGTGCTCGACGCTGTTGAAGGCGTAGTCGACGTGGGCGGTGTAGTTCATGGCCAGGAAGATGCCGGTGAGGATCATCACCACCAGCATGATTCCGGCGAGCGAGCCGAAGTTCCACCAGTAGTTCAGGTTCTTCGGCGTCGGGTATTCCCGCAGCTCATGGTTCATGAAGGTGAAGATCGGCAGGCGGTAGTCGATCCATTCGACGATGCCGTTCTTCTTGGGCGCGTTGGAGGAGGTGCTCATGATCGCCCCTAGCCGATGCTGACGCTGGTGTCGGTGAGAAACTTGTAGGACGGCACCGGGAGGTTGAGCGGCGCCGGCCCCTTACGGATGCGGCCGGAAGTGTCGTACTGCGAGCCGTGGCAAGGGCAGAACCAGCCGCCGAACTCGCCGACCGGATCGCCCTGCTTCTGGCCGAGCGGGATGCAGCCGAGATGGGTGCAGACGCCGACCATGATGAGCCATTCGTCCTTCTGGACGCGGTCCTCGTCCTTCTGCGGATCGCGCAGCTCGGCGATGTTCACGGCGCGGGCTTCGTCGATCTGCTGCTTGGTGCGGTGGTCGATGAACACCGGCTTGCCGCGCCACTTCACGGTGACGCGCTGGCCCACCGCGATCGGGGCGATGTCCACGTCGATGGAGGACAGCGCCAAGGTGTCGGCGGCGGGGTTCATGCTGTCGATGAAGGGCCACAAGGCCACGGCGGCGCCGATGCCGGCAAAGGCGGTGGCGGCCAGCGCGAGGAAGTCGCGCCGGGTCTCACCCTCGCTGCCGTGACCATGCGGATGGTCGTGGGGGGCGCTGGTGCCTGCAGACTCTGACATGGTCGATACCTCTCTCGGGCCCTAGAAACGGGTCCAGGCTGCACAGCCCCGCTGGGGACGCCCGATGGCGGGTCCGTCCCGAACGATTGAACAGCTGTCCGGCCGACTATCTGAACCGGGCCCACGCGCCCCTTGGGCGAGCGCGAAAGACCGGGCAAGGCGAGACTTGCGAGACGAGGGTGTAATATAAAAACGCGGCCAAGCAAAGCCTAAATCAGAGCCGCGAAGCCCTCGCATTTCCCAGGCATTCCAAGGCTTTCGACGCCCTATCACCAACCGGAACGCGCCGACGTGAACCAGACCCCCGACAGCTTTTCCGATGACATTTTCGCGACCGCGCCGGACCTCCCCTCGGCCGGGGGCCTGCGGCTGGCGCTCTACCAGCCCGACATCCCGCAAAACTGCGGCACCATGCTGCGCCTCGCCGCCTGCCTGGAGGTCGCCACGGACATCATCGAGCCCTGCGGTTTCGTGCTGTCGGACGCCCGCATGAAGCGCGCCGGCATGGATTACCTGACCCGGGCCGACATGCGCCGCCACAGCTCGTGGCAGGCTTTCCGCCGCGCCCAGGCGGCCAGCGGCCGGCGGCTGATCCTGCTCACCACCAAGGGCGACGTCCCTTACCCGGCCTTCGCCTTCCGGCCGACCGACGTCCTGATGGTGGGCCGCGAAAGCGCCGGCGTGCCCCCGGAGGTGGCCACCGTGGCGGACGCCCGGGTGGTCATTCCGCTCAAGGACGGCCTGCGCAGCCTGAATGTCGCCGTGGCCGCCGCCATGGTATTAGGCGAGGCCCTGCGCCAGACCGCGACTTTCCCACAGGAAGGCATGAAGGACGGCATTCAGGGCGGCATTTCCCGCGAAAATGGCACGGAGCAGGCGATATGACGGCCCAAAACAGCCCCGAAGGGCGGAAAATCCAGGCAAAATCCTGGTATGAGGCCCTGCGTGACCGGATTTGCGCCGCTTTCGAGGCCATCGAGGACGAAATGGCCGGCCCAAACGCCCAAAACTGCCCCGCCGGACGCTTCGAACGCAAGCCATGGACCCGAAACGCCGGCGAAGGCCAGCAAGCGGCCAACCTTGATATGGGGGGCGGCGTCATCTCGCTGATGCATGGGCGCGTCTTCGAGAAGGTCGGAGTCAACGTCTCGACCGTCCATGGCGAGTTCTCGCCGGAATTCCGCAAGCAGATCCCCGGCGCCGCCGAAGACCCGCGCTTCTGGGCCTCGGGCATCTCCCTGGTCGCCCACCTGCAGTCGCCGCTGGTGCCGGCGGTGCACATGAACACGCGCTACATCGTCACCACCAAGGGCTGGTTCGGCGGCGGCGCCGACTTGACGCCGATGTTTCCCGACGAGGCCGCCGCCGACAAGGCCGACTTCCACGCCGCACTCAAGGCCGCCTGCGACAGGTTCTCGCCCGACTACTACCCGCGCTTCTCGAAATGGTGCGACGAGTACTTCTATCTTCCGCACCGCAAGGAGCCGCGCGGCGTCGGCGGCATCTTCTACGACACGCTGGATTCCGGCGACTGGGAGACCGACTTCGCCTTCAACCAGGCGGTCGGCGAAGCCTTCCTGGGAATCTATCCCGCCCTGGTGCGCCGCCACATGGCCACGCCGTGGACGCCCGGGCAGCGCCAGCAGCAGCTCGTGAAGCGCGGCCGCTACGTGGAGTTCAACCTGCTCTACGACCGCGGCACCACCTTCGGCCTCAAGACCGACGGCAACGTGGAAGCGATCCTGATGAGCCTGCCGCCGGCGGTGGCCTGGCCGTAAAGAAAACCATTTCGGCATTCATTTTGTCGTCATGCTCGGGCTTGACCCGAGCATCCAGGGCGAGCGCTCAGGCGCTTGACGGATGGACCCTCGGATCAAGTCCGAGGGTGACGATTTTTATGAAGGCCATACCGCCGTCATGCCCGAACGTCATGCCTCCCACGCATTCGCAGGATTTGCGGGCCTTCGCGCCTTGGAATGGGGGTAGAGGAAAAGCATGAACGGGCGGAACGAGCCCGGCCACGGCTTTACAGAGCTCACTGAAACCACGTCTTCCAGGCCGGCCAGCGCTCGACCAGCTTGGCCATCAGCGCGTAGCCGCGCGCCGACGGATGCACGCCGTCGCCGCCGCGCGCCAGGCTCCAGCGCCAGATGCGCGAGCGCGACAGCGGCGTGAAGACGTCGAGGAAGGGCACGTTCAGCTCGGCGGCGATGCGCGCATAGTCCTGCGTGAGCTGCGCCGCGCGCTTGTCCTGATAGTCGGCCTCCAGGCTCCACAGCGCGCAATTGACGGTGTCGTTGCGGCCGATGGGCGCCGGGCTGACCCACAGCACCGGCCAGCGCCCCGACGCGGCGGCGACGATCTCGCGCGCGTTCTTGTGCGAATCGGCCGGCGTCACGCGGAACAGGCTGCCCTCGTCGCAGGCCATGTCGTTGACGCCGAAGGAGAAGACGAGCGCGCAGGTCTTCGGCGACGGCAGGCGGGCGACGGCCTCCGCCTGCCAGCGCCGCGCGATGTCGGCCGAGGTGTCGCGCCGGATGCCGAGGTTGTAGAGCGTCACGTCATGCCCGCGCGACACGGCCTTGGCGCAGAGCCGGCCGGGCCAGCCGAGCGTGGTGTCGTCGCGCGTGCCATGGGTCAGCGAATCGCCGAAGAAGCAGATGCGCAGTTCGGTCATGCGGCGTCTCCCGTGGAGATCATGTCGCGGAGATAAGCGAGGCAGGCGTCGCGGTCGGGCGCGAAGCCGCGCTCGATCCACCAGTCTTCCGCCGCCGCCAAGGCGCGGCCGACGGCGGGGCCCGGCGGCAGGCCGAACGCCAAGGCATCCTGGCCCGTGAGCGGAAAGACGCGCGGCCGCCAGCAGTCGGCGGCGGCGATCAGCCGCACGTAAGCCTGGTCATCTGCGGTCTGATCATCTGCCTGACCATTCGCCGCATCATCGGCCCAGGCGAGCAAAGCAAGATCGCGCATCAGCGGCCCGCCGAGACGATGGAGCACGCGATTGAGCAGGCCGCCCGAAAGGCCGGCCATGACGGGAAGCTCCGGCGCCGCGAGCGCGGTCAGGCGGGTCTTTTCCATGTTCGACAAACGCAGGCGGGCAGCCACTTGTTCCGCCCCCGCCGCATGGACCTCGATCAGGGCCGCCAGGCGGCGCAAGGGATCGCGCCGCGCGCCTTCGCGCCGCTCCAGGGCCGGCAGGGCGGCGAGCCGCGCGACCGCCGTCGCCTCGGGCAGCAGATGCGCGAAGGCGCCGGCCTCGGCCATGAGCTTCACCGCCGGGCCGGGATCGGGCGCCGCAAGCAGCTTCAGCAATTCCTGGCGCACCCGTTCGCCCGACAGGCCGGGCAGCTGCGGCGCGGCGGCACGGCAGGCGGCGAGCGCCGCCGCGTCCGCCGGCGCGCGGTCGTAATGGGCGAAGAAGCGGAAATAGCGCAGCAGGCGCAGCACATCCTCTTCCAGCCGCAGGGCCGGATCGCCGACGAAGCGCACGCGGCCCCGCTTCGCGTCGTCGAGGCCGCCGCAGGGATCGTAGAGCCTGCCGTCCATGTCGAGGAACAGCGCGTTCATGGTGAAGTCGCGCCGCGCCGCATCCGCCGCCCAGTCGTCGGTGAAGGCGACGCGCGCATGGCGGCCGTCGGTCTCGACGTCGCGGCGCAGCGTCGTGATCTCGAACTGATGCTTCTCGCCAGTCGCGTCGGCGACGACGGCCGTGACGGTGCCGTGCGCGAGGCCGGTGGGGATCGCCCTGATCTTGGCCTTCTCCAGCGCGGCGATGACGGCGTCCGGCGCGGCGTCCGTCGCGATGTCGATGTCGCCGACGGCGCGGCGCAGCAGCGCATCGCGCACGCAGCCGCCGACGAAGCGCGCCGTGGCGCCCGATGCCGCCAGCGCCGCCATCACGGCCCGCGTCGCGGGACGCGTCATCCAGTCCTGCGGCTTGATCTTCTCGACAGGCGTCATAGCGGCGCCGCGCCGTCGGGATGGGTTTCCCCCGGCACCACATGGCCGTTCTCGATGTGCGGCGGCGCATAGCTTTCATGCGGCGGCTCGCCGCCGGTCAGCGCCGCAACGATCAAGACAGCCGCGAGCAGCCCCGTGCCGACGCCAAGGAGCAGGAGCCAGGGCGCGCCGCGCACCACGGCGCGGATGTCCATGGCGGCGTCCCCGCTGCCGCGCTTCATCTGCCACATGCGCCAGAGGATGTAGAGCGTCGCCGGCACGGTCAGCGGCAGCACGTAGATAAGGAAGACGCGCAGCATCAGCGGGCGTCCTGCGGAAAGGCCTGGCCGTTCAAGGCCTCGATCAGGCGCACCAGGATGCGCGCCGTGAAGCCCCAGACGCGCCACTTTCCATAGGCGATCTCGTAGACGTCGCGCAGCACGCCGCCGCGCGTCTCGCGGGCGTGGCGCAGGTTGGTCGGCTGCAAAATGAAGTCGAGCGGCAGCTCGAAGATCTCCGCCACTTCATGCGGATCGGGCGTGAGGTCGAACGGCGGCCGCACCAGGCCGAGCACCGGCGTCACGCGATAGCCGGTGACGGTGCCGTAGTCCTCAAAATGGCCGAGCACCTCCACATGGGCGCGCGCCAGGCCGATCTCCTCCTCGGTCTCGCGCAGGGCGGCCGCGACGGCGTCGGCGTCGTCCGGCTCCAGGCGGCCGCCGGGAAAGCTGATCTGGCCCGCGTGGTCGGCGAGATGGGCCGTGCGCTCGGTGAGCAGGATGGTGACGCCCTCGGGCCGCAGCACGAGCGGGATCAGCACCGCCGCCGGCTTCAGAGGCGCGTCGCCCTCCGTCGCCACGAAGCCGCGCTTGATCGCCTGCTGGCGCGCGAGCTCGCGTTCGCCGGGGCCGAAGACCACGTCCTCGCCGTCGAGCGGCCGCAGCGCTGCGGCCAGCCGCCGCAGCAGGTCGTCCTGCAGGAGAGTCACGGCGCAGACTCCTCCGGCGGCAGTGCGCCCAGCGCGAAGAACTCTCCGGCGCTCCACACGCCCAGCATGTCGACGCCGCCGACGCGGCGCTCCGCCGCGCGCTCGACCAGGGCGTAGAACACCGGGCGGGCGATCAGCGCTTCGAGGCCGCCGTCGAGCATGAGATAGGGGCGCGGATCACCCTGCGGCCCTTCGCGCAGGACGATGGGATGCGCCGCATCGGCGATGACGCGCGCGTCGATGTTGGTGCGGAAGGCCAGCGTCTGCGCCGCCCCGTCGCCCGCCGCCGTCACCTCGACGGCGACGAAGGGCGCATCCTCGACGACGATGCGGCCGCGCTCGGCCGGCGTTTCGAGCCAGTAATCGCCCGCCGCGTCGCGCTTCAGGACTGTGGCGAACAGGCGCACAATGGCAGGGCGGCCGATCGGCGAATTCCTGTAGAACCAGGTGCCGTCGCGGGCGATGCGAATGTCAAAATCGCCGCACTCGCTGCGCGGAATCGCGCGAATCGCGTCCGAATCCTGCGGAATCTCGCCGGTCGTGGGCAAGTCGCCGGGAATCGCGCTTTTTTCCGCGTGGGCACTGAATTTTTCGCCCTGTGCGGGTTCCGGCGCAGACGCAGATTTCATCTTGGGTGACAACCCTTTTTCGAGCATCGCCGGGGGTCTCCCTTTTGTGATCAGCCCCGTATTCCGCCTCGGAGTTTTCATCATATAGTATGCGCATACCGCCGCACTGCCCTCAACACAGAGAGGCCAAGCGTGACCTTGACCGACAGCGCGACCGACCATTCCCCGAAATCCGGCACGACCGCGGACGCGGCGGCCCTGGCCCAAGACCTGGCCCATGACATCGAACGCCTCGGCGAGACCCTCGCCAAGGTGCGCGGCGCCATCGGCCGCGTCATCTTCGGCCAGCGCCAGGTGATCGACGAGACCCTCGTCACCCTGCTGGCCGGCGGCCACCTGCTGCTGATCGGCGTGCCCGGCCTCGCCAAGACCCGCCTGGTGCAGACGCTCGGCACCGTGCTCGGGCTCGACGACAAGCGCGTGCAGTTCACGCCCGACCTGATGCCCGCCGACATCCTCGGCTCGGAAGTGCTCGAGGAAGTCGCCGGCGGCCAGCGCGCCTTCCGCTTCATCAAGGGCCCCGTGTTCTGCCAGCTCCTGATGGCCGACGAAATCAACCGCGCCAGCCCGCGCACCCAGTCGGCGCTGCTGCAGGCCATGCAGGAGCACCAGGTCTCCGTCGCGGGCCAGTACCACGCCTTGCCCCAGCCCTTCCACGTGCTCGCGACGCAGAACCCGCTCGAGCAGGAAGGCACCTATCCGCTGCCGGAAGCGCAGCTCGACCGCTTCCTGCTGCAGGTCAACGTCGACTATCCCGAGCTCGACGCCGAGCGCGACATGCTGATCGCCACCACGGGCGTTTCCGAAGCCCCGGCCCAGCAGGTGATGAACGGCCTCGACCTGATGGCTGCGCAGAAGCTGGTGCGCCGCCTGCCCGTCGGCGAGAGCGTGCTCGAGGCGATCCTGGCCCTGGTGCGCTCCGGCCGTCCCGAGACGAGCGACATCGAGGACGTGCGCCGCCATGTCGCCTGGGGCCCCGGCCCGCGCGCCAGCCAGGCGCTGATGCTCGCCTGCCGCGCCCGCGCCGTGCTCGAAGGCCGCTTCGCGCCCTCGATCGACGACGTGCTCGCCCTCGCCCCGCCGATCCTGCGCCACCGCATGGCGCTCAACTTCTCGGCGCGCGCCGACGGCGTCACCATCGACGGCATCATCCAGCGTCTCGCCGCGCCCTACGTCTAGCGGGCGCGACCATCCCTATCTTGCCGCGCTGATCTCGTCCCCGATCCGTCAAGAGCAGCGTTAGAGGAGCCGTCGGACGAGCATGGCGTCGCAATCCCCCCCTTCACGCCCCGCCTCTTCCCGCCTGGGCCTCCAGGCCGCCGCGCCCCAGCGCGGCTCGGGACAAGGCGCGCTGCAGCGCGCGGAGGAAGCCGGCGGCGCGCTGCCGCCGCTGCTGGTGGCGGCCGAGCGCGTCGCCAACACGGTGGCGCAGGGCGTGCACGGGCGGCGGCGCGTCGGCCAGGGCGACGCCTTCTGGCAGTTCCGCCCCTACCAGCAGGGCGACACGACCCACAAGATCGACTGGCGCCAGACCGCCAAGACCCAGCATGTCTTCATCCGCGAGAACGAATGGGAAGCGGCGCAGAGCGTCTGGCTGTGGCGCGACGATTCGCCCTCCATGCGCTACCGTTCGAACCGCGCCTTGAGCGAGAAGGCCGAGCGCGCCGAGCTGCTGCTGCTCGCCATGGCGAGCATCCTGATGCGCGGCGGCGAGCGCGTGGCGCTGCTCGGCACCGGCTATCCGCCGTCGGTCGGCCGCGCGACGCTGATCCGCATCGCCGAGACGCTGGCGCGCGACACCGGCGCCGGCGCGAACATTCCCGCGTCCGACCCGCTGCCGCGCCACGCCCATGCGGTGCTGTTCGGCGACTTCCTCGGCCCCCTGCCAGAGATCGAGGCGGCCATCGCCGGCCTCGCGGGCCGCGGCGTCACCGGCCATGTCGTCCAGGTGCTCGACCCGGCGGAGGAGACGCTGCCCTTCACCGGGCGCGTGCGCTTCGAAGGGCTGGAAGCCGAAGGCACCCATCTCATCAACCGCGCCGAGCAGGTGCGCGAACAGTACATGCAGCGCCTCGCCGCGCGCCGCGACCGCCTGCGCGACCTGTGCCGGCCGCGCGGCTGGAGCTTCAGCCTGCATCACACCGACACGCCGCCCCAGGCCGCGCTGCTCGCGCTCTATGGCCTGATGGCCCAGCCGAGGGATTGAGGCGATGCTGAGCCTGGGCTCCCTCGCCTTCGCCTCGCCGTGGCTGCTCGCGGCCCTCGCGGCCTTGCCGGCGCTCTGGTGGCTGCTGAAGGTGACGCCGCCGGCCCCGCGCCACGTGCGCTTCCCCGCCATCGCGCTGCTGTTCGACGTGAAGGAGCAGGAGCAGACGCCGCACAAGACGCCGCTCTGGCTCATCATCCTGCGCATGATCCTGGCGGCGCTGGTGATCTTCGCCCTGGCGCGGCCGCTGCTCAACCCGACGACGCAGCTCGTCGGCAGCGGGCCCGTGCTGCTGGTGGTCGACGACGGCTGGGCCGCCGCCGCCAACTGGCCGGCGCGCCAGCGCGCCATGGACACGGTGCTCGACCGCGCCGAACGCGCCAACCGCCCGGTGATGCTGCTCTCGACTGCGCAGCCCGCCGGCGGCGAGCCGCTGGCGGCGAGCAAGCTGCTGACGGCGCAGGACGCGCGCGGCATCGCCCAGGCGATGCAGCCGAAGCCCTGGCCCGTCTCGCGCGCCCTGGCGCGCGAGGCCGCCGACAGGATCGAATTGCCGAACGGCACCGCCAGCGTGGTCTGGCTCGCCGATGGGCTGGACGGCAGCGACGACGGCGATGCGCGCGCCCTCGCCGAGCGCCTGCAGCAGTTCGGCAGCCTGGACGTGCTGCGCGAGCCGGCCGGCCGCCTGGCGCGCGCCCTGCTGCCGCCGACCGCCGACGGCGCGGTCCTCGTGGCGCGCGCGCTGCGCGCCGACGGCGGCGGCGAACAGCCCTTCACCTTGCGCGGCACCGGCGACGACGGCCGCGTGCTGCTGCGCGAGGACGCCGCCTTCCAGAACGGCGAGCGCAGCCACGACGTGCGGCTCGACCTGCCGACGGAGCTGCGCAACCAGCTGAGGCGCCTCGCCATCGAAGGCGAGGACAGCGCCGGCGCGGTGGTGATGCTCGACGAGCGCTGGCGTCGCCGCCCGGTCGGCGTCGTCGCCCCGGCGCTGGCCGCCGGGCAGGCGCAGCCGCTGCTCAGCGCCTCCTACTATCTCGAGCGCGCGCTGGCCCCTTTCAGCGAAGTGCGGCTCGGGTCCGTCAGCGAGCTGCTCAAGCGCGGCCTCTCCGTCCTCGCCGTGCCCGACGAGGCGCCGATGACGGAAGCCGAGCGCACCCAGGTGAAGGCCTGGATGGAAGCCGGCGGCACGTTGCTGCGCTTCGCCGGGCCCAACCTGGTCGAGAAGCCCGACGACCTGCTGCCCATCGCCTTGCGCGGCGGCCGCAGCCTCGGCGGCGCCATGTCCTGGGCGCAGCCGGCGACGCTGGCGCCCTTCGACAAGGACTCGCCCTTCTTCGGCCTGACGCCGCCGCCCGACGTGACGATCTCGCGCCAGGTGCTGGCCGAGCCGGAGCTCGACCTGCAGTCGAAGACCTGGGCCCAGCTCGCCGACGGCACGCCGCTGGTCACCGCCGACAAGCGCGGCCAAGGCCGCGTCGTGCTCGTCCACACCACGGCGGAGCCCGAATGGTCGAACCTGGCGCTGTCGGGCCTGTTCGTCGACATGCTGCGCCGCGTCGTGGCGCTGTCCAGCGGCGTCGCCGACGCGGGCGCCGCCCGCGCCCTACCGCCGCTGCAGACGCTGGACGGCTTCGGCCGCCTGCAGGCGCCGCCGTCGGGCGCCAGCGCGCTGCCCGCCGAGATGGTCGCCCAGCTCGCCAGCCTCGCCTCGCCGCTGCCGAGCCAGACGCCGGCGCGCGTCATCGCCAGCCCGGCCCATCCGCCCGGCTTCTACGGCAACGATTCGGCGCGCGTGGCGCTCAACCTCGCCGCCGGCATGACGGAGCTGAAGCCGATGGGCGCGCTGCCCTCGGGCGTGACCGACGACGCCTACGCGCAGAGCCGCGAGCACGACCTTCGGCCCTGGTTCCTCGCGACGGCGCTGCTGCTCGCCATCGCCGACCTCT
Source organism: Alphaproteobacteria bacterium (assembly GCA_036500145.1). GTDB lineage: Bacteria > Pseudomonadota > Alphaproteobacteria > SMXQ01 > SMXQ01 > CAMAVH01. Next base: position 6,305 of record DASYCO010000005.1, on the reverse strand, counting down.
GGATCGGGCTCGGCCTGCGCGGCCTCGTGCCGCTGCCGCAGTGGCGCATGAGCAAGCCGAAGATCGGCCGCCGCACGGCGATGGTGGCGCTGCTCGCCCTCGGCGCGACCCTGGCCCTGTCGCTGCTCGCAGCGCCCGCGCTGGCGCAGGGCAAGCCCGGCAGCGACATCGACGACGCCTTCGCCCTGCAGGCGAGCGAGACGACGCGCCTCGCCTTCGTGCAGACCGGCGACGGCGAGGTCGACCGCATCAGCCGCGCCGGGCTGCTCGGCCTCGGCCTCGTGCTGCGCAATCGCACCTCCGTCGAGCCCGACCCGCCGATGGGCATCGACATCGAGCGCGACGAGCTCGCCTTCTTCCCGCTGCTCTACTGGCCGATGACCGAAACGCAGCCCGCGCCTTCGCCGCAGGCGCGCGAGAAGCTCGTCACCTTCCTGCGCAACGGCGGCACCATCCTGTTCGACACGCGCGACCAGCAGTACGGCGGGCTGAACGTCGAAGGCGGCTTCAACGCCGGCGGCCCCGGCGGCCAGAAGCTGCGCGAGATACTCTCCGACCTCGACGTGCCGGCGCTGATCCCGACGCCGCCGGACCACATCCTGACCAAGGCCTTCTACCTGATCCAGGACTTCCCCGGCCGCTGGCAAGGCGGCCAGCTCTGGGTCGAGCGCTCGGCCAGCGCCGCCAACGACGGCGTCGCCTCCATCATCATCGGCAGCAACGACTGGGCCGGCGCCTGGGCGAGCGACGGCAACCTGCGCCCCTTGCTGCCGGTGACGCCGGGCGGCGAGCAGCAGCGCGAGATGGCCTACCGCTTCGGCGTCAACCTCGTCATGTACGTGCTGACCGGCAACTACAAGGCCGACCAGGTGCACGTGCCCGCCATCCTCGAACGGCTCGGCCAGTGAGGGGACGCAGGCCATGAACTTCAGCGTCGCCTTCGTGCCCCTGCTGCCTTGGATCGCCATTGCCCTGCTCGGCGCGCTGGCGCTCGCCGGCGTCGGCTACGGCCTGGCGCGGCGCGCGCGCGGCATCTGGTGGCGCGCGCTCGCCCTGGCGGCCCTCGTGCTCATGCTGCTCAACCCGTCGCTGAAGGAGGAGCAGCGCGAGCCGCTGACCGACATCGCGCTGATCGTCGTCGACGAAAGCCCGAGCCAGGGCATCGGCGACCGCCGCCAGGAGACCGAGACGGCCCTCGCCGACCTTCGCGAGAAGCTGGCGCGCTTCCCCGACCTCGAAGTGCGCGTGCTGCGCGCCGCCGGGCCCGACAGCCGGCAAGCATCGGACGACGTGGCCGACGCGCCGGACGGCACCCTGCTGTTCGGCGAGATCGACCGTGCCTTGGCCGACGTGCCGCCGCAGCGCCTCGCCGGCGTGCTGATGATCACCGACGGGCAGGTCCACGACGTGCCCGCCAACGGCAACGCGCGCGGGCCGCTGCATGCGCTGCTCACCGGCCAGCGCGACGCGCGCGACCGCCGCCTCGTCGTCGAGCAGGCGCCGAGCTACGGCATCGTCGGCAGCAACGCCACCATCACCGTGCATGTGGAAGACATGCCCGCCGGCGCCGCCAGCGCCGCGCGGCTGTTCGTGACGCGCGACGGCGGACCGCGCGAGACCATCCAGCTCTCCAGCGGCGAGAGCCGTAGCTTCGAGGTGCCGGTCGAGCATGGCGGCGCCAACGTCGTCGAGCTGGAGACCGAGCCTGTCGAAGGCGAGCTGACCACCGAGAACAACCGCGCCGCCGTGGTGATCAACGGCGTGCGCGACCGCCTGCGCGTGCTGCTCGTTTCAGGCGTGCCGCACAATGGCGAGCGCGTCTGGCGCAACTTGCTGAAGGCCGACCCGGCCGTAGACCTCGTGCATTTCACCATCCTGCGCCCGCCCGAGAAGCAGGACGGCACGCCGGTGCGCGAGCTGTCGCTGATCGCCTTCCCGACGCGCGAGCTGTTCGAGGAGAAGCTGAACGACTTCGACCTCATCATCTTCGACCGCTACAACCGGCGCGGCATCCTGCCCGCCGCCTACATCGAGAACATCGTGCGCTACGTGGAAAACGGCGGCGCGGTGCTGGAAGCGGGCGGTCCGTCCTACGCTTCGCCCTTCGGCCTGTTCAACACGCCGCTCGGCGAGATCATGCCTGTCGTGCCCTCGGGCAAGATCCTCAAGCAGAGCTACCGCGCCCACGTCACCGACCTCGGCCGCCGCCATCCGGTGACGGCCGGCCTCGAAGGCTCCGGCCTGACCGCGAATGCCGGCGCGAACGCCGCCAACGCAGCGACCTGGGGCCGCTGGTTCGTGCAGACCGAAGGCGACGCGCGGCGCGGCGAAGTGGTGATGGACGGCATCGACGGCGACCCGCTGCTGGTGCTCGACCGCGTCGGCAAGGGCCGCGTGGCGCAGATCATGACCGACCAGGTGTGGCTCTGGGCGCGCGGCTTCGACGGCGGCGGCCCGCAGGCCGAGCTGCTGCGCCGCATCGCGCACTGGCTGATGAAGGAGCCCGAGCTGGAGGAGGACGACCTGCGCGCCGTCTCGCGCGGCAGCGACATCCAGATCACCCGCCACAGCCTGAAGCCCGACGACAGCCCGGTCACGGTGCGCTCGCCCTCGGGCCAGGAACGCCAGGTCACGCTGGCCGACCAGGGCGACGGCCGCGCCATCGCCACCTACCGCGCCGGCGAGCAGGGCCTGCACCGCGTCAGCGACGGGAAGCATACGGTCTACGCCGTCGCCGGCACGCTCAACCCGCTGGAGTTCGCCGACGTGCGCTCGACCGGCGACAAGCTCGAGCCGGTCATCAAGGCACAGGGCGGCAGCGTCAACTGGCTCGCCCCCGAGAAGGACTCGCCGGTGCGCCTGCCCGACATCCGCCGCGTGACCACCGAACGCACCGTCGCCGGGCGCGGCTGGATCGGCCTGCGCGCCAACCACGACTACGTCGTGAAAGGCGTCACCGAAATTCCCCTGCTGCCGCCCCTGGCGGCGCTCATCCTCGCCGCCGGCACGCTTCTCCTCGCCTGGCGCCGTGAAGGCCGCTGAAGCGGCCGCGTCTCTCCTAGTAGAAGAGGTATTTCATGACGACTCCCCCGACGCCCGAGCCGCGCCCCATCATTCCTGCGCTGGCGCCGCTCTATGACGCCGTGCGCGACCTCGGCTGGCCGCTCATCCGCTTCGCCGCCGGCATCATGCTGATGCCGCACGGCGCGCAGAAGCTGTTCGGCTGGTTCGGCGGCGGCGGCATCGACGGCTTCGCGGCCTTCTTCACGAAGATGGGCATCGAGCCGGCCGTACCGCTCGTCATCCTGTCGGGCGCCACCGAGCTGATCGGGGGCTTCCTGCTCGCCATCGGCTTCCTCACGCGGCCGGCGGCGGTCGCCGTCGTCGTCCTCATGCTGGTCGCCATCGTGAAGGTGCATCTGCCCGCCGGCTATTTCGGCGGCAGCGGCGGCTACGAATATGCGCTGCTGTGGGGCCTCGTCGCCGTCGGCATCGCGCTGCGCGGCGGCGGAACGCTGTCGGTCGACCGCGCCATCGGCCGCGAATTCTGATCCTGCGGGACCGCCGAATCCTGAGGCGATGCGCCATTTGACGCCGCTCGCGGACTCCGTTCCCATGTGACCATCCTGTGAGCAGGAACGACGGCTTCACGCTCCCGTTTATCCTCCATGACACGAACATGGAGGAAGAACATGCGTATCAAAGCAGCGGCCATTGTTGTCAGTTCCATCGCGTTGATCGGTCTCGCCGCCTGCGGCGAATCCAAAGGTGACCGCGCGCTGAGCGGCGCCGGCATCGGCGCCGGCGTCGGCGCGGCGGCGGGCGCCCTCACGGGCGGCAGCGTCGTCGGCGGCGCGGCTCTCGGCGCGGCCGGTGGCGCCGCCACCGGCGCCCTGACCGACAAGAACGACATCGACCTCGGCAAGCCGGCCTGGAAGTAAGGCCCGCAAAACCGAGACGCGCATAAAGAAAGGGGAGCCAAGAGGCTCCCCTTTCCCTTTTCTCATGTGACTTGAAATCAGCGCGTGGTCTTGCGCCGCCGTCCCGCGAGCGGGGTCACGGTCGCCGACGAGCGCGTCTTGGCGGGCGGCGATGTTTCCTGCGTCACGTCCCACGGCGCGGCGCCGATCCGCTCGGCGACGAAGTCGATGAACAGCCGGATCTTCACCGGCAGCAGCTCGCGGTGCGGGAACATTACGTAGATCGATTCGTCCGGGCCGCTGTAGCTCGGCAGCAGCCGGCGCAGCCTGCCGGCGGCGAGGTCAGGCCCGATGCAGTAGGTCGGCAGCAGCGCGACACCCTGTCCGTCGAGCGTCATCTGGCGCAGGACGATGACGCTGTTGGCCGAGACGGACCCGTCCACCTTCACCGCGAGCGGCCCCTGCGGCCCGTCGAAGCGCCAGAGGCCGTCCGCATGTTTCGTGTGCATCAGGCAGTTGTGCCGCACGAGCTCGTCCGGCAGGCGCGGCGCGGCATGGCGCGACAGGTAGTCCGGCGAGGCGCAGGGCAGCCAGCGCAAGGCGCCGACGCGCTTGGCCATCAGGCTCGAATCCGCGTGTGCCGTGAGGCGGATCGCCAGGTCGAAGCCGTTCTCGATGAGGTCGAGGGAGCGCATCGAGACGTCGTTCAGGACCAGCGACACGCGGATGCCGGGATAGAGCGCCGTGAACTCCGACAGGATGCCCCCGAGATAGAGGCTGCCGAAGGATTTCGGCGCCAGGATCTTGAGCGCGCCGCGCGGCTCTTCCTGCAGCCGGCCGATCATCGCGTCCTGCTCCGACACCTGCTCGAGCAGGCGCAGGCAGAAGCCGTAATATTCGCGGCCGATCTCGGTGACGCTGAAGCGCCGCGTGCTGCGGTTGATGAGGCGCGCGCCGATCTGCGTCTCGAGCTGCATGACATGCTTGGTGACGATGGCGCGCGAGACGCCCATCTGGCCGGCGGCGGCGGCGAAGCTGCCCTCCTTGACGACGCGGACGTAGGTCTCCATCGCCTTGAGACGATCCATGGCCACCTCCCAGTCGGTCATCGCTGTTTCGCGATTTTGACTAATTATAATAGGCTTTTGCGCGAGTTCCGTTTTTTATCTCGAAGGAACCATAGCCGATTGCGCGGCGTTACTTGGGGAACTTTAACCCTTGAGATTCCTCATGTATTGATTTGCCGCCGTTATGATCGTTTCCGCCATTTGCGCCAGCGCCGCCTATGCCGACGACCATGGCCACGGCCATGAAGGCGGCAACGACAACGATCAGGGCCATGACCGCCCTCAAGTCGTCCACAACGCCACGATCAACATCCGGATCGAAAACGACGAACGCAGCATCGTCCATGACTATTACGGCGGAGAGATATCGCGCGGCCGTTGCCCGCCCGGCCTCGCCAAGAAACAGAACGGCTGCTTGCCGCCGGGCCATGCCCGGCAATGGGTGGTCGGCCGCCCCCTGCCGCGTGAAGTGGTCTATTACGACCTGCCGCCCCAGCTCATCGTGCAGCTACATCCGCCCCATGGCGCACGCTACGTGCGCGCCGGCTCGGACATCTTGCTGATCGCAATCGGCACCGGCGTCGTGCTCGATGCCCTGCAGGACTTCGGCTACTTCTAAGCTCACCGCAGCGCGCGCAGAAAAAAGGGGAGGCCGAAGGCCTCCCCTTTTTCGTCGGTGCGCTGCGAAGCTCAGCGCGGAGAGGTCCGCACGTCGAGCAGGGCGACCTTGCCCGCCTCGACCTGCTTGATCGCGCGCTTGAGCGCCGGCGCGAAGTCGTCCGGGTCGGTGATGGGCGTTTCCGCCCAGCAGCCCCAGCCGCGCGCCAGCTCGCAATGGTTCACTTCCGGATCCATCGTCGTGGTGCCGATCCAGGCGTTCTCCGGCGGGCGGCCGCGCATCTTGGCGACCTCGCCCTGATGCTCCTCGTCGTTGTACCAGGAGAGGTTGTTGTTGATGATGACGAGCAGCGGCACCTTGTAGTGCACGGCGGTCCACAAAGCGCCCGTCGCCATCATGAAGTCGCCGTCGCCAAGGATGCCGATGGCGAACTGGCCGCGGTCGCGCGCGGCGAAGGCCGCGCCCACCATGGCGCCCGGCCCGTGGCCGACGCCGCCGCCGGCCGAATGGCCGACGTACTCGCCGCCGCCGGTGAAGTCCCAGATGCCTTCCGGCCAGTTGCGATGGTTGCGGATCGTCAGGAACCAGGGCTTGCCCTTCACGGCCGACCAGATCTCGGAAACGAAGCGGTGCGGCGACATCGGGCTTTCGGCCCAGCGCTTCTTCGTGGTCGCCGCCTGCTTGGCGAAGAAGTCCTTC
>DASYCO010000004.1:0-82006 GCA_036500145.1 Alphaproteobacteria bacterium | reverse complement strand
CTTCACCGGCTCGACCGAGATCGGCAAGCTGCTGATGGAACAGTGCGCCGGCACCGTGAAGAAGATGGGCCTGGAGCTCGGCGGCAACGCGCCGTTCATCGTGTTCGACGACGCCGACCTCGACGCCGCCGTGCAGGGCGCCATCGCGTCGAAGTACCGCAACACCGGGCAGACCTGCGTCTGCGCCAACCGCCTGCTGGTGCAGGAAGGCGTCTACGACGCCTTCAGCAAGAAGCTCACCGAGGCCGTCGCCAAGCTCAAGGTCGGCAACGGCATGGAAGCCGGCGTCACCCAGGGCCCGCTGATCGACCTCAAGGCGGTCGAGAAGATCGAGGAGCACATCGCCGACGCCGTCTCCAAGGGCGCCAAGGTCGCCTTCGGCGGCAAGCGCCACTCGCTTGGCGGCTCGTTCTTCGAGCCGACCGTGCTGACCGGCGTCACCACGCAGATGCTGGTGGCGCGCGAGGAGACCTTCGGCCCGTTGGCGCCGCTGTTCAAGTTCAAGACCGAGGAAGAGGCCATCAAGATGGCCAACGACACCGAGTTCGGCCTCGCGTCCTACTTTTACGCCCGCGATGTCGGCCGCATCTTCCGCGTCGCCGAAGGCCTGGAATATGGCATCGTCGGCATCAACGAAGGCCTGATCTCCACCGAAGTCGCGCCGTTCGGCGGCGTGAAGGAATCGGGCGTCGGCCGCGAAGGCTCGCATTACGGCATCGATGACTTCACCGAGATCAAGTACCTCTGCCTCGGCGGCATCGGGGCCTGATCCGGCTTCATCTGCGAATAAGAAAACGGGCGCTGCATCGGCAGCGCCCGTTTTCGTTTCGGCGATTCGGAGCGCGGGACTCGGTCAGGGCAAGGCCCAGGAGAGCGCGTCCTGTCCGGGCACGTAACCCTGGTTGGTCTGCAGCGGGTTGCGGTTGACCAGCTCGCGGCCGTAGCCGGGATGGCGCAGGCTGCGCACTTCATGTTCCAGCTTGTAGAGGACGCGGCCGTCTGCGGGATCGACGATGTCGACGAAGCGGTACTCGTGAGCGTTCGATTCGAGGCTGATCAGGCCGCGCGCCTTCAGCGTTTCGTACGGTTTGCCGAAATCGGCGATGTAGATCTGGATGTGATGCTGGTCGTAGTCCGGCAGCGCTGCATCGGTTTCGCGGAACAGCAGCCACTGCTCGCCGATGGCCACCCGCGCGGCGGCTCCCGCGTTGTCGTCCTGCAGCTCGGCGGGCGCGCCCATGACCTCGCGATAGAAGCGCGCGATGCCGGCGGCGGCGCCGGCGGGCACCTCGAACTCGACATAGGGAATCGCGAGCTGCGCCGGCCCGAAGCTGGCGCGGTCCGGCAGATGGCAGCGCATCCGGTTGCCCCAGGGGCTATGGACCTCGACGAAGTCTTCATGCTCGCGGACCAGGAACTTCGTGTCCTGCAGCGGCTTGGCGACCATGGCGAGGCGCTTGAGCAACTGCTCGCGCTCGGGCAGCACCAAGCCGGTCCAGCCGCGCACGACCTGCGGCTTGCCTGTCGGGAGATGGAACTGCTGGCGGCCGACGTTGATCCACATGTTGTTGACGCTGACATTGACGTAAGGGTCGCGCGTCAGGCCGAGGCCGGCGAGGTAGAACAGCGTCGCAGAGTGCTGGTCAGTCACGCCCGTGTTGACATGCTCGAGCTTGAGGATGTTGCCGACGGTCTCGGCGGCACGATCGAAGGGCGCGTTCATGGGCGGACACTCCATTTGCAAGTCCACGGAGCATAGTCCCGCCGAACTGCGCTTTCAAAAACAATAGCCGGTGAGGGAACGAATGCTGCATTTGGCGAAGGCGATGCCGGGTGCATTGGGGCTATGCCATGCATAACGCTTCGCTCGATGCTCGGCTTCCTCGCAGACCCGTGCGGCCTCACGCGCGGCGGCGCCTGTTCGCTGATGAGCGCCGTCAACCTCACCGTGACGGAAGTGAAGCCGTAACGCCAAAGTCATTGACGTTGAATCATGGCCGCCGACGCCACGAATTTTCAGCATTGGGGATATCTCCCATTTTGGGAATCATCTATTGTGCCCCCGCTTTACTTCACAAACGGGGGACCCCCATGATTCGTAGTCTGTCTTTGAGCGCGGCCGCTTTGGCCGCCATCGTGATTGCCGCGCCGGCCATGGCGCAGAACGCCCAGCCGCCCCGTCCGACGATTGGCGCGCCGGCCACCCCCCCGCCGGGCGCCGTGCCGCCGATCAATCCTTCGGCCTACAACGCGATCCCTCAGATTCGCGCGCAGTGGGACCAGGCGCGCGCCGCCTACCTGGCCGCTCAGCAGAACGAAATCAACATGCGCAACAACTTCGAGCGCGCCACGGTCAATCTGCTGAACGTGATGTCGGCTTCGACCAATAAGCCGCCTGTGCCGCCGATGCCGCTCGTCACCGTCCAGCCTCCGCCGGGCGTGCCTGGCGCCCCGCCGGCGCCGCCGAAGCCGTAAGCTTCGACGCTTCGCATGCGAAAGACGGGACCGGTTCGCCGGTCCCGTTTTTTTTGCGCGCGAGCCCGCGCTTCGCCCGCTTCGGACGTTCTCTCCTGGCGGGGCCGGCGATGCTGTCGGCCACGCCGCATGCAACAGGAGGGGTTCGATGATCGGCAACATGTCCTTGAGCGTGGCCGTTCTCGCCGGCGGCTTGATCGCGGGATCGGCGATGGCGCAGACGGCGCCTCGGCCCGCGACGCCATTGGTCAATCCTTCGGCCTATGCGGCGATCGCTCCGGTGCGGGCGCAGTGGGAGCAGGCGCGCGCCGCCTACCTGCAGGCGCAGCAGGCCGAGCTCGCGGCGCGCGCCAACCTCGACCGCATGACCACCGCCTTGCTGAACGTCCTGTCGAGCGCCACCGGCCAGCCGCAAGCGCCGGCCATGCCGGTCGTCGGCCTGCTCGCTCCATTGGCTCAGCCTGCCGCGCCGGCCTTGCGGCCGCAGCGCCCGCCCGCCGGGCCGACCACGGGTCCGACGCCGCCGACGCGGCCATCGGCGCCGACATTGCCGCCGCAACCTTAGCGGCGTTGTATCACTGAACGGAAAATTGAGTCGGTTCGCGGTACCGCTTTCATCTGGTCAAGCAGGTGGAATCCATAGGGCTGCCCTGCCATCGGCGGGCTACAGTGCCGTCCAGTTCATGACGGGGGATTTCCATGATCAGCAAGATGTCTTTGAGCGCGGCGATTCTCGCCGTGGGATTGATCGCCGGCCCGGCGATCGCGCAGCAGCCCGGGGCTCAGGGCGCGCCAACTCTTGCGCAATGGAATGCCGCGCGCAGCGCGCTGCTGCAAGCCAAGCAAAGGACCGCGCAGGCGCGCCAGGCCTGGCAGCAGGCGGAGCAGGCGGAAGGGCAGGCCCAGGGCAGCTTTGACAACGTGAACAATGGCCTGCTGAACGCCTTGTCCGGTACCCCGAGCCGTCTGCCGGCGGTCCCGGGCGGCCAAGCGACGCCGGTCCCGCAGGCGCTGAATAATACGACAGCCATCATAGGCGGACAGCAGCCGTCGACGGCCTTCACGGCAGGCCAGTTCGGCTACGTGGCGCCGCCTAGCCAAGGGGCGCCGGCCATCTCGTCCCAGATGGGGGCGCCGCCAATCGGGCAACCGACGCCGCCGACATTGCCGACGCCGCCGCGGCCCTGATCTTTCATCGTCGAACTCGCATGATGTCTGCGGCGCATGAGATCTGCGGCGCTGCTTGGAGCATGACCGCGAACATGGGATAGGCAGACGGCGCGCGACTGCCTACATTGCGGGGGCGGGGCCGGATCGGTCCCGCCCTTTCCCTATGCGGTTTCTCCGAGGTGATCATGCCGGCCTACGACTTCGACCTGTTCGTCATCGGCGCGGGCTCCGGCGGCGTGCGCGCGGCACGGCTCGCGGGCGCGCTCGGCAAGCGCGTCGCGGTCGCCGAGGACAACCGGCTGGGCGGCACCTGCGTCAACCGCGGCTGCATCCCGAAGAAGCTCTACAGCTACGCGTCCCACTTCGCCGAGGACTTCGAGGACGCCGCCGGCTACGGCTGGACGGTGGGCGAGCGCAAGTTCGACTGGCCGACCCTCGTCGCCGCCAAGGAGAAGGAGCTGGCGCGCCTCAACGCCATCTACGGCAAGGTGCTGAACGACAACAAGGTGACGGTGATCCTAGGCCGCGCCGTGATGCGCGACGCCCACACGGTCGAGGTCGCCGGCAAGAGCTACAGCGCCGAGACGATCCTGATCGGCACCGGCGGCAAGCCGTCGCACGCGCAGTTCCCCGGCCATGAGCTGACCATCAGCTCCGACGAGGCCTTCGACCTGCCGGCCCTGCCCAAGAGCATCGTCATCGCCGGCGCCGGCTACATCGCGCTCGAATTCGCCTCGATCTTCCACGGCCTCGGCGTCGACACCACGGTGGTCTACCGTGGCGCGGAGCTGCTCCGCCATTTCGACGCCGACATCCGCCGCACCGTCTACGAGGAGATGCAGAAGAAGGGCGTCAAGTTCCGCCTCGAGACCATCTTCGACCGCATCGAGAAGACGCCTGAAGGCCTGCGCATGACGACCAACCATGGCGACACGCTCGTCGCCGAGCAGGTGATGATGGCGATCGGCCGCAAGCCGAACACGCACGGCATCGGCCTGATGGAAGCCGGCGTCGAATGCAACCGCGACGGGGCCATCGTCGTCGGCATCCATTCGCAGACCTCGGTGCCGAACATCTACGCCATCGGCGACGTCACCGACCGGCTGAACCTGACGCCGGTGGCGATCTACGAGGCGCACTGCCTGATCGAGACGCTCTACAGGAACAACCCGATGCGGCCGGACCACCGCGACGTGCCGACGGCGGTGTTCAGCAACCCGCCGGCCGCCAGCGTCGGCATGAGCGAGGAGGACGCGTGCGCCGAGTTCGGTGCCATCGACGTCTACCGCTCGACCTTCAAGCCGCTCAAGCACACGCTGTCGGGCCGCGACGCCCGCACCATGATCAAGCTGGTCGTCGAGAAGAAGACCGGCCAGGTGCGCGGCGCGCACATGGCGGGCACGGACGCCGCCGAGATCATCCAGGGCTTCGCCGTCGCCGTGAAGGCGGGCCTGACCAAGGCCCAGTTCGACGCCACCATGGGCATCCATCCGACGTCGGCCGAGGAGTTCGTGCAGCTGCGCACGCCGGTGTCGTCGTCATAATGGTTGCGGAGGGCGCATGCGCATGACTCTGTCCCTGTCCTGGCAGTTCTGGGCCCTGCTGTCGGCGGCCTTCGCGGCGCTGACGGCGGTCTTCGCCAAGGTCGGCGTCGAGAACGTCGACGCCGACGTGGCGACGCTCATTCGCACCGTCATCATCTTCTTCATGCTGGCGGCGATCCTCTACGTGCGCGGCGAGTTGCACGCCCCGGGCGGCATCTCGGGCAAGAGCTGGACCTTCCTCGTCCTCTCGGGCCTGGCCACGGGCGCCTCCTGGGTCTGCTATTTCCGCGCCCTCAAGCTCGGCGACGCCGCCCGCGTGGCGCCGGTCGACAAGCTTAGCCTGGTGCTGGTCGCGCTGTTCGGCGTGATGTTCCTGGGCGAGCGGCTGTCGTCATGGAATTGGTTCGGCGTGGCCCTGATGGCCGCGGGCACCCTGCTGGTGATCTACCGGGGCTGAGCCTATCTGCGCGGCCGAGGTGCGGCATCCGGGCCACGGGGGCGGCTGGAATGGCCCGAGCCCAGGCAATCCGCGCCTTTGATCGCCTTTCGGGGGCTGGAAATGGCCGGACCGAAGGCGTATATATCCTTCCCCAAATCTTGTGGATAACTGCCGGTCGCCCCGAGCGCCGGACCTGAGGATGTGATGGCGCAGAAGTGGACGCCCGCCGGCTGGCGGACGAAACCGATCGAGCAGCAGCCCGAATGGCCCGACTTGCCAGCCCTTGAGGCTGTCGAGACGAAGCTGCGCAGCTATCCGCCGCTCGTCTTCGCCGGCGAGGCGCGCCGCCTGAAGGAAGACCTCGCCAAGGTCGCGGCGGGGAAGGCCTTCCTGCTGCAGGGCGGCGACTGCGCCGAAAGCTTCGCCGAATTCCACCCGGACAACATCCGCGACACGTTCCGCGTGCTGCTGCAGATGGCGATCGTGCTCACCTACGGCGCTAGCTGCCCGGTGGTGAAGGTCGGCCGTCTCGCCGGCCAGTTCGCCAAGCCGCGCTCCGCGCCGACCGAGACTCGCGACGGCGTCACCCTGCCGTCCTATCGCGGCGACATGGTCAACGGCATGGAGTTCACGCCGGACGCCCGCATGCCAGATCCGCAGCGCCAGATGCAGGTCTACTTCCAGTCCGCCTCGACGCTCAACCTGCTGCGCGCCTTCGCGCAGGGCGGCTACGCCGACCTGCACCGCGTGCATCGCTGGAACCTCGGCTTCGTCGAGAAGAGCCCGGCCGGCCAGAAGTACCGCGAGTTCGCCGACCGCCTCGACGAGACGCTCGGCTTCATGGAAGCCTGCGGCCTGACGTCCGAGACGACGCCGCAGATCCGCGAGACCGACTTCTACACCTCGCACGAGGCCCTGCTGCTCGGCTACGAGCAGGCGCTGACGCGCATCGACAGCCTGACCGGCGATTGGTACGACTGTTCGGCCCACATGGTGTGGATCGGCGACCGCACGCGTCAGCCCGACAACGCCCAGGTCGAGTTCCTGCGCGGCATCAAGAATCCGGTCGGCATGAAGGCCGGCCCGACGCTCGACGTCGACAGCTTCCTGCGCCTGACCGCCGCCCTCAACCCGGCGAACGAGGCCGGCCGCCTGACCATCATCGCCCGCATGGGCGCCGACATGGTCGAGCAGAAGCTGCCGTTGCTGCTGCGCGCCGCCAAGCGCGAGGGCCTGAACCTCGTGTGGTCGTGCGATCCCATGCACGCCAACACGGTGACTTCGTCGAACGGCTACAAGACGCGCCACGTCGACCGCATCCTCTCCGAACTGCGCGGCTTCTTCGCCGCCCACCAGGCCGAGGGCACCTATGCCGGCGGCGTGCATATCGAGATGACCGGCCAGGACGTGACCGAATGCATGGGCGGCGCCCAGGCGATCGGCGAATCGTCGCTCGGCGACCGCTACCACACCCACTGCGATCCGCGGCTGAACGCCAGCCAGGCGATCGAGCTCGCCTTCACCATCGCCGAGATGCTGAAGGGCGAGCGGGCGTCCCTGCAAAGCGCCCGAATCGCCGCCGTCTCCTGAGCCGACCCAGTCCGATGGGTCCGGCGAAGGAGACGCTCCGGCCCTTCGCCAACCCCGTCGAACTCGAATAGCGCTCTGGACATGACGTCTCCCGATAAACCGTCGCCGCTCAACGAAGAGATCCCGCATCTCACGGACAAGTATTTCGTCCGGACGAGGCGCGTGGCCGAACGCTACGGCGACAAGCAGGTCACCTACGCCCTGTTCATGCGCCGTCCGGTCGCCTTCGCGCCGAAGCTGGCGCTCGACTGGCTGGCCGGCATCGGCAAGGCGCGCGGCGTCGCCTTCAAGGTCGAGCCGCGCTACGCCGAGGGCGAATGGGTCGGCGCCGGCGAGCCGCTCGTCTATCTAACCGGCCCCCTGAGCCAGCTCGTCGAGCTGGAGACGATCCTGCTGCAGAAGCTGGGCGCCGCCTGCGTCGCCGCCTACAACGCCTACACCATGTGCCGCGACCTGCCGAAGGTCGCCTTCATGGCCTTCGATGCGCGCCACTGCGCCGGCACCGAGATGGCCGAGATGATGGCCTACGCAGCCTCCGTCGGCTCGGCGGCGGCCCGCCGCGAAGCCGGCGCCATCGGCTTCGTCGGCAACGCGACCGACGCCACGGCGCATTACTTCGGCCGCGACGAGGGCATCGGCACCATGCCGCACGTCATGATCGGCTACGCCGGCTCGACGCTGCGCGCCGCCGAGATGTTCCACGAGACCTTCCCCGGTGAGGCGATGACCGTGCTGGTCGACTACTTCGGCCGCGAAATCAGCGATTCGCTCGCCGTCTGCCGCCGCTTCCCGGAGATGGCGGCGAGCGGCGCGCTCTCCATGCGCATCGACACCCACGGCGGCCGCTACGTCGAGGGGCTCGGCCCGCAGGAATCCTACGCCGTGCTCGAACGCCACAACCCGGCGGCGATCCGCCGCTACCGCAACGAGGTCGAACTGCGCCACCTGGTCGGCACCGGCGTGTCGGCGGCGGCGATCTTCCACATGCGCGAGACGCTGGACGCCGCGGGCTTCCCCAAGGTGAAGATCGTCGGCACCTCGGGCTTCGGCCCGGCCAAGTGCCGCGTCATGGCCGAAGCGGGCGCCCCCATCGACGTGGTCGGCAGCGGCTCCTTCCTGCCCGACGACTGGCACGAGACCTACGCCACCGCCGACGTGATCGCCTATGACGGCGAGGCGTCGGTCAAGATCGGCCGCGAATTCCTGCTACGCAAATGACAGAACCGCTCCTCATCGCTCTCGCCCAGTTCAATCCGACCGTGGGCGACATCGCCGGCAACCTGGCGAAGATCGCGCGCCTGCGCGACGAGGCGGCGCGCGCCGGCGCCGATCTCGTCGTCGCCAGCGAGCTCGCCGTCTCCGGCTATCCGCCGGAAGACCTCGTGCTGCGCCCGGCCTTCCAGGCGCGCGTGAAGGCAGCGGTCGAGGACTTCGCGAGGGCGACCGCGAAAGGCCCGGCCGTCGTGCTCGGCGCGCCCTGGCATGACGAGAGCGGCCTGCACAATGCCGTGCTGCTGCTGGAAGCCGGCAAGGTCGCCGCTGTGCGCTACAAGTGGGACCTGCCGAACTACGGCGTGTTCGACGAAAAGCGCGTCTTCAAGCCAGGTTCGCTGCCGGAGCCGGTGCCGTTCCGCGGCCGCAAGCTCGGCCTGCTGGTCTGCGAGGACATGTGGACGCCGACGGTGAGCGGCCATCTGAAGGCGCGCGGCGCCGACATCCTGATCGTGCCGAACGGCTCGCCCTTCGAGGTCGGCAAGAACACGCAGCGCGCCGAGCTGGCGCGCGCCCGCGTCGTCGAGACCGGCCTGCCGCTGGTCTACGTCAACCAGGTCTGCGGCCAGGACGAGCTGGTGTTCGACGGCGCGTCCTTCGCCATGTCGAGCGACGGCGCGCTCGCCGCGCGCCTGCCGGCCTTTTCCGAGCATCTCGCCACGCTGCGTTGGACGGATGGCGGCCTTGCCGGCGGCGAGATGGCCGAGCCGCTGGACGACCTCGCGGCGATCTACGCCGCCATGACGCTGGGCCTGCGCGACTACGTCGACAAGAACGGCTTTCCCGGCGTGCTGATCGGCCTGTCGGGCGGCATCGATTCGGCGCTGTCGGCGGCAGTCGCCGTCGACGCGCTGGGCGCCGCGCGCGTGCGTTGCGTCATGATGCCGTCGCCCTACACCTCGCGCGAGAGCCTGGACGACGCCGAGGCCGTGGCCCATGCGCTCAGCATCCGACTCGATAGCATCTCGATCCAGCCGGCGATGGACGCCTTCGGCGCCATGCTGGCGCCGAGCTTCGAGGGCACAGAGCGCAACATCACCGAAGAGAACATCCAGGCGCGCGCGCGCGGCCTCACGCTGATGGCGCTGTCAAACAAGTTCGGCCACATGGTGCTGTCGACCGGCAACAAGTCGGAGATGTCGGTCGGCTACGCGACGCTCTACGGCGACATGTGCGGCGGCTTCAACGTGCTGAAGGACGTCTACAAGACGGAGGTCTTCGCCCTGTCGCGCTGGCGCAACGCGCACATGCTGGCCGACGCCAAGGGCCCGCGCGGCATGGTCATGCCCGAACGCGTCATCACCAAGCCGCCGACCGCCGAGCTGCGCCCGAACCAGACCGACCAGGACAGCCTGCCGCCCTACGACATGCTCGACGCCATCCTCGGCCTGCTGGTCGAGGAAGACCTCGGCATCGACGCGGTCGCCGCGCGCGGCTTCGACCGCGCCATCGTGGCGCGCGTCTGGCGCATGCTGACGCTGGCCGAATACAAGCGTCGCCAAGCCCCGCCGGGCGTCAAGATCACGCGCCGCACGCTGAGCCGCGAGCGCCGCTACCCGATCACCAACCGCTTTGACGAGGCGGGATCGTGACGTCTGCCAAAACGACAAAGGTCCGTTTCGCGCCGTCGCCGACGGGCTATCTGCATGTCGGCAACGCCCGCGTGGCACTGGTCAACTGGCTGTTCGCCAAGCGCGATGGCGGCAGGTTCCTGCTGCGCATCGACGACACCGACCGCGCGCGCTCCAAGCCGGAATATGACGAAGCGATTCGCGAGGATATGGCCTGGCTCGGCCTGGCATGGGACGAGCTTGTGCGGCAGTCGGACCGCGACGCGCGCTACCATGCGGCGACGGAGGCCTTGAAGGCCGCCGGCCGTCTCTATGCCTGCTACGAGACGCCGGACGAGCTCGACGCCATGCGCAAGCTGCGGCTCGCGCACAAGCTGCCGCCGGTCTACGACCGCGCCGCGCTGAAGCTGACCGACGCGGACCGCGCCAAGCTGGAATCTGAAGGCCGCAAGCCCCATTGGCGCTTCCTGCTGAACGACGGCAAGGTGAACTGGACCGACCTCGTCCATGGCGCGGCGGGCTTCGAGACCAAGCATCTGTCCGATCCGGTGCTGGTGCGCGAGGACGGCGCGCTGCTCTACACGCTGACCTCCGTGGTCGACGACATCGACACCGCGATCACCCAGGTGATCCGCGGCGACGACCACATGACCAACACCGCCGTGCAGATTCAGCTGTTCGAGGCGCTCGGCGCGGCCGCGCCGCAGTTCGCCCATCTGCCGCTGATGACCGGCGCGAAGGGCGAGGGGCTGTCGAAGCGCGAAGGGGCGCTCTCGCTGCGCGACCTGCGCGCGGAAGGCGTCGAGCCCATGGCGGTCTGCGCGCTGCTGGCGGCCCTCGGCACGTCGGATGCGGTGGCGCCCCACGCGAGCCTCAATGACCTGGTGGCCGGCTTCGACTGGTCGAAGTTCGGCCGCGCCTCGCCGAAGTTCGACAAGGCCGACCTTGACCGCCTGAACGCGCAATATGTGCACGGCATGTCCTTCGCCGAGGCGAAGGCGCACGCGGGCGTCGAGATGGACGAGGCCTTCTGGCTCGCCGTGCGCGGCAACCTGACCAAGGCGTCCGACGCCGCCGAATGGTGGAGCGTCTGCCGCGAGCCGCTGGCGCCCATTGCCATGGCCGAAAACGGCGACTTCCTGAAGGCGGCCGCTGATGCGCTGCCTGACGTCATCGACAGCGAGACCTGGCCGGCTTGGACGAAGGCGCTGGCCGCGGCGACGGACCGCAAGGGCAAGGCGCTGTTCCAGCCGCTGCGCCTGGCGCTGACCGGGCGCGAACATGGACCGGAAATGAAGAATCTGTTACCCCTCATCGGGCCGGCGCGGGCGAAGGCGCGGCTCCTCGGAAAAACCGCTTAGAAGAAATAGAGGCCTGTTTTGTCCCTCGCGTTGCACAACACCCTGACCAAGCGCAAAGAGGCGTTCGAGCCGCTCGATCCGGCGAACGTCCGCATGTACGTCTGCGGCCCGACGGTCTACGACCGCGCCCACATCGGCAATGCGCGCCCCGTCATCGTGTTCGACACGCTGTTCCGCCTGCTGC
Organism: Alphaproteobacteria bacterium; assembly: GCA_036500145.1. GTDB lineage: Bacteria > Pseudomonadota > Alphaproteobacteria > SMXQ01 > SMXQ01 > CAMAVH01. The sequence continues at coordinate 70,400 of DASYCO010000004.1, read as the reverse complement.
AGCGGCTCTATCCGAAGGTCACCTACGTCCGCAACATCACCGACGTCGACGACAAGATCATGGACGCGGCCAAGGCCAAGGGCGTCGCCATCGATGAAGTGACATCGACGACGACGCGCCTGTTCCACGAGGACATGGCGGCGCTCAACGCCCTGCCGCCGACCGTCGAGCCGCGCGCGACGCAGCACATCGCCCAGATGATCGCCATGATCGAGAAGCTGATCGCGGCCGGCCATGCCTACGTCAACGAAGGCCACGTGCTGTTCAACGTGCCGTCCATGCCGGACTACGGCCGCCTGTCGAACCGCGACCGCAAGGAGATGATCGCCGGCGCGCGCGTCGAAGTGGCGCCCTACAAGAAGGACGCGGCGGACTTCGTGCTGTGGAAGCCGTCGGCCGACGAGCAGCCGGGCTGGGACAGCCCCTGGGGTCGCGGCCGTCCGGGCTGGCACATCGAATGCTCCGCCATGTCGGAAGCGCATCTCGGCGAATCCTTCGACATCCATGGCGGCGGGCTCGACCTGATCTTCCCGCATCATGAGAACGAGATCGCCCAGTCGGTCTGCGCCCATGGCGGCAAGCCTTTCGTGAAGACCTGGATGCACAACGGCTTCCTGTCGGTGAACGGCGAGAAGATGTCGAAGTCGCTCGGCAACTTCTTCACGGTCGCCGAGGTGCTGGAGCAGGCGCCGGGCGAGGCGATCCGCTTCTACATGCTGGGCGCCCATTACACCGCGCCGTTCGACTGGACCCTGGACGGCCTCAAGCAGGCCAAGCAGGGCCTCGACAAGCTCTACCGCGCGCTGCTCGACGCGGGCGAGGACAAGGCGCAGGCCGGCAAGCCGCCCGCCGAGGTGCTGGCCGCGCTTGAGGACGACCTCAACACGCCGCTCGCCGTCGCCCATCTCTACGAGCTGGCCAAGACCCTGAACAAGGCGACCATGGCGGGCGAGCCGACGGCCGAGGCCAAGGCCGGCCTGCTTGCCGCCGGCCAACTGCTCGGCGTGCTGCATCAGGACCCTGCAACTTGGCTGAAGTGGACGCCGCCCAATTCCGGCGCGCTGCCGAACGAGGAGATCGACCGGCTCGTCGCCGACTGGGACGCGGCGCGCAAGGAGAAGGATTACGCGCGGGCCGACGGCATCCGCGTGCAGCTGACAGAAATGAAAGTGTCCGTGTCGGCGTCGCCGGCCGGCACGGTTTGGCGGAGGGCGGAGTAGCATGTCGGACCGAGTCTATCTTTACGACACCACGCTGCGCGACGGCGCGCAGACCCAGGGCGTCGACTTCAACGTCGCCGACAAGACCGCCATCGCCGAGGCCCTCGATTCGCTTGGCATCGACTATGTCGAAGGCGGCTGGCCCGGCGCCAACCCGACCGACGACGCCTTCTTCGCCACGCCGCCGCGCCTGAAGCAGGCCAAGTTCGCCGCCTTCGGCATGACGCGCCGCGCCGGCCGTTCGGCCTCCAACGACCCCGTGCTGACGGCGCTGTTCGGCACCACGGCGCGCGTCGTCACCATGGTCGGCAAGACCTGGGACTTCCAGGTGAAGGTGGCGCTCGGCATCGAGCTGGAGGAGAACCTCGCCATGATCCGCGACAGCGTCAAGCTGGCCGCCGAGAAGATGGACGAGGCGATGTTCGACGCTGAGCATTTCTTCGACGGCTACAAGCGGAATCCGGACTACGCGCTGTCGGCGGTCAAGGCCGCCTACGAATCGGGCGCGCGCTGGGTCGTGCTGTGCGACACCAACGGCGGCACGATGCCCTACGACGTCGAGCGCATCGTCGGCGAAGTCGTCAAGCACATCCCCGGCGACCGTCTCGGCGTCCACGTGCATAACGACACGGAGAACGCGGTGGCCAATTCCCTGGCCGCCGTGCGCGCCGGTGCGCGTCAGGTCCAGGGCACGCTCAACGGCCTCGGCGAGCGCTGCGGCAACGCCAACCTCGTCAGCATCATCCCCAACCTCATGCTGAAGATGGGCTTCGAGACCGGCGTGTCGATGGAGAACCTGCAGCGCCTGACGCATGTGTCGCGCCTGCTCGACGAGCGGCTCAACCGCAAGCCGAACCGCAGCGCGCCCTATGTCGGCGAATCGGCCTTCGCGCACAAGGGCGGCCTGCATGTCTCGGCCGTGGCCAAGGATCCGAAGACCTACGAGCATGTCGATCCCGCGCTGGTCGGCAACGAACGCATCATCGTCATGTCGGACCAGGCGGGGCGCTCGAACGTCGTGGCGCAGCTGCGCGACGCCGGCATCGACGTCGATCCCAAGCATCCGAAGATCCCCGAGCTGCTCGACCTGGTGAAGAACCGCGAGTACGAGGGCTATTCCTACGATGGGGCCGAGGCGAGCTTCGAGCTGCTGGCGCGCCGCGCCCTCGAAAGCGTGCCGGAATACTACAAGCTGGTCAGCTTCCGCGTGCTCGACGAGCGCCGCTGGAACGCGCGCGGCCAGCTCGTCACGCTGTCGGAAGCGACCATCAAGATCGACGTGCCGACGGGCGATCCGGCGACCGGCGGCGGCGCGCCCGGGCGCCACATGACGGTGGCCGAAGGCAACGGCCCGGTGAACGCGCTCGACAACGCGCTGCGCAAGTCGCTGCTGCCGTTCTACCCGGCGCTCGAGGACATGAAGCTGATCGACTACAAGGTGCGCATACTGACCTCGTCGGAAGGCACCAAGGCGGTGACGCGCGTCATCATCGAGAGCGGCGACGCGACCGGCGCCCGCTGGTCCACCGTCGGCGTGTCCGCCAACGTCATCGACGCCTCCTACAGCGCCCTGTACGACGCCATCGTCTACAAGCTGTTCCGCGCCGGGGTGAAGGCCTCCGCCTGATGGAAGAGAAGCCGCCGCAAAGGCTGCCGGCCAAGGCGACGACGGTGTTCACGTCCGAGCCGGGCGCCCCGGTCGTCATCCTCGTCAACCCGCAGCTGGCCGAGAACATCGGCTCCTGCGCGCGCGCCATGCTCAACTGCGGCCTGACCGAGATGCGGCTGGTGAAGCCGCGCACGCGCTGGCCGCATCCCAACGCGTCGGCCTCGGCCTCGGGCGCCGACCAGGTGCTCGACAACGCCAAGCTCTACGACACGACGGCCGAGGCGGTCGCCGACCTGCAGCAGGTCTTCGCCACCACGGCGCGCCAGCGCGGCATGGCCAAGCCCCTGATGACGGCGCGCGAAGCGGCGACGAAGGTCCGCGCGTTCGCCGCCGGCGGCGAGCGCTGCGGCATCCTGTTCGGGCCGGAGCGCACGGGCCTTGAGAACGACGACGTGGCCGCCGCCGACTTCGCCGTGACCGTGCCGCTCAACCCCGGCTTCACCTCGCTCAATCTCGGCCAGGCGGTGCTGATCCTTGCCTACGAGTGGTATCAGGCGGGCGGCCCGACGAACGAAGCGCCGATGATGGGCACCAAGCGCCGCCGCTCGCCGGGGGCGGGCAAGCAGGAAATGCAGTCGCTCTTCGATCATCTGGAAGACGAGCTGGGCCGCGCCGGCTTCCTCTTTCCGGTCGACAAGCGCCCGCGCATGATCCGCAACATCCGCACCATGCTGCTGCGCGCCGCCTTCACCGAGCAGGAAGTCCGCACCTTCCGGGGCATGATCAAGGCGCTGGCCAATCCGCGCCCGAACCGCGGCAACGACGAATAGCCGTCAACGCGGCGCCCAGCGCCGTTCATCGTTATCGCGGCGCCCAGCGCCGTTCATCGTTATCGTGGCGCCCAGCGCCGTTCATCGTTATCCCGGCGCCCAGCGCCGCAGGGCTTCGTTGAGCAGGCGGCAGGCTTTCGCCGCGCTGATCTCCAGGCCGCCGGCGAGCATCGGATTGGCGATGCTGGCGCCCTGCTCGTTGCGCTTCAGGCGGACGCCGACGGAGGCGAAGGTATGGTGGCGCCACAGCTCGAAACCGGCGATTTCCGACCAGTCGTAATGGCTGTTCTTCGACAAGCCTAAGGATCCGAAGGCGGTGCGGCTGGTGAGGCCGTCGGGGCCGACGATGACCTTGCTCGGCCAGATCAACTGGCAGCCGAAATAGAGGCTGCAGCCGCCGAAGGCGAGCAGCGCCAGGCCGCCCCAGACGAAGTCCCACGTCGAGGGATCGGGCGTGTGCGGCGAGAACAGCACGAAGGCGACGCTGGCGATGAAGGGCAGGGGGCTGAGAAACGGCAGCAGCCCGCGCCAGCGCGAGCCGGAGATGACGATCGGCGGGTGGTCAAAGCTGCCTTGCATGGGTCCTGCGGCCGGGGGTCTCGAATGGCCCAAATTAGCAGGAAAACCGCCGGTTTTCCGCCGTTTGACATTCCCCGGAGCCTCGCTATAGTGCGCCCCTTCGCAGGGAGAACCCTGCCATTTCCGAGAACGCGGATTCCAATATAAGCCTTTGAAAAGGCTCGAAAGTTTGGGGTCACGCCCGAGCCGCTCCGGCGGCCTGGGCCTATCGGGACAATCGCGACACCGCAAAAACGGGTGAAAACATGACCAAGCGTATCCAGTCCAAGTACAAGATCAACCGCCGCCTCAACGTCAATCTGTGGGGCCGCGCCAAGAGCCCGCTGAACAAGCGCGACACGCCGCCGGGCATGCACAACGCCCGCCGTCCGAAGCAGTCGGACTACGGCATTCAGCTCTACGCCAAGCAGAAGCTGAAGGGCTACTACGGCAACATCAGCGAGAAGCAGTTCCGCCGCTACTACGAAGAGTCGCTGCGCCGCCGCGGCGACACCGGCGAGGCCCTGATCGGCTTCCTCGAGCGCCGCCTGGACACGGTCGTCTACCGCATGAAGTTCGCGGTCACGCCGTTCGCGTCGCGCCAGCTGATCAACCACGGCCATGTGAAGGTCAACGGCCGCAAGGTCAACATCGCTTCCTACCTCGTGAAAGAAGGCGACGTCCTGGAATTGAAGGACTCCTCCAAGCAGATGGGCGTCGTTCTCGAGGCGGTTTCCCTCGCCGAGCGCGACGTGCCCGACTACATGGAAGTCGACCACAAGAACATGAAGGGTACATTCATCCGCACCCCGAAGCTGGCCGATGTGCCGTACCCGGTGCAGATGGAGCCGAACATGGTCGTCGAATTCTACTCGCGCTAAAGCGCGGAAAATTCCCGATCAGAACGAAAAAGGCCGCTCCTTTGGGAGCGGCCTTTTTCTTTGCGCCGATCAGGTTAGGAGTGCGGACACCCTCCACTTACTGAGAGAAAAGCCGTGAAAATATTCCTGCAATACATATTGCGTATCGGGTTCTCGATTGGGGTGACACTGACTTCGGCGCATGCGCAACAAGCCTACAGCGATCTGTCGAGTCAGCCCATCGGCAGGATTTATTTCAATAGCATTACCCCCAAAAGCAAATGGGAGCTGGTTCATCGAAAGTACGATCACAGACCAACTTTGATTTGGGGCACCTTGCACATGCCGCAAAATGCGCAGGGGAAGATTCCCGCCATGATTATTTCTCCCGGCTCGGCCGGCGTCGGACCCAAGGACGACCGATGGGTCAATGCATTCAATAAAATGGGGATTGCGGCGTTCGTCGTGGACTCGTTCGGCGGCCGCGGAATCGCCAATACTATGGATGACCAGACTCAGCTCAGTCCGGCCAGCAATGATGCCGATGCGCTGTTCGCTTTGAAATTGTTAGGCGCCGACCCCCGAATCGATTCGAAAAAAATCGGACAGATCGGTTTTTCGCGCGGTGGCGGCGTTGCTTTGGACATGGTGATGGACTCCTTTAGAAAGGGCGCCATCGACGATGATCTCCGGTTCGCAGCCCTGATAGGTTTTTATCCGGGGTGCCCAGAGGTTTGGTGGGAAGTTCCGCCGCCGCAGTTGACGGGCACGCCATTGATGTTGGCATTGGGAGAAAAAGACGATTACACCCCCGCCAAGCTCTGTCTCAATTTTGTCGATAGAATGCGGCAGGATGGGCAGGCCGTGGAAACGCACGTCTATCCCGATTCTTATCATGGCTTTGACAATCCGCGTCGGTACTTCAAACGCTTCCCGAACGCGACAACGGCCCAAAAATGCCCTCAAGTCATGATGGATGTTCAACACGTCGAATATTATCGTTTACTGAGCGGTGAAAAGTACCCCTCCATCAAAGAGGTGGAAGCAGAGATCAAAACTTGCGTAATCCGCGGCGTATCGGCCGGTGCCAATATTCAGCAGGGCAATCAGTCGGAATTGGATGTTAGGGAATTTTTGAAGCGGGCGATGGGGCTGTAGCGCAGGCGGATTGACCGAATGAAAAGGGCCGAAGATTGCTCTCCGGCCTTTTGCTTTGCGCGGCCATCGCCGATAGCTGCTGCATCCGACCCGAGCCTTCCGGCAGCGATGAAGCCTTCCGGTTGTTGATCAAATTGATATGAAATGCCGCAGGCGGTGTCTGGCATGCGGCATCGTCAGAAACCATTTTCCGCTGAGAAATATGACTTGATACCTATGAAGCTTTAGGTTTATTGGCCGATAAATCCAACAATCAAGCCCTTATGAACCGACCGTCGCCCTCCATTTCCCAAGCTGCGATCGCCAGAATGCGGCTGGGATTCCTGGCGCTGTACCTGATCTCGGCCGCCGCCTACTTTCCCTGGCGCCTCACGGTCTTCAACGCCGACGCCCCGATTTTTTCCGCGGTGTTCTTCGCCGTCGAGGCGATCGGTTTCTCTTGGGGCATCATCTATCTCTTCAGCGTCCTGAAGTTTCCCGAACGCACGGCGCCGCCCGCGCCGGCCGGCCTGTCGGTCGACGTGTTCGTTCCCAGCTACAACGAGCCCGCCGAGATCGTCCGCAACACGATCATCGCCGCCCTGCGCATTTCCTATCCTCACGAAACATGGCTGCTGGACGACGGCAACAGGCCGGAGATGCGCGCGCTGGCAGCGGAATTGAAATGCCGCTATCTCGCGCGCGAACAGAATACGGACGCGAAGGCAGGCAACATCAATCACGCGCTTGCCCATGCGAAGGGCGATTTCGTCGTCCTGTTCGACGCGGACTTCATCGCCTCGTCGGCATTCCTGGACCATACGCTCGGCTATTTCACGAACCCGAAAGTGGGGTTCGTCCAGACGCCGCAGGAATTCTACAACTTTGATTCCTTCCAGCATCTCGGCCGCAACCGCAGCCGGGACGCGTGGTCGGAGCATTCGCTGTTCTACCGGGTCATCCAGCGCGGACGCGACGCCTATAACGCCTGCATGATGTGCGGCTGCGCCGTGGTCCTGCGGCGCGCCGCATTGGACGACATCGGCGGCATCGCCACCGGCACCGTGACCGAAGACATGCACACGTCCGTCCGGCTCCACGTCAAGGGATGGGATTCGGTCTATCATCCGGAAACGCTGTCCGCCGGCCTCGCGCCGCACGACGCATCCGGTTTCCGCCGCCAGCGCCTGCGATGGTCGCAGGGCGCCATGCAGGTGATGCGCAAGGAACGCCTGCTGACGCGCGCACGCGGATTAAGCAGGTTTCAGCGAACGGCCTATCTGCTGCATATCGCGACCTACATGGAAGGCCTGCGCTACACGTTCATTTTCCTGATTTCCGCCGTCACGCTGTTCTTCAACATCTCGCCGCTCGACACGGATTTCACGACGTGGCTGCTATACAGCATGCCTTACATCGTGATGAGCATCTTCCTGTTCGAGGAGTTCTCGCGCGGGCACGGCCGGCTGCTGAAGAACGAAGCCTTCAACCTGGCTCGCTTTCCGGCTTACAACCGCGCCCTGCTGGCATTGATCTGGGACAGGCATATCCCGTTCTGGGTCACGCCGAAGATCAAGGAAGGCAAGAAGCAAATCTACGGATTGCCTTGGCTGATCCTGATCGCCAATTTGGCGGCGCTGGCAAAAACGGCTTGGGCCTATGCGTTCGGAACGCTCGTCATCACCGGCTGGCCGCTGGCCGTCGTCATGCTATGGGCTTGCTTCAGCATGGCGATGGCCGCTCGCGTGTGCATGCTGACATACCGATGCAATGCGAACCGCCGCTCTTTCCCGCGGTTCCCTGTCGCCTTGCCTATGACGCTTCAGCCGCAGGCTGCCGGCGGCGTGGCGTACCCCGCCGTCGTCACCGCTTTGTCGGACGAGGGCTTGGACCTGTCTCCGCATGACGAAAACGGGCGGTTGCCGGCAGGCCTGCACCATGGCGAGATGCAGCTTTGCGATCGGACGATATCCATCACGATCGATCTCAGGGCCGACGCCTCCGGAAAGGTGACCGGCGGCGCGCTGTCATGGCCATCCCAGGAGGCCCGCGACGATTACCGATATCTAATCGTCGCCGACCGCATTCGATTCCTGTCTTCGTTCGATCATGCCGAAGACAAAACTCTGCTGAGGCCCCTGCTTCTGCTCGCGCGGCGCGGGCTGACGCTGCGCTCCGCGCCGGTGGAAAGCTGAGCGCCGCCTTCTAGAAACCGCCCGCTTCTAGAAACCGTCGCTTCTAGAAATCCGCGCCGAGCCCGAAGCCGGCATAGAAACCGTCGGCGCCGCGGCTGCGATTCTCGGCATAGCCGCCGTACAGGCGCAGCATCGCGAAGCCGATGTCGACGTTCGAGATCGCCGCCCCGAAGCGCGACTGGTTGAAGCCTTCGTTGCCTAGAAACGTCGCTTCCGGCCCGAAGCTGAACGGGCCGAAGTCGTAGCCCGCGTCCAAATGCGTCCAATAGGAATCGAATGCCGAGGAATAGGATCCCGAAGCGCCGAGCGAAACGTTCTGCATGGGGGTCAGTTTCAGGTCCGCGCTGCCCTTGAGGCCGCCTGCGGTGCCTCGCACGCTGTTGCCGGAATCCACCGGCGACGCGTCGTGGCGTTCGGCATTGCCGCCCATATAGACGCCGAGGCTGCCGTTGGCGAAGAAGAAGCTGTAGCCCAGCATGAGCTCGCCGGCCGTCAGGTTCGCATCGACCCTGCCGGTGCTGACTGCGACCGTGTCGTAGTGATATTCCCCGTAGCCGCCGCCGAAACGGAACAGGAAGCCGTCTTCCCGCTCGATCGCCTGGCCGGACAGCGCCGCGACGCCACCGAGGTAGGCGAAATACGAATTCGGCGCCACATCGGCTCCAGTCCAGACGGACAGGCTTTCCGCCTTGGCGGCGGCAGACGACAGCATCATTCCGGCCGCGAAAGCTGCCAGCAATTTCTTGTTCGGCACGGTAAGCCCCCCGGCTCAGACAATAGACAGGGCCTTCCTTAAAAGACCCTGCGGCCTTAGGCCATAGAAAAATGAGTTTTCGGCATGGCGATAGGCCAGGCGCTTGCGATCGCCTTCGCGGCGTCCGGTCGAACCGCTGCCGCATCGGGGAGTTACGGATCGCGCCAGCCGCGACAAATCCAGACCAAAACGGAAAGGATCGCGCCAGACAAGAACGAGATGCGGGCCAGCGCAAAGAGCTTTGACCGGGTGAGAAGGCCCGGTTTTTCTCTTTTGGCGCGCACGGCTATGATCGCGCCATCGCACATTTGGGGGATGACATGAAACGCTTGGCCTTTCTCGCTGCCGTTCTGCTGCTGGCGGGCGGCGCGGCCGACCTGCAGAAGACGGCGCCGATCTTTCCGACGGTCGACTACGCCACGACGCCGCTGGCCGCCGACGAAGCCTACGTCGTCATCGGCTACGCCTTCCGTGGCGTCGAGCGTAGCCGCTTCAACGTCGAGTATCCCGTCCACCTCGGCTGGATGCCGGTCGACGGGAAGACCGGGGCGCGCATCGGCAAGGCGATGGTCACCGCCACAGAGCGCTGCGCGCAGCGCCGCTCGGCGGCCTGCGACCAGATCCAGTACCGGGTCTACCGGATACCGGCGGGAGATTATGCGCTGGCCTGGATCTTTCGCGGCGACTTCTACGGCATCGCGAACTTCGAAGGCGGCGAGGTGACGTTCAACTCCGGCACGCAGGAGATTGTCCGCACCGACCTTCCGGAGAACGCGACGGCGAAGGTCGGCACGCCCGGCTTCACCGTGCACGCCGGCGAAGTCGTCTATGTCGGCAACCTTGCGGTGACGTTCAACGGCAACAAGCCCGGGCGCATGATCTGGGCCTGGACGCGCGACGACGCGATCGCCGTCGCCGAGCTGATGAAGTCGACGCCCTACGTCGAGCAGATGAAGATCCGCCAGGGCATCACGGTCGGCCGCACGCCCCGCTGAGCCTGCATGGCCTGTAAACGAAAACGGCCGGAGAGCGCTCTCCGGCCGTTCGTCGTCCTGCTGTGGGCGATCATTGGTCGCCGCTGATCTCCTTCGCCGCGGCGACCATGTCGGGCGGCGTCGAATAGAGCTCCTGCAGCATCTTCTGCACCTGGTCGCCGTCGATCGGCTCGATGATGAGCTGCATCTTGTCGGCTTCGGCGTTGAACTGCGGATCCTTCATCGTCTTGGCGAAGCTGTCGCGCAGGATCTTCAAGCGGTCCGCCGGCACGTCCTTCGACAGGATGTAGGGGCGGCCGATGTCCGCCGGCGCGTTCAGGAGCTCGAACAGCTTCTTCTTGTTCGGGTCCGTGATCCGGTCGCCGGCGTAAGGCACGCTCTCCGGCAGGCCATGGGTGGCGTGCTCCTGGAAGCGCACGACCACGTCGATCTTCTTGTCGCGCAGCCAGTCCTCGGGCGTGCTGGTCCAGGAGGTGCAGTCGCCGTCGAGCTCGCCGCGTTCGATGGCGATGCGCTTCTCGGCGCTGCCGGGATAGCCGAGCACCTGCTTCAGCTTCATGCCGAAGATCTGCTGCAGCATCTTCTGGTTCACGTAGGCCGAGGAGCCGGCGCCGGTGTCGCCCATGATGACCTGGTCGCGCTTGAGCAGGTCGTCGAAGTTCTTGATGCCCTTGGTGCCCCACGTGTAGCAGATGCGCAGGTCGTTGCCGATGCTGCCGAGCCAGGCATAGTTCTTGAAGTTGATCTTGATCTTGTCGGGGATGGTCATCGACTGGATGAGCAGGCCCGGGTTGAAGGCGGTGATGACGGTGCCGTCCTTCGCCGCCGAGCCGTCGAGGTAGCGCACCGACTGCAGGCTGCCGGCGCCCGGCATGTTCTGCACGACGATGGTCGGGTTGCCCGGAATGTTGCGGTTGTAGTGGCGCGCCAGCAGGCGGGCGTACTGGTCGTAGCCGCCGCCCGGCGACAGGCCGACGACGATGTTGATGGTCTTGCCGGCGTAGAAGTTCTCCTGGGCGCTGGCCGTTCCGGCCAGGGCCAGAGGGGCGAGCAGCGCGCAGAGCGCGAGCGACGGACGCGTGAGCCTCATGCATTTCTCCTGTTATGGCTGCGGCAAGGCCTTCGACGCGCAGGCGCGCGCGACGCGGAGCGTCGACGCGATGTCGCGGCTGGACTTGTCCTGTTGCGCGGGCCCGATGGCCCGAGCCCGCCTGTCGGCGGGCGATCGTTCTCCCTAGTTCGGCCTCCTTCACGAGGGGCGCGCCGGCTTGAACCGGTCTGCGGGCGAGTCTAGGGGCGGGGCCGGGCGATGCCTAGCCCCCTAACGGATGTCAGGACGTGCGGGAAAACGCCCATATCGCCACATGCAGGCGGAACGGGCAGGAGGCGGGGGGAGATGCGGACGCAGCCGGGAAGGCCGCGTCCGCGAATCCTCAGACCGTGACTGGCTTCTGGCCGGCGGCGGGCATGTCGGCGCTCTGGCAGTCGGGCGCCTGGCTGTCCGGCGTCAGGTTCTTCTTCGTCTGGTCCTCGGCGCGCCAGCGCAGCGCGACGCCGTTCAGCGTGTCGAGGATGCCGCGCAGCTCTTCGCCGCGCGGGGCGAGTGCGTAGGTCACTTGCGGTGGGATCGTCGGCTCATGGTGGCGCGTGATCAGCTCGGCGCCTTCCAGCATGCGCAGGCGCTCGGTGAGCACCTTGGCGGAGATGCCGGGCACCTTGCGCTTCAGCTCGCCGAAGCGCGTCGGGCCTTCGTTGCGCAGCACCCAGATGATGTAGCTGGTCCAGGGCCCCATCAGGAGACGGAGCAGGGAATCCATCGGGCATTCGGCATGGTGAGCTTCGCGCATGATGACCTCGAATAAGCTGGGGGACAAATTTAGTTACTAAAAGATAACTACTTTACAGAGGAAATCAAGAGGAGCATATGGTGTGAAGTTACTAAAACATACTTGATCCCTAAAATTTACCGTTACCCGGGGGATACCGGCAGCGGCCTGAGGGGGACAAGCCAGCAAAGGATTTCCATCATGAACGCCATCAACCGGCCCGTCAGCCTTGGCCAGGCCGCTCCGCAGGTCGCCGTCGTCTACCACTCGGGCTACGGCCACACGCAGAAGCAGGCCGAGGCGGTCGCCGCCGGGGCCCGCAGCCTGCCCGGCAGCAAGGTGTCGCTGATCCCAGTCGAGGAAGTCGAAGCACGCGCCGACGAACTGAATGCGGCGGACGCGATCATCTTCGGCACGCCGACCTACATGGGCGGCGTCTCGGCCCAGTTCAAAGCCTTCATGGACGGCACGTCGAAGACCTGGGTCGCCGCGGGCTGGCGCAACAAGCTCGCCGCCGGCTTCACCAACTCGGCGTCGCAGTCGGGCGACAAGCTGAACACCCTGGTCCAGCTCGCGATCTTCGCCGCGCAGCACGGCATGCTGTGGGTCCCCCTCGGCCTGCCGGGCGGCAACAACAGCTCGAAGGGCAGCGTCGAGGACTTGAACCGGCTCGGCAGCTTCATCGGCGCGATGGCGCAGTCGAACGCCGACGAAGGCCCGGACAAGGGCCCGATCGCCAGCGACCTGCGCACGGCCGAACATCTCGGCCGACGGGTCGCCGAGCTGGCCCAGTCCTTCGCCAGCACGAAGGCGACGGTGCCGGCCTAAGGCTCGGCGCCAACAAAAAGGGCCGGCGCACCAGCGCCGGCCCTTTCGCTTCGCAAGCTGAGATGACGTCAGGCGACGGTGGTCGCGACGCCCTTTTCCTGCAGCAGCTCGGTCAGCTCGCCGGAGGCGAACATCTCGCGGATGATGTCGCAGCCGCCGACGAATTCGCCCTTCACGTAGAGCTGCGGAATGGTCGGCCAGCTAGAGAACTGCTTGATGCCTTCGCGGATGCCGGGGTCGGTCAGCACGTCGACGCCTTTGAACTTCACGCCGGTGCGCGACAGGATCTCGACCACGGCGGCGGAGAAGCCGCACTGCGGGAAGACCGGGCTGCCCTTCATGTAGAGCACGACGTCGTTGGCGGAGATGTCGCTCTTGATCTGCTCGAAGACGGGATTCTCGCTCATGCTCTCATTCCTTCATTGAACGGCGGCCGCGGGGGGCCTGCCGGTAAACGCTCAGGCGCCTTCCGCGATTGTGGTCTGCAACGCCAGCGCGTGCAACTCGTTGCCCATGCGGCCCTTCAGGGCGTTGTAGACCATCTGATGCTGCTGCACGCGCGTCTTGCCCTTGAAGGCGGCGGAGGTGACGTAGGCGGCATAGTGGTCGCCGTCGCCGCGCAGGTCCTCGATGGTCACCTGGGCGTCGGGGATGCCTTCTTTGATCAAGGTCTCGATCTGGGCCGGGTCCATCGCCATGTCAGGCTATCCTTCAGTAAAAACAGGGCCTTCGGCTTACTCGGCGGCGGCCATGTAGCGCGGCAGCCAGCCTTCGTGGGCGTCGCGCAGCTCGCTCAAGGATATGGTGCCGACCTCGGCCAACGTCAACGCGGCGTCTTTGCCGGCCTTCGCCGTCTTGCCTAGTTTCCACGCAGGAACCTTGGCGGCCTGGGCGGCGGTCAGCAGCGCGGTCGCGTCCTTGACCGTCACAATATAGCGCCCCTGGTCTTCGCCGAACAGCCAGCCATGCAGCGGCACGACCATGCCGACGATGCCGGCCGGCGGCGAGAGGTCGGCGCCACGGTCGCCCGCCAGCGCCATTTCGGCGAGGGCGACGAACAGGCCGCCGTCGGAGACGTCGTGGCAAGTGCGGACCTGGCCGGAGGTGATGAGCCCGCGCACGAAGTCGCCGTTGCGGCGCTCGGCGTCGAGGTCGACGGCCGGCGGCGCGCCGTCTTCGCGGCCGGCGATCTCGCGCAGGTAGAGCGACGCGCCGAGATGGCCGAAGGTCGCGCCGATGAGCACGATCTCTTCGCCTTCGCCCTGGAAGGCGGGCGAGGCGGTGCGCGCGAGGTCGTCGACGAGGCCGACGGCGCCGATGGCGGGCGTCGGCAGGATCGCCTTGCCGTTGGTCTCGTTGTAGAGCGACACGTTGCCCGACACGACGGGGAAGTCGAGCTTCAGGCAGGCTTCGCGGATGCCTTCGACGCACTGCACGAACTGGCCCATGATCTCAGGCTTCTCGGGGTTGCCGAAGTTCATGTTGTCGGTGATGGCGAGCGGCCGGCCGCCGACGGCGGTGATGTTGCGCCAGCATTCGGCGACGGCCTGCGCGCCGCCGGAGAACGGCTCGGCGAAGCAGTAGCGCGGCGTGCAGTCGGTCGTCATGGCGAGGCCGCGGCTGGACATCTTGCCCGTCTTGGGGTCGCGGATGCGCACGACGGCGGCGTCGCCGCCCGGGCGCTGCACGGTGTCGCCCATGACCATGTGGTCGTACTGCTGCCAGATCCACGCCCTGCTGGCGAGGTCGGGCGAGCCCATCAGCGTCTTCAGCGCGCCGAGCGGATCGTCGCCGGGCACGTCGTCGGGCAGCACGATCGTCGGGCGCTTGCCCGGCGTCCATGGCCGGTCGTACATCGGCGCGGCGTCGGCGAGCGGCGCGATCGGCAGGTCGGCCTGCACGGCGCCATGGCGCTTCAGCACCATGCGGCCGCTGTCTGTCAGATGGCCGATGACGGCGAAGTCGAGCTCCCACTTGTCGAACACGGCACGCGCTTCGTCCTCGCGGCCGGGCTTCAGCACCATGAGCATGCGCTCCTGGCTTTCCGACAGCATGATCTCGTAGGCGGTCATGCCGTCTTCGCGCATCGGCACCGCATCGAGGTTGAGCTCGACGCCCATGCCGCCCTTGGAGGCCATCTCGAAGGAGGAGGAGGTGAGGCCGGCGGCGCCCATGTCCTGGATGCCGACGATGACGTCCTTCTCCATCAGTTCGAGGCAGGCCTCGATCAGGAGCTTTTCGGTGAAGGGGTCGCCGACCTGCACGGTCGGGCGCTTGGCCTCGGCCTGGTCGTCGAATTCGGCCGACGCCATGGTGGCGCCATGGATGCCGTCGCGGCCTGTCTTGGAGCCGACGTAGACCACCGGATTGCCGACGCCCGACGCCGCCGAATAGAAGATGCGGTCGGCCCGGGCGACGCCGACGGTCATGGCGTTGACGAGGATGTTGCCGTTGTAGGAGGCGTGGAAGTCAGTGCTGCCGCCGACGGTCGGCACGCCGACGCAGTTGCCGTAGCCGCCGATGCCGGCGACGACGCCGGCCACGAGGTGGCGCGTCTTGGCGTGAGCCGGCTCGCCGAAGCGCAGCGCGTTCAGGTTGGCGACGGGGCGCGCGCCCATGGTGAAGACGTCGCGCAGGATGCCGCCGACGCCGGTGGCCGCGCCCTGGTAGGGCTCGATGTAGGACGGATGGTTGTGGCTCTCCATCTTGAAGATGGCGGCCAGGCCGTCGCCGATGTCGATGACGCCAGCGTTCTCGCCGGGGCCGCAGATGACCCAGGGCGCCGTGGTCGGCAGCCGCTTGAGCCATTTCTTCGACGACTTGTAGGAGCAGTGCTCGCTCCACATCACCGAGAAGATGCCGAGCTCGGTGATGTTGGGCGCGCGGCCGAGGATATCCAGCACGCGCTTGTATTCGTCGGGCGACAGGCCATGCGCCTTGACGACCTCGTCGGTGATGACGGCGGACTGCTGCGCGCTCACGACAGGGCCTCCACGAGGCCGTCGAACATGGCCTTGCCGTCGGCGCCGCCGAGCAGCGGGTCGGCGAGGCGTTCCGGATGCGGCATCATGCCGAGCACGCGGCCGTTCTCGCTGACGATGCCGGCGATGTTGTTGATGGCGCCGTTCGGGTTGGCGGCGGCGATGACCTGGCCGTCCGGCGTCGCGTAGCGGAAGGCCACACGGCCTTCGCCTTCGATGCGCTTCATCGTTTCGGCATCGGCGAAGTAGTTGCCTTCGGCATGGGCGATGGGAATGCGCACGGTTTGGCCGACCTTGTACTTGGCGGTGAAGGGGGCGGCGGAGCGCTCGACCTTCAGGTGGACGTCCTTGCAGATGAACCTGAGGGAGACGTTGCGCATCAGCACGCCCGGCAGCAGGCCGGCTTCGGTGATGACCTGGAAGCCGTTGCAGATGCCGAGCACCGGCGTGCCGCCCTGGGCGCGCTTGACCACTTCGCGCATGACGGGCGAGTGGGCCGCCATGGCGCCGCAGCGCAGATAGTCGCCGTAGGAGAAGCCGCCGGGGACGACGATCAGGTCGGTCTTGGGCAGGTCCGCGTCGCCGTGCCAGACCATGTCGGGCTGGGAGCCCATGCTGGCGGCGAGCGACGTCTGGACGTCGCGGTCGCAGTTCGATCCGGGAAAGACGATGACCGCCGCTTTCATGCCGCGCTCCGAATCCGCTGGATCATGGGCTCAGCCTTCCAGGTCGATGCGGTAATCCTCGATCACCGTGTTGGCGAGGAGCTTCTTGCACATGTCGTCGATCTGGGCGCGCGCCTTGGCCGCGTCGGTCTCGGCGACCTCCAGCTCGATGAACTTGCCCTGGCGGACGGATTCGACGCCGGCGAAGCCGAGCGAGCCCAGGGCATGGGCGATGGCCTTGCCCTGGGGATCGAGGACGCCGGTCTTGAGGGTGACGTGGACTTTAGCCTTCATGGCACTTTCGCAAACGAGAGAGAAAAGGACGTCTTGCTGGATCGCCGGCCTACTGAATGGCCTTGGGGGCCTTGAAGTCGGTCTGGCCGCCTTCCGGCAGGATGCCGAGGCGACGCGCGACTTCCTGGTAGGCTTCCTCGATCTTGCCGAGGTCGCGGCGGAAGCGGTCCTTGTCCATCTTCTCGTTCGTGCTGGCGTCCCACAGACGGCAGTTGTCCGGGCTGATCTCGTCGGCGAGCACGATGCGGATCTCGTCGTTGTCGTACAGGCGGCCGAACTCGAGCTTGAAGTCGACGAGGCGGATGCCGATGCCGAGGAACAGGCCGATCAGGAAGTCGTTGATGCGCAGCGACATGTTGAGGATGTCGTCGATCTCGGGCGTCGCCGCCCAGCCGAACGCGGTGATGTGCTCTTCCGAGACCATCGGGTCGTTCAGCTCGTCCTTCTTGTAGTAGTACTCGACGATCGAGCGCGGCAGCGGCGTGCCTTCGGGAATGCCGAGGCGCTGCGAGATCGAGCCGGCGGCGATGTTGCGCACGACCACTTCGATGGGGATGATCTCGACTTCGCGGATGAGCTGCTCGCGCATGTTCAGCCGGCGGATGAAGTGCGTCGGGATGCCGATGTCGTGCAGCCGCAGCATCAGGTGCTCGGAGATGCGGTTGTTCAGCACGCCCTTGCCGGTGATGGTGCCCTTCTTCTTGTTGTTGAAGGCGGTGGCATCATCTTTGAAATATTGGACGAGAGTACCGGGCTCGGGGCCTTCGAAAAGAACCTTCGCTTTACCTTCGTAGACTTGCTTGCGGCGGGCCAAATGATCCTCACTCTGCGGACGGGCGCGCCGGGGAGGGCCGTCCATATGACGGGCGGGGCGCCGCGAGGAAGCCGCAACATATAGGACTCCAAGGGGGGCCGCAACGCCGCCGGCCCCCTGTGGATAAGCCGGCAAAAAGGCCCAGAAAGGCTGGAAAAACCCTAGAGTTTCACCCGCTGGTATCCGGTTTCGTCCGGGTGCCCGGCGGCGAACAGCCAGATCGGCGGCTTGGGCGGGTTCTGCCCGGGGATGCGCTGCTCATCCCCTGCTTTTTGAAGGTCGACGCCCCATCGGGCGTCATAGGCCGGCATGGCGATCAAGGAGCTCGAAACCGTGCCGTAGGGCGTGTCGGTGACGATGTTGACCGCGCCGCGCGGGCCCGCCTCTGGCGCATGGTCGCGCTGGCCCATGAGGGCCTGCCAGTCGGCCCAGTCGTCCCGCTCGGGATCGGGCACGGCGGCGGCGCGAAAGCGCGGCAGGTAGTCGCGGATGCGCGGGCTGGCGGCGTCGTTGAGGTCGCTGGAGGTGATCATCGACAGGCCTTCGGGGATGGCGGCGAGGCGGATTCCCTTGCCGTCGCTGCGCAGCCAGAAGCCATTGCGGTCGTCGGCGATCACCAGGTTGAAGGGCCGGTAGGCGGCGGGATCGAGCTCGGCGAGCGCCTTGGCGGCGACGTCGGCGTCGGCATGGTCGAGCGCCTCCAGCACCAGTTCGCCGCGCGAACGCTTGCCCTCCGCCGGGCCCAGGCTGCCGGGCCGGTTGAGCACGCCGGCGATCAGCCCATGGTCGTTGAGGCCGAGCCAGCTGCCGCCGGCGGTCTCGTCGAGGCCGGCGACCACGTCGGGGCGGTCGTCCCAGTGGCGGGCAGGCCGCTTCCAGGGGCGCGTGCCCATTTCGTCGCGGTTGGCGGCGACCAGCAGCGGCCAGTCGTGGTCCGGGCGGCGCAGGATGACGAGTGTGCACATGACGGCTTCGGCGGCCCCGCATTCGTGATGACCAATCATACATAGGCAGTCAGGGGCGGGTTGCCAATCGGCGGCTGGCGCACTATGTCTTGCAGCCACTCAATTTACTAACAGCGGAGCGCGCGTTCATGTCCGGGTTCGAGGATCGCGAAAAAGGGTTCGAGGCGAAGTTTCACCTCGACCAGGAAGCCGAATTCAAGGTCAAGGCGCGGCGCGACAAGCTGTTCGGCCTGTGGGCCGCGGCCAAGCTCGGCCTGCCGGCTGACGCGGCCGAGACTTACGCGACGGGCCTGGTGATCACCGACGTCGAGAAGCACAGCGACACGCTGCTGCTGGAGAAGGTCGGCAAGGACCTGGCCGCCAAGGGCATCGCCGTCACCGACGCCGATCTCGTCGGCGCGCTCGACAAATCTGCAGCGACCGCGCGCGAGCAGGTGCTGACCCAGGGCCGCTAGGCCCAGGGTCGCGCTCTCAGCGCACTGCGCCTTTTGGCGCATTGACTAGCGCGCGCCTCTGGCGCGACCGAAGGGCCGCCCTGTCCGCAAGGACGTTGGGCGGCCTTTTGCATTTCCGGAAGAGATCAGAGGCGGTAGATGCAGGCCAGCAGCGTCTCGGCCGGGGCCTGCGGCTCGCCGAGCGGCAGCAGCAGGCGCAGGTAGCGGGCGCGCCACAGCGTGCGCACGATGCGGACTTCCCTGTAGTGCGGTTGGCCGGTCGCGACCGCCTCGTCGTAAGGCGGCTCGGCGTAGTGGCGCCAGAGCGCCGGCATCTGATCGACGTACATGCCTGAGAGGTCTTCCTTGACGATCTCGGTCAGGGCGCTGCCGACCAGGCGGTAGCGATAGCGCCTGGGCGCGGCTTCGACGTCGATCAGGAAGAGGTTGGGCAGCTGGAGCGGCAGGTCGAGCGGGTCGACCTCGATGCGCGACGGCATGGCCTTGCCGCCGCGCCGGCCGTCCCAGTAGTCGAACAGCTCGCACATCCGCCCGTCGGCGATCTGCGCGCGCACGCCGGCATAGAGCCCGGAGGAGTCGAGCGTGTCGCTCACGAGGACCGCTCGACGCCCTTCGGCCTACTTGCCCTTGCGCTTGCTGGCGGGCTTCTTCGCCTTGGTCTTGCCGAACACGCGCCGGAAGATCGTGTCGACGTGCTTGGTGTGGTAGCCGAGGTCGAACAGCGCGGCCAGTTCCTTGTGGTTCAGGTACTTGGTCACGTCGGCGTCCTTGCCGAGCAGCTCGAGGAAGCTGACGCGCTTCTCCCATACCTGCATGGCGTTGCGCTGCACCAGCTTGTAGGCGTCCTCGCGCGAGGCGCCCTTCTGGGTCAGCGCCAGCAGCACGCGCTGCGAATGGACGAGGCCGCCCAGCATGTCGAGGTTGCGCTGCATGGCGTCGGGATAGACGAGCAGCTTGTCCATCATGCCCGTCAGGCGCGCGATGGCGAAGTCGAGCGTCACCGTCGCGTCGGGGCCGATCATGCGCTCGACGGAGGAGTGCGAGATGTCGCGCTCGTGCCACAGCGCCACGTTCTCCATGGCGGGGATGACCATGCCGCGCACGAGGCGGGCGAGGCCCGTCACGTTCTCCGACAGCACAGGGTTGCGCTTGTGCGGCATCGCCGAGGACCCCTTCTGGCCCGGCGAGAAATATTCCTCGATCTCGCGCACTTCGGTGCGCTGCAGATGGCGGATCTCGGTGGCGAGGCGCTCGCAGGACGAGGCGACGACGCCGAGGGTCGCGAAGAACATGGCGTGGCGGTCGCGCGGGATGACCTGGGTCGAGTGCGGCTCGACGGCGAGGCCGAGCTTCTCGGCGACGTACTCTTCCACGAAGGGATCGATGTGGGCGAAGGTGCCGACGGCGCCCGAGATGGCGCAGGTGGCGATTTCCTTCTTCGCCAGCACGAGGCGCTCGCGGGCGCGCGCGAACTCGGCGTAGAAGCCGGCGAGCTTGAGGCCGAAGGTGACAGGCTCGGCGTGGATGCCGTGGCTGCGGCCCATGGCCGGGACCATCTTCAGCTCGCGGGCGCGGCGCTCGATCACGGCAAGGAGCGCATCGACGTCGGCGATCAGGATGTCGGAGGCGCGCGCGAGCTGCACGGCGAGGCAGGTGTCGAGCACGTCCGACGAGGTCATGCCCTGGTGGACGAAGCGCGCCTCGGGGCCGACATGCTCGGCGAGGTTGGTCAGGAAGGCGATGACGTCGTGCTTGGTCTCGCGCTCGATCTCGTCGATGCGCGCCACCTCGAAGGCGCCGCGTTTCCACACGGCCTTCGCGGCGCTCTTGGGGATGACGCCGAGCTTGGCCTGGGCGTCGCAGGCATGCGCCTCGATCTCGAACCAGATCTGGAACTTGGTTTCGGGCTCCCAGATGGCGGACATCTGGGGACGGGAATAGCGCGGGATCATGAGCGGCTCGACTGTCGAAAAAAGGGCCTTACATATAGCCCAGCGGCCGCGATTTGACAGGCGAATCTGAGGCGGAAACGGCGCCTGGAAAAGCGCCGTTTCCCGTCATGGTTAAGGCCCGGTCAGGGCAGCGGCTGGGTCTTCGGGCTGGGCGCCGCCGGAGCCGGCAGGGGACTGCCGGGCGGGCGCGGCGTCATCAGCACCTCGGCCATGGTCTGCAGGGGGCCGAGGCGGCTGGCGAAGCGCTTGCGGTCGACCGCCTTCTCGTCGGCCATGACCTGGCCGATCGGGCGCTGGTCGAGCTTCACGTCGGCGAACAGCTCGGCCTTGGTCAGCTTGCCGTCGCCGTCGGCGTCGTAGCTGGCGAACAGGTTGGGCAGGCCGACGCGGTCGGCGGCCCACAGGCCCATGTTGAGGCTGGCGCGGTCGCGCGGGGTGAGGCTGTCGGCCTTCCAGGCGTTCCAGGCGGCGATGTCGTCGCGCACCTGCTCGACTTCGGCGAGCGAGAGGGTGCCGTTCTTGTCGCTGTCAGCGGCGGCCCAGCCGAGGTCGACGCAGCGCGTCGACGCTTCCTTCAGGCAGACGGGGTTCGACGTCTTCATGAATTTGTCGAGCGCCAGGGCGCCGGCGGTCGGCTGCGCCGGCTGCTTGGGGGGCTGGCTGGGCGCCGAGCGCGCGGGCGGCTGGGGCGCTTGCGCGACCTGCTGCGAGGCGTTCTGCGCCAGGGACGGGTTGGCGTCGAGCGCCAACGCGAGGAAGAGGGCGGCAAGTCCGGTGGAGGACATCATCATGGGAACATGAGACCTTGCTGGGTTGGCGTGGATGTCTGGTCGGCCCCCGGATAGGTCTGGCGCAGCCTGGCGATGGCTTCGTCGGCGATGAAGAAGTCGGTGCCCGGCTGGTGGCCGAACTCGATCACGAGCGTGGTGCGCGCGCGCAGGCGCACGTAGCTGTCGCGCTCGGGCCAAGGCGGGCCGAAGTAAGGCGCCGGGCCGTAGTAGGGCGGCCCGCGACGGTAGTAGGGCCGGTAGGGATAGCTCTCGTAGGTGTCGCGCTGCACGTCGACGTCGTTGTCGCGGCGCGTGACGCG
Source organism: Alphaproteobacteria bacterium (assembly GCA_036500145.1). GTDB lineage: Bacteria > Pseudomonadota > Alphaproteobacteria > SMXQ01 > SMXQ01 > CAMAVH01. The sequence goes on along the minus strand of DASYCO010000004.1, from coordinate 48,372 downwards.
GAATTCCTTCTGGCCGTTGGCGAGCGCGAGGTCGGACGCGCGCCAGATCGCCATGTCGTTGCTCACCGTCAGCAGGGACTGGCGGCGCTCGTCGATGGCGTTGCGTGAATCGGCGACTTCGCGCACGGGGGCGACGTAGGTGACCTTAAAGCTGTTCGGGCTGAGCTTCTGCTCGCTGTAGCCGAAGCTGCCCGTGACGGCCGCGGACGAATAAAGCGGGTAGACCGGGCCGCTGGTGCCGCAGGCGGCGAGCAGAAGCCCTACGGCGGCGAGCAGGCCGACAGTGAAGTGGGAACGAGACTGGACGTGCATGGCGATGATCCTCCGGCAGCCTTAATCCACCATCGAATCATGGCGCAACAAAGGCATCCGATTATAGGCGATTGCCGCCGGCCGCACTATTGCCGCCCGGTGCCATGGCGGTGTTCGGTTCCGCTCTAGGGCGTCGGCGCGGGGAACAGGGCCGAGCTGTTGTAGCCGCCGTTGTCGCTGAAGGAGACCTTGACCTTCCAGCTGGCGGACGTGGCGCGGTAGCTCGCCACGTCGGCGAGCGGGATGCGCGCGGTGGTGCGCGCCTCGGTGCCGACCGGGTCGGCGGCAGCGCCGCCGCCGAGGGGAATGCCGAGCATCACGCCGACGTTCGTGCCGTCGCGGCCGCCGCCGTAGCCGCCGACGCCGACGCCCACGCCGCCGGCGTTCCAGCGGCCGCCCGGCGTCAGCCGGTCGCGCGTGATGTCCTTGGAGGGGAAGATGCGTCCGTCGGGCGCCAGCAGGTCGACCCGCTCGACGCGGTAGGCGTTGTTGCGGTCCTGCACTTCGACCACGACCACGTTGCCGTCGAGCGAGGTGCGCCAGTGGACCGAAGGGCCGGCCTCCGCCGCCGGGCCCAGCGCCGTCGGCGCCTGCCAGGGCACGATGCTGCCGCTGTCGCCGCTGTTCGACGCGCAGCCGGCCAGCGCCGCCGCAAGAAAGGCGGTCACGGCGGCGTGAAGCAAGGGGGCGGAAACTTTCATGGCTAACCGTTCTGTCTGCTGGAGCGAAAAGCGACTTCTGCCGCTCAGGCCATGGGCGGAATATGGGAGGGTTGGAGCCGTCGCGCCACAGCTTTTGCATCATGCGGGATTCATGCGATCAGCTTCCCGCGATAACCTCAGGAGGCGTCCATGCGTTCCAAGCGGGTTGCGGCCTTCGTGCTTTCCGCCAGCCTCTGTTCCCTGGCCCTGTCCGGCGCGCAGGCTGCCGTCAGCGTGTCCTTCAAGGATCCCGACAAGTTCACCGACATGGCCGGCCGCGAAGGCGGCCCGGCCGACCAGCGCCTGCTGCGCGAGCTGACGGCCTATTTCGGCAAGCTCGGCGAGAAGTACCTCCGGCCCGGCCAGGAGCTCAGCGTCGAGGTCAGCGACATCGACCGCGCCGGCCGCGTCCGCCCCGGCGGCGGGATCAACTCGCCGCGCATCCTCACCGACGCGACCTGGCCGAAGATGACCCTGCGCTACGAGCTGCGCGACGGCGGCAAGCTGATGGCCAGCAACGCCGAGACGCTGCGCGACCAGAGCTACCTGAGCCATGCGCTGCCGAGCGGCGAGGGCGACGACCTGCGCTACGAGAAGCGCATGCTCGACGACTGGTTCGCGGTCCGCTTCGATCCGTCGGCGCGCTGACCTGTCCGAAAGCGGCCAGCGCCGCCGGGGCTTGGCTGGCAAGCTCCGGCAGCCCATATAAGCTGCCGGAAGGACCGCCATGATCCAAGCCTTGACCTTGCCGGCCGATCCGGCCCCGCGTTCGTCCGCCGTCGCGGCGCTCGATTGGACGCGGATCGCCGAGGAACTCGACGGCCAGGGCTGGGCGACGATCAAAGGGCTGCTGCCGGCGCAAGCCTGCGCCGCGCTGGCGGGCCTTTATGACGGAGACCATTTCCGCAGCCGCGTGGTCATGGCCCGCCACGGCTTCGGCAGCGGCGAATATAAATATTTCTCCTATCCGCTGCCCGATGCCGTCGCGTCCCTGCGCACGACGCTCTATCCGCCGCTGGCGGCCATCGCCAGCCGCTGGAGCGAAGCGATGGGACTCGACATGCGCTATCCGTCGAGCCACGAAGACTATGTCGCGCGCTGCCATCGCGCCGGGCAGTCGCGGCCGACGCCGCTGCTGCTGCGCTACGAGGCCGGCGACTACAACTGCCTGCACCAGGACCTCTACGGCGCGGAGGTCTTCCCGCTGCAGGCGGCGATCCTGCTGTCGCGCCCCGAGGAGGATTTCACCGGCGGCGAATTCGTGCTGACGGAGCAGCGGCCGCGCATGCAGTCGCGGCCTGCCGTGGTGCCGCTCGGCCAAGGGGATGCCGTGCTGTTCGCCGTCCATCAGCGGCCGGTGCGCGGCGCGCGCGGCGTCTACCGCGTGACCATGCGCCACGGCGTCAGCAAGCTGCATTCCGGCCGCCGCACCACGGCCGGGATCATCTTCCACGATGCCGCGTGATATATGATGAGCCTGCGATGACGACGATGGACCTTTTTGCGGCGCAGCCGCGCGACATTCCCCTGGCCGAGGGCGCCGTCCTGCTTGGCGGCTTCGCGCTGCCCGACGAGGCCGCCTTGCTCGCGGCCGTCGAAGCGGTGGCGGCGGTGGCGCCGTTCCGCCACATGGAGACGCCGAACGGCTTTCGCATGTCCGCGGCCATGACCAATTGCGGCGCGGCGGGCTGGGTGACGGACCGGCGCGGCTACCGCTACGATCCGCTCGATCCCGAAAGCGGCAGGCCGTGGCCGACGATGCCGTCCGTCTTCGCCGATCTCGCCCGGCGCGCGGCATCGGCAGCGGGCTATCCCGACTTCGCGCCGGACTCGGCCCTGATCAATTTCTACGAGCCGGGGGCCCGCATGTCGGCGCACCAGGACATGAACGAAGGCGACGCCTCGGCGCCCATCGTGTCGCTCTCGCTCGGATTGCCGATGACCTTTCTCTTCGGCGGATTGCAGCGGACCGACCCCATGCAGCGCGTGCCGCTGGCGCATGGCGACGTGGTGGTGTGGGGCGGGCCGTCACGCAGAGCCTTCCATGGCGTCAATCCGCTGAAGGAGGGCGTGCACCCGCTGCTCGGCCGCCGCCGCATCAACGTGACCTTCCGCAAGGCTCTTTAGCGAGCTGTCAGGCGACGAGCGCCACAGCGACGGCGTTCAGCGCGCGCTGGGCATCGCGCGGCGCGAGCCGCACCTGAAGGCCGCGCTGGCCGCCGTTGACGTAGACGAGGTCTTCGTCGAGGGCGGCGATCTCGATGGCGGTGCGCACGGCGCGCTTCTGTCCGAAGGGGCTGATGCCGCCGACATGGTAGCCGGTGACGCGCTCCGCGTCGGCGGGCGGCATCATGCTCGCCACCTTGCCGCCGAAGGCCGCCGCCAGCTTCTTCATGGAGACCTCGCGGTCCGACGGCACGATGACGCAGGCGGGCTTGCCGTCGACCAGCGCCATCAGCGTCTTCAGCACGCGGTGGGGCGCTTCGCCGAGGGCTTCAGCCGCCTGCAGGCCGATGCGATCGGCGTTCGGGTCGTAGCCATAGGCGTGAACGGTGAAGGCGATGCCGGCGGCCGACAATGCCTGCGTCGCGCGCGTGACGTTCGACATCCCTGCATCTCCGCATTCGGTTGCGCCGCCATGGTCAGGCGGGCTTCTCTCCCGGCATTGTAGCGCCAGCCGGCTTGCGGAGTCGCAGGTGAATGGCGTGGTCGCGGTCTTCCGCCATGCGCCGGGCGCGGGCGGCGAGGATATCCTTGCGGGCGACGAGGCCGACCAGGCGATGGGCGTCGTCGACGACAGGCACGCGGCCGACCCCGGCCTGCGCCATCCTGTCGGCGAGATGCCCGACCAGTTCGCCAGGCTGGGCGAACAGCAGGTCCTGGTCCCGCAGAACCTCGGCGAGGGGGGCGTCGCGGCCGGCGTCCTCGCCGAGCCAGGCGAGGATGTCGCCGCGCGAGACCATGGCCAGGACGACACGGTCTTCGGCGACGACCGGATAGCTCTTGTGGCGCGGCTCCGCCGCCATGAAGTAGCGGATCGCTTCGTCGACGGTCCATGATGCGGGCACGACGTCGACATGGGGCACCATCACGTCCTTGACCCAGGACTGCTCGAACGGGTCGGCATGGTATTCGCGCGTGATGTGCAGGCCGCGGCGCGCGATCTTCTCGGTCAGGATCGAGCGGCGGAGCAGCAGCACCGTCGTCGCGTAGGCGATGCCGCAGGCGACGAGCAGCGGCAGGGCCGCCTGCTGGTCGCCGGTGAGCTCGACGGCGAAGAGCGTCGCGGTCAGCGGCGCGCGCATCGTGCCGCCCATCATCGCCGCCATGCCGAGCAAGGCCCAGAAGCCGGTGTCGGCATGGGGCAGCCAGGGCGTCGCCAGCGCGCCGAGGGTGCCGCCGAAGATCAGGAGCGGCGCCAGAACGCCGCCCGACGTGCCCGAGCCGAGCGCCACGGCCCAGATGACGGACTTCACGACGAGCAGGGAGACGACGGCGCGGATCGCGAGGTCGCCGGCGAGCAGGTGGCGGATGTTGTCGTAGCCGACGCCGAGCGCCGAGGGGTCGATCAGGCCGCCGATGCCGATGGCGAGGCCGCCGAGCATGGGCCACCACATCCAATGGATCGGCAGCGCCTGGAAGGCGTCCTCCGCTCCATAGACCATGGCGGTCAGCACGCCCGACGCCAGGCCCGCCATGAGGCCGACCAGCGCCCAGCACAGCACGCCGGCGAGCGACGGCGCCATGTGGCCGGCATAGGCGAAGAGCGGCGCCGGGTCGAGCAGCAGCGTGCGCTCCGCGGCGGCGACCGCGGCGGCCACGACGACGGGCAGGAAACTGCGCGGCTTCCATTCGAACAGCAGCAGCTCGACGGAGAGCAGCACGGCGGCGAGCGGCGTGCCGAAGATCGCCGTCATGCCGGCGGCGGCGCCGGCCACCAGCAGCGCCTTGCGCTCGGTCGAGCTGAGATGGATCATCTGCGCCAGCAGCGAGCCGACGGCGCCGCCGGTCATGATGATGGGGCCTTCGGCGCCGAACGGCCCGCCGCTGCCGATGGAGATGGCCGACGACAGCGGCTTCAGGATGGCGACCTTGGCGCTGATGCGGCTCTTGCCGATGAGAATGGCTTCGATGGCCTCGGGAATGCCGTGGCCGCGAATTTTTTCGGAGCCGAAGCGGGCCATGAGGCCGATGATCAGGCAGCCGGCGACCGGCACCAGGATGGCCCACCAGCCCAGGTGGCTGTTGCCGATCGGCAGGTTCTCGAACGAGAAGCGGCCGTGGTAGGCGACGTTCGTGCAGAGCGTGATCAGCCGGAGCAGCAGCCAGGCCGCGCCGACGGCGAAGGTGCCGACCACGGCGGCGATCGCCATCAGCAGCAGGACGCGGCGGTCGGTGGTGAAGTCGCCGGGCTTGGGAATGGACGGGACGCGTGAACGGACGCCGGCGGACTGCGGCGCCTTCGGGAAAGCGGACATGGGGCGAGACAACTTCGAGGTGAGAGATATATATCGTACTACGATATATATCTCTGGAAGGAAACCAAATGATGAAGCGCCCGGCAGGGGCGGCGCGGCGGCCGAAGGAAGCGGAGGGGGTGGACTATGCCGCCCTGGCGGATTTCCGCTATGCCATCCGCAGGTTCCTGGCCTTCAGCGAGGCGGCGGCGGCGGAAGCCGGCGTGACCTCGCAGCAGCACCAGGCCCTGCTGACCATCAAGGCGCTGGCCGGTGGCCAGGGGATCGGCATCGGCACGCTCGCCGAGCGGCTTCTGCTCCGCCAGCATAGCGTGGTGGAACTGGTCGACCGCCTGGCGGGCGCTGGCTTGGTCCAGCGCGCGGCCGATCCGGCGGACGGCCGGCGCGTCCTCGTGACGCTGACGAAGGACGGCGAGACTTGCCTGCGCAGCCTCTCCGGCGTCCATCTCGACGAGATCAAGTCCATCGGGCCGACGCTGATGGCCATTCTAGCCGACCTGCAGTCGCATCCCTCGGCGCGGCCGAAGGACAGGAAATAGTCTTCGGCTTGGAAGGCTTAGAGCTTGCCCAATGCGCGCAGGCTCGCATGGCCATGGCGGCCGACGATCAAGTGATCGTGCAGCGTGAGGCCGAGCGCCTCGGCGGCGGCGCGCACCTCGCGCGTCATCGTCACGTCGTCGGCGGACGGCGTCGGATCGCCGCTCGGATGGTTATGGACGAGGATGAGGGCGACGGCGCCAAGCTCCAGGGCGCGCTTGACCACTTCGCGCGGATAGACCGGCGCATGGTTGACCGTGCCGCGCCCCAATTGCTCGTCGGCGATCAGGCCATTCTTGGAATCGAGGAACAGCACGCGGAATTCCTCCGTCGCGCTGTGGGCGAGCCGCGCCCGGCAATGGTCGACGAGCGCCTGGTGCGAGCCGACGACGGGGCGTGCCTTCGCGTCGGCTTCGGTCAGGCGCAGCGCGGCGGCGCGCGCAAGCTTGAGGGCGGAGACGGCGGCTTCGCCGACGCCTTCGATTGCGATCAGTGCTGCGGGTTCGGCGGAGATGACGGCGGCGAAGCTGCCGAAGCGCTTGAGCAGCGTCTTGGCGAGCGGCTTGACGTCGCGGCGCGGGATGGCGAGGCAGAGCAGCAGCTCAAGGAGCTCGTAGTCGGGCAGGGCGGCTTCGTCGCGCAGGAAGCGCTCGCGCAGGCGCTTGCGATGGTCGAGATAGTGCGGCGCGGCCTTGTCGGGCGTGGCGCTGTTGCCGTCGCTCATGCGCCCCCCGACGCCTAGCTGCTGCTTAGACCGCGTAAGGCGGCCGGTCGAGGCCCTTGGGCGAGAGCGTGAAGATCTCGTAGCCCGTGGCGGTGACGCCCAGCGAATGCTCGAACTGCGCCGACAGGGACTTGTCCTTCGTCACGGCGGTCCAGCCGTCCTGCAGGATCTTCACCTGCCAGCCGCCGGCGTTCACCATCGGCTCGACGGTGAAGAACATGCCTTCCTTCAGCGCGAGGCCTTCGCCGGCGTTGCCGTAGTGCAGGATGTTGGGCGCGGCGTGGAAGGTGCGGCCGAGGCCGTGGCCGCAGAAGTCGCGCACGACGGAGAAGCGCTGGCTCTCGGCATAGTCCTGGATGGCGGCGCCGATGTCGCCGAGGCGGGCGCCGGGCTTCACGACCTCGATGCCGCGCATCATGCATTCGTAGGTGATGTCGACCAGCTTGCGCGCCTTCACGCCGACGTCGCCGGCGAAGTACATGCGCGAGCAGTCGCCGTACCAGCCGTCGAGGATGACGGTGACGTCGATGTTGACGATGTCGCCCTTCTCCAGCTTCTTCTTCGGGTCGGGAATGCCGTGGCAGACGACGTGGTTGACCGAGGTGCAGACCGACTTCGGGAAGCCGCGGTAGTTGAGCGGCGCGGGGATCGCTTCATGGCCGACGATGAAGTCGTGGCAGAGCTGGTTGATGTCTTCGGTGCTGACGCCGGGCTTCACATGCTCGGTGATGAAGTCGAGGGTTTCCGCGGCCAGGCGTCCGGCGCGGCGCATGCCGGCGAAGGCGGCCTCGTCGTGCAGCACGATGTTGCCCGACTTGCGCGGCGCGGCGGTCTGTTCGCTGTTCGAAAGGTCCGTGTTCATCGTCGTCTGTCCTGATGCCCTGTGCCCCTGAGGCGGGCCGAAGGGGAAATTATAGCCTAACAGGCAGGGAGCGGCGCCAGTCAATAGAGTGGGTGGTGATGCTGCAATCGTAGCAGATCGCCTCGACGCCGCTGGCGACGGCCTCCCGCAAGGCCTTGCCGTAGACCGGATCGAGGTCATCGGCGGTGGTGAACCAGTCGCAGTCGGGCCGCTGCACCACGTAGAGCATGACGGCGCGGCCCCCGGCGGCGGCCACGTCAGTCAGCTCGCGCAAGTGCTTGGCGCCGCGCTCGGTCCGGCAATCGGGAAACTCGGCCGCAGGCCCGCCGCGCCTGAGGTGGACGTTCTTCACCTCGACGTAGCACATGGGCTTCGCGTCGTCTTCGAGCAAGAGGTCGATGCGCGAATTGATGCCGTAGCGCACCTCGCGGCGGACCGACTTATAGCCCTGTAATTCCTGGATTTTTCCCGCCGCCAAGGCCTCGGCGACGAGGCCGTTGGGCAGCGCCGTGTTGAGGCCGACGAGCACCCCGTCCGCCTTCACCAGTTCCCAGCTGTAGGCGAGCTTGCGCTTGGGGTTGTCGGACTTCGACAGCCAGACCTCGGAGCCGGGCGCGTTCAGCCCGATCATGGCGCCGGGATTGGCGACATGGGCGGTGATCTGCGCACCGTCGGGAAACTCGATGTCGGCGAGGAAGCGCTTGTAGCGCTTGAGCAGGGTGCCGCGGACCAGGGGCGAGGGGAATTTCATGGGGCCGGACCATAAGGGCCGGCCTGGCGCTTGGCAACTTGGGCGGCGGCCGGGTTTCGGCCGCCGCCGCGAGGCTTATTTTCCGGCGTTGGTCAGCTCGATGGTCTTTTCCACGAGGGCCTCGGGCTGCTGGTGCATGTGCGCGACCAGGGCCTGGACCTGCTCGCCGGTCATCGGGCTGTTGAGGTCCATCTTGCGCTTCTCGGCGTCGGCCTTGAAGTCGGGATCGGCCAGCGTCGCGTCGAAGGCGCGGCGCAGCACGGCGGCGACGGCGGCGGGGGTCGCCGGCGGCAGGAAGAGCGGGCGGCCCATTTCCTGCGGCGCGAAGATCAGCTCGAGGATCGCCTTCTCTTCCGGCGTGCGGGCGAGGTCGGTGATCAGCGGCACGTCGGGCAAGTCGGGGTGCTTGCTGAGCGCGAGCTGCAGCAGGATCTTGATCTTGCCCTCGCGCAGCAACGCGGGCGACGCCTTGATCGAGGAGTAGTTCCAGCTGGCGACGCCGTCCAGCTCGCCGCGCTCGACGGCCAGGATGGCTTCGCGCGAGCTCGGGTAGCCGCGGATGATCTCGAACTTGGTGCCGAACATGCGGTTCATCACGGTGGGCGATATGACGTTGCCCGAGGTCGCGCCGCCGCCACCGACGATCATCTTGCGCGTCTTCACGTCGTCGAAGCTGGTGATGCCGGTGGTGTGCCAGGCGATGACCACGGCGACTTCGCTCGTCATGCTGCCGAGCCAGACGAACTTGTTGGGGTCGAAGCGGATGTTCGGCGTCTTGAACAGCTTGGCGGTCGCCGTGTTGCCGCTGGCGATGCCGATGAAGGTGCCGTCGTGCGGCGCCACTTCATAGGTGTAGTTCGCGGCGGCCAGCGTGCCGGCGCCGGGGACGCCCTGCACGATGACGCGCGGGTTGCCCGGCAGGTGGCGCATGAAGTGCGGCGCCAGCAGCTGCGCATAGGTGTCGAAGCCTCCGCCGACGCCTCCGCCGTAGCCGATCGTCACGATCTTGCCCTTGAAGTCTTGCGCCTGCGCGGATGTCGCGACGGCGGCGAATGCGAGGCTTGCGACGGCGGCCAGCGTGGCGCGCGTGAATGTCGAACGCATGATGATCCTCCCCTTGTGACGCGCCGGTTCCCGGCGTCGTGTCGTTGTCGTTCGTTCAGGCCTTTCCGTTCTTGGGCATGCCGGCCGGCGGCGGCGCGGGCAAGCCGGTCGCCTCGCTCCAGTAGCTCAGGTCGTAGAAGCTCTCCGTCGATTTGTGCGGCGGCTTGTAGTAGCCGAGCTCGATGCGCAGCTCGATGTTCTTGCGGACCGCCTCGGGATTGATGCGGCCCTTCGGAACGACGCGGGCATAGGCCTCTTCGGCGCGCTTCTCGGAGACTTTCTCTTCCTTCATCAGGAGGTCGAGCGTCTCGCGCTTGTTCTCGGGCCTCTGCAGCCAGTCGGCGGCGTTGGCCCAGCCGCGCAGGAAGCGCACGACCAGAGGGCGGTTGGCCTCGACCCACGAGCGCAGGCCCCAGCCGCAGGCGAGCGGCCAGTCGGAGATGTGGTCCGCGCCTTCGGCAAGAACATGGTAGCCGGCCTCCACCGCGCGGTCGGTGAAGGGCGGCACGAGCATGGCGGCGGCGACCTTGCCTTCCATCAGGGCCTTGGCGCGGAACGGCGTGTTGCCGAGGATGTCGATTTCGTATTCGGCTTCGTCGACGCCGAAGTCGCGCAGGATCTTGTTGCGCACCAGGTCGAAGTTCGAATCGATCGGGTCGGCGGCGAGCAGCTTGCCGCGGAGCTCCTTCGGCGAGGCGATCTCTTTCCTGCCGACGAGCTGCACGTTGAGGCCTTCTTCCGCCTGCATGAAAGCGACGTAGTCGACGCCGTCCTGCGTGGCGCGCGCCAGCATGGTGTCGGCGGAGGAGAGAGTCATGTTCCAGACGCCCGCCGCCATCTCCTTGTTGTGCTCGGGGGCGAGGTCGACGGTGTGGAAGTCGATCTCCAGTCCCTCGCGGGCCCAGAAGCCCTTGTGGACGGCGACGAGGTGGGGCGGCCGGCGGTAATAGCCGGTGACGGTCATCTTCTCCACGCGCAGTTCCCTTTCAGCTTGATGCGAAGGCAGGAAAGCGATTGATGTGGAATGCGACGGCGGAGAGCGGCCTGTCGCGCCGCGCCTGCCTTGAGCCTGCCCCTGCCTCTGCGGCTGTGTCGCCGCTTGTTATGGACAAGGCCGTACCAGCCCGCCCAAGACGAGTCAACATGGGGGCCGGAGCGTGGCCCCAGGCCTGGGAAGCGGGCGGGGGCTAGGCCGAGTGGCGGTTGGCGTTGGCGGCGAGGCCGAGGGAAATGGCGGCCGGCGCCTGGCCCGGCGGCGGCAGGAAGATGCGCGTGATGTCCTCGGCGGGCTGCGGGCGGCTGAGCAGGAAGCCCTGCACCGCGTCGCAGTCGTGCGCTTCGAGGAAGCGCAGCTGCTCGACTGTCTCGACCCCTTCGGCGACGACCTTGAGGCGCAGGCTGCAGGCCATGGCGAGGATCGCCTTGACGATGGCGGCATCGTCCGGATTGACGGTGATGTCGTTGACGAAGCTGCGGTCGATCTTGAGGTTGTCGATCGGGAATCGCTTGAGGTGGTTGAGCGACGAATAGCCGGTGCCGAAGTCGTCGATCGAGATGCGCACGCCCATGTTGGCGAGCAGGCAGAGCGTGACGGTCGCCTCGTCCGGATTCTCCATGACGGCGCTCTCGGTCAGTTCCAGCTCGAGGTTGCCGGGCGGCAGGCGCGTCGCTTCCAGCGTGCGCGTGACGACGTCGAGCACGTTTTCCTGGAAGAACTGGCGGCTCGAGAGGTTCACGGCGACGCGCAGGTCGGGGTAGCCCATGGTGAGCCACTGCCGCGCCTGGGTGCAGGCGGCACGCAGCACCCATTCGCCGATCGGCACGATCAGGCCGCTCTCCTCGGCGTAGGGAATGAACTCGCCGGGCGGGATCAGGCCGTACTGGGGATGCTGCCAGCGCAGCAGCGCCTCGACGGCGGCGATCTTGCGCGTCTTGAGGTCGAGCTGCGGCTGGAAGTAGAGCACCAGCTCGTCGCGCTCGACGGCGCGGCGCAGGTCCTGCTCGAGCGTCAGGCGGCGCGCCGTCTTGACGTTCATGCCGAGCGTGTAGAACTGGAAGTGGTTGCGGCCTTGGGCCTTGGCGCGGGCGAGCGCCGCGTCGGCGCTGCGCAGCAAGGTCTCGACCTCGTCGCCGTCGATGGGGAAAAGGCTGACGCCGATGCAGCAGGTGACGTAGACCTCGTGGCCCTCGACGGTGATCGGCAGGTTGAGGGCTTCGATCATCGTCTGGACGATGTTCGCCGCGGCGCGCGCGTCCATCACGCTGTCGATCAGGACGACGAATTCGTCTGCGCCGTGGCGGCCGAGCACGTCGCCTTCTCCGAGACAGTCCTGCAGGCGCTGGGCGACCTCCTGCAGCAGGCGGTCGCCGCGCGCCTGGCCGAGGGTCTCGTTGATCAGGCGAAAGCGATCCAAGTTGATCATCATGACGGCCATCAGGCCGGGATCGACCGCCGGCGCTTCCGGCGCATGGGCGGCTTCGCGCATCACATGCGTCGCGACGGCCTGGGCGAGGATCTGGCGCATCAGGTCGCGGTTGGGCAAGCCGGTCAGGCGGTCGTAGCGCGTCAGCCGGTCGATCTCGCGCGCCATGCCTTGCCGCTCGATGGCGTGGCGCAGGGTGCGCGCCAGCAAGCGCCCGTTGGCGTCGGCGAACGGCAGGCAGTCCTGCGCGCCCCAGGCGCGCGTGCCGGCGATGAAGGCCTCGTCGTCGGTGGAGGCGAGCAGCACGATGGCGAGGTGCGGCGCGGCGGCGCGCAGCGAGCGGACGAGCGTGGCGCCTTGCGGATCGGCGGGGCCGTCGATGGCGATGAGCGCCGCGTCGACCGTGCCGCCGACGACGAGGGCGCGCAACTGGGCGCCGCTGACGACATGGCAAGGCGTGAAGTCGGATTCGGGAATGGCGGCGAGCAGGCCGTTGAGGTGCGGATTGGCGTCCGGCGAGATGGCGTAGACGGCGACGCGCGGACGCGCCTCTTCAACGGCCGCTTGGCCGTTGGAAGCGCGAGGCGCTGGCGGGGGATTCGTTTCCCAGAGCGGGAATCGAGCCGCGTGATGTCGTTCGTCCTGAACCATGTCCGTCTCGTCGGCTTCCTGCCGGGGAGAGGCTCAACCATAAAAACAAACGATTTCAGAGGCTTATTCCTCTGCGACCGCCGTCTTTCGCTGGCTGCGCCTCAGGGGAGTTTGGCCATCCGTCCTTACCATTTGATTAAAATTGCAGAGATAAGCTGTGGACAAATCCCGTCGGGCAGACTGTTCTGAACGGTGCTTCTTCCACCTCTAAGCCATTCGGAACGCTCGCTTATGGTCAGCTCTCCCGCCCGCCCGGTCACCGCCGCCGTCATCCTGATCGGCAATGAAATTCTCTCGGGCCGCACCCAGGACGTGAACCTCGGCTACCTCGCCCAGCATCTGAACGAACTCGGCGTGCGGGTGATGGAGGCGCGCGTCGTCGCCGACGTCACCGAGGACATCGTGGCCGCGGTGAACGCCTGCCGCGCGCGCTACGACTACGTCTTCACGACCGGCGGCATCGGCCCGACGCATGACGACATCACCTCAGCCGCCGTCGCCCAGGCGTTCGGCGTGGCGCTGACGCTGGACGCCGAAGCCGTCGCCCGGCTCGAGCGGCACTATCCGGAGGGCGGGCTGAACGAGGCGCGCAAGCGCATGGCGATGGTGCCGGCGCGGGCGACGCTAATCGACAATCCGATCAGCACGGCGCCGGGCTTTCGCATGGAGAACGTGTTCGTGATGGCCGGCGTGCCGGTCATCATGCGCGCCATGTTCGACGGCATCGCCCATACGTTGAGCGGCGGCCTGCCGCTGCGCGCGCGCACGTTCCGCACAAACCTGGCGGAAGGCACCATGGCCGCCGACCTCGGCACCCTGCAGGACCGCTACGCGGACGTGGAGATCGGCAGCTATCCGTCGTTCGGCCGGCGCGAAGATCCGGGCGTGCGCATCGTGCTGCGCGCCACCGACAAGGCGCGGCTCGACGCCGCGAGCGGCGAGTTCGTCGCCATGGCGGCGCGGCTCGGCGGCACGGCCGTCGAAGTGGACGTCGCCGCGTCCTGAAAATCAGTCCGGGAAGATCAGGCGGTCTGGCGGGAAGGCGACCGTGACGGTCGTGCCCTTGCCGAAGTCGCTGACCAGCTCGAGCCGGCCGCCGTGCAGTTCGGCGAAGGCGCGGCTGAGCGGCAGGCCGAGGCCGGTGCCGTGGTGCTTGCGGCTCAGGGAGTTCTCGATCTGGCCGAACGGCTCCAGCGCCGTCGGAATGTCGGCGGCGGCGATGCCGATGCCGTCGTCGGACACGCGGAACACCAGCTCCCCGCCGTCGTGATGGTAGACATCGAGGGCGATGCGGCCGCCCGACGGCGTGAACTTGATGGCGTTGGACATCAGGTTGAGCAGGATCTGCTTGATCTTGCGGGTCTCGCCGCGCAGATGCGGCAGGTCGTCGGGGACGTTGGAGACGATGAGCACGCCGGCGGCTTCGGCGCGGGCGCGCAGGATGCTTAGGCAATTGGTGACGGCGCGCGGGATCTCGATCGGCTCTTCATGCAGGTCGATGCGTCCGGCCTCGATCTTCGACAGGTCGAGGATGTCCTCGATGATGGACAGCAGGTGGCGGCCCGACAGGTTGATGTCGCGGGCGTATTCCTCGTACTTGTGGTGGCCGAGCGCGCCGAACATGCGGTCGCGCATCATCTCCGAAAAGCCGATCACCGCGTTGAGCGGCGTGCGCAGCTCATGGCTGACGTTGGCGAGGAACTCGCTCTTCGAGCGGTTGGCCACTTCGGCCTGCTCCTTGGCGGCGATGAGCGCCGTCTCGGCGCGCTTCTGCTCGGTGATGTCGACGTAGGTGATGACGAAGCCCCCGTTCGGCATCGGGGCCCGGCGCACGAGGATGCTGACGCCGTTGGCGCGGGTGTATTCGCGCCGGAGGTGTTCCTGGCGGCCGGCGGCGACGAGGCGTCGGCGCACGTGCTCTTCCGCGTCGCCGGGGCCGTATTCGCCGCGCTGGGCGTTGAAGCGCAGGATGTCCTCGAACTTGCGGCCGGGCACGGCGAGGCCCGGCGGCAGCTCGAGCAGCTGGCGGTGCACGTCGTTGCTGATCACCAGTTCCTGGTTCGCGTTGAAGACGACGACGCCGTGCGACATGTGGTGCAGCGTCGTCTCGAGCAGGCTGGACTGGGCGGTGAGGGCCGTCTGGACGCGGCGCTGCGCGGTGACGTCGGTGAAGGTGGTGATGAAGCCGCCGTCCGGCATCGGCCGGCGGCAGATCGCGAGCACGATGCCGTTGGCGCGCACGCGCTCGAACTCGATCGTCTTCTCCGGCCCGCCGTGAAAGGCGACGCGGTCGGCGACGATCTTCTCCATGTCGCCGGCGCCGAAGTCGCCGCGCCAGGCGAGGTCGCGCAGCAGCTCGGCCATGTGCAGGCCGGGGCGGACGAAGTCCGCATCGAAGCCGAGCAGCTCGACGTAGCGCGTGTTGTAGCTGACGAGGCGCAGCTCCGCGTCGAAGGCGCAGTAGCCTTGCGACATGGTCTCGAGAATCGTGTCGAAGAGCGCCAGCTTGCGCGCCATGGCGCTGGCGCGCATCGTCGCCAGCCGCTTGGCCACCATGCCGCCGGTCGCGCGCTTGCGCGCGGCGGCCATCAGCGTGGCGCCCAGCGGACGTTTGCTTGGCGATGGAATGGGCGTTTTAAGCACGGCGACGGATCCCCCGGATGGCACTTGAGGCCCTTGGCCCGCCGGGCTGGGTGATGAGCTGCCCGAACGAGTTTTGGGTGTAGGCGGCACGTGGTTAAGAACTGGTTATTCTCGCCGAACGCATGGGCCTGCGCAGTTCACGAAGGCGAGACGCCGCCAGCCGAGCAGGGCCTCCCGCGCAGCGGCGAGATTGTCGGCGGCGCGGTCCGGCGCCTGCCGTCGTCGCCAGCGGCCGGCGCTGCCGAGGAGGCGCCAGGCACGCTCGCGTTGCAGGGCCGCCGCGTCAGCGCTTTGTACCGCGAGGCGCGCGGCTTGCGAACCGTGACGGAGGCTTTGCCAAGCCTGTGGCGGCAGGGGGCCGTCATGGGCGCGCTCGAGCGCGGCCAGGGCATGCAAAACCGCCGCCGCATTCGCGCCCATGCCCTTGTCTCCTGCCATGAAAGAGAGAAAGACAATAGTAAGTTATTCTTACTATATCGTCAAGGCAGGGTAATTTATCTTACGGACAGGTTTTCAGCACAGAGTTCGGAGCGGCGGATTCTAAGTCCGCCTAACCAAGCCGCGCTCAGCGCCGACGATAGCGGCGATGCTCGATCAGGGTGCCCACGATGTGGCCGGGATACTCGGCGTTGATCAGCAGGGTCGGCCAGTCGGGGTTGATCGGCACCAGCTCGATGATCGGCGCGCCCTCCTTGTCCAGGCCGCGCGGGCGATACTTCTTGAAGGTCGCCTCGTCGTCGCGCTCCAGCTTGGCGACGACGAAGTCGCCGGGCTGCGGCGTCACCTCCGGGTCGATGATGATCTTGTCGCCGTCGCGGAATTCCGGATCCATGCTCTCGCCGCGCACGACGAGGGCGAAGGCGCGGGGCGACAGTTCGAGGTCGCTGGCGATCTCGTCAAGGCTGCCGCCCTGGGCGTAAGGATCGGCCACGGCGTCCCACAGGCCAGCGCGGACATAGTCGATGACGGGAATGCGGCGCCTGGCCGGGTCGCCGGCGGGCGGGAAAGGCGAGGCGCCATCGGGCAGCGACTGGTCGCCGGCGGTCAGCCAGGACAGCCAGACGCCGAGCACCTTGGCGGCGCGCACCAGGTTGTCGAGGCTCGGGCGGGTGACGCCGGCCTCCCATTGCGCCACGGCGGCGCGGCTGACGCCGCACTGCTTGGCGAGCTTCTCCTGGGTCAGGCCGACGGCCTCGCGCCGCGCGCGCAGGCGGGCGCCGAGCGTCGCCGGAGCGGGCGCCGCCACCTGGTCGCCATCCACCGCAATGGTGGTCAGAGCGTTGTCGTCGGGAGCTTCGGGATCTGACATGTTGCGCATTATGAAAGCTAAACTTACGTACGTCATGGTAAGAATTACTTGACTTAAGGTAAGTTATAATTACCATAGGGTCCATCAGAAAAGTGCGGAGGATCCCATGAAGCGCGAAGGCGCCAGCCCAGCCGGCGAACAGCCGGCCGATTTACGGCCACCCGGCCGCAGCCTGCCAGAAGCGGCGGGCCGCAGCCCGATGATGACCAGTTTGAGCCGCTATTTGCCGCGCGCCGCGGCCAGCGCGGCGGAGATGGAGAGCCTGCGGCGGCGCGCCTGGCGGCAGGACGGCGTGCTGTCCCTGCGCGACGGCGACGACCGGCTGAGCTGGCCGGAGCGCGAGCTCGTCCGCCAGCTCGGCGAGCGCCTCTACGGCTCGCGCCGCGACGAGGCCGCCGCGCCGCTGGGAGGCGACTGACATGCACAGGCAAGAGATGGGAATGCAGAACATGGGGGATCGTGACATGGAGAACCGGGGGATGGCGACTCAGGCAATGGCCGGCAGCAAGGCGAAGTTCTGGACGCTGGCGGAGATCGAAGAGCGGCTTGAGGAGGCGGCCAAGACGCTGGTCGCGCTCAAGCTCACCATCCGCGACATTCCGTCGAGCCAGCTGGTGCGCTGGCCCGACGTGGTGCGCGGCGCGCTCGACGCCTTCGGCTTCACGCCGCAGCGGCCGCGCGTGGCGGCGCCGACGCCGGGCGCGATCAGCCGCGCAGACGAGACGGTGGCCTGGCTGCTGTGGATGGACGGCGAACAGCGTCGCATCGTCTGGGCGCGCGCCTTAAAATCCCTGGCCCGTAAGGGTGTCCCGGTTCAAGTCCGGGAGCGGGCACCAACGACGGATGACGAACGCCGCCACGTTTCGCGAATAGCCCGTCTTGCGGCACATATCATCGTGACAAGGGCGCGACGGGTCTCCTATCATTTGCGCCCGATCAATCCATCGCCTCATGGCCATCATCCAGCCCTTATCCGCTCGTTGTTCCCCTCTCTGCGGAGACGCTATGCCCGCCCATGCCAAACTCGTGGAAACGCTCGGGCCGAGTCATACGGCGCTGGTGTTGTTCGACAGCCTCAACGGCTACTTGCATCCGAAGAACCCAAAGAAGCAGGCCTTCCTCGCCGAGCGGAACATCCTGCCGAACATGGCGCGGCTGCTGAAGGGCGCGCGCAAGGCGGGGCTGACGACGTTTTATCCCATGGGCGCCCATACGCTGGGCGGCGTCGACGTTGCCAAGCGGCTGACCGACACGGACATGGACCTGCGTCCCTGGGGCAAGAAGCGGGAGACGATCCGAGTGCAGTTCTATAGCGGCAGCGATGAATCGGAGATCGCGCCGGAGCTGGCGCCGCTGGCGACCGACGTGACTGTGCCGAAACATCGCTGGAGCTCGTTCTTCCAGACCCGGCTCGAGCTGTCGCTGCGCGTGCGCGGCCTCGATACCATCGTGCTCGCCGGCGGCTCGACCGACGTGGGCATCGCCAGCACGGCCTTCGCCGCGCGCGACCTCGACCTCGAACTCGTCGTCGTGCGCGACGCCTGCTATTCGGCGCGCGGCGACAACAGCGCTTTCTTCATGGACCGGGTGTTTCCGCGGATGGGCCGCGTCGTGACCGTGGACGAGGCGGTGGCGCTCATGCGCAAGGGCGCGAAGGGCGCCAAGAAAAAGTAGCGAAGGGGATAGAGATGACCACCGTCAACCAAGTCGCGACCAAGAACGTCACCTTGCCCGGGAGCTTGCCGGCCTTCATCGCAGCGCCCGAAAACATGGGAAAGGTGCCGGCTGTCATTCTCATCCACGAGCGCTATGGCCTGGTGAAGCATACAATGGACCTCGCCACGCGCTTCGCCTGGGACGGCTACGTCTGCGTCGCGATCGACTGCTTCTACAAGCATCCTGACCAGGCCGCCTTGCATGGCGGCACTTCGCGCTACGACATGACGGATCCGGAATCGGTCGGCTACGTCGGCACAGCCATCGATTACCTGCCGCAGGTTCCGCAGGCCGACCCGGGGAAAGTCGCCGTCATGGGCGTCTGTCAGACGGGCCGTCATCCGCTGGTCTATGCCGCGGAGCGACCGATCAGCGCCGCGTTGGTCTGGTACGGCGCGGCTTCCAAGCGCGAATGGGAGGTGAATAAGTTGTTCCCCAAGCCGCTTGAGGAACTGATCGCCAAAGTGGACTGCCCGGTGCTCGGAATGTTCGGCGAGGCGGATCACATCATCTCGCTCGACGACGTGCGCGGGTTCCGCAACTGCCTGGAGCAGAAAGGTAAGGCCTTCGAGATCAACGTCTATGGCGGCGCGCCGCATGGCTGGCTCAATGACACGATGCCGGGCCGCTATCGCCGGGCGCAGGCCGAGGCGGCTTGGACGGATCAGCTGATCTTCCTGGATGAAGTGTTTTCCGGCGGGTTCGACGACGGGGCGTCGAAGGTGCAGCGCTACAACGCAGAAGTCTCTGACGACTACGATTTCAAGAAGAACGTCCGGCTGGAATAGCCAGGCAGGCGTTTGCCAGGAAATAAAAAGCCCCGGGCTCGCGCCCGGGGCTTTTTTCGTTTCCGCAGCCTATTTCGCGTTGTAGATCGCGAGGAGCCGTGCCTTGGCGGCTTCCGGCGCATTGTAGGTTTCGGTCAAGAGGGCAGCGATGGCCTCGCCGCTCTTCGGATCGGCGTCGACCTCCAGCCCCGCCTTGGTGACGTCGGAGACGAATGCCTTGTCCCTGAAGGTCGACATCATGCCTACCCTCAGGGCGGCCAGGCGATCGGCCGGGACGTTCGGCGGCGCGAGGTAGGGGCGGCCGGCCTCGAGTGGGGCCATGGCGATGTCGAGAAGGACCTTGTCGTCGGCGTTGTCCGTCATCTCGCGGGCGACGGGCACGTTGGGCAGCTCTGGATGCGGCTTGCGGCCATACTGCACCAGCAGTTTCACCTTATTGTCGCGGATCCAGTCGGGCTTGGTTGCCTTCAGGCTGCTCCAGAAGGTGCTGGGATAACCCTCGATCTCGCCGCGCTCTATGGCCAGGAAGGCTTCCGTTTGGCCCGGGTAGCCGCCGACCATCTTCAGCTTGGTATTGAAGACCGTGTTGAGCACGCGGGCGTAAAAGGCCGGCGTGGAGGCGGTGCCTGAGGTGCCGACGACTGTCTCGATCTTCTTGGCGTCTTCCAGAGTGTTGGCCTTGGCGGTGTGCCACAGCAGCAGCAGGCCGATCTCGGTGTTCGGCGAGCCGAGCCAGTCGAACTTCAACGGGTCGAACTGGGCCGCCTTGTTGTTGAGGATCGGCTCGAAAGGCACGGTGTTCTGCAGCGCGCCGATCACAGAGCCGTCCTTGAGGGCGATGTTGTAGAGGTTGTTGGCGGCAGTGATGCCACCAGCCCCCGGCATGTTCTGCACGACAACCTTGGGCTTGCCAGGGATGTAGTCGCCGAGATGGCGTGCGATGAGGCGGGCATAGAGATCGTAGCCGCCACCGGAGCTCGAACTGACGATCAGGGTGATGTCCTTGCTTTTGTAGAAGTCGCTGACGGCGTCGGCATGCGCGGCGGATGCGGCGCAGGCGACAGCCGTGGCGAGCCCAATGGCGGAAAGCGCAGCGCGAGCAGGGCGGATGGGGGACATGGGATGCCTTTGCGATGAGTGCGATCGATGGGATGCAAACGGAATGCGACGGCGTTTGCCTGACATTCATGAAAGCAAAAGCCGTGCCGTAAGCTGAACGCGCCGGATAACAAGCGAGACATCGGCGGCGGGGCCTCAGAACGGCCCGCGGCGCTTTATTTGTGCGCAAAGTCTAGGCATGTGGGTTGGGCAGCGTCAATCGGGACGACCGAAGCGCCGCTGGCGTTTGCGTAGCGTGAAACGGTGAGCGGCAAAAATAGCGCGGAATGAAACGCTCAGGCTCTTCATACGCATGCGCAAATGAAAAACGCCGCTCCGTCGTCATGACGGAGCGGCGTTCGTCTGTGGTCGGACTTTGCGGCTGCGCCGCGGTCCGAGAGGCCGCGCGGCTTACGCCGCTTCGGTCAGCTCCCGCTTCGCCGACATGCGATAGGCGAGATACTTGCCGAGAGAGACGACGAAGATGGCGCCGACGATCTTGGCGGCAAGCTCCGTCCAGTGCGGCATCGTCTCGGTCCAGTGCGCGAGCGCCGGATCGGTCATCAGGATTTCGCCGGCGATCCAGCCGAGAAGGCCGCCGCCGAGGACGACGAGGATCGGAAAGCGCACGAGCACCTTCAGCATGATGGCGCTGCCGAAGATGATCAGCGGCACGCTGATGACGAGGCCCAACACGATGAGGAGGATGTGGCCGTGCGCCGCCGCCGCGATGGCTACGACGTTGTCGAGGCTCATGACCGCGTCGGCGATGATCACCGTCTGCACGGCGCTCCACAGGTTGTGGCCGGCCTTGACCTTGCCTTCGTGGTCTTCGTCCTCCGGCAGCAGCAGCTTGACGCCGATGTAGAGCAGCAGGAGCGCGCCGACGAGCTTGAGATAGGGTACGTCGAGCAGGTAGACGATGAAGAGCGAGAAGACGATGCGCAGGAGAATGGCGCCGACGCTGCCCGCGATGATCGCCTTGTTGCGGACCCCTTCCGCCAGGTTGCGGCAGGCGAGCGCGATGACTACGGCGTTGTCGCCGGAGAGAATGATGTTGATGCCGATGATTTCGAGCAGGGCGAGCCAAAAATGATCGCCGATCGTCAAGTCCATGCCGAACATATAATACCGTTTCCGCGCGGTTATGAATTCAGGCTCGCCGGACCGACGGCCTGTTTGGGCCCTGAGGCCGTCCCCCGTATATGAGGCGCTTCGGGGACCTGTCCAGAACAATTCCCGGCGAATTCGAGGCCTTCGAAAATATCCTGGGATTCCAGGCGCCTCACGCGAGCCGACGAAGTAAATGTATGAAGAAGCAGGGGAACGGCTCGTAGAAAGGGCCTCGCGGGGCAATCAGCGGCCGCAGACTTCGCCGATCATATGCAGCAGGAAGTCCTCGCAGCGGGCGAGCTGGTCGAGCGCCACGAACTCATCGGGCTTGTGGGCTTGCGCGATATGGCCGGGGCCGCAGACGATCGTCGGGATGTCGGCGCCCTGGTAGAGGCCAGCCTCGGTGCCGAAGCTGACCTTGCGCGCGACGTTGTCGCCCGTGGCGGCGAGGGCGACCTTGAGCAGCGCGTCGTCGTCGTTCGGCAGCAAGCCCGGCGCGCGCGACAGTTCCTGGAAGGCGATGGCGGCGTCCGGCGCGGTGCGCCGCATGTCAGGCAGTACGTGCTCGAAGGCATGCCGCTCGATCTCCGCAAAGAGGGTCAGCGGATCTTGCGACGGCAGGTTGCGGATCTCGAAGTCGAAGCTGCAGTCGCGCGGCACGATGTTGAGGGCCGTGCCGCCCTGCACCAGGCCCGTTTGGACGGTGCTGTGCGTCGGTTCGAAACCGGGCTCGTGCGGGCCCTGGTCGCGCAGGCGGCGTGAGAGCGTCTTAAGCTTGGCGATGATCTCGGCGGCGGCCTCGACGGCGTTGCAGGCCTGGTCCGGCAGGGCCGAATGGCCTTCCTTGCCGTGCACGTGACAGCGCATGGCGAGGCGTCCCTTGTGGCCGTTGACGACGCGCATGCCGGTCGGCTCGCCGATCAGGCAGAAGGCGGGCCGCACCGCCATTCCGCGCAGCTGGACCGCGAGATCCTTGGCGCCGAGGCAGCCGACTTCCTCGTCGAAGGTGAAGGCGAAGTGGACGGGCCGTCGCAGCTCGCTCCTGCGCAGCGCCGGCAGCAAGGCCATGGCGACGGCGATGAAGCCCTTCATGTCGCAGGCGCCGCGGCCATAGAGCTGGCCGTCGAGCTCTCGCAGGGCGAAGGGATCTCCCGACCAGTCCTGCCCGTCGACGGGCACGACGTCCGTATGGCCCGACAGCATCAGGCCACCGACGTCCTGCGGGCCGAGGGTCGCATAGAGGTTCGCCTTGCCGCCGCTGCCGTCGCGGTAGAGCTGCGAATCGACGCCATGGTCGGCCAGGCGGTCGCGCAGGAACTCGATCAGCGCCAAATTCGAGTTGCGGCTCGTCGTGTCGAAGCTGACGAGCTGCCGCAGCAGGTCGACGGAATCGGAAATTCCCGCGCCGCCGGCCTGGTCCGTCATCGCTCGCGCTCCGTCATGGCTCGAACTGCTCCTTGACGATGCGTTCCTCGAGGTTGTGCTCGGGGTCGAACAGCAAGGTCAGGTCGGTAGAGGGCTCCTCGACGACATGGACGCTGACGACGTCGCGCACTTCGGTGTAGTCGGCGACCGCACTCACCGGTCGCTTGTCATGCTCGAGGATGTCGAAGGTGACGCTGGCCTTGCTTGGCAGGAGCGCACCGCGCCAGCGACGCGGGCGGAAGGCGCTGATGGGCGTGAGCGCCAGCAGGCCGGCGCCGAGCGGGATGATCGGACCATGGGCTGACAGGTTGTAGGCGGTGCTGCCGGCGGGCGTGGAGACCAAAGCGCCGTCGCAGATCAGCTCGTCGAGCCGCAGCACGCCATCGACCGAAATGCGCAACTTGGCGGCCTGGCGCGTCTCGCGCAGCAGGGAGACTTCGTTGATCGCCAGGGCGTCGTGCGTCCGCCCTTTCGCCGTGACGGCGTGCATACGCAGCGGATGGACCGTGACGACGGCCGCATTCTTCAATCGTTCGAGCAATCGCGGCTCGCGATAGGCGTTCATCAGGAAACCGACGGAGCCACGGTGCATGCCGTAGATCGGCACCTGGCGCTTGATGTGGCGATGCAGGGTCTGCAGCATGAAGCCGTCGCCGCCGAGGGCGACGATGACATCGGCCTTGGCGGGGGTGACGCTGCCGTAGCGCGCGGTCAGGCGGGCCAGGGCCTCCTGGGCCGGCTCGTTGCGGGCGGCGACGAATGCGATGTTGCGGACGGGCATGGAACGATCTGCTGAAACGCGGGATTCGCGAAGTGTGAATTCAGTCCTCAGCCTACACCGGGCCTTCCCAAACGGCCAGAGCCGAGCGTTGGCCTAGGTGCGGGATGCCTGCAGGAGCTGGAGCGTCTCGGCGTCATGGGACAGCTTGGCGTAGTCGAGCGCGCTCTTGCCGCTGCGGTCGCGCAGGCGCGAATTGGCATTGCCTTGCAACAGTAGTCGCACCACGTCGGCGTGACCGTTCCAGGCGGCGCGCATCAACGCCGTGACGCCTTCCCGATCCTGGGTATCGACGAAGACCTTTGCGGCGAGGAGGCGTTCGACGACAGCGACTTGGCCGTTGACCGCCGCCCAGATGAGTGGCGTCTTGCCGCTCGCATCCGTCACCTGCGCGTTGGCACCCTTTTCCAGCAGCGCCCCGAGAATCTTCACGTAGCCACGCCAGGCGGCCTCTATGGAGGCAGTGCGGCCATCCTGGTCCGGCTTGTCGGGATCGGCGCCTTGCGTCAGCTGCACGTAGACCGCTTCCGCGTCGCCGAGCGTGGTGGCGACGCGCAGCAGCTCGTCCGCTGGCGGCACGGTCTGCTCGCGGGGCTTCGGTTGCGTCAGGACGAAGATCTGGCGCAACTGGCTGCGGCGCTGTCGGGCGCGGACGTCGTCTCGCGCGGTCAACTGTGGCGCCAAGCGTTTTACGGCTTCGGCGGCCCGCACGCTGCCTTTATCTGCGGCAGCGGCGAGCCATGCCTGCGCTTCTGCGAGGTCGCGAGGGACGACGCTGCCTTCGACCGCGAGCGCTGCGCTCAGCAATTGCGCCGGCACGTAGCCGTTCACGCTGGCGCGCTGGAGATATTGCGCGCCCTTGGTGACGTCGCGTGGCCGGCCGTCTCCCGTGAGATAGATTTCCGCGAGATCGAACTGGGCCTCGGCATAGCCTTGCTCGGCGGCGGATTCCAGGAGCACGATGGCGCTCCGCATGGCCGGTTCGCCTTGGGCGGCGGCTTTCGCCGCGGCTTCGTCGCGGAACTGTGCCGCGACGATTTTCGTGACGCTATCGTCGATGCGCGGCAAGGCGGCGACGAGCGGAGCCAGCGCTCGCGCTGCGGCGTCGCCGTCGGCGAGCTGCGCTGCAGCAGATGATGGCTGGGTCGCGATTTGCATGGCCGCTTGCGGAGTTTCCGTCTGCGCCACATGCATTGCGCTGGCGGCGCTCCTGGACATTGTTGGAACCGAGGCAGATGGCGTTTCTTCGGGCGATGCGGCCTGTGGTGGCGTGAAGACGTGTGGAGGTGGCAGTTGCGTCGGCGCTCGTGACGGGATGGCCTGGCCCGGTGCAGTTTCAGCTTCGACCGGCTGAACTTGCGATGACTGACTAGAAGCCGGGGATGCAGAGGTGATCTGTCGTTCGGAAGGTTGTGAGCTTTGCTTCAGGGCGCTCACGACCGTGCGACTTGCAGTCGAGGCCTGTTTTTCAGCGGCGTCGCGCGTAGGGACTGGGTCTGTCGACGGTGTCCGTTCGTCGGCTTTGACAGTGGCGGAGCGAGCCAGGTCGCTTGATGCCGTGGCGCTCTGTAGAATCGGCCGGCGATCATGCGGGGTTTCGGTGTCGAGCGCGTCGGCCATGAGGCCGCCGCGACCGCCGGCCGAGGCTTCGATCTCCGCTAGGGGGCGAGTCGCCGCTTCCTCGATCGCCTTAGCCTGCTCCGGCTTGACGACCGTCACCGCTATTGGCGGCGGCTCCTGGGCCGGATCGTCCTGCGCGACGTCAAACAGCCGCGGCAGTCCGAAGAGGACGGCCGCCAGCAACAAGCCATGCAAGGTGATGGAAAGCGCGCTGCCGCGAATCACGATGTTCCCCGGTGCCAGCCTGCGCAAACGGTAATGATGCGGATCGGCTAGATCGTATTCATTTTAAGGGGTATCGCGCTGAAGCGCTAGATCAGGCGGCAGGCGGGAAGACAGCGACGCATTTGTTGGAGTTCATGGTGTAGGTCTCCAGCAGTTCGCAATAGGACGGCTTTTGCCCCAGTTCGGCCATGGCGCCGACGACGGGATACCAGTTCAACAGTTCGTGCTGGCCCGAAGCCTCGAGGGTGCTGAGCGGCAGCTCGCGCCAGGCGGCGTAGTTGCCGGCTCGCAGCTCGGCGAAGCGCAGGCGGTCGGCGGGCACGTCCGGATAGAGCCGGTGGTTCTTGTCGGTGAGGAAGGCATGGGAAAAGCTCGCCGTCGCCACCAGGGCGACGCGCCCGGGAATGGATTTCAAGGCGCGCGCGATGGCGACGCCGAGGTCGAAGCAGCGCTTCGGCGAGGGGCCTGGCGGGTCCATCTCGGCGCCGTCCTGGCCAGCGCCGTCAAGGCCGCCCTTCTCGCGGATCAGCGCCGAGCCATAGGCGTTGATGGCGAAGGGGACGATGGGATAGGGCCAGCCCTTGCGCTCATGGTCGAGGAACAGCAGCGTGTTGGCGAAGGCGTGGCCGAGATAGTCCTGGTGGGGCAGCGAGTAGCTGTAGGCCGGGTCGAAGCCCTGGCCGAGCAGTTCGGCGGCGAGGCGCTTGGCGATCTTCGTGGCACCCGGATAGTCGATCACCGTATCGAGCGGATCGTTCCATATGTTGATCGCAGGCCCGCCGATGCCGCGCGCGCGCTGGTAGGGCTTCACCTGAAACTTGTCCATGATGAAGACGCAGTAGGGCGGCACGAGATCCTCACGGAAGCATTCGTACTGGTCGTCGCCGAAGATGATGACGGCGTCGGGCTTGAAGTCGTCGAGCGCCTTGCGGATGCGGCTGACGCCGGCGAAGAAGTCGACGCGGTGCTTGGCGGCGAAGGTGGCGCCCTTGTCGTCGCCCCATTCCTCGCGCATGCGCGCCGGCCAGTTGGCGGGGTCGCGCAGATGGTCGGGCAGTCTCGGGCTCTTCATCGCGGCACTGATGCGCGCCGCCATTTCGTCGTCGGGAAACATGAAGCCGCCGAAATGGGTCAAGCCGAGCCCGAGAATGTCCGCCATGGATGCTGCTTTCCGGTTGAGTGGTCAGTGACTGACGAGGCGCGGCCCGCCCTTGCGCTGGGCGCCGAAGGCCCGTTCGTAGTAATCGGTCAGGTGGTCGAGAAATACGGCAAGCTTGCGCGGCAGCGGCTCGGCCCGGGGATAGATCGCGGTCAGGGTGCGCGTCGAGCAGGTTGGTTCGGGAAACAGCGACACCAGCTGGCCCGACTGGATGTAGCCCGCCACGGCCGGCTGCAGGAACAGCCCGATGCCGCAGCCTTGCAGCGCCGCTTCCAGGATGGTCGAGCTGGTGTTGCTCGAAAATGTGCCTGAAGGATGCACGCCGTAGCGGCCCTGGGGACCGTGGAAGTACCAGGTCGACTGCGTCGTCTTCGAGGAGTGCAGCAGGCAGTTGTGGTCGACGAGCTCTTCTGGGCGCTGCGGCGTGCCGAAATTCCTCAGGTACGCGGGCGAGGCGCAGGCGACGAGGCGCAACGTCGCGATGTTCTTGTAGGCCATGCTCGTGTGATGCAGCGCCGGATCGGTCTTGTTGGTCATGCGGATGGCGAGATCGATGTGATGCTCGATCAGGTTGATCAGGCTGCCGAGCATCAGGTCGACGGTGATCGCCGGATGGCTGCGCATGAAAGAGGAGACGACGGGCAGGACCAGCATCTGACCGACGCCCTGCGTGCTGAACACCCGCAGGTGGCCGGAAACTTCGGCGTTGATCCGCCGGGCCGCCGTGACCGCGTCGCCGACCTCGTCAAGGATGCGCGCGCAATAGGCGTAGAAGTCGCGCCCGGCGTCGGTCAGCGAGATCTGGCGCGGCGAGCGCAGCAGCAGCTTCACGCCAAGGTCGTCCTCAAGCCGCTTGATGCATTTGCTGACCAGGGACTGGGAGATTCCCAGGCTCATGCTGGCCGCCGTGAAGCTTTGCTTCTCGGCCACCTTCGCGAAAATGCGTAGCGAGTTGAGGTCCGGAATCTTGTCGTGCATCTGCACGGATCGGCCTTGGCCGACCACCTCCCTGTTGCTTCCCCGAACGGATCAATGGCCCCGCCTTGTGGCGTGTCCGCTTAACTCATTGATCCGTAAACCATCTTTTCCAGAAGATTAGCCGCTTTGGCGGCGCGCGCAAAGCGCAGCGAGACCTTCATTTTGGAATAATTGTCATTTTGTAGCCCTTGCCCGCCATGCTGGTACCTTATTCGGCAACGGGCATAGACCCGCAGCGCACGCAGAGGCGCATAAGACAGGGAGAGGGACGACATGAGCGTTGCGAGAAAACTCGCCTTATCCGCCATTTGCATTGCGGCCTTGCTGGCAGGAAACGCCGCGGCTGCGCTGGCCGCCGATCTGCCGGCGCCGACGAAGAAGATGCTGGCCGATCTGAAGATGGATCAGTCGATCCTGTCCGGCCTCGACGACGAACTGGCCGTTCCCGCCGAATGGGTCGAGGCCGCCAAGAAGGAAGGCGCCGTACGGATCGGCGGTTCCTGGGATCCCAACAACTTCAAGTCGATGACGGCTGCCTTCGCGGCGCGCTATCCCTACATCAAGGTCAGCTATTCGCGCGGGAGCTTTCAGTCCCGCGTTATCACGCCCCTAATGGCCGCCAAGGAAGGGCGCTACGTGGTGGACGTCGTCGCCAGCATCGGCGGGGCGCTGCAGCATTACTTCGAAGCCGACCTGCTGGAAGACTTGAACTCCCTGCCTGGCGCCAAGAACGTGCCGGTCGGTATGAAGGATCCCAAGGGGCGCTGGATCGGCATGCGCTTGCGCCATTGGTGCCTGGCCTACAACGTCGAGAAGGTCAAGAAATCCGAGCTGCCCGCGACATGGGATGACCTCTTGAACAATCCGCGCTGGCGCAATGGCAAGATCGGTATGAACAATTTGCCGCAAGTGTGGCTGCTTCCCCTGTGGGGCGAGTTCGGCGAATCCTGGGGCGCCAATTTCACGACCAAGCTCTTCCAGGATGTGCGCCCGCAGATTCGCAAAGAAGGCGCGAACGCGCTGGCGGAATTGCTCATTGCCGGAGAATTCGACGTCGCGCTTCCGGCGGGCGACCACCACATCGGCGATCTGGCGGAAAAGGGCGCGCCCATCAGCTGGCACTGCCCGACACCGGTGCCTTCGGCGCTCGGCGAGATCACCGTCCTCAAAGGCAGCCCGAACGCCGACAGCGGGCGCATTTTCGCCAACTGGCTGCTGAGCAAGGAAGGCCAGATCGCCCAATACGAATGGGAGCAGGCCATCCCCGTCCATAAGGACTTGCAGCTTCCCGTCTTTGAGAAATTTCCGGACGAAATCCTCGACAAGAAAATCGCCTTTCGTGAGCCGTCCCTGGCCGAAGACGACAGCGCGCTGCTGAATGTCTGGAATCCGCTGTGGGAACAGCCGCATTGATCCATCGCCGAATAAGCCCGCATTTGCGCAAAGGAAAGTTCCATGACCCCCGAACAGAATGAAGCGATGACGCGCGTAGGCCCCGGCACGCCCGGGGGCGAATTCCTGCGGCGCTACTGGTGGCCGGTGTGGTTCACCCAGGAGCTGAAGGACAAGCCGGTGGAGATCCGCCTGCTGGGCGAGAGTTTCGTCCTCTTCCGCAAGAGGACCGGCGAGGCCGGCATGCTCGACATCGCCTGCCCGCATCGCCGGGCGTCGCTGACGCTCGGCCGCACCGAAGATTGCGGCCTGCGCTGCTGCTATCACGGCTGGCTGTTCGATACGGACGGCGCCTGTCTGGAAATGCCGGCGGAGCCGCCGGGCAGCAAGCTGCACCTGGAGGTGCGCCAGCGCGCCGCCAAGATTCAAGAGGCCGGGGGGCTCGTCTTCGCCTATCTCGGGCCTGACCCGGCGCCCCTCTTCCCGCGCTACGACCTGCTGTTTCGCGAGGATTGCGACCGCAGCGTCTGGGCCAAGGAGGACCAGTGCAACTGGGCGCAGCGCGCCGAGAATGGCGTGGATTCGTTCCACAGCATGGTGCTGCACGCGCCGGTCTACCCCTCCATGGCCATGAAGCGCCCGGAAGTGACCTGGACCCAGACGCCCCAGGGCTTCCGGATGCATTCCGTCTATCCGGGCCGCAAGGAGAACGTCAGCCACCACATCTTTCCGTCGACGACGCGCCGCAGGAACGAGCGCGCAGGCTCGGCACCGAGCGACTTCCTGCATTTCCGCGTGCCGAACGACGACATCCAGACGACGACCTTCTACGTGAAGGCCGTCACGCGCCCGGAAGGGCCCTATAAGCAAGAGTGCAAGGGCATCGAGCGGCCGCCGCGCGGCATCTACGAGCGCGTCGACGACGAATGGTGGGGCCTGGCCTCGAGCGAGCAGGACCGTGCGGCGCAGGAAAGCCAGGGCCTGATCCACGACCGCACGAAGGAATTCCTCGCCACCTCGGATCACGGCGTGGTGCTGTGGCGCAAGCTGGTGTTCGAATCGATCGCGGCGGTCAAGAACGGCAAGGATCCCTACGGCATCATCCGCGACCCGGCGCTGAAGGATAAGCTTCTCGTCTTCGACGCCGGCAAGAACTTCACGGACCACGACCAGCCTGCCGCCGAAACGATCGAAATGGCATGACCCTGGCCCTGCCGGAGTTCTACCGGGCCAGGTTTGCGCTGCCGAAGATTCGCGGCACGGCGATCTGGCACCATGCGGTGCTGCTCGTCGTCCTGCTCATGGTGCTGACGCCTGTGCTGTTCCTGGTGCTGGGCAGCTTCAGCAAGGCGCGCATGCCGTCGGAGTTCTCGCTCTGGACGCTGACCTTG
Organism: Alphaproteobacteria bacterium; assembly: GCA_036500145.1. Classification (GTDB taxonomy): domain Bacteria; phylum Pseudomonadota; class Alphaproteobacteria; order SMXQ01; family SMXQ01; genus CAMAVH01. The sequence continues at coordinate 18,194 of DASYCO010000004.1, read as the reverse complement.
GACAACTACGTCAAGGTCTGGAGCGACCGCGGCACTTACGGCGTCTTCGCCAACACGCTGTGGTTCGCGACCGGCAGCACGGCCGTCGGGCTTGCCTGCGCGACTGTGCTGGCCTGGCTCGTCGAGCGCACGAACCTGCCCTTCAAGGTCTGGGTCTACGCCGGCGTGCCGATGACGCTGGCGATGCCCGGCATGCTGCAGGCCATGGCCTGGGTGCTGCTCGCCAGCCCGCGCATCGGGTTCTTCAACAAGATACTGATGACCAGCTTCGGCCTGGAGAGCCCGCCGTTCAACGTCTACAGCCTGAGCGGCATGGTCGTCATCGAGGGCCTCCGCATGGTGCCGACGGCATTCCTGATGCTGGTGCCGTTGCTGCGCAGCATGGACCCGTCGCTAGAGGAGGCAGCAGCGATGTCGGGCGCCAAGCCGGTCTCGATGCTGCGCAAGGTCACCCTGCGGCTCATGGCCCCGGGGCTCGTCGCGGTGGGCATCTACCAGTTCACGAGCGCGCTCGAAGGCTTCGAGGTGCCCGGCATCCTCGGCCTGCCGTCGGGCATCTTCGTCTTCAGCACGAAGATCTACAACGCCCTCCATTCGGCTTCGTCGCTGCCGGCCTACGGCGACGCCAACGCCCTCGGCGTGGTCTACCTCGTCGTCGCCATCGCGGCGACTTATCTCTACAGCCGAGTCATCTCGCGGTCCGAGCGCTATACGATCATCACGGGGAAAGGCTACAGGCCGAAGGTCATCGATCTCGGGGCCTGGCGCTGGCCCGCCTTCGCCTTCGTTGTGCTGTTCCTGGCCGTCTCCATCGTCATTCCCTTCCTCGTGCTGGCCTACGTCTCCTTTCTGCCGTTCCTGCAGGTGCCTTCGGCCAAGGCCTTGGCGACGTTCTCCTGGACGAACTATCTCAAGATATTCAGCAACGAATCCCTCGGCGTCATCCTGTGGAACACGGTGATCGTGACCTTGGCCACCGCGGCGGGCACGATCGTCGTCTCGTTCCTCGTCTCGCTCGTCGTCGTCCGCAGCAAGTTCTGGGGGCGCAAGCTGCTCGACCAGTTCGCCTTCATTCCCCATTCGATTCCCGGAATGGTGATGGGCCTGGCGCTGCTCTGGGTCTTCCTGCAGGCGGACAAGGCCGGCATGAGCCTGTTCGGCTCTCTCTGGTCGATCGTGATCGCCTTCGTCATCGGCTACATGTCCTACGGCACGCGGGCGATGAATTCCGCGATCATGCAGATTCACAAAGACCTGGAGGAGGCTGCCCAGGTCAGCGGCGCGCGTCAATGGCGCGTCATGCTGCGCGTGTTCTGCCCGCTGCTGATGCCGGCGCTTGTCGGCATCCTGATCTGGACGGTTCTGCACGTGGTCCGCGCAGCCGGCCTGCCGCTGATGCTGGCCGAAGGGCAAGACAACACGGTCTTGGCTGCGGCGATATGGAACATGTGGGACGACGGCCTGATCGGCCCCGTCGGGGCCATCGGCACCATGATGATGCTGGTGCTGCTCGTCCTGACGCTGGCCTTGCGCGTGTTCGGCTTCGGGCGCGGCGTGCAGATGCAGGACGCGTCGAAGCCCTGACGAAGGCTCAGCCGCCGGTGACGCTCATGTGGCGCGTCAGCGCTGGCTTCTCGTGGCGGCGGTCGATGATGAAGTCGTGGCCCTTCGGCTTGCGCGCGATGGCCTCGTGGATCGCCGCGTCCAGCATCGTGTCGCTCGCGCCGGCGCGCAATGGCGCACGCAGGTCGGCGGCGTCGTCCTGGCCGAGGCACATGTAGAGCGTGCCGGTGCAGGTGAGCCGCACGCGGTTGCAGGATTCGCAGAAGTTGTGGGTCAGCGGCGTGATGAAGCCGATGAGGCCGCCGGTCTCGGCGACGCGCGCGTAGCGCGCGGGGCCGCCGGTGCGGTAGTCGCTTTCGTCGAGCGTCCAGCGGCGCTGCAGGCGCGTGCGCACGAGCGACAGCGGCAGGTACTGGTCGGTGCGGTCCTGGTCGATCTCGCCGAGCGGCATGGTCTCGATCAAGGTCAGGGTGAAGCCCTCGCGGCCGCACCAGGCGATCATCTCGTCGTATTCGTCCTCGTTCACGCCGCGCAGCGCCACGGCGTTGATCTTGACCTTGAGGCCGGCATCCTTGGCGGCGCGGAGTCCTTCCATGACGGCGCCGAGGTCGCCCAGGCGCGTGATGCGGCGGAAGCGCTCCGGGTCGAGCGAATCGACGGAGACGTTGACGCGCTTGACGCCGGCGCGGGCCAGTCCTTCGGCATGCTTGGCGAGCTGCGAGCCGTTGGTCGTCAAGGTGAGTTCGTCGAGCGCGCCGGTCTTGAGGTGGCGGCCAAGCGAATCGACCAGGGTCATGATGTTCTTGCGCACCAGCGGCTCGCCGCCGGTCAGGCGCAGCTTGCGGACGCCATGGCGCACGAAGGCGCTGCACAGGCGGTCGAGTTCCTCGAGCGTGAGAACCTCGGCCTTGGGCAGGAACGTCATGTCCTCCGCCATGCAATAGACGCAGCGAAAGTCGCAGCGGTCAGTCACGGAGACGCGGAGATAGGTGATGTGGCGGCCGAACGGGTCGATCATGGCTTATATATTAGGTCGGATGGCCCGCACTTCAAACGAGCGATTGAGCGGGAGTCACCGCCAGGAAACGGCCCCAAAAGCCCGGATCAGGCCAGGTTGTAGCTGTCGATGACCTTGACCGGCTTGGCCAGCGGCAAGGTGAGGATGAAGCGCGAGCCTTGGCCCGGCCGGCTTTCGACCTGCAGGTCGCCGCCCATCAGCTGCGCCAGGTGGCGCGAAACGCTAAGGCCGAGGCCGGTGCCTTCGGGGCGGCGGCTCGACTCGTTCTTGACCTGATAGAAACGCTCGAACACGCGCTCCTGCTCGGCGACCGGGATGCCGATGCCGGTGTCCCACACGGTGAGCGCCAGGCGGCCGTCGCCGTATTCGCGGGTGTCGATGCCGATGGAGCCGCCTTCGGGCGTGAACTTGACGGCGTTGTTCAGCAGGTTGACGAGGATCTGGCGGGTGCGCAGGCGGTCCGCCAGGACCGTCCAGTGGTCGGCGATCTCGACGGCCTCGATGTTCAGCTTCTTCTCGTTCGCGCGCATGGCGATGAGGGCGCGCGCGTCGGCCAGCAGCTCGCGGGCGCGCACGGGCGCCACGGTGATCGAGAGCGTCTGCGTCTCGATGTTCGCCGTGTCGAGGATGTCGCTGATGATGGCCAGCAGGTGATGGCCGGCTTTGTGGATGTCGTGGAAGTATTCGACGTAGGAATCGGTGAGCGGGCCGAGCACGCGCTGCATGGCGGCGTCGGAAAAGCCGATGATGGCGTTGAGCGGCGTGCGCAGCTCGTGGCTCATCATGGCGAGGAACTCGATCTTGGCGCGCTCGGCGGCGCGCGCGTCCTCGAGCGCGAGGTCGAGCTGCGCGTTGCGCGCGGTCAGCGCCTTCATGGCTTTTTCCAGCTGCGCGGAGGTCTGGCGTTCCGCGCTCTCTGCCGTGTGCTGGCGCGTGACGTCGGTGCCGGTGCCGCGATAGCCGAGGAACTTGCCGCTGGCGTCGTCGAAGACCGGCACGCCGCTGAGATGCACGAAGCGCCGCTTGCCGCTGCCGTCGGGCATCAGGAAGAGGGCTTGGCGGAAGGGCGCGCGCCGCTGCAGCAGCTCCTGCGGCGTCTCGCGCTCGGTCGGGCCGAATTCGCCGAGGCTCAGAAGGTAGCGGCCATGGACCGCCTGCGGCGGCAGGCCGATCACCTCGGTGATGCGCGCCGAGACGAAGGAGAGGTTGAGGTTGGCGTCGGTGGCCCAGATCCAGTCGGAGGCCGAGCGCACGACGTCCTGCAGCCAGGTTTCCATGTGGCTGACGCGCTGCGCGGCCTGGGTCAGCGGCGTCACGTCGGTGAAGCTGCCGCCGAACCCGACGATCTCGCCGGCGTCGTCGTGGATCGGGAAGTGACGCCCGGCGTAGGTGCGGTTGGCGCCGCCGATGTCGAGGGTCTCCTGGGTCTCGATCGGGCGTCGCGCCATGTAGAGCCGCTCGACGATGCGCATCAGCATCGGCGGCGTCTCGTCGATCGCCTGCACGTCGGGCGAAAGCTCGAATAGCGCGCGCGCGATCTGCGCGAAGGCGGGATTGGCGTAGACGATGTTGCCGGCGGCGTCGGTGACGTAGGACGGCGACAGGCGCTCGCAGAGGCCGCGCATCAGGTCGCCCTGCAAGTCGGCGAGGTCGGCGACGCGGCGGATGGCGACGCGCGGCGGCTCCATCGGCGGCAGGGAAATGGGCGCGCTGCCCTTGGCCTTCGCCTTCGTCGCTTTCGCGGCCTTGGGCTCAGGTGCGGTCATGCGCGCGGCTCATGGGAGAAAGCCGGCAAGTGGGAGAGCCGCATCGCGAAGGCGAGCCGGCACAGACGCCAGGATGCGCCTTTCACCGCGACCGACGACGTCGGCCCCGTGTTCCCGCTCAACATGTTCGTTCCCCGGCTTATGCAAGCACTCGTGACCAAGCATGGTCAAATCGACGGAATTTGCGTCAATTTATAGATGTGCCTTAAGGCGTCAAGATCGACCGACGAAAAACCCCGTAAATATCGGCGTTAACCAATCTTGCCGTCGTCGATCTCGTCGTCGCGCAGCACGACAAGGTTAATGACCGCGGCGTTCATCAGCTGCTTGCCCATGTTCTCGAAATTGACCGTGACACGCATGCCGACGGCCGACTGAATTTGGCCGATTCCCCATTCCGGGTGGTCGGGGTGGCGGACATAGGTGCCTGGGGTCAGGTCGGCGGCGCTGCTCATCGGAATCGGCCTTGGCTGGCGGAATTGGTCGGCGGGCGACAGAGTTTAATGCTTTGGCTTCCTTGAGCGATTGTCATTCTGGCGCGGCTGCGGCAGTTTAGCGCGCTGCCGCCAAGTTCCCGAAATCGGCGGCTTTTTTTCCTCATTCGCCTAGGGGCGGCCGCCGGCCGCGGATGTCATGGACCAGACGCTCGAAGGCCGCCTCATCGAATTGCTGAACGCCCGCCTCTGCCATGACCTGATCAGCCCGGTCAGCGCGGTCAACAACGGGATCGAGCTGATCGCGGAACTCGGCGAGGATCCGGGCGGCGAGGCGATGGCGCTGGTGGCGACGAGCGCCAAGGAAGCGGCGCGCAGACTGCAGTTCTTCCGCCTGGCCTTCGGATCCGGACGGCTGCCGTCGGGCGCCGAGGCTGGCGTCGCCGAAGCCCGGGCCGCGCTCCTCGACCTGCCGGTCGGCGAACGGGTGACGGTGAACTGGCCGGAAGGGGGGGGCGGCCGCCTGCCGCGCCAGGGCAGCAAGATCATGGTTCTGCTGGGCTTGGTGGCGCTCGACTGCCTGGGCGGCGCCGGCCGCCTGTCGGTGAACGGCACGGCCGTGCCGGGCGGCCTGCTCTGGCAGGCCGAGGCCGAGGGCGCGCGCGCGGCGCTGGCCGCCGACATGGCGGTGGCTTTGGGCGGGCAGGCGAAACCGGAGGATTTGACGGCGAAGACGGCGCCGGCGGCCTATGCCGCCTTGCTGGCGCAGGAGATCGGCGGGCGAATCGCCGCCGCGCCGGCACCAGGCGGAATCAGGCTGGAATGCCTGATTCCGGTCGCGAGCTAGTTTTGGCGGAAGACCCTTAGGCGGGCGTGCCGACCGCGGCAGGCTCGGTCGCCGAGAGGCGGGGGTCTTCGTTCGGGTCGCGCAGCACGTAGCCGCGGCCCCAGACCGTCTCGATGTAGTTGTCGCCGTTGGTCGCGGTGGCGAGCTTCTTGCGCAGCTTGCAGATGAAGACGTCGATGATCTTCAGCTCGGGCTCGTCCATGCCGCCGTAGAGATGGTTCAGGAACATCTCCTTGGTCAGCGTGGTGCCCTTGCGCAGAGAGAGCAGCTCGAGGATGCCGTATTCCTTGCCCGTCAGGTGCAGGGGCTGGCTGTCCACTTCGACCGTGCGCGCGTCGAGGTTGACGACGAGGCGGCCGGTGCGGATGACCGATTCGGAATGGCCCTTGGAACGGCGGATGATGGCGTGGATGCGCGCGATCAGCTCGCCCTTGTCGAACGGCTTGGTCAGGTAGTCGTCGGCGCCGAAGCCGAGGCCCTTGATCTTCTTGTCGGGCTCGGTGAGCCCCGAGAGGATCAGGACAGGCGTGTTGATGCGCGCCGCGCGCAGACGACGCAGAACTTCATACCCGTCAATGTCCGGGAGCATGAGGTCGAGCAGCATCAGGTCGTAATCGTAAAGCTTGCCGATCTCGAGGCCGTCTTCGCCGAGATCCGTGCAATCCACCACAAAGCCTTCCGACTTCAGCATCAGTTCGATGCTCTTCGCCGTAGCGCTATCGTCCTCAATCAGCAAAACACGCATGACTGGCTCCCCCGAGTCTCTTCAGTGGGTATTAACCATAGAAGCCATTATGGGGAGGTTCAAGTTAACAAAACCTTTACTTAAAGGTTCGTCAAAGGCCGATTTTATCGGCCTTTCTCGCAGGTGACCGTTTCGCAGGCCGCGCAAGATTCGCGCCGCGGCTTTATCGAATTTTAAGCAGTTAACGACATTATGGGGTCACGCCGCGCTGGACCCCCGTATCTAGGGTGCGACGCGCGGGCCGGCACAAAAGTTATCCACAGACCTCTCGCGACAGACCGGATCTCCGCCTTGCCCGACGCGCTCAACGTCCTGCTCGCCAACATCAACCAGATTTCCGACTGCAACCTCTATGGCCGGGTCACGGCCATCCAGGGGATGCTGGTCGAGGTCGGCGGCGTCCAGCGCCGCCTGTCGGTCGGCGACCGCTGCCAAGTCGCCGCGCGCGGCGACCGTCAATTGAACTGCGAAGTCGTCGGCTTCCGCGACGGCCGCGCGCTGCTCATGCCGTTCGGCGCGCTTGAAGGCGTCGGCCTCGGCTGCAAGGCCGACGTGATCGACGCGGCGCCGGTCGTGCGCCCGACGAAGGCCTGGCTCGGCCGCGTCATCAACGCCATGGGCGAGCCGATCGACGGCAAGGGCCCGCTGCCGGAAGGCGACGTGGTCTATCCGCTGAAGAACGCCCCGCCGCAGGCCCACGCGCGCCAGCGCGTGCAGGGCAAGATCGACCTCGGCGTGCGCGCCCTCAACACTTTCCTGTCCTGCTGCCGTGGCCAGCGCATGGGCATCTTCGCCGGTTCCGGCGTCGGCAAGTCCGTGCTGCTCGGCATGATCGCGCGCTACACCGCCGCCGACGTCAGCGTCATCGGCCTGATCGGCGAGCGCGGCCGCGAAGTGCAGGAGTTCATCACCGACGAGCTCGGCGAGGCCGGCCTCGCCCGCAGCGTCGTGGTCGTCGCCACCTCCGACGAATCGCCGCTGATGCGCCGCCAGGCGGCCTACATGACCCTGTCGATGGCGGAGTATTTCCGCGACCTCGGCTCCGACGTGCTCTGCATGATGGACAGCGTGACGCGCTTCGCCATGGCGCAGCGCGAGATCGGCCTGTCCGCCGGCGAGCCGCCGACCAGCAAGGGCTACACCCCCACCGTCTTCGCCGAGCTGCCGAAGCTGCTGGAGCGCGCCGGCCCCGGCCTGCATGGCCAGGGCAACATCACCGGCCTGTTCACCGTTCTGGTGGACGGCGACGACCATAACGAGCCGATCGCCGACGCGGTGCGCGGCATCCTCGACGGCCACATCGTGCTGGAACGCGCCATCGCGGAGCGCGGCCGCTATCCGGCGATCAACCTGCTGCGCAGCCTGTCGCGCGCCATGCCCAACTGCAACACGGAAGACGAGAACAAGCTCGTCAGCCGTGCGCGCGAGCTGCTGTCGGGCTACGAGGACATGGCCGAGATGATCCGCCTCGGCGCCTACCGCCACGGCAGCGATCCGAAGACCGACGAGGCGATCCGCTACTATCCGGCGCTCGACGGCTTCCTCAAGCAGCCGCGCAACGAGCGCGCCGACCTGCCGGGCGGCTACGCCCAGCTCGCCGCCATCCTGCAAGGCGGCGCCGCATGAACGGGCTCGACGGGCTGATCCGGCTGAACAAGTGGCGGCTCGACGAGAAGCGCCAGGCCCTGGCCGAGCTGGAGCGCCTGGCGTCGCGCCTGCGCGAGCAGATGACGATGCTGGAGCAGGAGCTGGCCGCCGAGCAGCGCATCGCGGCGACTTCGGCCGAGGCCGTGATCACCTATGGCCACTACGCCAATGCCGTGATCGTCCGGCGCGAGACCCTCAACAAGTCGCTGGCGGAAGTCGAAGGCCAGATCCGCCATGCGCTCGACGACGTCGCCGAGGCCTTCCGCGAACTGAAGAAATTCGACATCGTGAAAGCCCGCCGCGCGCGTGACGCGGCGGAGAAGTCCAAGCGGCTGCAGCAGGCGCAGCTCGACGAACTCGGCTTGACGCTCTACAGCCGAAGCGAAAAGTAGCGGCGGACTTCGGACAATGTGCCGTGGCAGTTCAATGCCGACGGCGCTCTGACACAGCCTTCGATCAGATCGTGACGCCGAGACCGGAGGCCTGCCAGTTCTCGAACGGGCCGGGGCGGCCTTCGCGCGCCACCTGGAAGGCGATGGCGCCGGTGAGACGCGTCGCCTGCAGCGCGTCATTGAAGATCTCGGCGATGTTGGCGCGCAGTTCGGGCGGCAGGTTGTCGCGCGTACGCACCGCGAGGTCGAACTGCGGCAGCCGCACGAGGCCGTCGAGCTGGAACGGCCCGAGCCGGCTCAGCTCCGCCTCGATGATGAAGCGCGCGCCGTCCTTGCGCTCGCCGCTCTCGTCCTTGCGCGACCGGCGCATCGACATGCGGACCTGACGCAGCCTTTCCCCATCGTAGACGGGCAGCAGCAGAGTCTGCCAACCGTTCGGCTGCGCCTGGGCGAGGCGCGGCAGGTTGGCGACGTCGTCGGCCAGGCGGGCCAGCAGAGGGCCATGGTCGGCGCGTTCCAGGCTGTCGACGGCCTGATCGCCGATCCAGTTGCGCAGGCTGCCGCTGCGCATCGCGGCGATGAAGAAGAGCATGCCGGCCGCGAGACTGGGGCCGACGCGCGGGATCGAGGTGGCGAGCGTCTGCTGCGCGATCTCCGGCGCGCTGTCCTCCAGGGCGCCGATGACGTCGCGCAGCGCGGGCCAGTCCTGCGTCAGGCCGCTGAGGCGGCGCGACGCGGCGCTGAGCTCGAGGGCCGCGGGATCGCTGCGCGGCGCGGCGTCGCGCGGCGGCAGCAATTCCAGAAGAACCTGGCTGCCGGGCGGCTCGCGCGGCGGCACCGGCAGGCTGATGAGGCCGAAGGGCGTGCGCAGCAGGGTGACGGCGGCCTTGTCGGCCGCCGTGGCGGCGGGCGCGACGACGGTCGCCGTGAAGGTCACTGCGTCTTCGGTGGCGGGGAGTTCCGCCACGGCGCGCGGCAGCGGCGCGTCGGGCAGCGCCATGCTGAGGCCTGTGCGCGCCGGCGGCTGCGACAGGCCAAGCACGCGCACGGGCAGGCTGTCGCCGACGGCGAAGCTGCCATGGGCCGGCGGCTGAAGCGGCGCGGCGTTTGGCTGAGCCTGTGGTGCCGCCTGGAATGTGGCTGGCTGCATCATGGTTGGCGGAGCTGTCAGCGTCGGCGGAGCCGTCAGCAGGCCGGTCAGGACGACGCCGGGGCGCAAGGCCGGAGGCGGGACGGGGGCGGCCGTTCCGGTGGCGGCGGTCGCGGATGCGGACGTCGAGGAGGAGACGACGGTGCGGCCGGCGGCGTCGGCCGCCGTTTGCGGCTTGGCTGCGGCGTTGCCGGCGGCTTGCCCGGGAAGCGTCTGGGCGTTGCCGCCGGACGCGAGAAGCGCCGGGTTGCCGGCCGTGACCGGCAGGGCGACGGCTTGGCCGGCGAGCGGCTGGCCGTCGACCGAGAGGATCAGGAACTGGCTCTGGGCGCCGAGGGACTGGATCTGCAGCGTGACGGCGCTGCCGATGCGCAGCGGCAGGGCCGTCTGCAAGGTGAGCGTGCCGTTGTCGGTGCGGATGGTCACTTGGCCGCGTGCGCCGCGGTCGACGACGGTGCCGCTGACGACGGCGCCGACGCCGAGCTGCGTGACGGCGGCCGGGACGGCGTTGCCCGGGCCGGTGGCGAGCGCGGGCGTGGCGCTCGCAGCGCCGGTCGCAGGCGCCGTGGCGGTCGCGATGGCGACCGTGGCGCGGACCGGCGCGATGTCGCTCATGCACCGCCTCGCAGGCCGACCAGGCCAGTCAGGCGGCTGGCCAGCGCCATGACGTCGGCGGCAGCTTCGCTGTTGGGGTGGCGCACCAGCAGGGGCGCCTGCTGGCGGATCGCCTCGCGCACCTTGCTGTCGCTGCGCACGACGCCGGCGAGCGGCACGCTGCATTTCAGGAAGTTCTCGCAGGCGCGCAGCAGAGTCGCGTAAGTGCGTTCGCCATCGCGCGGCGACGACGCCATGTTGACGACGGCGCGCAGGTCGGCGTCGGGCCGTTCGCTCTTGACGACCTTGATCAGGGCGTAGGCGTCAGTCAGGGCTGTCGGCTCGTCGGTGGTGACGACAAGGCCGATGCCGGCGCGGCTCAGCATGGTGCGCACGGTGCGGTCGATGCCGGCGCCGACGTCGACGACCAGCCAGTTGTAGGAGGCGGCGAAGCCCATCAGCTCGTCGCGCAGCGCGACTAGGCGGTTCGGCGGCAGCGTCGCGAGTCCGCCGGCGCCGGACTGGCCGGCGAGGATGTCGTAGTCGCCTTCGTCGTAGCGGAAGATGGCGCCCTGCATGGTGCGTCGCCCGGCGATGACGGAGCTGAGGTCATGCTTCGGCGCGATGCCGAGCTGAATGTCGACGTTGGCGAGGCCGAGGTCGCCGTCGAACAGCAGCACGCGCTGGCCGACGCGCGCCAGCGCATGGCAGAGAGTGACGGAGAGCCAGGTCTTGCCGACGCCGCCTTTGCCGGAACTGACCGCGATGACGTTGGCCAGCGGAGCCACAGGAGTCGTGGCGCTGCTGGCGTTGCCGGCGACGACGGTGAAGGGACGGTGCAAGGGGGTCATGGCATCGACTCGGCAAAGGACAGGGGTTCGGCTTTCGCCAGGGTGGCGACGCGGTCGCCGGGGGCCGCGGCGAGGACGCGGGCAAGGGCCAGCGGGTTGAGCGGGCAGAGTCCATCCGCGAGATGTGGGCCGGTGCCGACATCGCACAGGCGGAGGTTGGCGGCGTCGGCCGCCGTCAGCAGGCCGCCGAGGCGGCGCGCGGTGTCGAGGCGAGTGGCGACGAGGCGGGTGGCGCCAAGGCCGGCGAAGGCGAGGGCGGTGTCGGCCGCTTCGTCGGCGTCCATGCCGGCCGGCAGCACGAGCACCGGCTCGGCGTCGGCGGCGGCGATGAAATCGCGCAGCCGCGCCATGTCGGCGGCGTCGAACGGATTGGCGCCGGTGGTGTCGATCAGCTTGAGCGCGACGCCATGGGCGGCCGCGACGGATTCCTTCAGGGCGCCCGGCCCGTCGGCGACGCGCGGGCTGACGCCGAGAAGCGCCGCATAGCCGGCGAACTGCTCGACGGCGCCGGTGCGCAGGGTGTCGGTGGTGATCATGGCCGTCGCGCGGCGCGCCAGGCGGGCCTGCGCCGCGAGCTTGGCGGCGGTGACGGTCTTGCCGGCGCCGGGCGGCCCGATGAGGATGACGGGGCGCGGGTCGCGCCCGCCGCCGAAGCCCGGGCCCAGCGGCGCGAAGGAGAAGGCGGCGTCGAGCGCGCCGGCGAGGGCCAGCACCGCATCGTCGGTTTCCAGCACGCGGGCGGCGCCATAGAGCCGGTCGATCAGCGATGCCGACACCCGATGGTAGTCGAGGATGTCCTGCAGGGCGTCGAGCGCGTCGGCCGGCTGGTTGTCGTCAGCCTGGCCGTCGAACGGCATGTCGGGGGCGCCGATGTCGTCGGTCGCGGCGACGACTTCAGCGCCGTCGGCGGTCTCGTGGCTCGACACGATGATGGCGTCGGCGCCCAAGGCGTCGCGCACCAGCTTCATCGCCGTCGCCATGCTCTCTGCCGTGAAGGTCTTGAGCCGCATTTGATCGCGTTCCTAAGGTCCGGTCCGGTGGATCAGATCTGTCCGAGGGTCTTGATGCGCGCCTTGGGATGCACTTCCGTCTGCGCCATGACCGTCGTCGCCGGGCGGAAGCGCTCGACGATGGAGCGCACGTAGGGCCGCACGTTGGCGCTGGTGAGCAGCACGGGGTTCTCGCCGAGCATCGCCTGGCGCTCGAAGACCTGGCGCAGCTTGGTGATGAAGTCCTGCAGCCGGCTCGGCGCCAGGGAGAGCTGGCGCTCCTCGCCGGTGCCGATGAGGGATTCGGCGAAGGCCTGCTCCCATTCCGGCGACAGGGTGATCATCGGCACGTAGCCGGCCATCGAGGTGTTAGCGTCGCTGATCTGGCGCGCCAGGCGCGTGCGCACGTGCTCGGTGATCGACGACAGGTTGTGGGTGTAGCTGCAGGATTCGAACACGCCTTCGAGGATCGTCGGCAGGTCGCGGATCGACAGGCGCTCGGACAGCAGGTTCTGCAGCACGCGCTGCAGGCCCGAGATGGATATCTGCGACGGGATGAGGTCGGCGACGAGCTTCTGGTGCTCCTTGCCCATCTCGTCGAGCAGCTTCTGCGTTTCGGCGTAGGACAGCAGCTCCGACATATGTTCCTTCACGACCTCGGTGAGGTGCGTGGTGACGACGGTCGCCGGGTCGACGACCGTGTAGCCGCGGAAGGAAGCCTCCTCGCGCAGGCCGTCGGCGACCCACATGGCGGGCAGCCCGAAGGTCGGCTCGACGGTCTCCTCGCCGGCCAGCGAGATGCGCTCACCCTTGGGGTCCATGACGAGCAGCATGTTGGGGCGCAGGTCGCCGCGGCCGGCCTCGATCTCCTTGACGCGGACGATGTAGGTGTTGGCCGGCAGCTGCATGTTGTCCTGGATGCGCACCGAGGGCAGCACGAAGCCCATGTCGCCGGCGAGCTGGCGGCGCAGCGCCTTGATCTGGTCGGTCAGGCGCTGGCCGTTCTCGTTGTTGATCAATTGCAGCAGGCCGTAGCCGAGCTCGAGGCGGATGTAGTCCATCTGCAGGGCGGCGGAGATCGGTTCTTCGGCGAGCGGGACGGCGTCGTGGGCGCGCTGCTCGGCGTCGACGACGTCGCGCGCGGCGCGGGAGTGCTTCTTGCTGATCTTCCAGGCGAGGTAGCCGGTACCGCTGGCGAGGCCGAGGAAGGGCAGCATGGGAATGCCGGGCAGCAGCGACATCAGCACGAGCAGGCTGGCCGAGAGGCCGAGGGCGGCCGGATAGCCGCCGAGCTGGGCGAACAGGGCCTTGTCGGCGGTGCCGCTGACGCCGGCCTTGGAGACCAGCATGCCGGCGGCGGTGGAGACGATGAGCGCCGGCATCTGGGTGACGAGGCCGTCGCCGACCGTCATGACGGTGTAGAAGTGGCTCGCCTGCGAGAAGCTGAGGTTCTTCTGGGCGATGCCGATGATGATGCCGCCGATCACGTTGATGAAGGTGATCAGCAGGCCGGCGATGGCGTCGCCGCGCACGAACTTGGCGGAACCGTCCATGGCGCCGAAGAAGGTGCTTTCGTCTTCCAGCGTCTTGCGGCGGGTGCGCGCCTCGTTCTCGTCGATCAGCCCGGCGGACAGGTCGGCGTCGATCGCCATCTGCTTGCCGGGCATGGCGTCCAGGCTGAAGCGCGCCGCGACTTCGGCGATGCGGCCGGAACCCTTGGTGATGACGACGAAGTTCACGATCACCAGGATGCCGAAGACGATCAGGCCGATGACGAAGTTGCCATTCATCACGAAGTTGCCGAAGGCCTCGATGACCTTGCCGGCGGCGTGGGTGCCCGTGTGGCCGTTGGCCAGGATCAGGCGCGTCGACGCCAGGTTGAGCGCCAGGCGGAACATGGTGGCGATCAGCAGGACGGTCGGGAAGGAGCTGAAGTCGAGCGGCCGCGAGATGAACAGGACGGTCATCAGGATCAGCACGGAGAAGGCGAAGGACAAGGCCAGGCTGAGGTCGAGCAGCCAGCTGGGCAGCGGCAGGATCAGCACCATCAGGATGCTGACCACGCCGATGGCGAGAGCGATGTCGCCGCGCTTCATCAGCGCGTTGACGACGTTCATGAAGCCGCCGGAGGCGTTGCCGCCGGCGGGGGATGCGACCTCGGTCGAGGGGAGGGACATGGGGCGGGCCTTTCGGTCTAGCTACCGTCAGGCCGTCGCATGGTCCATCTGTTCGCCCGGCAGCGGCACCGGCACGCCTTCCTCGGTGTAGAGCTTGAGCTTGTTGCGCAGGGTGCGGATCGAGATGCCGAGGATGTTGGCGGCGTGCGTGCGGTTGCCGAGGCAGTGCTGCAGCGTCTCGATGATGAGGTCGCGTTCGACCTCCGACACCGTGCGGCCGACGAAGCGGCGCACCGCGGCGGCGCCGGCGACGGCGCCGTTGGCGATGGCGGCGCTGTCCTGGGCGTAGGCGCTGGCGATGGCGTCGCGGCCGGCGTTGAACGACAGCAGGATGGCGTCGGGCGCGATCTCGGGGCCATCGGCGAGCAGCACCGAGCGGTGCATGGCGTTCTCGAGCTCGCGCACGTTGCCGCGCCAGGCATGGCTGTGCAGCTTCTCGCGCGCCGCCGCCGACAGCGGACGGTGGGGGACGCTGTTGAGCGCGGCGTACTTCTGGACGAAATACTCGGCAAGCAGCTCGATGTCCTGGGCGCGCTCGCGCAAGGCAGGCACGCGGATGGTGACGACGTTGAGGCGGAAGAACAGATCCTCGCGGAACTGGCCCTGGTGGACGGCCTCCTCGAGGTCGCGGTTGGAGGTGGCGACCAGGCGGATGTCGATCTTGACCGGCTGGGTGCCGCCGACGCGGTCGACCTCGCGCTCCTGGATGACGCGCAGCAGCTTGGCCTGCAGGCGCGGGTCCATCTCGCTGATTTCGTCGAGCAGCAGCGTGCCGCCGTTGGCTTCCTCGAACTTGCCGATGCGGCGCGCGACGGCGCCGGTGAAGGCGCCCTTCTCATGGCCGAACAGCTCGGATTCGAGCAGGTGCTCGGGGATCGCGGCGCAGTTGACCGAGATGAACTTGTTCTTGGCGCGGCGCGACTTCTGGTGGATGTGGCGCGCCAGCAGCTCCTTGCCGGTGCCCGACTCGCCGTTGATCATGATGGTGGCGTCGGACTGGGCGATCTGGTCGGCGAGGCGGATCGTCGCGGCCATGACGGGGTCGCGGTGGACGATGGCGTGGCTTTCCTCGGTCACCGCCTCGAGGACGGCGGCGATCAGCTCAGGGTCCGGCGGCAGGGGGATGTATTCCTTGGCGCCGGCCTTGATGGCGGAGACGGCCGCATCGGCGTCGTTGCCGAGGCCGCAGGCGACGACGGGCACGTTGATGCGTTCCGAGGCCAGGCTGTCGACCAGCTTGCGGATGTCGAGCCGGATGTCGGCCATGATGACGTCGGCGCCCTGGCCGGCGCGCAGGGCCTGCAGCGCGGATTCGATGTCCTCGACGATGCTGACCTTGGCGCCGCGCGCCATGGCGATCTTGCTCGCCGCGCCGATCTGGCCGTTCAAGGAACCGATGATGATAAGCCGCATGATGGTCGCTCCTGGTGGAAACTCGGTGACTGAAGGATCAGCCGCAGAAAGTAGGTGTCGCGCGGTTAGGCGTGGTCGGCCTTGACGATCTCGGTCATGGTCACGCCGAGCCGCTCGTCGACGACGACGACTTCGCCGCGCGCGACAAGGCGGTTGTTCACGTAGATGTCGACGGCCTCGCCGACCTTGCGGTCGAGCTCGACGACGGCGCCGCGGCCGAGCTTGAGGAGCTGGCTGACCTGCATGTTGGCGCGTCCGAGCACGGCCGAGACCTGGACGGGGATGTCGTAGACGGCGGAAAGGTCGCTCGCCGCGCGGGGGCGGTCCTCGTCCGGCGTGGCGGGCAGACCGGCGGCGTTTTCGGTGATCTCGTTGTCGGCCATTGGTATCTCCTAGTTCCCGAGGGTTGCGGACGATGGGGCGGCGTTGCCGTCCGTCACCCGTTCGATTGCGGCGTCGATGCGCCGCCAAAGTTCGCCGATGTTGCGCTCCGCGCCGCCGTCGGCCCATTCGACCCGGCAGTCGGCTTCGGCGAACTGCTCGTCGCCGAACAGCACGATCTTGCCCATGAAGCCGGCGGCGGCAGCCATGCCGTCGACGCGGTGCTGCAGGAGGTCGATGACGCTGTCGTGGGCGCGGATGACGACGCGCGGCTCGTCGTAAAGATCGTGCAGGGTGTCGCGAACGAGATGCTCGATCTCGGCCAGGCCGTTGCGGCGCGCTAGTTCGGGCACCATCTTGCGGACGGTGGCCGCGACGACTTCGACGCCGCTGGCGATGGCCGCCACGCGGACTTCCTCGAAGCGGCCGTTGATGGCCGTGAGCTGCGCGCCGATGGCGGCCAGGGCCGTGGCGGCGTCGCGCTCTATGGCGGCGTTCATCTCGGCGCGCCCGGCGTCACGGCCGGCGGCATGCGCTTCCGCGCGCGCGGCCGCGATCTCCTCCTCGGAGAAGGTCGGCGGCGGCGGAACGTCTTCCTCGACCTTGGCCGGGTCGAAGGAGGTGCCGAAGAGGAACTTGGTGCCGTTGCTGTTCATGATGGGGCGGCCTTAGTAGACCAGCTCGTCCTCTTCCTTGTTCTGGGCGATGACGATCTCGCCCTTCTCGGCCAGCTCCTTGGCGACCATGACCATGTACATCTGCGCCTCGTCGACTTCGCGCAGGCGCACGGGGCCCATGTCGTCCATCTCCTCGCGCAGCAGCTTGCCGGCGCGTTCGGACATGTTGGTGAAGAACAGGTTGCGCAGGGCTTCCGAGGCGCCCTTGAGGGCGAGCGACAGCTTCGACTTCTCGGTGCCGCGCAGCAGGGTCTGGATGCCGGTCGGGTCGAGCTTGGCGAGGTCCTCGAAGGTGAACATGAGGGCCTTGATCTTCTCGGCCGATTCGTGGCTGCGCTCTTCGAGCGAGCCCATGAAGCGCGCTTCCGTGCCGCGGTCGAAGTTGTTGAAGATCTCGGCCATGATCTCGTAGGGGTCGCGCCGGTTGGTGCGCGCCAGGTTGCTCATGAACTCGGCGCGGAGCGTCTTCTCCACGCCGTCGAGCACGTCCTTCTGCACCGTCTCCATGCGCAGCATGCGCATGACGACTTCCATCGAGAAGGAGTCGGGCAGCGTGCCCAGAACGCGGGCGGCGTGATCGGGCCGGATCTTCGACAGCACGACGGCGACGGTCTGCGGGTATTCGTTCTTCAGGTAGGCCGCGAGCACCTGCTCGTTCACGTTGCCGAGCTTGTCCCACATGGTGCGGCCGGCGGGGCCGCGGATCTCGTCCATGATGGCGTCGACGCGGTCCTTCGGCATGGTCTTGAGCAGCAGGCGCTCCGTGCTCTCGAAGCTGCCGACGAGCGAGCCGGTGACGGAGAGCTGCTCGACGAACTCGCCGAACAGGCGCTCCAGCACGAGGGAATTGACCGTGCCGAGCTGCGCCATGGCCTGCGACAGCTCCTTGATCTCTTCCTCGTCCATCAGGTTGAACAGCTTGGTCGCCTGCTCTTCGCTCAGCGCCAGCATCATGATGGCGGCCTTCTGATGGCCGTTCAGTCCGCGGTAATCTTCAATCGTGGGCATAGGTCTGCTCGTTGCCTGTCGAAATACGGATTGGGCTGCTCAGACTCAGGTTTCGCGATACATCCAGTTGCGGATGATGTTCACGGCTTCCTCGGGATGCTTGTCGACGATCTCGCCGATCTTCTTGATGCTCGAGGCGCGGACCCGGCCTTCGACCTGGCTGATGTCGATCATCTGCTCGATGCTGTCGACCGGGCCACCCGCGGCGAGCGCGTTGGCCGGCATGCCGGCCGCGACGGCGGAGGTTGCGGGGCCCATCAGGGCGCCCGCGACGGCAACGCTCGGCGGCGCCAGCAGGCGCTGGCCTTCCGGCCCTTCGAGCTCGGCCACGCCGGCGGCACCGGCCACGGGCACCGCCTCGAGGATGCGCATGACGGATCAGATCCTCATCAGGCGGTCTGGTACATCCAGGAGCGGACGATCGCGACCGCCTCCTCGGGATGCTTATCGACGATTTCACCGATCTTCTTGATGCTGGAGGCGCGGACGCGGCCCTCGACCTGGCTGATGTCGATCATCTGGTCGATGCTGTCGACCGGACC
>DASYCO010000003.1:0-8904 GCA_036500145.1 Alphaproteobacteria bacterium | reverse complement strand
CTCGCCCATGCCGAACGCACGGCGGAGGACCTGTCGGGCATCGTTGCCAAGCAGGCCTCGCAGATCGACCTGCTCAACCGCAAGGTCGCCGCCTTGACGCAGCGGCTGCAGGACGCGCCCTGGGAAAGCTCGCCGCAGGACAGCAAGCCGCCGCCGCATTACTGAGCCGCGCCCCGATTGAACGACGACCGCGCGATGAGCGACCTCGACTATTTCGTCTACGTGCTGCGCAACGGCGCCGGGATTCTCTACACCGGCATCGCCAAGGACGTGGACGCGCGCTGCGACCAGCACAACGCCGGCAAGGGCGCCCGCTTCACGCGCGGGCGCGGTCCCTGGACCGTGGCCCATGTCGAAGGCCCGCTGGCCCATGGCGACGCCCTGCGCCGCGAGATCGCGATCAAGCGCGACCGCGTCTTCAAGGCCGCCCTCAAAATGGTGGCGAAGTCATAAGCCCGTCATGAGCGACGCTGCTATAGTGAGGCTTCACCATAGGAGGGCGCCATGACGCATCCGTTCGCTTCACATCGCACGTTTCTGATCGCCGGATTGGCCCTCGCCCTGGCGGCGACGCCCGCCCTTGCGCAAAGCAATGGCAGCGCGGGCTATGGCGGCGCAGGCGGCAGGGCCGGCCAGCTCTATGGCAATGGCGGAAACGGCGGCATGGACGGCAATGGCGCGGCTGGCGTGGGCGGCACTGGTGGTGCCGGCAGCCAGTTCTACGGAAATGGCGGCGTAGGCGGCAACGGCGCGGCTGGCACCTCCGGCGCTGGTGGCAACGGCGGCACGGGCGGCAAGGCAGGCATGCTCTATGGCAATGGCGGCAATGGTGGCGTGGGGGGTGCCGGCGGCAATGGCGGCGCGCTCTACGGCAATGGCGGCACCGGCGGCATGGGCGGCAACGGCGTGATCAACAACGGCGGCGCGGGTGGCAAGGGTGGCCAGCCCATTGGCAACGCCGGCACAGGCGGTGCCGGCGGCTACGGCGGCGCCGGCCACTGAACGGCATTCGCTGATGGAACATGCGGGGGAGATAAAATGGTCGGGACGAGAGGATTTGAACCTCCGACCCTCAGACCCCCAGTCTGATGCGCTACCAGGCTGCGCTACGCCCCGACCGTGTCCGCCCGACGGCATGAGATTGTAAGCCGTCGGCGGAGGGGGCGGACTTTACTCTGCCCGTCCCCATGCCGCAATGCCTGAACGACCGCGAAGCGGCACGAAAAAGCGACAATGCAGGAATATGTTAGAGGCGGCTACTTGCGCAGCAGAGCGCGCAGGCCAGCCAGTTCGCCGAGCAGCGTCTTGAGCGCCGCCTTGGTCTCTTCGTCGAGGCCCGAGGCGCTGACGGCCTTCACCGTCTTCATCAGCGACGGCCCGGAGCCCGGCGGCTCCAATCCCGGCAGCATGCCGGTTGCGGACGCGCCAGCCGACGGCGCAGCAGACGCCACGGCGACGGGCTGCGGCTTCGGCGCTTCGACGATGCGCGGCGTCGGCGCGGGCGCCTCGGCGGCGGCGCGGCCCGGCTTCAGGCCGCCTTCGCGCAGCAGCTTCTGCACGCCCTTGATGGTGTAGCCGTCGCCGTAGAGCAGCGCGCGGATCGATCGCAGCAGCTCGACGTCTTCGGGACGGTAGTAGCGCCGGCCGCCGCCGCGCTTGAGCGGGCGGATCTGCGAGAACTTGGTTTCCCAGAAGCGCAGCACATGCTGCGGCACGTCGAGGTCCGTCGCCACTTCGCTGATCGTGCGGAACGCGCCGGCCGACTTCATGCCACGCCGCGCCTCCAGCACGCCTGCCGCCTGCGGCGCGTCGGGAAACGCGCCGTCGGCCTGTTCTGCAGTTTCGGCCATATCAACCCTGCGTCGGCGTCGATGGCGTCACGGCGCCGCCGGCCGCAGCCTCGGCCTTTTCCGCGTCGACGTTGATGCGGTTCTTCAGCACATGGGAGGCGCGGAAGACCAGGACGCGGCGCGGCAGGATGGGAACCTCCTCGCCGGTCTTGGGATTGCGGCCCACCCGGCGGCCCTTCTGGCGCACCGAGAAGCTGCCGAAGGACGAAATCTTGACGGGCTCGCCACGGATCAGGGCGCCGCTGATCTCTTCCAGCACCGCTTCGACCAGATCGGCCGATTCGTTGCGAGACAAGCCGACTTCCTGATAGACGGCTTCGCTCAACTGGGATCGGGTGACCGTATTGCCGCTCATGTGTTCCCCCTTGGTCTCTGCCGCTGACGTTAACGCCCGCGCAGAAAACCGTCAATATCAAAGGGATGGGAGATTTCCCTGAAGTCGCGCCCGAATCATCTTCAAGATGCGCGCTTTTCTAGGAATGTCCGCTTATGAAAGCCGCCCGAAACCGCGCGGCTTGCGGCGTTCAGGCTACCAGCGGATGGCCGCCGAGGCCCAGGTGAAGCCGCTGCCCATGGCCTCTAGCATGACCAGCTGGCCGGGCTTGATGCGCCCGTCGTTGGCCGCTTCGGCGAGCGCCAGCGGGATCGACGCCGCCGAGGTGTTGGCGTGGCGGTCGACGGTGATGACGACCTTCTCCTGCGGCAGGCCGAGCTTCTTGGCCGTGGCGTCGAGGATGCGCAGGTTGGCCTGGTGCGGCACCAGCCAGTCGATGTCGGCGGCCGTCAAGCCGTTGGCCGTCATCGCCTCTTCCAGCACCGCCGCCATGTTGACGACGGCGTGGCGGAACACTTCGCGTCCCTGCATGCGCACCTTGCCGACGGTCCCCGTCGAGGACGGGCCGCCGTCGGCGTAGAGCATGTCGTGCTGGCGGCCGTCGGAATGCAGGTGGGTCGAGAGAATGCCGCGGTCCTGGCTCGTGCCCTGCCCCTCGCCGGCCTTCAGGACCACGGCGCCGGCGCCGTCGCCGAACAGCACGCAAGTCGTGCGGTCTTCCCAGTCGAGCAGGCGCGAGAAGGTCTCGGCGCCGATGACCAGCGCGGTCCTGGCCTGGCCGAGGGTGATGAAGTTGTTGGCGACCGCCAGGCCGTAGACGAAGCCCGAGCAGACCGCCTGCACGTCGAAGGCGACCGCCTTGTTCGCGCCGAGGGCCGCCTGCACCTTCACCGCCGTGGCGGGGAACGTGTTGTCCGGGCTGGCCGTGGCCAGGATGATGAGGTCGACGTTCTCCGCGCTCTCGCCGGCCTTGGCCAGCGCCTGGCGCGCTGCGGCGATGGCGAGGTCGGAGGTCATCTCGCCGTCCGCCGCCACATGGCGCTGGCGGATGCCGGTGCGCTCGACGATCCATTGGTCCGACGTCTCGACGCGCTGGGCCAGCTCCTCGTTGGTGACGACGCGGCTCGGCAGGTAAGAGCCGCAACCAGCCACATAAGCACGCGTGAGCATCTACGAAACCGTTGTCTGTTGGGCTGCCGGAGCGACGCCTGCCTGGGAGGGATTGGCGGGCGCAGCCTGATTGAGCGCCTGCAGCTCGTGGAGGATCTTGGCGTTGAAGCCGCCGGCCGCCAGGTCGATGGCGACGCCGACGGCATTCGCGAATCCGAACGCGTCGGTGCTGCCGTGGCTCTTCACCGCGATGCCGTTGAGGCCGAGGAACATGGCGCCGTTGTAGCGGCGCGGATCGAGCCGCGCGCGCAGCTTGTTCAGGGCCGGCCGCGCCAGCAGGTAGCCGAGCATGGCGAGCAGCGAACTGCGGAAGGCCGCGCGGAGGAAATTGCTGTAGAGGCGCGCCAGGCCTTCGGCCGTCTTGAGAGCGACGTTGCCGGTGAAGCCGTCGGTGACCACGACGTCGACCGCGCCCGCCCAGACGTCGTCGCCTTCGACGAAGCCCTCGAAGTGGATCGGCAGGCTGCTCGCGCGCAGCAGGGCCGCCGCGTCGCGCAGGACTTCGTGGCCCTTGAGGTCTTCCTCGCCGACGTTCAGCAGCGCGATGCGCGGCTTGACCATGCCGAACACGGTGCGCGCGAAGACTTCGCCGAGGATGGCGAACTGCGCGAGGTTGTTGGCGTCGCAGGAGATGTTGGCGCCGAGGTCCAGCATGACGCTCTCGCCGCGCTGCGTCGGCACGATGGAGGCGATGGCGGGCCGGTCGATGCCCGGCAAGGTCTTGAGCACGACCTTGGACATCGCCATCAGCGCGCCGGTGTTGCCGGCGGAGACGACGCCGGCGGCGTCGCCGGAGGCGACGGCCTCGATCGCCAGCCGCATGCTCGACTGCTTCGCGCTGCGCAGCGCGACAGACGGCTTGTCATGGTCGGAGACCGCCACGTCGGTGTGGCGGATCTGGCAGATCTCGGCGACCGCCTTGTGGCGCGCGAGCAGAGGCTCGAGCTTGGCGCGGTCGCCGAACAGCAGGAACTGCGCCTCGGGATGGCGCCGGTGGGCGATCTCGATGCCCTGGACGACCATGTCGGGGGCTTTCTCGCCCCCCATGGCGTCGATCGCGATCATCAAGCGCTCGGCCAAAGCCTCGCCCTCGTTTGGATCGGATCGGCGGTCAGATTAGGCGCGGCTCTTGGTCGCGACGACCTCGCGGCCGTCGTAATGGCCGCAGGATGCGCAGACGTGATGCGGACGCGTGACTTCGCCGCAGTTCTTGCACTCGACATGCGCGGTCGTCTTGAGCGCGTGGTGCGAGCGGCGCATGCCGATGCGCGACTTGGAGGTTTTTGCCTTGGGAACAGCCATGATACGTCTCTTTTCAACCGCTATGGAACGACCCGCGTCGCCGCCGATCGTATGGTTCGTGGGGTCCGTCTACCGGCCCCGGTGCTCGGAAATCCGCGTCTCGATGCTTCGGATGGTGCCGCCGACCGAGGCGCCCCGCCACATTTCCTGCGGGGCCAGCCGTCGCTGCCGGCGAAAAAGCCAGTCTAATTACTCAAAAAGACCGTAAGAGGCAAGCGGCACGGTTCATTTGCCGCCTTTTCTTACCAGTCCCGCCAAGGCCTTGAAAGGCGAATTCTTCTCCGGCGGAGCGGCGGATTCCGGCTCTTCCTCGGCCTCGACGCCCGGGATGTGGGCTCCCGGGGCGCGCGGGTAAGGGTCCAGGGACAGGGCGAGATGCTCGGCCACCGCCTCGCCCACGTCGATCGCCTCGTCCTCCAGCGGGTCCGGCGCGTCGGGCGCCTCGGGGTCCAGCTCGAGTTCCTTCACCGCCGCCGCCGTGGTCGCGTCGTCGGCATATTCCAGGCTGAACTCCTCGGCGACGTCGGCCGCCACCGGGTCGAGGGTGACGACGCAGCGCTGCACCACGCGCGCCGCGATCCGACCCTTCAGCACCGCCCGGCGGCCATGGCCGAGGGTCGTGACGGTCCCCTCCGCCGTGAAGGCGTCGATGGCGACCAGGTCGAAGCGCTTGGCCAGCGCCGCACGCTCACGGTCGTTGGCCTCGATGCGGAAATTCTGCACGGGCTCGACGCCGCGATGGACGGGAATGCGGCGGGAGAATTCAGGCTGTGGCAGGCCCGGCGAAACGGACGACATGGCGATCTCCTCAGACGGCGGCGGGCGCCAGCGGGAACTGCACGTCGCCGGCGGAGAGCGCCGTCACTGGCTGCGCCGTCAGCAGGCCGTCGGCTTGGCGCACATAGGCGGCCAGGGCTGCCACGGCAATGGCCGGCACGGCTTCTTTCACGACGTCCGTTTCTCCGTCGGCGGCTTCATAGGCGTTGCGGGCCAATGCCGATTCCAGCGTTCCCGCCGAGCCGTCGAGGCCCTCCTCATAGGCGCCGACGCGGCCATAGAAGGCCTTGGCCAGCTTCTTGATGCGCTTGCCGACGGCCAGGTCGCCGGTGCCCAGTTCGCGCAGGTTGCGGTCCATGTCGGCGAACATCAGGTCGAAGAGATCCTGCGACAGCCGGCCCGCCGCGCCGCCCGTCTTGAGCCGGCGCATGACGAGGAAGGCGTGCAAGGCGATCATCTCGAAGCGCCCCTGCACCGTGTCCGGCACGGCGCAGACAGTGTAGAATCCCGGCTGGCGCGCCTGGGCGACGAGGCGGCTGTAGAGGGCCGCGGCGGCATCGGTGCCGGAGCGGCGGAAGAGATTGCGAAGCATCATGGGTGACGGAACGTCCCGGTTGGCCGGCCAAGCCGGGGCTGATGAGAACAAGGCGCGATTGACAGGCGGCCAAGGCCGGTGCAACTGTCTGCGCCATGCCGCGCAAGATGGCGATTCCGCCGCCATTCGTCAACCCGCAAGGGTTCATGCGGCCTGCGAGGTTATATGTCTAAGACTTTGAAAAATCTACTGCTCTGCTCGGCCATGATGGCGCTTCTCGGGACCGCCGCCTGCTCGCGCGACATCGCCGCGCGCGGCAACGTCCCCAAGCCCGACAAGCTTGCCGAGGTTCAGCCTGGCTCCAGCAAGGAAGACGTGATCGCCGCCATCGGCTCGCCGTCGTCAGTCGGCACCTTCAACGACAAGGTCTGGTACTACGTCGGCCAGACCACCCAGGACTTCGCCTTCTTCCCGACCGAGGTGCTCGACCGCAAAGTCGTCGCCATCACCTTCGACGCCGACAACCGCGTCGCCGAGGTCAAGAACCTCAACCTGGACAACAGCCAGGACGTCCAGATGGTGTCGCGCACGACGCCGACCGTCGGCCGTGACGTCAACCTGTTCAACCAGCTCTTCTCCAACCTCGGCAAGTCGCCGGCCGTGCCCGGCATGGGCGGCCCGAGCGGCCCGACCGGCCCCGGCGGCGGCGGCATTCCGGGCGGCGGCTTCTAGCCCTCCCCGCCTTCGGGTTGGCCGGACACGGCCTGGCCCAGAAACGAAAAGAGCCGCGCGACGATGTCGCGCGGCTCTTTCGCTATCGGGCCGAAGCCCGAAGCCGTCTCAAGATCAGGCAGCGAGGGCGAGCAGCAGCAGCGCCACGATGTTGACGATCTTGATCATCGGGTTGATGGCCGGGCCGGCGGTGTCCTTGTACGGATCGCCGACCGTGTCGCCGGTCACCGCCGCCTTGTGGGCTTCGGAGCCCTTGCCGCCGAAATGGCCGTCCTCGATGTACTTCTTGGCGTTGTCCCATGCGCCGCCGCCCGAAGTCATCGAGATGGCGAGGAACAGGCCGGTGACGATCACGCCGAGCAGCATCGCGCCGAGCGACGTGAAGGCCGAGGACTGGCCCGCGATCGCCTTGATCACGAAGTAGAGCACGATGGGCGCCAGGATCGGCAGCAGCGAGGGAACGATCATCTCGCGGATCGCCGCCTTGGTCAGCATGTCGACGGCCTTGCCGTACTCGGGCTTGCCGGTGCCTTCCATGATGCCCGGGATCTCCTTGAACTGACGGCGCACTTCGACGACGACCGAGCCGGCGGCCCGGCCGACGGCGCGCATGCCCATCGAGCCGAAGAGGTAAGGCAGCATGCCGCCGAACAGCAGGCCGATCACCACGAACGGATCCTGCAGGCGGAACGTGACCTGCAAGTTCGGGAAGTAGTGGGTCAGGTCTTCCGTGTAGGCGGCGAACAGCACCACGGCGGCCAGCGCGGCCGAGCCGATGGCGTAGCCCTTGGTCACGGCCTTGGTGGTGTTGCCGACCGCGTCGAGCGCGTCGGTCACCTTGCGGACTTCCGGCGGCAGCTGCGCCATCTCGGCGATGCCGCCGGCGTTGTCCGTCACCGGGCCGTAGGCGTCAAGCGCCACGACCATGCCGGCAAGCGCCAGCATGGCGGTCGCGGCGACGGCGACGCCGAACAGGCCGGCCACCAGGTAGGAGCCCAGGATGCCGCCGCAGATGACGATCGCCGGCAGCGCCGTCGATTCCATCGAGACCGCAAGGCCCTGGATGATGTTGGTGCCATGGCCCGTCTCCGCCGCCTTGGCGACGCTGACGACCGGGCCGCGGCCCGTGCCGGTGTAGTACTCGGTGATGAACACCAAGAGGCCGGTGACGACCAGGCCGATCACCGCCGCGTAGACGATGCTCAAGCCGGTGAAGGCCTTGCCCGACACGGTGAACTGGGCGTCGAAGCCAATCCAGTAGTGGACCGCCGCGGCGACCAGGATGGCCGAGATCACGGCGCTGGCGACGAAGCCCTTGTAGAGGGCGTTCATGATGTTGTTCGACGCGCCGAGGCGCACGAAGAACGTGCCGAGGATCGAGCCGATGATGCCGAGGCCGGCGATCACCAGCGGCAGCATCATCATGGTCGCCTGCGTCGCGCCGGTGAAGAAGATGGCGCCGAGCAGCATGGTGGCGACGATGGTGACCGCGTAGGTCTCGAACAAGTCGGCGGCCATGCCGGCGCAGTCGCCGACGTTGTCGCCGACGTTGTCGGCGATGACGGCCGGGTTGCGCGGATCGTCTTCCGGGATGCCGGCTTCGACCTTGCCGACCAGGTCGGCGCCGACGTCGGCGCCCTTGGTGAAGATGCCGCCGCCGAGTCGCGCGAAGATCGAGATCAGCGAGGCGCCGAAGGCCAGGCCGACCAGCGGATGCAGGATGTGGGCGAGGTCGTTCTTGTTGATCGCGTTGGCGTACAGCAATGCGAAGTAGCCGGCGACGCCGAGCAGGCCCAGGCCGACCACCAGCATGCCGGTGATGGCGCCGCCGTTGAACGCAACCTGCAGCGCCTCGTTGAGGCCGCTGCGGGCGGCTTCGGCGGTGCGTACGTTGGCGCGCACCGAGATGTTCATGCCGATCACGCCGCACAGGCCGGACAGCAGCGCGCCGATCATGAAGCCCCAGGCGGTGGCCCAGCCGAGCGCGGGAATGAAGCCGATCACCAGGAACAGGATCACGCCGACCATGGCGATGGTCTTGTACTGCCGCCAGAGGTAGGCGATCGCGCCCTCGCGCACCGCGGCCGA
Organism: Alphaproteobacteria bacterium; assembly: GCA_036500145.1. Taxonomy (GTDB): domain Bacteria; phylum Pseudomonadota; class Alphaproteobacteria; order SMXQ01; family SMXQ01; genus CAMAVH01. The sequence goes on along the minus strand of DASYCO010000003.1, from coordinate 116 downwards.
GATCTCGCGCATGCGCTCGTTGCCTTCCGGCAGGCGCAGGATCACCTGGCTCTGCCAGACGCCGTAAGCGATTGCCAGTACCGCGCAGACCAGCGCGAAAACGAGTCCTGCGTTCA
>DASYCO010000002.1:0-33291 GCA_036500145.1 Alphaproteobacteria bacterium | reverse complement strand
GGTTCGCCCTATGCGACGGCGCTGCGCGACGCCCTGATCCCGGGCCAGACGCTTTTGATGGGCGCCAATCGCGTCGAGGCCGGGCCCGGCGGCGCCCAGCGCTATTTCAACACCCTGGTGGCCTTCCGGCGGGAGGCGCAGGCGCTGCGGGTCACCGGCGTCTACGACAAGCACCACCTGGTGCCGTTCGGCGAGTACATGCCGGCCGCCGACCTCGCCACCAAGGTGGGATTCCGCAGCCTGGTGCATATGCCCGACGACTTCACCGCGGGACCGCCCTCGCAACCCATCGCGCCCTGGGGCGTGCCGGCGGTGCAGGTGCTGATCTGCTACGAGGCCCTGTTCCCGGGCGTGACCCGCGCCGGCGCGGCCCTGGCCGGCCACCGGCCCGCCTGGATCGTCAATCCGTCCAACGACGCCTGGTTCGGCCAGGGGTCCGGTCCGCTGCAGCACCTGAACCTCGCCAGCTATCGCGCGATCGAGGAAGGCCTGCCGATCGTGCGGGCCACGCCGACCGGCGTTTCCGCGGTGATCGACGCCTACGGACGGGTCCTGCCGGGCGCCCGGTTGGGCCTGGGCGACCTGGGGGTAATTGACGCACCCTTGCCGCCGGCGCTTGAAAACACAGGATTTTCCAGGATCGGGAACCTCTGGTGCGGCATTCTGCTCCTATTGTCCGGCTTATTGGCCCTGGCATATCGTTCCCGATGAACCGCAACACATTGGCGGATGTGGATTTCTGACTGCGTCTGGCGTTGGACCTCGCTGACGACGTCTCGGTGGGAGCTCAATGGACAAGTCGGACGAGACCGAGCAGGGGCCGAACCCGGTCGACCGGCACGTTGGCCTGCGCATCCGCATGCGCCGCAAGGAGCTGGGCATCAGCCAGGAGCGCCTGGCCGAGTCCATCGGCCTGACCTTCCAGCAGGTCCAGAAATACGAGCGCGCCGCCAACCGAGTGAGCGCGTCCAAGCTTTGGGAGATGGCCCGCGCGCTCTCGACCAACGTCAGCTATTTCTACGACGGGTTGGCCGAGGGCTCCGAGCCGGGCGCCTCCAACGTGCCGCACGAGGCGATGCAGGACTTCCTGATGACCCAGGAAGGCATCGAGCTGGCCGCCGTATTCCCAAAAATCGCCAAGGCCCGGGTGCGCCGCAAGATCCTCGACCTGGTCCGCGCCATGGCCGGGGAGCCCGACGCTTCCGAGAGCTGACAGGCGCGCTTAACCAAACGCGTCAAAAGCGCGCTTGGAAACATATAAAGATATCTTTATAGGCTTTGCGACTTCATCGGGCGCTCCAAAACGCGGGGCCGCGCCGTCCATGGGAGCATGAGCGCCTTGAGCCGTTCCAACTACATCTTCACCTCGGAAAGCGTTTCCGAGGGCCACCCCGACAAGGTCGCCGACCGCATCTCCGACACCGTGGTCGACGCCTTCCTGAGCGTCGATCCGGAGGCGCGCGTCGCCTGCGAGACCCTGGTGACCACCAACCGCATCGTGCTGGCGGGCGAAGTCCGCGCCGGCAAGGCCGGCGGCTCCACGAACGACAACAAGGCGCTGACCAAGGAGATCGTGAAGGGGCTGGAGCCCAAGGTCCGCCAGGCGATCAAGGATATCGGCTACGAGCAGAAGGGCTTCCACTGGCACAAGGCCAAGTACGCCTGCCACCTGCACCCGCAGTCGGCGCACATCGCCCAGGGCGTCGACGCCACCGAGAAGAAGGACGAGGGCGCCGGCGACCAGGGCATCATGTTCGGCTACGCCTGCGACGAGACCCCGGCCCTGATGCCGGCCACCCTGCAATACAGCCACGACATCCTGAAGAAGCTGGCCGAGGTGCGTCACTCGGGCGAATGCGCCGTGCTGGAGCCGGACGCCAAGAGCCAGGTCACCCTGCGCTACGAGGATGGCCGCCCGGTCGAGGTGCTGCAGATCGTCGTCTCGACCCAGCACAAGAAGCGCATCGGCCTGCATTCGGCGACGCCGAAGCGGATCGAGGGCGTGATCCGCCCCTACGTCGAGGGCGTCTTCCCGGCGGGCCTGATCACCAAGAAGACCAAGTGGCACGTCAACCCGACCGGCCGTTTCGAGATCGGCGGGCCGGATGGCGACGCGGGCCTGACCGGCCGCAAGATCATCGTCGACACCTACGGCGGCGCGGCCCCGCACGGCGGCGGCGCCTTCTCCGGCAAGGACCCGACCAAGGTCGACCGCTCGGCCGCCTACGCCGCGCGCTACCTGGCGAAGAACGTGGTGGCCGCCGGCCTCGCCGACCGCTGCCTGATCCAGCTCGCCTACGCCATCGGCGTCGCCTATCCGCTGTCGGTCTACGTCGACACCTTCGGCACCGGCAAGGTCGACGAGCAGAAGCTCGCCAAGATCCTGCCGCAGCTGATGTCGCTCAGCCCGCGCGGCATCCGCGAGCATCTCGGCATGAACAAGCCGATCTACGCGCGCACCACGGCCTACGGCCATTTCGGCCGCACGCCGGACGCCAAGGGCGGCTTCTCCTGGGAGAAGACCGACCTGGTGAAGGAACTGAAGAGCGCGTTCTAAACGCTCGCCTTTCGCGCCCCTGCCGACGGCCGGTCGCCTTGCGACCGGCCGTTCGTCTATCCTGAGACCCATGTCCAAAGATTTCCCCGCCGGCAAGTCCGGTCCCGACGAGCGCACCGACATCGGCCGCCTCTACGGCCGCCGCCTCGGCCGCCCGCTCAAGGCGGCGCGCCAGTCGGCCATCGACGCCTGGCTGCCGCGCATCGGCGTGACGCTGCCCGCCGAGCCGGCGTCGCTCGATCCGGTCTCCCTGTTCGCAGCGCCCGTCACGGAAGCCTGGCTCGAAGTCGGCTTCGGCGGCGGCGAGCATCTGCTGGCGCAGGCCGCCGCCCATCCCCATGCCGGCCTGATCGGCTGCGAGCCCTTCATCAACGGCATGGCGGCGCTGCTGCGCGCGATCGACGAAGAGCCGTCGCGCGCCGCCAACGTCCGCCTCCTGATGGACGACGCCCGCCTGCTGATCGCGGCGCTGCCCGAGGCGAGCATCGCGCGCGCCTTCGTGCTGTTTCCCGACCCCTGGCCCAAGGCGCGCCACCACAAGCGCCGCTTCGTGTCGCGCGCCAACCTCGACCAGCTCGCCCGCGTGCTGCAGGACGGGGCGGAGCTGCGCCTGGCGACCGACGATCCGGGCTACCTGCAGTGGATGCTGGTGGAGATGACCGACCATCCGGCCTTCCGCTGGACCGCCCGGCGCCCCGCCGACTGGCGCCAGCGACCTGCCGATTCTCCGAAAACACGCTATGAAACCAAGGGGTTGGCGGGTGCCGCCCCGGCCTTCATGACCTGGCGGCGGCGGCCCCGCTGACAGGCCGCCCCGCGCAAGGGGCGGCGGGTTTTGCCCAAAACGCCGCGCTTATCGAGAAAATCCATCAATTTCAATGGCTTGCTGCGGAAGAGCTGAGCCCCGCCCACTCTCCACGGGCGTAATTACTTGAATAAAAAGCCATGCCGGCTATATTTCCCTGGCCTTGATACAAGGTCTCCTTCACATCGGTCGAGTTCGTAGCGGGTGGGCCGGCGGCCCACTTTTCGTTTTCCGCCTGCCTTTTTCGGCGGAGTCGCTCGCATGACCGAGAACGAAGGCATGATCCCTTAACGGGTGCCGGCGCCGCCACGTCGCGAGTCAGGACGGAGCGGACGGCAAAGTTTCGGGGACGCGCGCCGCAGAGTTCGGCGCGCGGACTCCCGCACATGAGACAGACGACGAGCGAAGGCCACCGGGCCTGAGACGAGACAGCACGAGCAGCCGAGACGCATGGATATCGCAGAGCGCATCGCGACGATGATCGAGCCGGCCCTGACGGGCATGGGCTACGATGTCGTGCGCGTGCAGCTGTCGGGCGCTTCGCGCCTGACCCTGCAGATCATGGCCGAACGCAAGGACGGCGAGAACATGACCGTCGACGACTGCGCCGACATCAGCCACGCCGTCTCGGCGCTGCTCGACGTGGAAGACCCGATCTCCGCGGCCTATAGCCTGGAGGTCAGCTCGCCGGGCATCGACCGTCCGCTGGTCAAGCCGTCCGACTACGAGCGCTGGGCCGGCTTCGAGGCGCGCATCGAGACGACGCAGCCGGTCGATGGCCGCAAGCGGTTCCGCGGGCGCCTGCTGGGCCTCGCCGGCGACGAAGTGAAATTGCGTCTCGACGATGGCGCCGACGCGGCCGTGCCGCTCGCCGCCATCTCGCGCGCCAAGCTCATGCTGACAGACGATCTCATCGAAGCCGCGCAAAGCGGCAAGCGCATCTAAAGGGTAACACGACGTCATGGCGATCGACACGACACTGGGCCTAGCCCGTCCCGACCTGATCCAGACGGCCGACACCGTCGCCCGCGAGAAGAGCATCGACCGCGAGGAAGTCCTCGTGGCGATGGAGCAGGCCATCCAGAAGGCCGGCCGCTCGAAGTACGGGCACGAGCACGACATTCGCGCCGACATCAACCGCAAGACCGGCGAGATCACGCTGGCCAAGTACACCGAGATCGTCGAGACGGTCGAGAACGAGGCGACGCAGATCGACCTGAAGAACGGCCTGCGCAAGAAGCCCGACGGCAAGGTCGGCGACTTCATCGTCGAGACGCTGCCGCCGATCGACTTCGGCCGCATCGCCGCGCAGACCGCCAAGCAGGTCATCGTGCAGAAGGTGCGCGACGCCGAGCGCCAGCGCCAGTTCCGCGAGTACAAGGACCGCGTCGGCGAGGTCATCAACGGCCTCGTCAAGCGCGTCGAGTACGGCAACATCACCGTCGACCTGGGCCGCGCCGAAGCCGTGCTGCGCCGCGACGAGAGCCTGCCGCGCGAGAACCTCCGCCAGTCCGACCGCGTGCGCGCCTACATCTACGAAGTGCGCGAGGAGCCGCGCGGCCCGCAGATCTTCCTGTCGCGCACCCGCCCGGAATTCATGGCGAAGCTGTTCGCCCAGGAAGTGCCGGAAATCTACGACGGCATCATCGAGATCAAGTCGGTCGCCCGCGACCCGGGCAGCCGCGCCAAGATCGCCGTGCTCTCCAACGACAGCAGCATCGACCCGGTCGGCGCCTGCGTCGGCATGCGCGGCTCGCGCGTGCAGGCCGTCGTGCAGGAGCTGCAGGGCGAGAAGATCGACATCATCCAGTGGTCGCTCGACCCGGCGACCTTCGTCGTGAACGCCCTGGCGCCCGCCGAAGTCACCAAGGTCGTGCTCGACGAGGAGCAGCACCGCATCGAAGTGGTGGTGCCCGACGACCAGCTCTCGCTCGCCATCGGCCGCCGCGGCCAGAACGTGCGCCTCGCCTCGCAGCTCACCGGCTGGGACATCGCGATCCTGACCGAAGCGCAGGAATCGGAGCGCCGCCAGGCGGAGTTCCATTCGCGCTCGCAGATGTTCATCGACGCCCTTGACGTCGACGACGTCATCGCCCACCTGCTGGTGACCGAAGGCTTCTCCTCCGTCGAGGAAGTCGCCTTCGTGCCGGTCGAAGACCTGGCGAACATCGAAGGCTTCGACGAGGACATCGCCACCGAGCTGCGCAACCGCGCGCAGACCTTCCTCGCCGAGCAGGAAGAGAAGCTCACGGCGCGCCACAAGGAGCTGGGCGTCGACGAGGCCCTGACCGAGATCGAGCTGCTGACGCCGGGCGACCTGGTGAAGCTCGGCGAGAAGGGCGTGAAGACGCTCGACGACCTCGCCGACCTCGCCAGCGACGAACTGATCGAGATCGTCGAGCGCAAGCTCTCCAACGACGATGCCAACGCCGTCATCATGGCGGCGCGCGCCCACTGGTTTGCCGACGAGCCTGCCGCTTCCGACGAAGCCGGCACGCCCACCGGGCAGGCTTGATGTAGCACCGGGCGCGAGGCAACCATGACGGGGCCCGCGATCAAGACGAAAAAGCCGGATGCGAAAGCGCCGGCAGCCGCCGCGCCGGAAGGTGCGGCGGACGAGAACCTGCGCCCGGTCGGCGAAGGCGAGGCCGCGCCCGAGCGCGCGCCCAAGCCGCGCCGCAACATCGCCGACGGCGAAACTGCCGACCGCGAGACCATGGTCCGCTTCGTCATCTCGCCCGACGGCGTCGTCGTGCCCGACCTCGAAGGCAAGCTGCCCGGCCGCGGCCTGTGGCTCTCCGCCAACCGCGACGTGCTGCAAGGCGCGCGCCTGGCGCCGCTGTTCAGCCGCGCCGCGCGCGAGAAGGTCACCGTGCCGGCCGACCTCGCCGACCGTCTGGAGGCCCTGCTGTCGATCCGCTGCGGCAACCTGATGGGCCTGGCGCGCCGCGCCGGCCTGATGGTCGCCGGCTACGAGCAGGTGCGCAGCGCGCTGCGCGCCGGCAAGGTGTCGGTGCTGATCGCCGCCAGCGACGGCGCGCGCGACGGCCGCGAGAAGATCCGCGCCCTGGCGCCCGACCTGCCGCTGATCGACGCGTTGAATTCGGCCGAGATCGGCGCGGCGCTGGGCGCCGGCGCCATGGTCCATGCGGCCTTGAAGGACGGGCGTCTCGCCCGCGAGATATTGACGACCGCCGACAAGCTCGGCGCGCTACGACGCGGTTCGCAGGCGGCGTGACGTTTCAAAGATTGCGATGATTGTTAGGAAAGTCTGAAGAGCATGACGGAAGCCACCAAGGACGATGGGAAGAAGCCGCTGACGCTGTCGCGGCCGGGAAAGCTCGAGCTGAAGAAGACCGTCGAGACCGGCCAGATCCGTCAGAGCTTCTCGCACGGCCGCACCAAGGCGGTGACCGTCGAAGTGCGCAAGAAACGCACCTACGCGCCGGGCGAAGGCGGCAACATGGCCGAGGTGAAGCCCGGCCTGAAGGAAATGGCCGCCGCTGCCGAGGCGGAGATCGCCGCGACCCCGGCGCCCGCGCCGGCGCCTGTCCGCGAGCGCGAGCCTGAAGCGCCGCGCACGACGACCAGCGGCCGCACGCTGACGCAGGACGAGCGCGCCAGCCGCGCCCGCGCGCTGCAGGGCGCCCTGAGCGCCGCCGAGATCGCGCGCCGCGAAGCGGAAGAGAACGCCCGCCTGAAGGCCGAGGAAGACGCCCGCCGCAAGATCGAAGATGCCGCCAACGAGGCGCGCGAGAAGGCCGAAGCCGCCTTCCGCAGCGCCAACCCGCCGCCGGCGCCCGCCGTCGAAGCCAAGCCTGCCGCGCCCGCTGCCGGCGCTGCGCCGGCTGCCGGCGATGCCGCGAAGCCTAAGCTCGCCGTCCTGCCGTCGGTCAAGAGCGTCGCGGTCGAGGAAGAGGACGAGGAAGGCAAGAAGCGCGTCGGCCCCGGCGCCAAGCCGGCGCCGCGCCGCCCGGGCCTGACGCCCGCGAAGGGCGCCACCGCCGACCGCAACCGCGGCAAGCTCACCATCAGCCGCGCGCTCGACGACACCGCCGGCGACCGCATGCGCAGCCTCGCGTCCGTGCGCCGCGCCCGCGAGCGCGAGAAGCGCCTGCAGCAGGGCAACCAGACCGAGACGGTCAAGTTCGTCCGCGAAGTGGTGATCCCCGAGGTCATCACCGTGCAGGAACTGTCGAACCGCATGGCCTCGCGCTCGACCGACGTCATCAAGGCGCTCATGCGCATGGGCGTCATGGCGACGATCAACCAGAGCATCGACGCCGACACCGCCGAGCTGGTGGTGGCCGAGTTCGGCCACAAGGCCAAGCGCGTCAGCGCCGCCGACGTCGAACAGGGCCTCAAGGGCGAAGTCGACGAGGACGTGAACCTGCAGGCCCGCCCGCCGGTCGTCACCGTCATGGGCCACGTCGACCACGGCAAGACCTCGCTGCTCGACGCCCTGCGCAAGACCGACGTCGCGGCGCATGAAGCCGGCGGCATCACCCAGCACATCGGCGCCTACCAGGTGCACATGAAGTCGGGCGCCGCGATCACCTTCCTCGACACGCCGGGCCACGAGGCCTTCACGGCCATGCGCGCCCGCGGCGCCCAGGCGACCGACATCGTCGTGCTCGTCGTCGCCGCCGACGACGGCATCATGCCGCAGACCATCGAGGCCATTCACCATGCCAAGGCGGCCGGCGTGCCGATCGTGGTCGCCATCAACAAGATCGACAAGCCGGACGCCAACGGCGCCCGCGTGCGCCAGGAGCTGCTGCAGCACGAGATCGTCGTCGAAGACATGGGCGGCGAAGTGATGGCCATCGAGGTCTCCGCCAAGACCGGCCAGGGCCTCGAAAAGCTCGAAGAGGCCATCCTGCTGCAGGCCGAAGTGCTCGAACTGAAGGCCAATCCGGAACGCGCCGCCGAAGGCGTCGTCATCGAGGCCAAGATGGAGCGCGGCCGCGGCTCGGTCGCCACCGTGCTGGTCCAGCGCGGCACGCTCAAGAACGGCGACATCTTCGTCGCGGGCGCCGAATGGGGCCGCGTGCGCGCCCTGATCGACGACCACGGCAAGAAGGTGAAGGACGCCGGCCCCGCGATGCCCGTGGAAGTGCTCGGCCTCAACGGCACGCCGTCCGCCGGCGACGACTTCTCCGTCGTCGACAGCGAGCAGCGCGCCCGCGAAGTCACCGAATTCCGCCAGCGCCGCGCGCGCGACGTCCGCACCTCGGCGGGCGCACGCGGCACGGTCGAGCAGATGCTGTCGGCGATCGCCGCCGGCACCGCCAAGGAACTGTTCGTCGTCATCAAAGGCGACGTGCAGGGCTCGGTCGAAGCCATCGTCGGCAGCCTGGAGAAGCTCAACACCGACGAAGTCGCGGTGCGCATCCTCCACTCGGCGGTCGGCGGCATCAACGAGTCCGACGTCACGCTCGCGCGCGCGTCGAACGCGGTGATCATCGGCTTCAACGTCCGCGCCAATCCGCAGGCGCGCGACCTCGCCAAGCGCGACGGCCTCGAGATCCGCTACTACTCGATCATCTACGACCTGACGAACGACATCAAAGCGGGCCTGTCCGGCATGCTGTCGCCGACGCGCCGGGAGAACTTCCTCGGCAACGCGACGATCCGCGAGATCTTCAACATCACGAAGACCGGCAAGGTCGCCGGCTGCATGGTCACCGAAGGCACCGTCAAGCGCGGCGCCAAGGTCCGCCTGCTGCGCGACAACGTCGTCATCCACGAGGGCACCCTCAAGACCCTGCGCCGCTTCAAGGACGAAGTGCGCGAGGTCAAGGAAGGCTACGAGTGCGGCATGGCCTTCGAGAACTACACGGACATCCAGGCCGGCGACGTCATCGAGTGCTTCGAGATCGAGGAGGTCGCGCGCACGCTCTAAGCGCCGCGCGATTTCCGGTTTCGAGAACAGCGGGAGAGCCGCATGAAACACCGTGACTCCGGCGGTCCGGAAGATATGGGCCCGAGCCAACGCCAGCTGCGCGTCGGCGAGGAGCTGCGCCATGCCCTGGTGCACACCATCGACCGCGCCCATTTCCGCGACCCGGACCTGATGGGCGTGTCGGTCACCATCACCGAGGTGCGCGTCAGCCCCGACCTCAAGAACGCCACCGCCTACGTGACGCGGCTCGGCGGCGAGAACGTCGACAGCCTGGTCGCGGCGCTCAAGCGCGCCGCGCCCTACCTGCGCGGCCAGATCGCCAAGGCGGTGAAGCTGCGCGTCGTGCCGGGCCTTACGTTCGCGGCCGACACCTCGTTCGACTACGCTTCCTACATCAACGACATCCTGCACAGCCCGGACGTGTCGCGCGACTTGGCGGCTGAAGGCGAGCCGGACGAAGACGGCGACGACGTCGTCGAAAAGCCCTGAGCAAAAAGGCCGCCGACAGTCCCGGTCCGAGCGGCTGGCTGGTGATCGACAAGCCGCTCGGCCTGTCGTCCTTCCAGGTCGTCGCCAAGGTCCGCCGCGCGCTCGGCATCCGCAAGGTCGGCCATGGCGGCACCCTCGATCCGCTGGCCAGCGGCATCCTGCCCATCGCGGTGGGCGAGGCGACCAAGACCGTCGCCTATGCCATGGACGGCCGGAAGGTCTACCGCTTCGCCGTGCGCTGGGGCGAAGAGCGCAACACCGACGACGCCGAGGGCGAGGTGACGGGCACGAGCGAAGCGCGGCCGGACCGCGCCGCCATCCTCGCCGCCCTGCCGGGCTTCCTCGGTTCCATCGACCAGGTGCCGCCGGCCTTTTCCGCCATCAAGATCGGCGGCGAGCGGGCCTACAAGCTGGCGCGCGCCGGCGAGGCGGTCGAGATGGTCGCGCGCAAAGTGAGCGTGGCTCGCCTGGAGCTGCTCGAAGACCTACCAGATATGGCGCGGTTCGAAGTCGAGTGCGGCAAGGGCTTGTATGTCCGCTCGCTCGGACGCGACCTCGCCAAAGCCTTGGGAACGCTGGGTTATATTGCAGAATTGCGACGCACGCGGGTCGGCCCGTTCGGCGAAAATACGGCGATTTCCCTGGATAAGCTGGAGGCCCTCGGGCATAGTGCCGCCGCTTCAGAGACCCTGCTGCCAATCGAGACCGTGCTGGACGACATCCCGGCTCTGGCCTTGAGCGACACCGACGCGGCCCGCATGAGACAGGGCCAGCCCGTGCAGGCTCTCCGTACCGGTTCCCCAGCGTCCGGGCTTCCCGCAGATGGCGCGATCGCTTTGGCGACCGCCGACGGCAAGCCTGTCGCGTTGGTTCGCATCGAGCGGGGCATGTTGCTCCCGGTACGAGTCTTGAACCTCTAAACGTCAGGAGATTGACGATGTCGATTACGGCCGAGCGCAAGACCGCGCTCATCGGCGAATACGCCACCCAGCAGGGCGACACGGGGTCGCCCGAGGTCCAGGTCGCGATTCTCAGCGAGAGAATCAACAACCTGACCGAGCACATGAAAACGCATAACCACGACTATCATTCGCGGCGTGGCCTGCTGACCATGGTCAGCAAGCGCCGCCGGCTGCTCGACTACCTCAAGGGCAAGAACGTCGCCCGCTACAACGAGGTCGTCCAGCGTCTCGGCCTGCGTCGCTGAGGCCCCTTCGCTCGTAAAGAGCGGGGCTCAGCGAACGGCCGATTGATTCCGCGGGCTTCGGCCCGCGGGGCGCCCCGCCGAGGCGGCGGGTGCGTCGTGGAAGGTTGGAAGGAAGATCCATGTTTAATATCGTGAAGAAAGAAATCACCTGGGCCGGGCGCAAGCTGACCCTGGAGACCGGCCGCGTCGCCCGTCAGGCCGACGGCGCCGTCCTCGCCACCTACGGCGAAACCGTCGTGCTCTGCACGGCCGTCGCCGCCAGAGAGCCGAAAGTCGGGATCGACTTCTTCCCGCTGACGGTCAACTACCAAGAGAAGGCTTTCGCCGCCGGCAAGATTCCCGGCGGCTTTTTCAAGCGCGAAGGCCGGCCGACCGAGAAGGAAGTTCTCTCCTCTCGCCTGATCGACCGCCCGATCCGCCCGCTGTTCCACCCGCTGTTCCGCAACGAGACGCAGGTCGTCACCACCGTCATCTCGCATGACCTGGAGAACGATCCCGACATCGTCGCGATGATCGGCGCCTCCGCCGCGCTCACGCTGTCCGGCGTGCCCTTCATGGGCCCGATCGGCGCCGCGCGCGTCGGCATGATCAACGGCGAGTTCGTCCTCAACCCGCAGCTCGACAAGATGTCCGAGACCGACCTCGACCTCGTCGTCGCCGGCACCAAGGACGGCGTGCTGATGGTCGAGTCCGAGGCCAAGGAGCTGAGCGAGGAGCAGATGCTCTCCGCCGTCATGTTCGGCCACCGCGGCTTCCAGCCCGTGATCGACATGATCATCGAGCTGGCCGAGAAGGCCGCCAAGGAGCCGCGCGCCCTGCCGACGGTTCCCGCCGCGACCTCCGCCGTCGAAGCCCGCCTGAAGGCGCTGGCCGAAGCGGACCTGCGCAAGGCCTACGCCATCGTCGACAAGACCAGCCGCCGCAACGCCGTGGACGACGTGAAGTCCAAGGCGCTGGAGCAGCTGAAGGCGGAAGAGCTCGATGCCGATCTCGGCAAGAAGCTGTTCAAGGAGCTGGAGAAGGACGTCGTCCGCAACAACATCCTCGACACCAAGCTCCGCATCGACGGCCGCGACGGCAAGACCGTGCGTCCGATCCTCGCCGAAGTCGGCGTGCTGCCGCGCGCCCACGGCTCGGCGCTGTTCACCCGCGGCGAGACGCAGGGCCTGGTTGTCGCCACCCTCGGCACCGGCCAGGACGAGCAGGTCATCGACGCGCTCGACGGCGACTACCGCGAGCACTTCATGCTGCACTACAACTTCCCTCCGTACTCGGTCGGTGAAGTCGGCCGCATGGGCAGCCCGGGCCGCCGCGAAGTCGGCCACGGCAAGCTCGCCTGGCGCGCCATCCGTCCGCTGCTGCCCGCGAAGGCGGACTTCCCCTACACGATCCGCATCGTCTCCGAGATCACCGAGTCGAACGGCTCGTCGTCGATGGCGACGGTCTGCGGCTCGTCGCTCTCGCTGATGGACGCGGGCGTTCCGCTGATCCGTCCGGTGGCGGGCATCGCCATGGGCCTGATCAAGGAAGGCGACCGCTTCGCCGTGCTGTCCGACATCCTCGGCGACGAGGATCACCTCGGCGACATGGACTTCAAGGTCGCCGGCACCGAGAAGGGCGTCACCTCGCTTCAGATGGACATCAAGATCACGTCCATCACCGAAGACATCATGAAGATCGCGCTGGAGCAGGCCCAGGGCGGCCGTCTCCACATCCTCGGCGAGATGTCGAAGGCTCTGACGGGCGCCCGCGAAGGCGTGTCGTCCAACGCGCCGCGCATCACGACCTTCTCGATCCCGAAGGAGAAGATCCGCGAAGTCATCGGCACGGGCGGCAAGGTGATCCGCGAGATCACCGAGCAGACCGGCGCCAAGATCGACATCGAAGACGACGGCACCATCAAGGTGGCCGCGGTCGACAGCGAAGCTGCCGACAAGGCGATCGCCTGGATCAAGGGCATCGTCGCGGAGCCGGAGATCGGCGTCGTCTACACGGGCAAGGTCGTGAAGGTCGTCGACTTCGGCGCCTTCGTGAACTTCCTCGGCTCGAAGGACGGCCTCGTCCACATCAGCGAGCTGGCGTCCAAGCGCGTCGCCAAGGTGACTGACGTCATCAACGAAGGCGATGCGGTGAAGGTGAAGGTGCTCGGCGTCGACGAGCGCGGCAAGGTCCGCCTGTCGATGAAGGCCGTGAACCAGGAAACCGGCGAAGAGCTGGCCGCCGCGTCCGCCGAGTAATCGGCGGCGCCACGGCGCTTCGCGCGGGGCCGCCTCACGGCGCGCCTCGAACGGATCGGGAAAGGGGAGGGAAACCTCCCCTTTTCCATTTTTGGCCCCTGCTTCTCCCCTGGGGCCGCGCGCGAGGCCGCCGGCCGCCTTTAGGCGCTTGGAAAGGCTGGCAAAACCCCCTGCGCAGGCCTCAGAAAAGCCTTTGTCCGACTAGTTTATTAAGGTATTTCTCGGCGGCTTGGCATTTGGCCTGGGCGTCCATATATAGCCAGTGTGATTTGGCCTTGGCGCCCGGCGTCGCAGAACGAGAACAGGCTTGGGTTGAAGGCGGAGCGGACCGGGTGGCGGTCCTGAGAAATGCCGGGACGGGGCCCGGACTTTTCGGCGCAACATCGCGCACACCAGATTTTTTCGCACAGTCTAAGGTCAGAACGGCGTGAAGACGCTCAAGACGTTGCTCATATCGGGACGTGAAGTCCTGCCCCTCGTCGAAGGCGGCAAGGGCATTGCGGTGTCCAACGGCGAATCGTCGGGCGCCTGGGCCAAGGCCGGCGGCGTCGGCACCTTCTCCGGCGTTAACGCCGACTCCTACGACGCCAACGGCGACCTCATCCCCGTCGTCTACAAGGGCCGCACGCGCCGCGAGCGCCATGAAGAGCTGATCGCCTACGCGATCCAGGGCGGCATCGCCCAGGCGCGCATCGCGCATTCCATGGCGGGCGGCAACGGCCCGATCCACATGAACATCCTGTGGGAGATGGGCGGTTCCGAACGCATCCTGAAAGGCGTGCTCGAAGGCGCCAAGGGCCTGATCCAGGGCGTCACCTGCGGCGCCGGCATGCCCTACAAGATGGCCGAGATCTGCTCCAGCTTCGGCGTCCACTACTATCCCATCGTGTCGTCGGCCCGCGCCTTCCGCGCCCTGTGGAAGCGCGCCTACCACAAGTTCTCCGACTGGCTCGGCGGCGTCGTCTACGAAGACCCCTGGCTCGCCGGCGGCCACAACGGCCTGTCGAACAGCGAAGATCCCGCCGTGCCGCAGAACCCCTATCCGCGCGTCGCCGAGCTGCGCGCGCTGCTGCGCGAAGTGGGCCTGCCGGACACGCCGATCGTCATGGCGGGCGGCGTGTGGAACCTCCGCGAGTGGGAGCATTGGCTCGACAACCCGGAGATCGGCCCGATCGCCTTCCAGTTCGGCACGCGCCCACTGCTGACCCAGGAAAGCCCGATCTCGAACGAGTGGAAGCAGCGCCTGCTGAACCTCGAAGAGGGCGACGTCTACCTCAACAAGTTCAGCCCGACCGGCTTCTATTCGTCGGCGGTGAAGAACGACTTCCTCAACGACCTGCGCGGCCGCAGCGACCGCCAGGTGGCCTATTCGCACGAGGCCGTCGGCGAGCATGACACGTCCTTCCCGGTCGGCGCGCGCGGCCGTGAGGTGTTCCTCACCACGCATGACGCCGAGCGCGCCCGCGCCTGGGTCGCCGAAGGCTACGACATGCCGCTGCGCACGCCGGACTCCACCCTGGTGTTCGTGACGCTGCCCGACGCGCGCCAGATCCGCACCGACCAGATCGAATGCATGGGCTGCCTGTCGGCCTGCAACTTCTCGAACTGGGCGCAGAACGAGGAAGGCACCACGGGCAAGACGCCCGACCCGCGCTCCTTCTGCATCCAGAAGACGCTGCAGGCGATCAGCCACGGCAGCCGCGTGCAGGACCAGCTCATGTTCGCCGGCCACAACGCCTACCGCTTCAAGTCGGACCCGTTCTACGCCAACGGCTTCATCCCGACGGTGCGCCAGCTCGTTGAGCGCCTGCAGACCGGCGACTAGCGGAACCGCTCCAGCTGGGGCCTCTCGGCAGGCCGGCCGATTTGCCGGAAAGCCGTGCGCGCTCAAGATGTTGCGGGGCGGAGTCCCGCCCCAGCGAGCTTTGAGCAGTTCCAGAACGCTGCAAAGCACCCTGTTTCTTTTGGCTTTAAGTTAACCGTCCACAGCCCTATATAGGGTCTGTGGAGGCGATTACCGTTTGGTGACGCGCCTCCGGGACCGATTGGGAACTGTGACATGACCAGCATGGACCGGCCTTTCAGCCGCGTGCTCGACCGCCTCAAGGACGCGGGCCTTCGCCCGACGCGTCAGCGCCTGGCCCTCGCCAAGCTGCTGGCCGAAGCGGGCGACTGTCACATGACCGCCGAGCAGCTGCATGGCGAGGCGCAGGGCGCCGGCATCCGCGTGTCGCTCGCCACCGTCTACAACACCCTGCATCAGTTCACCGAAGCGGGCATCCTGCGCGAGATCGTCGTCGACGCGGGGCGCTCCTACTTCGACACCAACGTGAGCGATCACCATCACTTCTTCTTCGAGGACTCCTGCCAGCTGCAGGACATCGAAGGCGCGGCGGTGACGATCAGCTGCCTGCCCGAGCCGCCGGCCGGCACTTCGGTCAAGCGCGTCGACGTGGTCATCCGCGTCCACAAGCACTAAGCGCCGCCCGGGCTTCGGGGCGCGCCAGCGCGCGCGTCTCTTCGCCTATTCCTCAAGGGATACCCCCATAGTTTAGATAGTTTCTAAACTGTTGACGGCGTGCGCCGATGGGCCTTAAATGGATTCAGGTCGCCGTCGGAAACCCATCTACGCGTCCTGTCATCGCCGGGCATTACCCAATGTGCGACCGATGTTCCAAGAATCCCAAGATTTGCCCCGGCGCGATCTCGTCACAGGGCGCGTCAAACAATCAGGAGAGAGAACCATGGCCAGCTTGAAAGGCAGCAAGACCGAGAACAGCCTGAAGGAAGCCTTCGCCGGCGAGTCCCAGGCCAACCGTCGCTACCTCTACTTCGCCCAGAAGGCGGACGTGGAAGGCTTCAACGACGTCTCGGCGGTGTTCCGCTCGACGGCGGAAGGCGAGACCGGCCATGCCCACGGCCATCTCGAATTCCTCGAGGCCGTCGGCGACCCGGCGACCGGCAAGCCGATCGGCGACACCAAGCTGAACCTCGCCGCCGCCATCGCCGGCGAGACGCACGAGTACACCGACATGTACCCGGGCATGGCGAAGACCGCCCGCGAAGAAGGCTTCGAGGAAATCGCCGACTGGTTCGAGACCTTGGCCAAGGCCGAGAAGTCCCACGCCGGCCGCTTCCAGAAGGCCCTCGACTCGATCTGATCCGTCAGACGTGAACCGTTCGGTTCGCCGCGCCCGTTCCTGGAACGGGCGCGGCGCCGGACGGCGTTTGCGCCCGTTCGGCGCGCAGCTGGCGAGAACGCAGAAGAAGGATCAGGTCGATGGCGGAAGGAAGCCTGGAGGCGCCGACGCGCCACCCGCTCGATTGGAACAATCCCGATTTTTACGATGAAGCGAAGCTCGACGCCGAGATGCGGCGCGTCTTCGACATCTGTCACGGCTGCCGGCGCTGCTTCAATCTCTGCGACAGCTTCCCGCGCCTGTTCGACCTGATCGACGCTGGCGAGAGCGGCGAGCTCGAATCCGTCGAGAGCAAGGACTTCAAGCCGGTCGTGGACGCCTGCACGCTCTGCGACATGTGCTACATGACGAAGTGCCCCTACGTCCCGCCGCACCCGTTCAACCTCGACTTCCCTCACCTGATGCTGCGCTACCGCGCCGTCGAGAAGAAGAAGGGCGAGGTTCCCTTCGCCGTCACCCAGCTCACCGAGACCGACCGCAACGGCAAGCTCGCCAGCCTCGTCGCCCCTCTGGCCAACTGGGCGTCGGACGCGAAGAACGCGCTCACGCGCCCCGTGCTGCAGGCGGTGGCCGGCGTCCATAAGGACGTCGAGCTGCCGAAGTTCCATGGCAAGACCTTCGCGATGCGGGCCAAGGCGCACAAGCCGGCGCGCGACCTCGAAGCGCCCGCCGCGGGCCGCAAGGTCGCCGTCTACGCCACCTGCTTCGTGAACTACAACAACCCGAGCATCGGCGAGGCGGCGCTCGCCGTGCTCGCCAAGAACGGCTGCGAGACCGAGGTGGTCTATCCCGGCTGCTGCGGCATGCCGCAGTTGGAGAACGGCGACCTTGCGCGCGTTGCCGAAGGCGCCAAGCGCACGGCGGCGGCCTTCATGCCCTGGATCGAGAAGGGCTACGCGGTGGCGGCGCTCACGCCCTCCTGCGCCTTGATGCTGAAATCCGAATGGCCGCTGCTGCTGCCCGACGATGCCGACGTGCGGCGCTTGGCCGATGCGGTGTGGGACATCAGCGAGCTGGTCGTCGACATCGCGAAGAAGGAAGGCCTGGCCGAGGGCCTGAAGCCGGTCGATGGCGGCGTCACGCTGCATTTCGCCTGCCATTCGCGCGCGCAGAACATGGGCAACAAGGCGGCCGAGATGCTGCGCCTCATCCCCGAGGCGGACGTCAGCGTGATCGAGCGCTGCTCGGGCCACGGCGGCTCCTGGGGAATCCGCGAGGAGAACTTCCCCGTGGCGCTCAAGGTCGGCCGCCCGGTCGCGCGCACGGCGGTCGAGCAGCACAAGGCCTATGTCGCCTCCGAATGCCCGCTCGCCGGCAAGCATGTCGTGCAGGGCATGAAGAAGCTCGCCGGCGACGAGGTGAAGATCGAAAGCTCGGCCCATCCGATCGAGATCTTCGCCAAGGCCTATGGCATCGAGAGCGATAAGGCTTAGCCGCCAGAGCCTAGAGGGATTCGCGTTGCGAGGGGGAAGGCGGTAGGGTCCACCCATCAGGAAACGAAAGCGTTGCACATGGCCAAGCACGAGATCACCCGCGACGACATCATCGACATGGCGACCTACGCCAAGGAGCGCAAGGAGCGCCGTGCGCGCGTCTCCGCCTACAAGCGCGACCGCCGCGTCGAGGTCGGGCCGTTCATCTGCTTCTACTTCGAGAGCTTCGACACCATGCTCCACCAGGTGCATGAGATGCTCCACATCGAGCGCGGCGGCGAGCCGCAGATCGTCGACGAGCTGGCGGCCTACAATCCGCTGGTGCCGAAGGGCCGCGAGCTGGTCGCCACCATGATGATCGAGATCCCCGACGCCGACCGGCGCAACCGCGAGCTCTATCGCCTCGGCCATGTGGAGGACGTCATCAGCCTCAGCATCGACGGCGAGGAAGTGAAGGCGACGATCGAGGGCGACCAGGAGCGCACCGACGAGCGCGGCAAGACCTCTTCGGTCCACTTCCTGCATTTCCCCTTCACCGAAGCGCAGGCCAAGGCCTTCAAGACGCCGGGCACCAAGGCGATCCTCAACGTCGCCCACGCCAACTACGCCCACATGGCGATGATCCCGGAAGCGACCCGCACGGCGCTGGCGCTGGACCTGGACTAGGCCAAGAACGCAGCCAATAAAAGCCGTCACCCTCGGACTTGATCCGAGGGTCCATCCATCCGGCGCTCAGGCATTTGCGGCATGGATCCTCGGGTCAAGCCCGAGGATGACTGTGGCGTAGAGTGGCAAGCCTCGCCCATCGTCATGCCCGCGCTTGTCGCGGGCATGACGCCTTGCGATGCGGATAGGAAAAGGCGTGGATGGCCGGACCGAGTCCGGCCGCGGCGCGATGGAAACTACCGCGTCACTTGATCCGTTCGCCGGCCTTGATGCCCCACAGGCCCTTGCTCGGGAGCCAGCCGCGGAAGCCGTGCGCTTCGAGGCGGCACCAGGCGCCGTCGCATTCCAGGACGCTGACCTGCACGCCGGGCTCGAGCTTGGCGACGGCCGCCGAATCGTTCTCCGCCGAGCGGCGCATGGTCTGCGCGCTGCCGGGCGCGCCGATGGTGACAGCGGTGCGCTTGCCCGCCAGCATCGAGCGGTGGACCCAGCCCTCGGCGCCCTGCTCGTCGCGGATTTTGCGCCAGGTGCCGAACTCGGCGACGATCTCGATGGGCAGGCCGCGGCGCTGGAACACCCAGTCTACGGGATAGCGCACGCCGGGTCCGGTGCGCAGGTTCACTTCGCCGGAGCGCAGCGAGGCGTAGCGCGGGAGCGGCAGGTTCGTCTGGCCCTGCTGCACGGCGCGCGGCTGCTCGTCGCTTTCCGACGGCGCGTCGCTGTCGGCCAGGCCCGATTCGGGATCGACGGCGGCGGCGCCCCGGTTGGTCGGCGCGCGCTCGTTCGGCAGGCCCTGCGCATGGAGCGGCAGGGTCCAGGCCAGCAGCAGGACGAGACAGACGGATGCGCGAGCGAGGGTGGCGGAACGGGCGACGGCGCGGAGTTTCATGGGCGGCATTAAGCGAAGCTTGGGGGCGGGCCGTCAAGGGCCCCGCTGCTAAAAGATGGGCCGATCAAGGCGGCGAGATCGGTCCAGCGGTAGGCGACTTCGGCGAGGTCGTGGCCTTCGCGCCGCTCGACCCGCTCGGCGGCGGCCCGGCCGCCGATCCGTTCGTAGAAGGCGCGCGCCGGCGCGTTCTCGCGCAGCACCCAGAGGCCGAGGTCGATGGCCATGGGCGTCGCCGCGTTCTGCATGAGGGTGCGGATCGCCAGGCCCGCCGCGAGCCCCTGCACCAGGGCGCGGCCGAGTCCCTGCCGCTGCGCCTGGCGCAGCACGTAGATGGCGTAGATTTCCTGGGTGGCGCCGAGGTCCGCGCCGCGCGCCGGCCCGCCCGAGGCGAAGCCGACCAGGGCGCCGCCGGGATCCTGGGCGACGAGCACCTGCACCTCGGCGCGGCGCTCAAGCGCGCGCTGCCACTGGATGGTGCGGTCCGCCGTCTTCATGCCGTCGACCATCGCGTCTGGCAGCAGGCCGCGATAGGTCTCGCGCCAGCTCGCGACATGGAGGGCGGCGATGGCTTCGCTGTCGTCCGGCACCGCCGGCCGCAGGCGCGGCAGGGCAGGCGCCATCTCGTTCATATGAAGAAGGTCGCGCCGGCGGCCGACGCGTCGGCGAGGAAGGTGACGATGCCGCCGTCCTTGTAGGCGAGGTCGTCGCGCAGGTCGGCCTTGGTCAGGCCGAGCGCCTGCAAGCCCATCTCGCAGACCAGCAGCGTCACGCCGAAGCTGGCGCAGGCGGCGAGCAGCTCCTCGAAGCCGCCGAGGCCCTTCGCGGTCAGCGCGGCGTCCTGGTCGCCGCCGGTCATGCCGGGCGCGCCCCTTGTCTCGATTGGGTCGCCGGCGGGCAGCTCGCGCCAGCCTTCATGCCGGGTCAGCGCGCGCAGGGCGCCCATGGTGAAGAAGAGCGTGACGGGCCGCGCCATGGCGGCGGCGGCGGCGGCCATGGCGAGGGCGTAATGCACGCGGCCATAGTCGCCGGCATAGACGACGATGGAGAGCTTGTCGGGTGACGGCTTATCTGTGGGGGCGTCGGTCACGGTCACGGCGTCGCGCAGACCTCGGCCGGCGCGGCATGCGCATGGGCCGAGAGGTCATGGATGGTCGCATGCGCGCCGCAGAGCGGGCAGGCGGGGTCGCGCTTCACCTTCACCTTGCGGAAGGTGGTGCCGAGCGCGTCATAGATCAGCAGCGCGCCGGCGAGGCTGTCGCCGACGCCGGCCAGCTCCTTCAGCACCTCGACGGCCTGCAGCGAGCCGAGCGTGCCGGCGACGGCGCCGAGCACGCCGCCTTCCGAGCAGGTCGGGATCAGGCCGGGCGGCGGCGCTTCGCGGAAGATGCAGCGGTAGCAGGGGCTCTTGCCGTCATGCGCCTTGAAGGTGGCGAGCTGGCCCTCGAAGCGCAGGATCGCGGCCGAGACCAGCGGCTTCCTGGCGAAGTAGGCGGCGTCGTTGACGAGGAAGCGCGTCGGAAAGTTGTCGCTGCCGTCGGCCACCAGGTCGTAGCGCGAGAACAGGTCGAGCGCGTTGTCGGCGGTCAGGCGCATCCGGTGCGCCTCCAGCGTCACGTCGGGATTGACGCGCGCGACGGCGGCCTTGGCGCTCTCCACCTTGGCGCTGCCGATGCGGTCGGTGTCGTGGATCACCTGGCGCTGCAGGTTCGACAGCTCCACCACGTCGTCGTCGATCACGCCGATGCGCCCGACGCCGGCCGCCGCGAGATAGAGCAGCAAAGGCGCCCCGAGGCCGCCGGCGCCGATCACCAGGGCGCTCGAATTCAGCAGCTTGGCCTGACCGACGCCGCCCAGCTCCGGCAGGATGATGTGCCGGGCGTAGCGCTGCAGCTGGTCGTCGGTGAAGTCCATGAGCCTTGGCCGTCAGAGGTTGTCGAACAGCGGCGTCGAAAGATAGCGCTCGGCGAAGGACGGGATGATGACGACGATGCGCTTGCCCGCCATGTCGGGCCGCGCGCCAACCTCGATGGCCGCGGCGAGCGCGGCGCCCGACGAGATGCCGACCGGCACGCCTTCGAGCCTGGCGGCGCGGCGCGACATGGCGAAGGCGGTCTCGTTGCCGATGCGCACGACTTCGTCGATCAGTTCGCGCTTGAGGATGCTCGGCACGAAGCCGGCGCCGATGCCTTGGATGCGGTGCGGGCCGGGCAGGCCGCCGGACAGCACGGGGCTGTCCTCTGGCTCGACGGCGATCATCTTCACGGAGGGCTTGCGCGCCTTGAGCACGTCGCCGATGCCGGTCAGCGTGCCGCCGGTGCCGACGCCGGAGACGACCGCGTCGACCGTGCCGTCGGTGTCGCGCCAGATTTCCTCCGCCGTGGTCGAGCGGTGGATCGCCGGATTGGCCAGGTTCTCGAACTGCTGCAGGATCAGCGCGTCGGGCAGCGTCTTCTGCAACTGTTCGGCGCGCTCGAGCGAGCCGCGCATGCCCTTCGACGCCGGCGTCAGCTCGATGGTGGCGCCGAGCAGCATCAGCATCTTGCGGCGCTCGAGCGACATGCTCTCCGGCATGGTCAGGATCAGCCGGTAGCCTTTGGCGGCGCAGACGAAGGCGAGCGCGATGCCGGTGTTGCCGGAGGTCGGCTCGATCAGCACCGTGTCGGGCTTGAGGCGGCCGGAGGCTTCGGCGGCCTCGATCATGGCCAGTCCGATGCGGTCCTTCACGGAAGACAGCGGATTGAAGAACTCCAGCTTGGCGAGCAGGTCGGCCTTGCAGCCGTCCTCGCGCGACAGCTTGGGCATGCGCACGAGCGGCGTGTTGCCGATGGTATCTAGGATGCTGTCGTAGATGCGGCCACGCTGCCCGCTGCGGTCGGCCTTGATCGGCGTATCGTCCATCCTGCGGTCTCTTCCTGCTTCGTGAAGATGTGTGGCTGGCCTTAAGTCGTGAGCCGGCCTTAGATCGTGAAATCGAGGCGCTGGCGCGCTTCGCTGTCGACGCCGGCAGTATGCGCCTGCAGGCAGAGGTCCTCGATGCTGATCTTGTCGAGCTCTTCCATCATGCGCGTCTGGATGTCGGCCCACATGGGGCGCACGACGGCCTTGCCGAGCTCGGAGGCGGATTCCGCCTCGGTCAGCGGCTCGGCCGGGTCGAGCGCCGCGACGACGCGGGTGATCTCGCCGACGGTGATGCGGCGGCGCTCGCGCGCCAGCAGGTAGCCGCCGCGCGGGCCGCGCACGCCCGAGAGCACGCCGGCGCGCACGAGCTGCTGCAGCACCTGTTCGAGGTAGCGGCGCGGAATGCCCTGGCGCGCGGTGATCTCGCGGCTCTGCACCGGCTGGCTGCCGGAGTTGTAGGCGATGTCGAGCACCGCCTCGATGGCGAACAGGAGCTTCTTCGAGAGTTTCAGCATGGCGTCTGCGTCAGACTTTCAGGTGGCGGTCAGCTATTGGGTGGCTGCGATCAGGCGGCCCTATCAGGTGGCGAGGGTCTGGAATCCGGTGGAGCCGAAGCCGCCTTCGCCGCGCGCGGTCTCGTCGAGGGTGGCGCGCTCGTCCCAGGCGATGCGGGTCACGGGGGCCACCACCATCTGGGCGATGCGCGCGCCGCGCTCGATGGCGAAGGGCTCCTCGCCGTGGTTGATCAGGATCACCTTGATCTCGCCACGGTAGTCGGCGTCGATGGTGCCCGGCGTGTTCAGGACGGTGACGCCGTTCTTCGCGGCGAGGCCCGAGCGCGGCCGCACCTGGGCCTCGAAGCCGCGCGGCAATGCGATGGCGAGGCCCGTCGGCACCATGGCGCGCGAGCCGGGCGCCAGCTGCATCGGCGCGTCGATGGCGGCCATGAGGTCGAGGCCGGCCGAATCGGCGGTGGCGTAGACGGGCAGCGGCAGGTCCTGCGCGTGGGCGAGGCGCGAGATGGCGACGGCGATCGGCAAGGTGGTCATCTGTCAGGCGACTTTCGAAAAATGATCGCGGATACGTTCGGCGAGGCGCTCGGCCACCGCCGTCTTGGCCATGCGCGGCCAGTCCTCGACGGCGTCGGCGGAAATGAGATGCACGCTGTTGTCCTCGCCGCCGAACACGCCGGCCGCCGCCGACACGTCGTTGGCGAGGATCCAGTCGCAGTTCTTCTTGGCGCGCTTGGCCTGCGCGTTGGCGATGACGTTCTCGGTCTCGGCGGCGAAGCCGACGACGAGCGCGGGCCGCGCGTTGCCGGGGGCGGAGAGCGTCGCCAGGATGTCCGGGTTCTCGATCAGGTCGAAGCTCGGCGCTGTCTTTGCGCCGCCCTTCTTCATCTTCTGGGCGGCTTCGTCGCGCGGCCGCCAGTCGGACACGGCGGCGGCGCAGACGGCGACGTCGGCGGGCAGCGCGCCAAGGCAGGCGTCGAGCATCTGGCGCGCCGATTCGATGCGCAGCACGCGCACGCCGGCAGGATCGGGCTCGCTGACCGGGCCGGAAATCAGGGTGGTCTCGGCGCCGAGCCGCGCCAGGGCCTGGGCGATGGCGTGGCCCTGCTTGCCCGACGAGCGGTTGCCGATGAAGCGCACCGGGTCGATGGCCTCGAAGGTGGGGCCGCTGGTGACGAGCGCGCGCCGGCCGGCCAGCGGGGCCTTGGCGCCGAAGAAGCTCTCGATGGCGGCGACGATGTCCATCACCTCGGCGAGGCGGCCGTCGCCGACTTCGCCGCAGGCGAGGTTGCCGGCGCCCGGGCCGACGAACAGCGTGCCGCGCGCGAGCAGCGTCGCGATGTTGGCGCGCGTGGCGGGATGGTCCCACATGCGCATGTTCATCGAGGGGGCGGCCAGCACCGGCTTGTCGGTGGCGAGCAGCACGGTCGAGGCGAGGTCGGCGGCGAGGCCCTGGGCCATGCGCGCCAGCGTGTTGGCGGTGGCGGGCACGATGACGATCAGGTCGGCCTCGCGCGACAGGCGGATGTGGCCCATCTCGCTCTCGTCGGTCAGCGAGAAGAGGTCGCCGTAGACCTTGTCGCCGGAGAGGGCGGCGAGCGACAGCGGCGTCACGAACTTGGCCCCGGCGGCGGTCAGCACGCAGCGCACCGAGGCGCCGCGTTCGCGCAGACGGCGGATCAAGTCGAGGCTTTTGTAGGCCGCGATGCCGCCGGCGACGATGAGCAGGATGCGTTTACCCGCCAGCATGTGGGTGTTCCCGGATAAATTTACGGTGGAAAGATGTGAATAAAGTAGTGGTCGCCGCCGCGCGGTGCAAGGCCCCACTAACTTACTGATTTATAATGTAGAAATAGCCATACCCGGCGGTATGGCCGGAAAGGCTCAGTGCCGGGCGAGGGCGACCAGGAGGGCGACGAGCAGGGCGGCGATGGTCCAGAGCGCCGCCGTCATGGCGCGCGGGCCGCGCTCCTTGTCGCCGTTGAAGCCGGAGACGGTGTCCGGATGCAGCTTCACGCCGCCTTCGGCGAGCAGCGCCGTGACCTTCTCGATGTTGGCCAGGGTGCGCGGCAGCCGCTCCAGGCTGGCGAGCATGTCACGCGCGCCGTCGCGCAGGCGCGCCTGCGGCCCGAGGTTGCCGATCACCCAGTCCTCGATCTGCGGCCGGGCGAGCCGCCACATGTTGATGCGCGGATTGAGGATGCGGCCGATGCCTTCCATGGAGACCATGGTCTTCTGCAGCAGCAGGAGCTGCGGCTGCGTCTCCATCTGGAAGCGCTCGGTGACCTGGAAGAGCTGGCCGAGCAGGCGGGCGATGGAGATCTCGTCGAGCGGCAGGCCGAGGATCGGCTCGCCGATCGAGCGGCAGGCCTGCATGAACTCCTCGAGCGGCTGGTCGGCGGGCACGTAGCCGGCGCGGAAATGCACCTCGGCGACGCGGCGGTAGTCGCCGTCGAGGAAGCCGATGAACATCTCGCCGAGGAAGCGCCGCGTCTCGATGTCGAGGCGGCCCATGATGCCGAAGTCGACCGCCTGCACCGCGCCGTCGATGCCGACCGAGAGATTGCCGGGATGCAGGTCGGCGTGGAAGAAGCCGTCGCGGAACACCTGGTTGAAGAAGGCGGCGGAGGCCTTGGTCAGCACCTCGTTGGGATCGAGGCCGACGTCGAGCATGGCGGCGGTCTCGTCGATCGGCAGGCCGTGGATGCGCTCAAGCGTGAGAACGCGGCGCGCCGTGCGGCGCCAGTCGACGGCGGGCACGCGGAAGCTGTCGTCGCCGTGGAAGTTCTCCGCTAGCTCGCTGGCGGCGGCCGCTTCCATGCGCAGGTCCATCTCGGTGGCGACGACGCGCGCGAAGGTGGCGACGACCTCGACGGGCTTGAGGCGGCGCAGCGCCGGCTGCACGCGCTCGATCCATTCGGCGGTCCACAGGAACAGCTCGAGGTCGCGCGCGAAGGCGCGCTCGATGCCGGGGCGCAGGATCTTCACCGCGACCTCGCGTTGCGTCTCGACGCCGTCGGCGTCGATGTCGCGCGCGATGGCGAAATGCACCTGGGCGATGGAGGCGGCGGCGACGGGCTCGTCGTCGAACTCGGCGAACAGCTGCGCCAGCGGCTTGTCGAACTCGCGCGCGATGGTGGCCTTGGCCTCGACGGTCGGGAAGGGCGGCAGGCGGTCCTGCAGGCCGGAGAGGTCGTCCGCCACTTCCTCGCCGACGAGGTCGGGGCGCGTCGACAGGGTCTGGCCGAGCTTGATGAAGCTCGGGCCGAGCTCGCGCAGCGCCAGCGCCAGGCGCTCGCCGGGGCGCAGCGTCGTCTTGCGGCGCACGGTGCGGGAGAAGTAGCGGATCGGCCAGTCGACGAGGGCGGGCAGGCGCAGCACGTCGAGCGGGAAGAGCGCGTCGTGGCGGCCGAGCGTCCAGGCGATGCCGGCCAGGCGGGTGAGGTTGCGAAGGTCGCGCAGCATGGGATGTCTTACAGGCGCCAGGCGGAATGGAGGGCCGCGATGCCGCCCGAAAGATTGCGCACCTTCACCTGATCGAGGCCGGCGGCGCGAATGCGCTGGGCGAAGGCGTCCTGCACCGGGAAGCGGCGGATGCTCTCGGCGAGGTAGCGATAGGATTCGCCGTCTTTCGCCACGACCTCGCCGAGCTTCGGCAGCACGGTGAAGGAGTAGCGATCGTAGATCGGGCCGAGCAGCGGCAGCACCGGCTTGGAGAATTCGAGGCAGAGGAAGCGTCCGCCCGGCTTGAGCACGCGCTTGGCCTCGCGCAGCGCCGCGTCGAGGTCGGTGACGTTGCGCAGGCCGAAGGCGACCGTGTAGGCGTCGATGCTGCAGTCCTTCACCGGCAGGCGCTCGGCGTCGGCGGCCAGGAACTCCAGGGCGTCGTGCAGGCCGCGCTTGGCGGCGCGGTCGGCGCCGACCCCGAGCATGGCCGGATTGATGTCGGCGACCGTGATCTGGCCGCCCTTGGCCTTCAATTGGGCCGCGCCGCCGACGGCGCGCAGGATCGCGGTGGCGATGTCGCCGGTGCCGCCGGCGACGTCGAGGAAGGTCCAGTTGGCGCGCGGCATCAGCCAGTCGACCATGGCCTGCTTCCACAGGCGGTGGACGCCGCCACTCATCAGGTCGTTCATCAGGTCGTAGCGCTTGGCGACGCGCTCGAAGACGCCGCGCACCAGCGCCTTCTTTTCGCCGCGCGGCACCTGCTGGAAGCCGAAATCGGCGGTCTCGGGCGTTTCGCCCGGACTATCAGGGACTTGCTGAGAGGACATGGCGTCAAGATAGCCGAGGCTCCCGCCTTGCGCTACCTTGCCGCCGGCCCGCTTTTCGCAGGCGACAAGCCCTCGTTTTCCCGCCTTTTGTTCCTATATTCCGGTCATGCCCGAACTTCCCGAAGTCGAAACCGTCTGCCGCGGCCTCGCCCCGGTGATGACCGGCCAGCGCCTGGCGCGGGTCGAGAACCGTCGCGCCGACCTGCGCATCCCGCTGCCCGTGGGCTTCGCCGCGCGCCTCGAAGGCCGCCGCGTGCTGAAGCTGGAGCGGCGGGCCAAGTACATCCTGGTGCGGCTGGACGACGGGCTGACCTGGCTCATCCATCTCGGCATGTCGGGGCGCATGGTCATCATGCCCAAGGGCCACAACAATCCGCCGCCCGGCGCGCACGATCATGTGATCTTCGAGACCGAGGCGGGCGTCATGGTGCGCTTCACCGACCCGCGCCGCTTCGGCCTGATGACCTTCGTCGAAGGCGACGCCGCCGCCCATCCGCTGCTCGCGGGCCTCGGGCCGGAGCCGCTGGACGCGGCCTTCACCGGCCCCGTGCTGGCCGCCGCGCTGAAGGGCAAGAAGACGCCGATCAAGTCGGCGCTGCTCGACCAGACGGTGGTGGCCGGCATCGGGAACATCTACGCCTGCGAGAGCCTCTACCGCTCCGGCATCTCGCCCACCCGCCTGGCGCAGGCGGTGCAGGGCCCCCGGGCCGACAAGCTGGTCGCCGCGATCAAGGAGGTGCTGAAGGCCTCCATCGCCGCCGGCGGCTCCACCTTGCGCGACCATCAGCTGCCGACGGGCGAGCTCGGCTACTTCCAGCACAGCTTCGCCGTCTACGACCGCGAGGGCGAAGCCTGCGCCATCTGCGCGGCGGCGGGCCGCAAGGCCAAGATCAAGCGCATCGTCCAGTCGGGCCGCTCCACATTTTATTGTGCAGTGCACCAACGGTGAGATAACGTCGGCTTCGTTCCAAGGAGCCCGCCGTGCGTCAGATCCTGTTTCTTCCCCTGCTGGCCTTGTTTGCCGCCTGCTTCGTCGCGGGGCCTGCGGCGGTGCCTGCCATGGCTCAGACAAGTTCGGCTCCGAAGCCGGCCCCGGCCTTCCTCAGCGTGATGGACGACGTGCCGCTGATGCCCGGCCTGACGGAGCATAAGGACGCCGCCGTGGTGTTCGACAAGCCCGAGGGGCGCATCGTCGAGGCCGAGGCGGCCGGCCGCCTGGCGCGCGCCGACGTGCTGAAGTTCTACGCCGCCAGCCTGCCGCAGCTCGGCTGGCGCGCCCAGGGGAGCGGCCGCTTCCTGCGCGACCGCGAGGAGCTGACGCTGAACTTCTCCGGCACGGCGCCCAGCCTGACCGTGCGTTTCACGCTGTCGCCGGACCGCTGAGGCCCGCCGCCGGCCCATCCGTGCCTCCGTGCCCGCATCCTTCCCCCGTTCCTCATCCGGAGAGACCGCGCCATGGCCTATGAGATGATCCTCGTCGAGACCCGCGACGCCGTCGGCCTCATCACCCTCAACCGGCCCCAGGCGCTCAACGCCCTGAACACGCAGCTGGTCCAGGAACTCGGCGAGGCGGTCGGCGGCTTCGAGCGCGACCCCGCCATCGGCTGCATCGTCGTCACGGGGTCGGAAAAGGCCTTCTCGGCCGGCGCAGACATCGTCGAGATGAAGGACAAGACCTTCACCGAGGCGTTCGTCGAGGACTTCATCACCAAGGACTGGGAGAGCGTGTCGCGCTGCCGCAAGCCGGTGATCGCCGCGGTGGCCGGCTTCGCGCTCGGCGGCGGCTGCGAGGTGGCGCTGATGTGCGACATCATCATCGCCGCCGACACGGCCAAGTTCGGCCAGCCGGAAGTCACCATCGGCGTGCTGCCGGGCGCCGGCGGCAGCCAGCGCCTGACCCGCGCCGTCGGCAAGGCCAAGGCCATGGACATGTGCCTGTCGGGCCGCATGATGGACGCCGCCGAGGCGGAACGCGTCGGGCTGGTGAGCCGCGTGGTGCCGGCCGCCGAGCTGCTCGACGAGGCGCTCAAGACCGCCGGCAAGATCGCCCTGCAGTCGCGCACGGCGGCGCTGATGGTCAAGGAATCGGTCAACCGCGCCTTCGAGAGCTCGCTCGCCGAGGGCATCCGCTTCGAGCGCCGCCTGTTCCAGGCGAGCTTCGCCACGCCCGACCAGAAGGAAGGCATGACCGCCTTCATGGAAAAGCGGAAGCCGGCCTACAAGCGCTAAGGGCTGCATGCGGTAAAAGGCCGGTTCCGGGGGCGCAGGACGCTGCATACGGTTGGGCATTGCCCTGGCCCCACAAACCCTTGCGAAATCTGGCTTTTCGCGGGGCGAGGGGCCGCAAGCCCAAGGAATCTGCGGCATTGACGGATATGGGCCTGGGGGATATAAACCCGGCCTTTCCGATATTCCCTCGAATAGACCGATCCAGCAAAGGCTGAGCCATGGCCAATATCAAGTCTGCCAAGAAGCGGACCAAGCAGAACGTGAAGCGCGCCGCCATCAACCACTCCCGCCTGACGCGCGTGCGCGGCGCGGTGAAGAGCGTTGAGGTCGCGATCGCGTCCGGCAAGAAGGACGAGGCCGCCGCCGCCCTGAAGGCCGCGCAGCCGGAGATGATGCGCGGCGTCAGCCGTGGCGTCGTCCTGAAGAACACGATGTCGCGCAAGCTGTCGCGTCTGTCGGCGCGCGTGAAGGCGCTCTAAGGAGCGAGCGTTCCCGAAGCGCCGCGCCGGCTTCGTGCGCAGCGCGAACGGATCCAGCGTTCGACGTCTTCGCCTTCGCAGTGTTTTTGTTGCGCGCCACTTTCTATCGTTCGTGACTCTGATTGTTTCGTGCCCGCGTCGCTCGTCGACGCGGGCATTTGTTTTTGCCCGATAATTTTCGTCCGCTGTTTGGCGTTTAATCTTCGCCGATATTCTTTCGGCATGACGTGGCTGCGCGTAAATCTTTCGAGAGCGTAAGGAAAGATTCAGCACGTTCGCGCAGGGACTCGTTTCGGTTTGCGAGTCAACATATGAAGAACCCGCGCTCGCCTAAAAATTTTCACCGTTCGCTATTCGATCACGTTGCACGGCCGGAGACGCATGGCTAGAGTCCGCCTCCACCCCCGGTCGTCAAGTCGGACACCGACCATCTCCGATGGCCGGGGATATCCATCGGACATATCGCCGAAATTTCTTTGGCATAGGGCCGTCAGTTCGTAACCGACGTTTTCGTTCACGACGTGCGTACGTTTTCAATGCGCGTGAGTGATCGTCGAGACGCGCGGCGCGTGAGCGCGATCGGCGAGGCAGGGGAGCCAGGCATGGCAGATCAGACGCAACGCACTTCGGAAGAAGCCAACGTCGTCCCGGCGGACGGCTATGCCGGCGACGTGACGCCGAAGCAGGCCTGGA
This sequence comes from Alphaproteobacteria bacterium, assembly GCA_036500145.1. Taxonomy (GTDB): domain Bacteria; phylum Pseudomonadota; class Alphaproteobacteria; order SMXQ01; family SMXQ01; genus CAMAVH01. Next base: position 2,818 of record DASYCO010000002.1, on the reverse strand, counting down.
GCATCTTGAAGGATGCGCCGAACGCGGTTCTCGTCGACGTGCGCACGCAGCCCGAATGGGTGTTCGTCGGCGTGCCCGACCTGAGCCAGATCGGCAAGCGCGCGTCCTTCGTGCCGTGGCAGGTCTTCCCCTCCATGCAGGTCAATCCGGAATTCGCCAAGCAGGTGCAGGCCGCCGGCGCGTCGCCCGACGCGCCCGTGCTGTTTCTCTGCCGTTCCGGCGCGCGCTCGAAGGCTGCGGCCATCGCGCTCGGCAAGCTCGGCTACGGGCGCGCCTACAACGTGTCGGGCGGCTTCGAAGGCCCGCACGACGCCACCAAACATCGCGGCACCACGGACGGCTGGAAGGCCTCCGGCCTGCCTTGGGTACAGGATTGAAAAGAAGAATGAATCTGGAGTCCGGTAGCCCGATGACCGCCCCGACCGCCGCCCCGACTGCCGCCCAATGGGACCGCGTGCTCGGCCGCCTGCGCGCCGAATTCGGCGACGCCGTGTTCAAGAGCTGGCTCAAGCCGCTGACCTTCGCCAACGCCGGCGAAGGCGAGGTGGTCGTCAGCGTGCCGACGCGCTTCATGCGCGACTGGGTCGAACGCCACTACCTCGAACGCATCCGCGCCATCTGGTGCGAGGAGAACGCCAGCGTGCGCGCCGTCGTCGTGCGCGTGCACCGTCCGGCGACGCCGAAGGCGGCGTCCCTCGGCCCCAACGGCCTCGGCGCGCAGAGCGGCGCGTCGGCCGCCAACGGCAGCGCCTCCAACGGCCATGCGGTGAGCGGCAGCTTCACGCAGACGGCGGCGACCGCCGGCGAGGTCGCCCGCGCCGCCCTCGGCAGCGCGAACATGAACCAGCCGATGGGAGGCCTCGGCGACGACCGCGCCGACATCAGCGCGCCGCTCGATCCGCGCTTCACCTTCGAGAACTTCGTCGTCGGCAAGTCGAACGAGTTCGCCTACGCCGCCGCCCGCCGCCTGGCGGAAGCCAAGACCGTGCCGTTCAACCCGCTGTTCCTCTACGGCGGCGTCGGCCTCGGCAAGACCCACCTGATGCACGCGATCGCCTGGGCGATCCGCGAGCGCAACCCGGCCAAGCGCGTGATCTACCTCTCGGCCGAGAAGTTCATGTACCAGTTCATCCGGGCGCTGCGGTTCCGCGACACCATGGCGTTCAAGGAACAGTTCCGTTCCGTCGACGTGCTGATGATCGACGACGTGCAGTTCATCTCGGGCCGCGATTCGACGCAGGAAGAATTCTTCCACACGTTCAACGCGCTGGTCGACCAGAACAAGCAGATCGTCATCTCCGCCGACAAGTCGCCGTCCGACCTGGAAGGCATGGAAGAGCGCATGAAGTCGCGCCTCGGCTGGGGCCTGGTCGCCGACATCCACCAGACCGACTACGAGCTGCGCCTGTCGATCCTGCAGTCCAAGGGCGAGAAGCTCGCAGGCGCCGGCGGCAACGTGCCGCCCAAGGTGCTGGAGTTCCTGGCCCATAAGATCACCTCCAACGTCCGCGAGCTGGAAGGCGCGCTCAACCGCGTCGTCGCCCATGCCACCCTGGTCGGCCGCGACATCTCGCTGGAGACCGCCCAGGACGTGCTGCACGACCTGCTGCGCGCCAACGACCGCCGGGTCACCATCGAAGAGATCCAGAAGCGCGTCGCCGAGCATTTCAACATCCGCATCTCGGACATGTCCTCGGCGCGCCGGGCGCGCGCCGTGGCCCGCCCCCGCCAGGTGGCCATGTACCTCGCCAAGCAGCTGACCTCGCGCTCGCTGCCCGAGATCGGCCGCAAGTTCGGCGGCCGCGACCACACCACGGTGATGCATGCCGTGCGCAAGGTCGAGGAGCTGCGGGCCGGCGATTCGAGCTTCTCGGAAGACATCGACCTGCTGCGCCGGATGCTGGAAAGCTGAGGCTTTCCCCGGCTCTTCGGAGCGTCTTCGACAGCCTTTGAAAAACCGCCCTTTTTAGGGCGGTTTTTTACTGGCCGGATGGGCGCGCCGGACGCCCTGTCCCGGGCCTCGGACAGGCGCGATTCCCTTTGGGAAACCAAGCGCTTCTGCTACAATCGGCGACCGGCCGCGAGCCTGCCGTCGCCCGGCCCTTTTCGGGTCTTTTCTGGGTTTCCCGTCAGGGTTTCCCGGGGCGCTGCGCAGGATCCACATGCCGGCCCGGCCGACGCGTCGCGCGGCGGGAACTGACGGCAGGAACCCGACCCCTTGATCCTTTTTCAGCGCTCCGAATCATGAAACTGACCATCGAACGCGCCGCCCTTCTGCGCGCCCTCGGCCACGTCCAGAGCGTCGTCGAGCGCCGCAACACCATTCCGATCCTGTCGAATGTGCTGATCGAGGCCGCCAAGGGCGCGCTGAAACTTACCGCCACCGACCTGGACATCGAGATCGTGGAGTCGATCCCCGCCGATGTGCTGCGCAACGGTTCGGCCACCGCGCCCGCCCATATGCTCTACGACATCGTTCGCAAGCTGCCGGACGGGGCCCAGGTGCAGGCGGAACTGCTGTCCAGCGAAGGCGGGCGGCTGGCGGTGTCGGCGGGCTCCTCGCGCTTCGAGCTGGCCTGCCTTCCGCGCGAGGATTTCCCCCAGATGGCGGCGGGCGCCCTGCCTCACCGCTTCCGGCTGGCGGCGGACGATCTCAAGCGCATTATCGCCAAAACCAGCTTCGCCATCTCCACCGAGGAGACGCGCTATTACCTCAACGGCATCTACCTGCATGCCGCGAGTGACGCCAAACCGCCGGTGATGCGCGCCGTCGCCACCGACGGCCACCGCCTCGCCCGCTATGAACTGGAACTGCCGG
>DASYCO010000001.1:0-43142 GCA_036500145.1 Alphaproteobacteria bacterium | reverse complement strand
CGTCGCCGAACTTCACCACGTCGGGCGTGCCGTCGAACTTGCCGCGGTACTTCAGGCCCTGGGTCCAGGCGTAGATCGAGGCGATCGGGTTGGTCGAGGTCTCGCGGCCCTTCTGGTATTCGCGGTAGTGGCGCGTCACCGTGCCGTGGGCGGCTTCGGCCTCGACGGTCTTGCCGTCGGGGGCCAGCAGCACCGAGGTCATCAGGCCGAGCGAGCCGAAGCCCTGGGCCACGGTGTCGGACTGCACGTCGCCGTCGTAGTTCTTGCAGGCCCAGACGAACTCGCCGCTCCACTTGAGCGCGGCGGCCACCATGTCGTCGATCAGGCGATGCTCGTAGGTGAGCTTCAGCTTGTCGTACTCGGCCTTGAACTCGGCGTCGAAGATTTCCTGGAACAGGTCCTTGAAGCGGCCGTCATAGGCCTTGAGGATCGTGTTCTTGGTCGAGAGGTAGACCGGCCACTTCTTGATCAGGCCGTAGTTGAAGCAGGCGCGCGCGAAGCCGCGGATCGATTCGTCGAGGTTGTACATCGACAGGGCGACGCCGGAGCCGGGGAAGTTGAAGACTTCCTTGACGATCGGCGCGCTGCCGTCGCTCGGCGTGAAGGTCATGGTCAGCTTGCCCTTGCCGGGCACCTTGAAGTCCGTCGCGCGGTACTGGTCGCCGAAGGCATGGCGGCCGATGACGATGGGCTTGGTCCAGCCCGGCACCAGGCGCGGCACGTTCTTGCAGATGATCGGCTCGCGGAACACGGTGCCGTCGAGGATGTTGCGGATCGTGCCGTTGGGCGACTTCCACATTTCCTTGAGGTTGAATTCCTTCACGCGGGCTTCGTCGGGCGTGATCGTCGCGCACTTGACGCCGACGCCGTACTTCTTGATCGCCTCGGCGGACTCGACGGTCACCTTGTCGTCCGTCGCGTCGCGATGCTCGATGCCAAGATCGTAGTACTTCAGATCGATGTCGAGGTACGGAAGGATCAGCTTCTCTTTGATGAACTTCCAGATGATCCGCGTCATCTCGTCGCCGTCGAGATCGACGAGCGGGGTTTTGACCTGAATCTTGGCCATGTGTCCTTGAACTCCCTTGAGGCCGCCGACGATGTCCCGCGCCGGCCCGGGCGGGCGTGAGAGGCGGGAAGGCGGTGTTCGGATGAAAATAGGCGAAAAGCGCAGGGCACCTTAATCAGGTGACGGGCCCCGCGCAAGGTTGGGCGCGCGGCGTCGGGAGGGAAGCCTTCGCAGGGCGAAAATCGCCCGAAAAGCGGCGGGATTCCTGGGAATCCGGCCCCGTGGGAGGACTAGAGCCGTTCGCTCCGCGCGGGCAGCGCCGGTTCGGGCAGGGCGGCGAGGAGGGCGGGGATCCGGGCCACGTCCTCGACGGGCTGGATCAGCTTGTCCTGGTCGGCGCGGGCGAAGCCGCTCTCGACGACGTGGCGCAGCATGTCGCGGAACGGCGTCCAGTAGCCGGCGACGTCGACCAGCAGGATTGGCTTGTCGTGCATGCGCAGCTGCTTCCAGGTGATCATCTCGAAGGCCTCGTCGAGGGTGCCGAGGCCGCCGGGCAGGATGGCGAAGGCGTCGGACAGCTCGAACATGCGCTGCTTGCGCGCATGCATGCTGTCGACGGCAATGAGCTCGGTGCAGCCGGGATGGGCGAGCTCGCGGGCCTTGAGCATGGTCGGGATGACGCCGATGACCTTGCCGCCGGCCGCCAGGGTGGCGTCGGCGACGATGCCCATCAGCCCGACGCGGCCGCCGCCGTAGACCAGCGTGATGCCGTGCTCGCCGAGCAGGCGGCCGAGCTGGGCCGCCGCCTCGGCATGGCGCGGGTCGTTGCCGGCGCTGGCGCCGCAGTAAACGCAGAGGGAGGTCACGCGGGCCATGATGGGGATCGTCCGCTGATGATCGGTGGCGCGTTTATAGCCCGCCGGCCCGGCTTTGCAAACCGGACGCGGTTTGCGGCGAGATCGTTACAGCTTCGCCGCCAGAGCTCGCCGCCAGAGCTCGGCGTCAGAGCTCGGCGTCAGAGCTCGGCGTCAGAGCTTCATGGGCAGGATGACCATCGGCACGCCGCGTAGGTGCAGGTCGCGCTGGATGGCGTAGGCGGTCTGGTTGTGCAGCAGGCGGGTCAGGCTGTTGTCCTCGGCGAAGATCAGCTGGGCGGCGAAGAACACGCTGTTGGGATATTGCCGCACGACCATGTCGGCGAGGCCCAGCAGGCGCTCGACCACGTCGGTGCCGAAGCCGTGCATGGAGGTGGAGGCCCAGCCATGGCGGCGGCAGTAGTTGACGTAGCTCTCGAGGCTGTCCTCGACCTCCTCGCGCAGATTCCCGAGCAGCTCCTCGCCGTGGAAGCTTTCGGCGTCGATCTCGCCGATGCTGATGAAGATGAAGTTCTTGAACTGGTTGGGGAACAGGCGCTGCGCCGAGAGCAGCGTGTGCATGCCCGCGCCGAGGCTGCGGCCGACGAGGAAGACGGCGGTCGGCGCCTGCGGGTCGAGCGGCTGCACGGCGCCGGGCGGGATCGGCGGCGCGGCCGTGGCGAACAGCGCGTCGACCTTGGCGAGCTGGCCCGAGACGGCCCGGTAATGGCGGCGGATGGCGAAGCCGGTGGCGATCACCACGCCGGTGATGAGCACGGTGAGCCAGGCGCCGTGGGTGAACTTCTCGAAGATCGTCGTGGAGAGAATGCCGGCGCAGACGCAGAAGCCGAGCAGCGCCAGCGCCAGGCGCTTGTAGGCGCGCGGCGCGGTGCGGCGGTTCCGCCACCAGTAGACCGACAGGCCGTAGAGGCTGAGCGAGAAGGTGAGGAACACGTTGATCGAGTAGAGCACCACCAGGACGGAGACGTCGCCGCCGGTGATGATCAGCAGGCCGGTGGCGGCCGCGCCCATCAGCAGCAGGCCGTTCTGCGTGACGAGGCGGTTGGAGAGCTGGCTGAACTGGTGCGGCACCCAGCGGTCGGCGGCCATGTTGGCGAGCACGGCGGGGCCGCCGAGGAAGCCGGTGTTGGCGGCGACGAACAGCAGGCCGGCGGCGAAGGTCAGGGTCACCAGCAGGATGGCGCTGCCGATCCAGGAATCGGGGCCGAAGGCGGCGGCGAGGATGGTGGTGAAGGTCGAGGCGTTCAGCGTCATGCCTTCGGACGGCACGGGGTTCCACAGCAGGTAGAGCACGATCAGGCCGCCGGCGGTGAAGGCGAGCGAGCTGGCCATGTAGAGCATCGTCATCTTGCCGGTGGCGACGCGGGGCTCTTTCAGGTTGTTGATGTTGTTCGACACCGCCTCGATGCCGGTGTAGGTGCCGCCGCCGAGCGCGAAGGCGCGCAGCAGCAGGGAGAGCATGGCGACCCAGCCGATCTCGCCGGCGAAGGCGCGCGTGTCGGCGATGGTGTCGGGCACCAGGGCGGGCAGGCTGTGGGCATGGGCGAGGATGCCGCCGACGATGAAGCCGCCGTGCGTGATGAGGAAGCAGAGGAACAGCGGCAGCAGCAGCTTCAAGGGCTCCTTGAGGCCGCGCATGTTGAGGATCATCAGCAGGACGAGGATCAGCGCTTCCGCCGGCAGCTTCCAGTTCTGCCAGCCGATCGGCAGGAGGCTGAACAGCGCGTCGACGCCGCTGGCGATCGAGATGGCGATGGTCAGCACGTAGTCGACGATGAGCGCGGAACCCGAGATCAGGCCGGCGCGCGGGCCGATCAGCGTGGTCGCGACCTTGTAGCCGCCGCCGCCCGAGGGAAACAGCTCGATGACCTGGTTGTAGGCCAGCGCGATGACGAAGACGGTGAGAGCGGTGGCAAGCGCCAGGTAGAGCGCCAGATGGGCATGGCCGCCCAGGGCCAGGAAGGATTCTTCGGGGCCGTAGTTGGCCGACGACAGGCCGTCCGCGCCGAGGCCGACCCAAGCGAGGAAGGCAGCCATCGCCATATGCTGGCGCGACTGCGGCGCCATGGGGTCTTTGGGCGCGCCGAGAAACGCGCGTTTAAGACGCTGCAATCCGGGCAGCAGCATATGAGGTCAACGAATGTGAGAGGGAACGTCCGCTAAGGACGGCCGGGTTATACTGCCGGACCCGCCTGACCGCCAGCCCCGCGTTTCCAATTGGGAACGATTCCCAATTAAGGGCCGTTCCTATTTTGCGCAACTCTTTCAACTCTTTGTGTATTTTGGCAACGATCCTTGCCGCCGCGCCGCCGCTTCGGCAAGCTGCGAGGATCAAAATGGCGCCGCCATGCGGACGCCCGATCCAGTGGGGGAGAGACCACCATGCAGTTTCGCGCCAAGCCGATCGCCGTTTTTTCGGCGTTGATGACCCTGATGGTCGCCTTCTGCCTTTCGGCGGGCGGCGCCTCGGCCCAGACGGCGGAAGCCGCCGCCAAGGAACGCCAGGCGGTGATGAAGTCCTTCGGCGACTGGAGCAAGACCCTCGCGGCTTCGGCCAAGAGCGGGACGGCGGATGCGGCGACCGCCAAGGCGGCGGACGACATCAGCGCCGGCATGCAGAAGCTTCCGGCCCTGTTCCCGGCCGGCAGCGGGCTCGACAAGCTGCCCGGCAGCACCCGCGCCAAGCCGGAGATCTGGGCGAACTTCGACAAGTTCCAGGGCTACGCCAAGGACGGCCAGGCCGCCTTCACGCAGGTGGCCACGGCGGCGAAGTCCGGCGATGGCGCGGCCGTCACGGCGGCCTTCACCAAGGCGGCGGCGGTCTGCAGCGCTTGTCACAAGGAATTCCGCGGCCCCGAGATAAAGTAACGACCGGCCAGACAAGCGGGACTATAAAGAACGCATGGCATCGTCGTTCCGGACAGCCGGTTCCAAGAGAACCGAGACCATGACCCGTTACAGCGCCGCGCCGATTCATTTCGGCGCGGCGTTCCTGTTTTCGCTCGGCATGGGCATCGCCCTGTCGGCCGCGGCGCAGGCGCAGGAGGCTTCGGCCGAGCGCGGCGCCTATGTCTTCCACGCCTCGGGCTGCGAGACCTGCCACACGGACAGCGCCCACAAAGGCGAGATGCTCGCCGGCGGACGCGCGCTGAAGACGCCGTTCGGCACCTTCTACACGCCGAACATCACGCCCGACCCGACCTATGGCATCGGCAAATGGTCCGAGCAGGATTTCATCCGCGCGGTGCGCGAGGGCGTCGCGCCGGACGGCAGCCAGTATTTCCCGGCCTTTCCCTACACGAGCTACACGAAGATGTCGGACGGCGACGTCCGCGACCTCTATGCCTACGTCAAGACCCTGCCGCCGGTCGCCAAGCCGAGCAAGCCGCATGACGTCGGCTTTCCGTTCAACGTCCGCCTAGGCGTCGTCGTCTGGAAATGGCTGAACTTCACGCCGGGGCCGCTGCCGCCCGTGAACACCCGCTCTGCCGCCGCCGCCGACGAGACATGGATGCGCGGCCGCTACCTCGTCGAGGCGCTCGGCCATTGCGCCGAATGCCACACGCCGCGCGACCGCCTCGGCGGGCTGAAGACCAGCCTCTGGATGGCGGGATCGGACGACGGCGCCGAAGGCGAGAGCGCGCCGAACATCACCCCGGACCCGCAGACGGGCATCGGCGAATGGAGCGACGACGACATCGCCTTCGCGCTGAAGATCGGCATGACGCCGGACGGCGACTCGCTGGGCTCGCTGATGGCCGAGGTCGTCGAGCATGGCACCTCGAAGCTGACCGACGAGGACCTCGCGGCCATGGCGGCCTATCTCAAGGCCCTGCCGCCGATCGTGAACAAGCCCGGCAAGCCGGCCGCCAAGTGACCGGGTTCCTGAGGACGAGAGCCGCCGGCCGCATGCGCATTGCGCCTGTGCGGGCGGCGTATTAGGTTAGCTTCTGGCCCTATCTGAACGATCCATAAGCCTTTGAAAAAATTAGATAAGCCCGCTGTCCTCGCCATTCTCGGCGCGCTCGTCCTCCTTGTCGCCTTTGGCCTGAATTGGGTCATCGATTGGCAGGGCGACGATCAGGCTGCCCCGGCCGTGGCGACCAGCGACGGCGCCGGGCCTGTCCAGCCGCCGCCCTTGGAGCGCCAGCCGGCGGCGCCGAGCTTCGACGTGGTGCGCGTCAATCCCAACGGCGACACCGTGATCGCCGGCCGCGCCGAGCCGGGCGCCGAGATCACCGTCATGGACGGCGAGACCGTCATCGGCCATGTGCAGGCCGACAAGCGCGGCGAATGGGTGCTGGTGCCCGACAAGCCGCTGCCGCCGGGTTCGCGCAACCTCAGCCTCAGCGCGAAGCTGGGCGACGGCCAGACGCTCAATTCGGATTCCGACGTGGTGCTGGTGGTGCCGGAGAACGGCGAGGGCGCCACGGGCGTGCTGGCGCTGCGCGTGCCGGGCAAGGGCGACGGGCCGAGCACGCTCATGCAGTCGCCCTTCGCGCCCGGCGACGGCCGCGGCGCGCGCGGCCTGACCATCGACGTCATCGACTACGACGACAAGGGCCGCGCGACGGTCAGCGGCAACGCGCCGGCCGGGGCCAAGCTCAACATCTACCTCGACGACGCGCTGGCCGGCTCGACCGCCTCCGACGGCAAGAACGAATGGCGTCTGGCGCTGCCGCAGCTGCTGCAGCCGGGCGACCACAAGCTGCGCGTCGACCGCCTGGACGACAAGGGCAAGGTCTCCGACCGCGCCGAATACGCCTTCAACCGCGCGCCGCCGACGGAAGGCGTGACGGCGGGCACCGCGGTGATCGTGCAGCCCGGCAACAGCCTGTGGCGCCTGGCGCGCCGCACCTACGGCGAGGGCATGCGCTACGCCCTGATCTTCGAAGCCAACAAGTCGCAGATCCGCGATCCGGACCTGATCTATCCCGGCCAGGTCTTCGCCCTGCCTAAATCAGATGGGCCTAAATCGGATGGGCCTAAATCGAACAGGCCCAAATCCAACTGACGCCGCCCGTCGAAAACGTCGGCTCGCGTCGCTTTCGTTTCCTCCTTTGCAAGTCAGGTCGCCCTTGTCCGCTCACTCGACGCCTCCCACCGCCTCGCTGATCCCGATCCATCCGGCCGGCTGGCCCTTCATCGCGCTGTTCGCCCTCGTCAGCCTGGTGCTGGCGCTGTTCTCCTCGGCGCTCGGCGTCATCGGCCTGGTGCTGACGGCCTGGTGCATCTGGTTCTTCCGCGATCCCGAGCGCGTGCCGCCGTCCGATCCGCTCGCCGTCATCAGCGCCGCCGACGGGCGCGTGCAGATGATCGTGCGCGCCGCGCCGCCGCCGGAGCTCGGCATGGGCACGGCGGAGCTGACGCGCGTCAGCGTCTTCCTCAACATCTTCAACGTGCACGTCAACCGCGTGCCGGCCTCCGGCCGCGTGACCGGCCTGCATTACCGCCCCGGCAAGTTCTTCAACGCGTCGCTCGACAAGGCGAGCGTCGACAACGAGCGCCAGTCGGTGCGCATGACGACCCATGCGGGCCATGAGATTGTCTTCGTGCAGATCGCCGGCCTGATCGCGCGCCGCATCATCTGCGACCTGACGAACGGCCAGGAAATCGTCGGCGGCGACCGCTTCGGCCTGATCCGCTTCGGCAGCCGCACCGACGTCTACCTGCCGGAAGGCAGCGTCGTCGCCGTGCAGGTCGGCGACCAGGTGCTGGGCGGCGAGACCGTGGTCGCCCATCTGCCGAGCGCGGCGAGCTAGGGATGGCGGGGATGATCCGCCGGCCGCGCCGCCGCATCCGCGAGCTGCCGTTCCACCAGCTGCTGCCGAACGTGCTGACGGTGCTGGCGCTCTGCGCCGGCCTGACCGCGATCCGCTACGGCTTCCAGCAGCGCTGGGAACTGGCGGTCGCCGCCGTCATCGTCGCCGCCGTGCTCGACTCGCTGGACGGCCGCGTGGCGCGCCGCCTCGGCGGCAGCACCAAGTTCGGCGCCGAGCTGGACTCGCTGTCCGACTTCCTCTGCTTCGGCGTGGCGCCCGGCATCCTCGTCTATCTCTGGACGCTGAACGTGCTCGGCGGCCCGGGCTGGGTGCTGGCGCTGCTCTACGCGGTCTGCGCCGCGCTGCGCCTGGCGCGCTTCAACACGCGCATCGGCATCTCCGACCTGCCGCCTTGGGCCGGCAGCTACTTCACCGGCATGGCGGCGCCGGCGGGCGCCGGCTGCGCGCTGCTGCCGATGATGCTGAGCTTCGAATTCGGCTCCACGATCTTCGCCCAGCCGCTGCTCAACGCCGTGGTGCTGGTCGCCGTCGGCGCGATGATGATCAGCCGCCTGCCGACCTATTCCTTCAAGCGCCTGCGCGTGCCGCATCGCTGGGTGATGCCGGCGCTGCTCGCCGTCGGCCTGCTGGCGGCGCTGGTCGTCACCGCGCCCTGGGCAACCATGAGCCTGCTCTGCATCGTCTACATCGGCTCGATCCCGCTGGCGCTGCGCTCCTATCGCCGGCAGGCGACGGAGACGCCGATGCCCGACCATGCCGAGACGGCGGACGAGCGTGAGGACCGGGCCTTCGAGCCGGTCGGCGAAGAGGCGGACGGGGACGAGGCCATCGCCGACGGGAGTGACGAGCCGCCGTCGCGCCTGACCTAGGCAGCGCCGGCCCCGCGTTTCTTGCTCGGGATATTTCCGAGCAATTACAATGGCACGCCTTGGGTTCCCCTATCCGTTCGGGGGAGGGGTTAACCAAATCTCAACGAGATTCGCCCAGGGTGGGTTTCTTTCGCGTTAGGGGTATCCGATGTCCTCAGCCTCCCAAGGCTTCGTTCTTCTCGTCGACGACAACCCGGTGCAGAGCCGGCTGTACGGCGACGTGTTGAAGGCCGAGGGGTTCAGCGTGTTCGCCGCGCCGAACGCGAAGGAGGCCGAGCAGTTCCTGCTGGCCAACATGCCGAGCATCATCCTGCTCGACATCATGATGCCGGACGTCGACGGCATCGAAGCCTGCCAGCGTTTCCGCAAACAGATCGGCGAACGCGTGCCGATCCTCTTCCTCACCGCGTCCGACACAGTCGACATCCTGCTCGCCGCCTTCAAGGCCGGCGGCGACGACTTCGTCGTCAAGACGAGCGGGATCACCAAGCTGGTCGAGCGCGTGAAATTCTGGCGCAGCCCGGCCTCGCGCGGCGACGCGCTGGCTCGCCGCCAGGCCAAGATCGCCCAGATCGAAAAGCGTCTCGGCGCTTCCACGCCGGCCGCCAAGGCCGAAGCGCCGAAGGCGTAGCGCGCCACCGCTTGCGGCGGACGTCCGTCTCTGGCGGAATGGACGCATGGACGAGCCAGCCGCCATCCCAGATCTTTCCGGAGTGCGCCTGCGGAGCTACGCCGCGGACGACCTTTCCGCCGTGCGCGCGCTGCATCGGCTTTCCTTCGCCAGGCTCGCGACGCCGCGCTACGCGCCGGCGCAGGTCGCCGCCCATGACGCGCTGATCGACACGGAGGATTATGCCGCCGATCTCGCGCGCAGCCATCTGCAGGTCGCGGAACTGCCGGGTCTCCGCATCGTCGGCACGGCGGGATGGGTCGCGCTTGCCGAGGAACCCGGCACCGCGCGCATCCGCAAGCTGTTCGTGTCGCCCGCCGTCGCGCGCCGCGGCCTGGCGACGCGGCTGCTGTCGCAAGCCGAAGGCGCGGCAAAGGCGGCAGGACATTCGCATTTCCTGCTGCGCGCTTATCTCAACGCCGTGCCGTTCTATGAGGCGCAAGGCTATCGCGCGGACCAGCCCGGCGTGATGGCGCTGGCGGACGGCTTGGAGATGCCCGTTCTCTTTATGAGCAAGTGAGCGTGATGGCATGTTGCTTTGCAGCATGACGCATCCATGGGCAGGCGGCGCCAGCGCGATGGAACAATCCATTGTGAGCGATAGCCGTGACGACTGATCCAAAAGACGAGCGAACGGCACATTTTCACGTGCATTCGTCTGACGCCCTCATACAATCGAGGGAGAAAAATAGCCTGACAAGGTGACGCGGGGGGTGGCGATGCGTACGACTTGCTGGGGGCAGTCCGTCCAAGCCGATCTGCGGAGGGCGGTCGCATGATTCGCATCCGCGCGCCGCAGGAAACTGCAGCCGGTCTCTTTCTCATCGTCCTCGCGGCCTTCGTTTTCTGGCAGACCGACGACCTTGCCGTCGGCACCATGCGCGCCCTCGGGCCCGGCATGATGCCGCGCGTCCTGGCTTCGGCCTGCGCCGTCTGCGGCCTGGCGCTCGTCATCCTCTCCATCGTCAAGGACGGCGCGTCCCTCGAGCGCTGGAGCATCCGCGGCCCTGTCTTCATCCTCGGCGCGGCGATCCTGTTCGGCCTCGCGATCCGGCCGCTCGGGCTGTTCGTCGCCGGCCCGGCCGCCGTGATCATCGGCAGCCTCGCCACGCGCGATTCGCGCTTCGTCGAATCGGTGCTGTTCGGCGCGGCCATGACGACTTTCTGCTGGCTGCTGTTCAAGGTGCTGCTGAGCCTGCCGATCCCCGTGGCGCCCTGGCTGCTGGGCTACTAGGAGGCGCATGATGGAAACCTTCCTCGGCAACCTCGAACTCGGCTTCTCCACGGCGCTGTCGCTGCAGAACGTGGCGCTCTGCTTCGCCGGCTGCCTGATCGGCACGCTGGTCGGCATCCTGCCCGGCGTCGGCCCGATCGCCACCATCGCCATCCTGCTGCCGCTGACCTTCCAGGTCGACCCGACCGGCGCGCTCATCATGCTGGCCGGCATCTACTACGGCGCGCAGTACGGCGGCTCGACCACGGCGATCCTGGTCAACATTCCCGGCGAGGCGACCTCTGTCGTCACCACCATCGACGGCCACCAGATGGCGCGCAACGGCCGCGCCGGCATCGCGCTCGGCGTCGCCGCCATCGGCTCGTTCTTCGCCGGCACGGTGGCGACCCTGGTGATCGCGGCGCTCGGCGTGCCGCTCACGCGCCTGGCGCTGATCTTCGGGCCCGCCGAATATTTCTCGCTGATGGTCCTCGGCCTCGCCTTCGCGGTGGTGCTGGCGCGCGCCTCGATCCTGAAGGCGGGGGCGGTGATCTTCGTCGGCCTGCTGCTCTCCACGGTCGGCACCGACCTGCAGACCGGCGACGAGCGGCTGACCCTCGGCCTCATCGACCTGATGGATGGCGTCGACTTCGCCGTGCTTGCCATGGGCCTGTTCGGCTTCGCGGAAATTTTGCGCAACCTCGAGAACCCCGAGACGCGCGACGTGGTGCAGGCCAAGATCGGCAAGCTGCTGCCGTCGAAGGAGGACTTCAGGCAGGCGGCGGCGCCCGTGCTGCGCGGCACCTTCCTTGGCGGCGTGCTCGGCATCCTGCCGGGCAACGGCGCGGTGCTCGGGCCCTTCGCCTCCTACACGCTGGAAAAAAAGCTGTCGAAGACGCCCTGGCGCTTCGGCAAGGGCGCCATCGAAGGCGTGGCCGGGCCCGAGTCGGCCAACAACGCCGGCGCGCAGACCGCCTTCATCCCGCTGCTGACGCTGGGCATCCCGCCCAATGCCGTCATGGCGCTGATGGTCGGCGCCATGACCATCCACGGCATCATCCCCGGCCCGCAGGTGATGACCAAGACCCCGGACCTGTTCTGGGGCATGATCGCCAGCATGTGGCTCGGCAACCTGATGCTGCTCATCATCAACCTGCCGCTGATCGGCCTCTGGGTGCGCCTGCTGAAGGTGCCCTACCGGCTGATGTTCCCGGCGATCCTGCTGTTCTGCTGCATCGGCATCTACTCGATCAACAACCATCCGGGCGACGTGCTGCTGACGGCCTTCTTCGGCTTCGCCGGCTACGCCTTCTACAAGTTCGGCTTCGAGCCGGCGCCGCTGCTGCTCGGCTTCGTGCTCGGCAAGCTGATGGAAGAGAAGCTGCGCCAGGCCCTGATCCTGTCGCGCGGCGACTTCGGCACCTTCGTCACCAGCCCGGTCTCCGCCGGCCTGCTGCTGGTGGCCTTGCTCGTGCTCGTCGTCGCGATCATCCCGACGGTCCGCAAGGGCCGAGAGGAAGCGTTTCAAGAATAGGAAACCGCCAGCGTCGATGACCCGTTTCGGCCCTCGGCCGGCCGGGAGCTACAAGCAACGGACAACAAGAAACGATCTCTGCAACCGGACAAGGAGGCCATCATGAAGCAGACCCTCTCAGCTCTCGCTGCGGCAGCCCTCGCCGTCGCCACATTGACCGCCACCGCCGCCTCGGCCCAGACCTACCCGACGCGCCCGATCACCATGATCGTGCCCTTCGCCGCCGGCGGGCCGACCGACGTGATCGCCCGCATCGTCGGCGAGAACATGTCGAAGACGCTCGGCCAGCAGATCGTCATCGAGAACGTGGCGGGGGCCGGCGGCACCACCGGCATCACGCGCGGCGCCCAGGCGGCGCCCGACGGCTACACCATCATGATGGGCCACATGGGCACCCATGGCGCGGCGCCGGCGCTCTATCCGAAGCTGCGCTACGATCCGGCCAAGGACTTCGAGCCCGTCGGCATGGCCGCCGGCACGCCGATCCTGATCGTCGCGCGCAAGGACTATCCAGCGGACAACCTGAAGGACTTCATCGCCAAGCTGAAGACCGAGCAGGACAAGGCCAACGAAGCCCATGCCGGCGTCGGCTCGGTGTCCTTCACCACCTGCACCATGTTCAACGTCATGATCGGCGTGAAGCCGACGCGCGTGCCCTACACGGGCACCGGCCCGGTCATCAACGACATGATCGCCGGCAAGGTGGACTACGCCTGCGACCAGATCGTCAACCTGGTGACGCAGATCCAGGGCGGCACCATCAAGGCCTACGCCATCGCCACGCCGGAACGTTCGCCGGCGCTGCCCGACGTGCCGACGACCAAGGAAGCGGGCCTGCCGGACTATCAGGTCAGCGCCTGGAACGCGATCTTCGCGCCGAAGAACACGCCGAAGCCTGTCGTCGAGAAGCTCAACGCCGCGCTGCTGAAGGCGCTCGACGATCCGGCCACCAAGAAGCGCCTGCTCGACCTCGGCGGCGTTTTGCCGACGGGCGAGGAACGCACCCCGGCCTGGCTCGGCCAGTATGTCGTGCAGGAAGTGGCGCGCTGGACGCCGATCCTCAAGGCCGGCGGCGCCGTGCCGGCGCAATAGCCGACGCTTGCCACAAACGAGAAGGGCGGCTCGATCGAGCCGCCCTTTTTTCATGCCCGTCGCGTGAGGCGGTTCAGGCTTGCTTGCCGAAGTCGGCCCAGGCCTCGCGTCCGCCGCGGTTCTCCAGGCTGTTCTCCAGCGCGGTGACGGCGCGGCGGTCGAAGATGCTGCCGGCCTGCTGGCGGATCTTGTCGATGGCGGCGTCGAGCGGCACGCCGGCGCGGTAGGCGCGCGGGCTGGCCAGCGCCACGAAGGCGTTGGCGACGGCGACGGCGCGGGCCTCGGGCAGGATCGCCTCGCCGGCCAGGCCGTTCGGCTTGCCGCTGCCGTCCCAATGTTCGGAAAGCTGGCGCAGCGTCTCGACCACGGGGCCGCCGAAGTCGATGCCTTCGAGGAAGTCGGCGGTGGCGCGCAGGCTGTCGCGGATGCGGCCGAGCTCCTCGTCGTTGAGCTGGCCGGTCTTGGTCAGAAGCTCCGTCGGCACCAGGATCTTGCCGAGGTTCATCAGGCTGCCGGCGAAGCCGACGGTCTGCACGGCCTCGTCATTCAGGCCCATCTCTCGCGCCACGGCCTGCGCCACCATGGCGACGCGCACGGAATGGTGCGCGGCGTAGGGGTCGCGCTTGTCGACGAGGGCGACCAGCGTGCGCACGAGGTCGAGCAGGGCGCGCTCGCGCTTGGCGCGTTCCTGCACTTCGGCGGTGATGTCGCGCTCGACGACGAGCACGCCGTCGTCGACATATTGCGTGTCGCCGATGGGGATGTAGTCGACCTGGCGCGTGCGCGCCTGGGTATCCTCCTCGGCGGGGATGACCGAACGCTGGCGTTCGTGCTCGCTGCGCGCGCGCGCGGCGTTGGCGAGGTAGGGCTTGGCGGCTTCGGGGCCGAGCACGTTGCCGACCGGCTTGCCGACGAGGTCGGCCATCGGCAGGCCGGCGTGGCGCGCGGCTTCCTCGTTGGCGAAGCCGTAGCGGCCGTCGCCGTCGAGGATGAAGATGGAGGTCGGCTGGCTGTCGGCGACCAGCTTGAGGAACAGGCCCTGGCGCTCATGCTCGTCGGCGAGCCGCTTGTAGCGGCCGGCCGCGCGCGAGGCCTGGCGCGACGAGCCGTACCACCAGGCGGCGAAGATCACCGCGGCGACGAGCACGGCGACGAGGGCGAAGAGCACGACGAGCTGCGTGCGGCGCTGATCGCTCGCGGACAAGGCCTCGTCGCGGCCGATCTTGGAGACGAGCGTCCACGGCACGACGGAGAAGGGGCGGCTGGTATGCAGCACCGCCTGGTCGCGGTAGTCGCGGCCCTCGGCGAAGTCGCCGGCGTGGGCGAGGGCGGCGGCCTCGGCCAGGTTCGTGGTGGAGGCGGCAAGCGTGCGCGTCAGCGGCGCGGTGCCGTCGGCGAGCGGCGAGAGATAGTCGACGCTGGCGCCGCGCTGGCGCACGAGCAGGTTCTCGGCCGTCTTGAACACTTCGCCGGGCTGGCGCAGCAGCGGATAGAGCTCGTCGGCGACTTCCTTGACGCCGACCACCCAGCCGACCTGCGCCGTGGCGTCGTTGCCGCCCTGCACGGCGAACACCGGAACGGCGAAGCCGATGGCGGGGCGCCCGGCGCCGTTGCGGTAGAGGTCGAGGACGGCGCGCTTGTCGCGCGGCAGGCCGGCGATGAAGGCGCCGAGGTCGCCGTCGAACGGCGGCATGCCAGCGGTCTGGGTCACCACCGCATGGTCGCGGTCGAGCAGGGCGAGGCCGGCGACGCCGAGGCGGCGCACGTTGGCCGGCACGTCGGCGCCTTCGATGGCCGCGCTGAAGCGGGCGCGCTCGGCGGTGACGGTCAGCAGGTTGCGGAGATAAGTGGCCTGGGCCGGCTCCTGCGGCTGCGCGCCGGCGCCGGGCTGGTTCGCGCCCGACTGATTCGCAAGGGAGAGTTCCGTCATGTAGAGCTGGACGGAGGTGTTGGCGGCGATGCCGGTCAGCTCGTCGAACTGGCGTTCGAGCCAGGTGGAGATGTCGGCGAAGCGGCTGTCGGCGACAATGCTGAGGCGGTTCTGCCAGGAGCGCAGCTCGCGCTCGCGGTCGGCCTTGCCGAGGGCCAGGGCGGCGATGACGCCAAGGGCCAGGACGGCGGCCAGGATGACGCAGGAAATGATGAGCGGGCGCAGCCGCCGGCCCCAGGAGCGCGGGTCCGAAGACGCTGGCGATGTTTCCGATGTCAGGCTCATAATTCCCCCCGGCGGCCCGTCAGCCTATCCTTCTGGATTGAAGTCTTTAGCCTTTACAAAGGCTTAAAGTCTTTCAGGCAATTTGTCCATGGTCGCGGGGCCAACGGGCGCCGCCGCAGGGAATGACGAGCGATGTTTCGAGGCCGGCGTCAGAGCCGAATTGCGGGCAGGGAGGGGGGGATGGCGGCTGTCCGGCCGCTCCTCGGTTTCTGCCTGGCCGTCGGCCTGTGGATCGCTGCCGGCCTGGGGCTGCCGGGCGTAGCCCATGCTGCGGACGACGGCGACCTGTTCGGCGCCCGCTCGGTGCGCTCGGGCAACATGGCGGCCTTCCCGCGCTGGACCGGAATGCTGGAGCGCTACTTCAAGGGCACCGACCCGATGAGCCGGGTCTGCAAGGGCGACGTCTTCCGCCGCTGCATGTCGGAGGAGTGGAAGACTTTCCTCGAAGGCATCGCCGGCGACGACCCGATGACGAAGATCCGCAAGGTCAACGCGGAGATGAACCGCGCGCGCTACACGCTCGACATGACCAACTACGGCGAAGCCGACTACTGGGCGACCCCCTACCAGTTCTTCAAGATGGACGGCGACTGCGAGGACTACTCCATCGCCAAGTTCCTGTCGCTGCGCGCGCTCGGCTTCGACAACGACTCCCTGCGCGTGGTGATCCTCGACGACCTCAACCTGCGCGTCGCCCATGCGATCCTGGTCGTCACGCTGGACGGCACCCAGTACGTGCTCGACAACCAGATCGCCCAGGTGGTGCCGGCCTCCAGCATCCACCACTACAAGCCGATCTACTCGCTCAACGAAGCGAGCTGGTGGCTCTACCGCCCGAAGCCGGCGGCTCCGGCGGGCTGAGGCGCGCCGACGCGGCAGGGCGCGCGGCCCCGCCGCACGGCCTTGCCGCCTACTTCATCTTCGGATCGTCCATCATCTTCGCGCCGTCCATCGTCTTGGCGTCGTTCATGGCCTTGCCGCTGTCCATCGCCTTGCCGTCGTTCATCTTCTTCGTATCATCCATCATCTTCGCGTCGTTCATGGCCTTGCCGTCGTTCATCGTCGGCGTCTCGGTCATCTTGCCGTCCGTCATCTTGCCGTCGTTCATCATCGGCGCCGGCGACATCTTGTCCTGCGCGCTGGCCGGCTGGGCGAGCGCGAGGCCGACGGTGCCAGCGAGGAGGAGCGAGGCGGCGATCGTCTTGAAGTGGGTCATTTGAAAACCTTCCCTTGAGAGCGTGAACGCTGCGGCAGCCGCTGATCCGGCCGCCATGTAGAAGGGTTCGCCTGGCGCCGGGGAAGGTTTCAGGCCGCGAAGTTTTTTCTGCGCCGCGGGCTGGCTCGGCTATTCTCCGCCCCATGATCCGCCGTTCGCCCTTCTGCGCCCGAGCGCTTCCATGACCGCGGCGCCGCCGGACCGCGAGGCATGGGGCGGGCTGATGGCGGCCGCCCAGGCCGGCGACCAGGCCTGCTACCGGCAGCTGCTGACGGCCCTGCTGCCGTACCTGCGGTCCTATGCGCGGCGTCACCTGCGCGGCGGCGACGCGGCGGAGGACGTGGTGCAGGACGTGCTGCTGACGCTGCACCGCATCCGCCATACCTACGATCCGGCCCGGCCGTTCCTGCCTTGGCTCTCGGTCATCGCCAAGCGCCGCCTGATCGATTCCCTGCGCCGCCGCAACCAGCTTCCGGTGGCGGCGGAGGACATCGGCTTCGACCTTGAAACCTTTGCCGACCCTGCGGCGAACAACCCTATCGAGCGCAACAGCGAAGCCGAGCGCCTGCGCCAGGCGATCGCCGAACTGCCCGCCGGCCAGCGCCGGGCGGTCGAGTTGCTGAAGCTCGAGGAGAAGTCCTTGAAAGAGGTGTCGGCCATCACCGGGATGAGCGTGGGCGCGCTCAAGACCACGACCCATCGCGCGCTGAAGGTTCTGCGCGCGAAACTGTTCGGGCCCGAAGGAGAGGCGCGATGACCATGCCGCGCGACCGCAGCGAAGACTTGATCGCAGCCCTGGCGGCGGGCGCCCGCCCGGTCAGGCGGCTCTGGCCGCCGATGCTGCGCGCCCTCCTGTGGCTGGCGCTCGCCCTGGCCGTGGTCAGCCTATCGGTCTATGCCCACGGCGTCCGCCCCGATTTGGCGGCGCGGCTGGCCGAGCCGCGCGAGCTGTTCGAATGGCTGGCCTCGCTGGCGACCGGCGTCGGCGCGGTGATCGCCGCCTTCCACCTCAGCCTGCCGGACCGTTCGCCGCGCTGGGCGCTGCTGGCCCTGGTGCCGGCCGCCGCCTGGCTCGCCAGCGTCGGCCTCGGCTGCCTCGCCGACGTCGCCGCCATGGGCTCGGCGGCCTTCGCCTGGGGCGAGCCCTGGCTCTGCTTTCGCTACATCACGGAAATGGGCGTGCCGCTGACGGTCGTCAGCCTGGTCATGCTGCGCCATGCCGGCCCGATCCGGCCGCTGCGGACGATGGTCATGGCCGCCTTGGGAATGTCGGGCCTGAGCGCCGCCGGCCTGGCCTTCTTCCATCCCGACCATACGGCCTGGCTGGGCCTGATCTGGCACGGCGCGGCGTTGCTGGTCGTGCTGGCCTGCGGCGCGCTCGCCGCCGCGGCCCTGCGGCTGATCTACGCGCGCCGCGCCTGACGCTGCTTAGGAAACCTGCACGCCGCGCCAGAAGGCGACGCGGTCCTTGACCGCCTCGGCGCCGGCCATCGGCGTCGGGTAGTACCAGCAGGCGTCCGGGTTCTCCTTGCCGTCGACGAGCAGGCTGTAATAGGAGGCGACGCCCTTCCAGCCGCAGGTGGTGTGCGTGGCGCTCGGCTTGAGGTAGGCGCGGTTGAGCGCGCTGGCGGGAAAGTAGTGGTTGTTCTCGACGACGACGGTGTCGTCGGATTCGGCGATGACGGCGCCGTTCCAGATGGCCTTCATCACGTCGCCTCCGGCGCGGCGAGCCAATGGACGCTGAACAGCCGGTCGGGATCGGTCCAGACGGCGCGCGGCGCGAAGCCGGCTTCGGCGGCGAGGGCGCGGAAGCCCTCGACGGTGTACTTGTGCGAATCTTCCGTGTGGGTCGTCTCGCCCTCGGCGAAGTGGATGTCGTGGCCGAGCAGGCGCACGCGCTGGCGCGCCAGGCTGACGAGATGCATCTCGATGCGCTGGGCGCGCGGGTCGTAGAAGGCATGGTGCGCGAAGCCGTCGAGGTCGAAGTCGGCGCCGAGCTCGTCGTTGGCGCGCTTCAGGATGTTCTTGTTGAAGGCGGCGGTGACGCCGGCCGCGTCGTTGTAGGCGGCATGCAGGACGTTCGGGTCCTTCACCAGGTCGACGCCGATCAGCAGGCCGCCGCCGGCGAGCAGGCGCGCCGCCATGCGCAGGAAGGCGACGGCTTCGGGACGCGGGAAGTTACCGATGGTCGAGCCGGGGAAGAAGCCGATGCGCCGCGCGTCCGCCGTGACGGGCGGCAGCGCGAAGGGCTTGGTGTAGTCGGCGACGATGGGCCGCACGCGCAGGTCCGGATAGTCGGCGTCGAGCCTGTCGGCGACGCCCTGCAGGTAGTCGCCGGAGATGTCGATCGGCAGGTAGGCGCGCGGCCGCTCGAG
This sequence comes from Alphaproteobacteria bacterium, assembly GCA_036500145.1. Taxonomy (GTDB): domain Bacteria; phylum Pseudomonadota; class Alphaproteobacteria; order SMXQ01; family SMXQ01; genus CAMAVH01. Next base: position 24,291 of record DASYCO010000001.1, on the reverse strand, counting down.
CGCGTCGAGCAGCAGGCGCACCTTGCGCCCGGCGCCCGCGCCGAACTCGACGAGCTCCGCGTCGGCGCCGATCAGCGCGGCGAAGTCTCCGGCACGCGCTTCGAGCAGGGAGAGCTCGGTGCGCGTCGGGTAATATTCCGGCAGCTCGCAGATCTGGTCGAACAGGATCGACCCGGCCTCGTCGTAGAAATACTTGCAGGGCAGGCTTTTGGGCGACGTGCCGAGCCCGGCGAGCAGGGCATGGCCGAATTCGCTGGCGTCGGCGGCGAGGGTGGAGAGCGTGTCGGACGAGGCGAGGCGGTTGGGGGCGTTCATAGATCCTCCGCGAGACGGATGCCGCTGAACTGCCAGCGCGCCGAAGGGGGAAAGAAATTGCGGTAGGTCGGGCGGAGATGCCCTTCCGGGGTGACGCAAGAGCCGCCGCGCAGGATCACCTGCCCGACCATGAACTTGCCGTTGTATTCGCCGAGCGCGCCGCCGAGCGGGCGGAAGCCGGGATAGGGATCGTAGGACGAGCGCGTCCACTGCCAGGTCTCGCCGTGGGTCTGGCGCAGGCCGCCCTTGGCGCTCTCGGTGCCGCCGATGGCGGGCAGCGGATGGGGCCGCGCCGGATCGAGGGCGCGGCCGCTCATGGCGCGCGCGGCGGCGGCTTCCCATTCGAATTCGGTGGGCAGGCGCTTGCCGGCCCAGGCGGCGTAGGCGGCGGCCTCGTAGAGGCTGACATGGGCGACAGGCTCGGCGTCGTCGAGGTCGCGGACGCCGTTGAGCGTGAAGATGCGCCAGGGCGCGTCGTCTGCCGCCCGCTGCCAGTAGAGCGGCGCTTCCCAGCCCTGCGCCTGCACGGTAGCCCAGCCGTCCGACAGCCAGAAGTCCGGACGCCTGTAGCCGCCGTCGGCGATGAAGGCGCGGTATTCGCCGTTGGTGATCAGCCGGTCGGCGATGCGGTAGGGCTGCAGCATCACGGGATGGCGCGGCGTCTCGTTGTCGAAGGCGAAGCCGTCGTCGGCGTGATGGCCGATCTCGACGATGCGGCTTGGGCCTTCGATCCAGCGCAGCGGCATGGCCTCCAGCGAATCGCTCTCGACATGCGGCCGGTAGGCGGGCAGCAGCGGACTGCAGGAGAAGGCATGCTTGATGTCGGTGAGCAGCAGCTCCTGGTGCTGCTGCTCGTGGTTCCAGCCGAGCTCGACGAGCGGCGCCACGCGCTTGGCTTCGGCGCTCGACGCGCCGCCGAGCAGGCGCTCCATGGCCGCGTCGACGTGATGGCGGTAGTCCATGACGCGATCGAGCGAGGGGCGCGTGAGCAGGCCGCGCTGCGGCCGCGGATGGCGCGGCCCGAGCGATTCGTAATAGGAGTTGAACAGGTAGAAGAAGTCCGCGTCGAACGGCTTGTAGCCGGCCAGGTGCGGGACGAGCACGATGGTCTCGAAGAACCAGGTGGTGTGCGCGAGGTGCCACTTGCTCGGGCTGGAGTCGGGCATGGACTGCACGCATTGGTCCTCGGCGCTCAGGGGCGCGGCCAAGGTTTCGCTCAAGGCCCGGACGGACTTGTAGCGGGTGGCGGCGGCATCGAGAGAGGCGGGTGCGTCGGAGGACGGCTGGGCGATCGCGGTCATGGGGCCTGCAAGCGGCTTGCTGAGGTCGGTCGGGCCGGTTCCCGAGAAGTGTGAAGGCTTATCTTGGCCGTTGAGCCAGGAAATACAACCATGCACTTGCCAAACGCCGCCCATTCGAGGTGGTTCCGCCTGGTTACTTGGCAGTGTCTAACGATGGGCGTTAAATATCGAACGGGCGAAGTGCCAGCCCATAAGAACGATGAACGGCACATAAGGGGAGGGTTTCATGCTCACGACGACACGTTTCGTCGCGCTCGCGCTTGGCCTGATGCTGGGCTATTCCGCGACGCAGGCCGCCGCGCAGAGCGATCCACGCTACATCCGCTTCTCCAACAGCGCCACCAAGGGCGCGCTCTACAAGCCCGACAGCGGCCCGGCGCCCCATATCGCCGTGCTGGTCATCCATCGCACCAGCAACTTCATGAACCATATCTCGACGACGGAATTGTCGAAGCGCGGCTTCCTTGTGCTCGGCATGAACCCGCGCTCGGACAACAACGAGGCGGCGGTCGACTGGGACGCCAACCAGCTCGACGTGCGCGAAGGCGTCGAGTTTCTGAAGAAGCAGCCCGGCATCGACAAGATCGTCCTGCTCGGCCATAGCGGCGGCGGCCCGACCACCAGCTACTACCAGGCGGTGGCAGAGAACGGCCTCGCCTACTGCAAGGGGCCCAACAAGCTGGTCGAATGCAGCGACAAGGTGGCTGGCGCGCCCAAGGCCGATGGCCTGATCCTGGTCGACGCCCATCCGGGCAATTCGGTGAACGGCCTGCGCAGCCTCAACCCGGCGGTGCTCGACGAGGCCGACCCGAGCAAGATCGACCCGTCGCTCGATCCGTTCGACCCGAAGAACGGCTTCAATCCGCAGGGCGATTCGACCTATTCAGACGCGTTCCAGAAGCGCTACTACGAAGCGCAGTCGGCGCGCATGAACCGGCTGATCGACAAGGCCCAGAAGCTGCTCGCCGACATGAAGGCGGGCCGGCATGTGCCGTCCGACGACGAGAGCTTCGTCATCTACCGCAACCGCGCCCGCCTGATGGACATCTCCACCGGCGTCCACGGCAGCACCGTCAAGCCGCAGAAGCTGCTGAAGAACGACGGCACGGTCGACGCCAGCAAGCCGGTGAAGACCGTGCGCGTCTCGACGCCGGACAACGCCAAGCGCGATGCCAGCTTCGAGGACACGCGCCAGCTGACGGTCAAGTCGTTCCTCGGCGCCAACGCGGTCAAGTCGACCAACGCGCTCGACGGCATCGACTGGTGCTCGAGCAACAACTCGACGCCCTGCGCGGTGCAGAACATCTCCGTGCCACTTCTGGTGACTGCGATGGGCGGGCATTATTTCATCCGCGACAACGAGATCACCTATGAGATGGCGAAGAGCGCCGACAAGGACTTCATCGTCCTGCAAGGCGCGGTGCACGGCATGACGCCCTGCAAGCCCTGCTCGGCGGCGACCGGCGAGGACTATGGCAACGCCACGAAGAACTTCTTCGACTATCTCGCGGCCTGGATGAACAAGCGCTTCTCGTGATCCACAAGGCGGGCGGCGGGGAGACCTGTCGCCCGCCCTCTTTCCTGAAAGCTCTTTAAAACCACGCATCGGCGCTGTTAAATGCAGCGCGCGACGGAGGGGTTCGTCGCGCGCAAATGCTTGGCGACAAAACGGGCGACCACAACGAAGGGGATGAGCCGATGTCTTGGCTCGACAGATATTTCGGCATCACGGCGCGCGGCAGCTCGGTTCGCACCGAGCTGCTCGCCGGCCTCGCGACCTTCCTGACGATGGCCTACATCATCGTCGTCAATCCGGCGATCCTGAAGGACGCCGGCATGGATTTCGGCGCGGTCTTCGTCGCCACCATCCTGGCCTCCGCCGCCGCCACCTTCATCATGGGCGCTTGGGCCAAATGGCCGGTGGCGCTGGCGCCCGGCATGGGCCTCAACGCCTACTTCACCTACACCATCGTCATCGGCATGAAGCAGCCCTGGCAGGTCGCCATGGGCGCCGTCTTCCTTAGCGGCCTGCTGGCCCTGGCGTTCAGCCTCACGGGGCTGCGGGAATGGATCATCAACTCGATCCCCAAGGCGCTGAAGCTCGGCATCGGCGCCGGCATCGGCCTGTTCCTGGCCATCATCGGCCTGCGCAACGCGGGCGTCGTGGTCGATAACCCGGCGACGCTGGTCGGCCTCGGCGACGTCGGCAGCCCCGCTGTGCTGCTCGCGACCTTGGGCTTCGTCCTGATGGTGGTGCTGGACAGGATGCGCGTGCCGGGCGCCATCGTCATCGGCATCCTCGGCATCTCCCTCGTCGGCTGGTTCGTCGGCGCGGCGCCCTTCGAGGGCGTCGTCGGCCCGGTGCCGAGCATCGCGCCGACCTTCCTGCAGCTCGACGTCGGCGGCGTCTTCAGCGCTGGGCTGATCTCCGTGGTCATGGCGCTGCTGTTCGTCGACTTCTTCGACACGGCGGGCACGCTGACCAGCGTCGCCAACATTTCCGGCAAGGTGGACGCGCAAGGCCGCGTCGACGGCATCGGCAAGGCCGTGGTCGCGGATTCGGCGGCGACCACCATCGGCGCGCTGCTCGGCACCTCGAACACGACTTCCTACATCGAGAGCGGCGCCGGCATCAAGGAAGGCGGTCGCACGGGCCTCACGGCGGTGACCGTCGCGGCGCTGTTCCTGCTGTGCCTCGGCTTCGCGCCGCTGGCCCAGAGCATCCCGGCCTTCGCCACGGCGCCGGCCCTGGTGTTCGTCGCCTGCCACTTCACGCGCAACATCGTCGACCTCGACTGGGACGACCCGACGGAATACGCGCCGGCGATCCTCGGCGCGATCATGATGCCGCTGACCTACAGCGTCGCCCACGGCATCGCGATCGCCTTCATCGTCTACGCCCTCGCCAAGCTGGCGAGCGGCCAGCGCGAGAAGGCGACGCCCGGCGTGCTGATCATCGCCGTTCTCAGCGTGCTGCACTTCGTCTTTAGCTAGGCGGCCTCAGGTCCGGCGAACGAGCGGCGGCGCGTAGCTCGGGCTGAGATCCCAGGGGAAGTAGACCCACTGGTCCTGCGGCACCTGGTGGATGAAGGCGTCGACCAGCGGCAGGCCCTTGGGCTTGCCGTAGACGGTGGCGAAATAGGCCTGCGGCAAAAGCTTGCGCGCGGCCTGCAGGGTGGTGCCGGTGTCGACCAGGTCGTCGATCAGCAGCCAGCCCTTGCCTTGCACGGCGACGGCGGCCTCGGGCTGCTTGAGGATGTTCACGCCTTCCATCTTCTGCTCTTCGTAGGTCGCGATGCAGAGCGTGTCGATGACGCGGATCTCCATCTCGCGGGCGACGATGGCGGCGGGCACGAGGCCGCCGCGCGTCAGCGCGATGATGCCTTGCCAGGGGCCGAGGCCCATCAGCTTGCGCACCAGGGCGCGCGCGTCGCGGTGCACGTCGTCCCAGCTGACGATGAGGCCGGCGGTTTCCGGATCGGTATGCGGCATGAAAATCCCCCTTCGCGTGCCTTGTCCAATGCGCCATCGGCGCGAAAAAGGCAAGGCGCGGCATGTGGGGGAGCGAGGGCTAGGCCGAAGCCTGGGGACTGAGACAAGGAAGAAGATCGAGCGTCCTGCGGCTGGGGAGGCCGGAGATCGCGGCCGTCGCCAGAGGGGATGGCGGCGGCCGCGAGGACGATCGATCTTCTTCTTGTGAGCCGGCAAGGCAAGCCGGCCGAGCGAAGACTGAACGAACAGACTTACGGGCAGTTCAAGGTGCCGGCCGTGCAGGTCCGCACGCTGCCCTGCGGGACCACGACCGTCTGCGGCTGGGCCGGGACCACGACGGTCTGCGGCTGCGCCGGAACCACGACGGCGTTCGGCTGCTGGACGAGCACCGTTTCCTTTTCGGGTGTGCCGCCGCACGCGGTCAGGGCGAGCGGGGCGAGTACGGCGAGGGAGGCAAGGATGTGGCGCATTTTCGCGCTCCTGTCTGTTGGTTGTTGTCACTATCAACGACAGGGCGGCGGCGGTGGTTCCCTTATGCAGGGAACCGGACGGGCTGGGAACCTAGAGTCGGACCTTGGCGCTATTCGCTCAGCGTGTCGAAGGCCTTCGCGCCTTGGATCGGCCGTTCTTCCATCAGCAGCAACAGGGCCGTGCCGATCACCACGGCGATGGCGGCGGCGGCGAACAGCATCTGGAACGTGGACGTGGGAATGCCCGAGAATCCGCCAGTGGCGCCATGGCCGGGCGCGTGCGCGCCGGCCCCGAGGCCGTTGATGACGATGGCGCCGAAGATGGCGACGATGATCGCGCCGCCGAGCGAGCGGAAGAAGTTGATCAGTGCGGTGGTGGTGCCCATCTGGTGCGGCGTCACGGCGTTCTGGCTCGACAGGGTGACGAGCGGGAAGGCCGTGCCGATGCCGATGCCGGCGACGCCGAACAGCGCGAGGGCGAGGCCGAAGGGCAGCGAGGTCGCGTAGAGCGCCAGCAGCGTCAGGGCGACGATCGACCCGCTGAGGCCGACGACGCCGATGCGCCTGTAATGCCGGACCTGGCGCATCATGCGGCCGGTGATCTGCGCGCCGGCGACGGTGCAGGCCATCAGCGGCATGAGGGCGAGGCCGGCGACGCTGGCCGAGAGGCCGACGGCGGCCTCGAAGTAGATCGGCATGTAGATCGTCAGCGCGATGAACACGCCCATGTTGAAGAAGCCGGCCGCCGTCGCCGGGCCGACCACCGGATGGAAGGCGATGGACAGCGGCAGGAAGGGCTCGCTCGCCAGCATCATGCGCAGCCCGAACAGCGCCGCCATGACGCAGGTCAGCACCAGCAGGCCGATGATCTCCCACGAGTTCCAGGCGTAGTGCGTGCCGCCCCAGTTGAGCGCGAGCAGCAAGGGCACCGTCGCGCAGATCATCAGCGCGGCGCCGAGGATGTCGAGCTTGTGCGGCCGCTCGTGGCGCGGCAGGTGGCGGAGGCGCGTGTTCATCGACCACCAGACGTAGGCGCCGATCGGTATGTTGATCCAGAAGATGACCGACCAGTGCAGGTGCTGGGCGATGAAGCCGCCCATCATGGGGCCCGCCATGCTCGACGTCATGAACACGGCGGCGAAATGCACCTGATACCTGGCGCGTTCGACGGGGGAGACGAGGTCCGCGATGATCGTCATGGCGAGCGCCATCAGCCCGCCGCCGCCGAGCCCTTGGATGGCGCGCGAGATGGAGAGGATCGTCAGCGTGGGCGACAGCGCGCAGAGCGCCGAGCCGCCCATGAAGACGGCAATGGCGATCAGCAGCATGATGCGCCGGCCGTGGATGTCGCTCAGCTTGCCGTAGAGCGGCGTCACCGCCGTCGAGCTCAGCAGGTAGGCGGTCACGACCCAGGACAGGTTCTCGACGTTGCCGAGCTCGCGCCCGATGGTCGGCATGGCGGTGGCGATGATGGTCTGGTCGAGCGACGACATGAACATCGCCAACAGGACGCCGAAGATGATCGAGCGCAGGATCGCGGGATCCATCGCCGGCTTCGCGGGCGCGGAATCGGGATCGGCGGCGTCGAGAGGCGCCGGGGAACTGTGAACGGGGTCTGTCATGAAACGCGGCTTCAAAAAGGAGCATCGCCGCCCGGCTGAAAAGCGGGCGGTTTACTGGGGGAAACGCTGAGCGTCGAATGGGCGAGGGCTGGAATGTGCCGGTTCGGCAGCGTTCCTGCAAGCCTTACCGCCGATTGCTCGCGAAAATGGGATCGCGACAAAATATAATTGAATTCAATGCGTTGAAGCTATACTCCGACGCTCTCGCGCGTTTCGCGCTCATTCTGCGTCTCGATAGAGCCATGCCGCCCGCCCCGCTTCTCACCCTGCAAAATGTTCACCAGACTTTCGGCGGCACGCCGCTGCTGGTCGGCGCCGAACTGGCCATCGGCGCCGGCGAGCGCCTCTGCCTGGTCGGGCGCAACGGATCGGGCAAGTCGAGCCTGCTCAAGATCGCCGCCGGCGAGCTGATCCCCGACAAGGGCGAGCGCGTGCTGCAGGGCGGCGTCACCATCCGCTACCTGGCGCAGGAGCCCGACCTGTCCGGCTACGAGACGACGCTGGCCTACGTCGAGGCCGGCCTCGGCCCGAGCGACGACGCCTACCGCGCGCCCTACCTGCTCGAGCGGCTCGGCTTCACCGGCGAGGAATCGCCGGCGACGCTGTCGGGCGGCGAGGCGCGCCGCTGCGCCCTGGCGCGCGTGCTGGCGCCCGAGCCCGACGTGCTGATGCTCGACGAGCCGACCAACCACCTGGACCTGCCGGCAATCGAATGGCTGGAAGAGGAGCTGCGCGGCCTGCGCTCGGCCCTCGTGCTGATCAGCCACGACCGGCGCTTCCTGCAGAACCTGTCGCGCGCCACGCTGTGGCTCGACCGCGGCGTCACGCGCCGGCTCGACAAGGGCTTCGGCGAGTTCGAGGCCTGGCGCGACGAGGTGCTGGAGCAGGAGGAGCTGGAGCGCCACAAGCTCGACCGCAAGATCGTCGACGAGGAGCATTGGGTGCGCTACGGCGTCAGCGGCCGGCGCAAGCGCAACGTGCGGCGCATGCGCGACCTCCAGGGCCTGCGCCAGCAGCGCCGCGACCAGCGCCAGGTCGCCGGCAGCGTCAAGATGACGGTGAGCGAAGGCGAGACGTCCGGCAAGCTCGTCTTCGACGTCGAGGACATCTCCAAGAGCTTCGGCGCGCAGACCGTCGTGCGCGACCTCACCTTGCGCGTGCTGCGCGGCGACCGGCTCGGCATCATCGGGCCGAACGGCGCCGGCAAGTCGACCCTGCTGAAGATGCTGACCGGCGCGCTCGAGCCCGACGGCGGCAAGATCAAGCGCGGCGCCAACCTGCAGACCGTGACGCTCGACCAGGGCCGCGCCATGCTCGACCCGGAGATGACGCTGAAGAACGCGCTCACCGGCGGCACCACCAGCGACTACGTCATGGTGGGCGACCAGCGCAAGCATGTGATCAGCTACATGAAGGACTTCCTCTTCACGCCGGAACAGGCGCGCACGCCGGTCGGCGTGCTGTCGGGCGGCGAGCGCGGCCGGCTGATGCTGGCGCGCGCCCTGGCGCTGCCGTCTAACCTGCTGGTGCTCGACGAGCCGACCAACGACCTCGACCTGGAGACGCTCGACCTGCTGGAAGAGATGATCGCCGACTATCCCGGCACGGCGCTGGTCGTCAGCCATGACCGCGACTTCCTCGACCGCGTCGCCACTTCCGTCATCGCCTTCGAGGGCGACGGCAAGTGGATCGAATATGCCGGCGGCTATTCCGACATGGTGGCGCAGCGCGGCGAAGGCGTGACGGCGAAGAACTCCGGCGTCAAGCCGGCGACCAAGGCCGAGGTCAAGGCGGCCAAGGCCGCGTCGGCGGCCAAGAAAAAGCTCGGCTTCAAGGAGCAGCACGCGCTGAAGACCCTGCCCGAGCAGATGGCCAAGCTGGAGAAGCAGGCGGCGGAGCTGCAGGCCAAGCTCGCCGATCCGCAGCTCTTCGTGCGCGACGCGGCGAAGTTCGCGGCGACGGCGGCCGAGCTGGAGAAGGTCCAGGCCGAACTGGCCAAGACAGAAGAGGACTGGCTGGCGCTGGAGATGCTCCGCGAGGAGATCGAGGGCTGAAGCCCTCAGCCCTCAGCCCGCGGCCTTAGTGCTCGTGGCCGCAGCCGCACACCTTGCGTTCGAGATAGGCGAAGACCTGCGGATATTGCGGGATGATGCGGCCCTGCTTGGTCTTGGCATCCGCTGGCGTGCTGAGGCGCGTGGCGCCGCCGCAGGCTTCCACCATCAGCTGCGCCTTGCAGGCGCGTTCCAGGTGGATGGCGAGCATGGTCGCCTCCTGGATGCTGCGGCCCGCCGTGACGAGGCCATGATTCTGCAATAAGAGCGCGTTGTGGCCGCCGAGCGCCTTGGCGACCGACTTGCCGCGCTCCTGCGTCACGATCAGGTCCGTCGTCTCGTCGAACACCGGCAGGCCGTCGCAGAAGACCGAGCCTTCGTGGCCGACCGGCTGCAGCGGGCGGCCGAGCGAGGAGAAGGCGACCGCGTGCGGCGCGTGCGTGTGCACGACGGCCCGCACGTCCGGGCGCAGGCGCAGGATTTCCGAATGGATGAAGACCTCGAGATGGCGCGGCCAGCTGCCCGCCGTCTTCTCGCCGTCGAGGTTCACGGTGATGATGTTCTCAGGGGTGATTTCCTCGAGGCCGATGGTGTGCGGCTTCATCAGGAAATGGCCGGCGTCGTCCGGCAGGCGCACGGTGACATGTCCGAAGATGTCGTCGCCCTGCTGCTCGCTGTAGAGAATCTTGCCAGCGTTGATGAGCGTGGTCTTGAGCTGGTCGGTCATCGCGGGTCCCCTCTGGATGGCGCGGCAAGGTGCCGCGATCCGGGACGCCGCGCCAGCTTTTTCTGCGCGCCTACCTGGCGGGCGCGTCGTCGGCGATGATGTCGAGCAGGGCCTGGCTCGCCTTGCTGCGGTAGCGCTCGCGATGGTGCAGCACATGGAAGGGGCGGGCCGGCAGGTCGATCTCGATGCGGTAGAGCGCGCCGAGGCGCAGCAGCGCCTCGACCACCAGCTCCGAGATGGCGGTGACGCCGCCGCCGGCGACGACCGCCGAGCGCACCGCCTCGTTGGACGGCAGCTCCAGCGCCACCTTGAGCTTGGCGGGATCGAGGCCGAGGCGGCGGAGCTCGGCTTCGAACTCCGAACGCGTGCCCGAACCCTGCTCTCGCAGAACCCAGTCGGCGTCGGCGAGGTCGGCAATCTCGACCTTGCGCTTCTCGATCCAGGGATGGGTCATGCCGACGACGATGGCGAGCCGGTCGCCGGTGATGCGCTGGTTGCTGAGCGTCGGCGCGTCGATCTCGCCTTCGACGAAGCCGAGGTCGGCGCTGCCCGCGAGCACCGCGTCGGCGACCTGCGCCGTGTTGCCGATGGCGACCTTCACGTCGACGTTCGGGTAGGCGCGGCGGAAATGGATGAGGTGACGGGGCAGCCAGTAGCTGGCGATGGTCTGGCTGGCGTGGACCGACAGGCTGCCGCGCGGGCCGCCGGCGAAGTCGGCGAGGGCCTGCTCCGCCGCCGCGGCGCGCGCCAGCACGGCCTTGGCCTCGATGAGGAAGAGCCGCCCGGCGTCGGTCAGCTCGATGCGCCGGCCGATGCGGTGGAACAGCGGCGTGTCGTACTGGTTTTCCAAGGTGGCGATGGCGGCGCTGACGGCCGACTGCACGAGGCCGAGGGCCTCGGCGGCGCGCGTCATGTGCTCGCGCTCGGCGACGGCGACGAAGATGCGCAATTGTTCGAGCGTCACGGCAGGGTCTCCGAATTGCAGTGGCTCAGGCGAGCCAGAGGATCAGGCCCAGGCTGAACGACGAGATGAACAGGCTGCCGGCGCCGGCCAGCAGCAGGGGCCGCAGGCCCTTGGCCTTGAGCTTGGTGAGGTCGGTCGCCATGCCCATGGCGGCCAGCCCCATGCAGAGCAGGAAGGTCGTGGCGTCGTTGGCATGGGCCTTGGTTTCGGGCGGCAAGGGCCAGAGGTTGCCGACGATCATCAGGGCGATGAAGCCGAGCACGAACCAGGGCATCGCCTTGGCCGGCAGCGCTTCGCCGGCGCTGCGCCGGCGCGCCATGGACCAGGCGAGAAGCAGCAGCATGGCCGGCAGCATGGCGACGCGCAGCAGCTTGGCCACCGTGCCGACCTGTCCGGCCTGCTCGCCATGCTGGAAGGCGGCGGCGACGGCCTGGCCGATCTCGTGCAGCGAGCTGCCGCTCCACAGGCCGTAGCCATGGGCGTCGAGCGGCAGGACGGTCGCCAGCAGCGGATAGAGCAGCATGGCCAAGGTGCCGAACAGGGTGATGCAGGCGATGGCGTAGGCCGCGTCCTCCTCGGGTGCCCGCGTCGTCGCGTTGACGGCGGCGATGGCCGAGGCGCCGCAGATCGAGGTGCCGGCGGCGATGAGTGTCGTCAGCTGGCGCTCGACGCCGAGGATGCGGCCGAGCGCCGAGGTGAACAGGAAGGTGGCCGCCAGGGAGCCGACGGCGATCGCGATGCCGGTGACGCCGACGGCGGCGATCTGCCCCATGCCGATCTGCAGGCCGAGGAGCGCGATGGCGAGGCGCAGCACGGTCTTCTGCGACAGGGCGAGGCCGGGCTTCGCCCAGCGGGGCAGGCCGGCGATCGCGCGCAGCGCGATGCCGAACAGGATGGCGAGGACGAGGGGATTGAGCAGCGCCGTGCCGAACAGGCTGCGTGGCACAAAGGAGAGGGCGGCGATGGCGGCGGTCAGCAGCAGACCCGGCCATGGAAGGGACCTCTTGGCAGGCGCGCCGAGAGCGGGCGCGAGGCGAAGCGACAGATCCGATGACATGCGAGGCTACCCAGGCTGAAATTACAGCCAAGGTAGGCGCATCTATCCAATCTGTATAACGAATAGATTTGATAAATTCAATCTTAATTGGAGATGGTCAAAAGCCGGGCGCGAACAGCTCGCTGAGCCCGACGGGCCGGTGGGCGACGCCCTGGTCCAGGCAGAAGGCCAGGAAGGCTTCGAGGGTGGCGCGGTTGGGCGCCACGCCATAGGGCCAGAAGTCCTCGCCGAACAGCTCGGTGGCGCGCTCGGCGACCGAGAACATCCAGGGGTAGGGATAGCGCGAGATGGTGCTGTCGCGCATCCGCGCCAGGCTGTTGCCCTTGGCCTTGTCGAAGGCGGCGTAGAGCGCCTCGGCGATCCAGGGATTGCGCGCGTAGACGTCGCTGCGGATGGCGATCACATGCATGATCGGGAACAGGCCGCTGGCCTTGCCGTAGGCCGTCTCCTCGGCGATGAAGTCGTCGAGCACGCGCTTGCTGCGCGGCGACGGGCCGTGCGAGCTGGCCAGCGGATGGGAGGTGAGCGCCGCGTCGATCTCGCCGGCGAGCAGCATCGCGTCGAGGGAGCTGTCTGGCCGGCTCGAACGCTTCACGTCGGGCGGCAGCTTGACCTTCAATATCTCCTGCAAGCCCGGGGCGTTCACGCCGGCCTGCACCCATTCGATCTCGTTGAGCGCGATGCCCATCTGCTGCGCGAGATAGCCGCGCGCCCAGATGCCCGCCGTGTGCATCCAGTCGGGATAGCCGACGCGCTTGCCGCGCAAGTCGGCCAGCGTCTTCACGTCGCCGCCGACGCGCGCGTAGAACGACGACAGACGGAACATGCGCGAGGTGAAGACGGGGATCGCCGTCAGGCCGGTGTCGCCTTGCGACAGCAGCGACACGTACATGCCGAGCGACATCTCCGAAACGTCCCATTCGCGGTCGCGCGTGAAGCGCTGGAAGATCTCGGCGATGGGCAGGACGTGCAGGTCCAGCTCGATGCCGTCGGCGGCCACGGGCCCGTGGGTGAAGTCGCGGGTATGGTCGTATTCGCAGATGGCGAGGGAAAGCCGGAGCTTGTCGGCGGACATGGGTAGCCTCGAAACTGGGAGCGGAGGGAAGGGCAAGATATGAGGCCGGCGGGCGCTTCTCTAGCTCGCTTTGGCGGAAACCGCCCAATATTAACATTTAGTCCTAACGAATCTAACATTTCAGTTATTGAAAACTAACCGGTCACTTAGTACAGTGACCCTATGTTGATTCAGTCGCCCCGTCTGGAAATCCCGTCGCCCGCATTCCGCCACATGCTGAAAGGCGTGGATCAGGCCGTGCGCGGCGCCGGCTGCGAGAAATCCCTGGTCGAGGGCGTGGCCGGCTGCCTGCGCGAGGTCATTCTGGAAAGCGACCTGCTGCTCGACAGCCAGAAGGCGGCCGACCCGACGCGCTACCGGCAGCATGTGCTGCATGTCGCCGGGGACGGGCTCTATTCCATCGTCTCGCTGGTCTGGCTGCCCGAGCAGGAGACGCCGGTGCACGACCATGTCTCCTGGTGCGTCGTCGGCGTCCATCAGGGCGTCGAGCGCGAGGTCAGCTACCGCTGCGACGGCGACGACTGCCTGACCGAACTGGGCAGCGGCTTCAACCCGGCCGGCACGGTGGTGGGGCTATTGCCGCCGGCGGACATCCACAAGGTCGCCAACGGCGGCGACGGGCTTGCCGTCTCGCTGCATGTCTACGGGGCGGACCTGTCGCGCTGCGGCAGCAGCATCCTGCGCCGCTACCCCGCGAACTGATCTCTAGGAATTGAGCCGGCTTAGGCCAGCGTCACGCTGACTTGCTGCAGCTTGGGGCTCGACATGATCGCGTCGAGCACCATCTGGCGCGCCGATTCGATCTGCTCGACCACGGCTTCTTCCGCCTTCACGGCGTCGCCCGCCATCAAGGCGTCGATCAGCGACTTGTGCTCGTGCTGCATTTCCTTGGTGCGGTCGCGGATCGACAGGCCGACGTGGAACAGGCGCTCCATCTCGTCCAGCAGACGCTCGAGATTGCCCGCCAGCTTGCGGTTGCCCGAGGCGCGCGCCAGGGCCACGTGAAAGGCCTTGTTGTTGGCCAGGAAGCTCTGTTCGCTCTCGCGGTCGCCCGGCACGTAGCCGGCGGTGCAGATGCGGTCCAGCTCGCGCAGCTCGGCTTCGTCGACGTTGCCGATGGCGAGGCGCACGGCGGCGGGTTCGACGATGGCGCGGTAGTCGAACAGGTCCTTGACGTATTCCAGCGTGATCGGCGCGATGACGTAGCCGCGCCGCGGGTAGGAGACGACCATCTCGTCCTGCGCCAGGCGCAGCAGCGCCGAGCGGATCGGCGCCTTGCCGAAGCCGTAGCGCGCGGCGAGCTGGCTCTCGGTGATCTCCTCGTCGGGGCGCAGCACGCAGCGGATGATGTCGCGGCGGATCTGGTCGTAGGCGATGTCGCTCAGGCCCCGCTCGCGCGGCTTGCCTTCCGCCGCGGTCGCCAGCGACACCACACGCGCCGTCTTGCTGCTCTTGCCGATCGTCATCGAACGCTCCCTCGTCGCGGCTTGCGCCATTCTATCTAACGTGTCGCCATCTTCGGCGGTTCATGCACGGTGACCGCCGGCGCCTCCCCGGCATACTTGCGCACTTCGACCATGGCGGTCAGCGGCGACGGGCCCTGGCCGAGGCGGGAGGTTCCGCGGTCGGCGGTGAGCACGTTGGGGTTTCCGTGCACGTCGAGGCTGTTGGGGGTCGCCGGATCGGCCGGATCGTACCACGCGCCGGTGGAGATTTGTATGACCCCGGGGCGCAGGCGGTCGCTGACCTCGGCGCCGGCGAGGCAGCGGCCCCGGTCGTTGAAGATCTCGACGATGTCGCCTGTCGCAACGCCGCGCGCGGCGGCGTCGCCGGGGTTGAGGCGCACCGGCTCGCGTCCGGCGATCTTGCTCGCGGCGCTGACGCCGACCGGGTCGAGCTGGCTGTGCAGGCGCGACTTCGGCTGGTTGGTGATCATGTGCAGCGGATGGCGGCCGTCATTGCCGTCGAGCCATTCGTAGGGCGGCATCCAGGTCGGATGGCCCGGGCAGTCGTCGTAGCCGAAGCCGGCGATGTCCTCGCAGAAGATCTCGATCTTGCCGCTGGCGGTGTGCAGCGGATGGGCCTCGGGATCGCGCCGGAAGGCTTCGAACAGCACGAAGTCCTCCTCGGGCACGGGCAGCTCGACGTAGCCGCTTTCCCAGAAGGTGTCGAAGGCGGGGACGTGCAGGTCGCGCAGCGCGATGCCGCCGCGGTATTCCTCGTACATGTGGCGCAGCCAGCCCATCTCGTCGCGGCCCTGCGTGAAGGCGTCGAAGCTGCCGATGCGCCTGGCGAGCGCGCTGAAGATGGCGAAGTCGTCGCGCGCTTCGCCGACCGGCTCGATGTGCTTGTGCATGGCGATGACGTAGCGGTCGCGCGACGAGGCGCCGATGTCGTTGCGCTCGATGGAGGTGGTGGCGGGCAGCACGATGTCGGCGTGGCGCGCCGTCGAGGTCCAGGCGATCTCGTTGACGACGACGGTGTCGGGGCGGCGGAAGGCCTCGACCAGGCGGTTGATGTCCTGGTGATGGTGGAACGGATTGCCGCCGGCCCAGAAGACCATCTTGATGTCGGGATAGGTCAGGCGCTTGCCGTCGAAGTCGATGGTCTTGCCCGGCTCGAGCAGCAGGTCGGCGACGCGCGCCACGGGAATGGCGAAGTTGAGCGGGTTGCGCTCGGTTGGGAAGCGCGGCGCGCCCGCTTCGGGGCCCGGCACGCCGGGGCCGCCGATGGAGCCGTAGCCGTAGCCGAAGCCGCCGCCGGGCAGGCCGACCTGGCCGAGCATGGCGGAGAGCACCGCCAGCATCCAGTAGGGCTGCTCGCCATGGTCGGCGCGCTGCAGCGACCAGGTGGCGGCGAGCATGGTGCGGCCCTTCGCCATGCGGCGCGCGAGGTCCTGGATCGTCGCCGCGTCGAGGCCGCTGATGCCGGCGGCCCAGGCGGCGCTCTTCGGCACGCCGTCGGTCTCGCCCGTCAGGTAGGGCAGGAACTTGTCGAAGCCGACGCAATGCGTGGCGAGGAAGCCCTTGTCGTGCAGCCCCTCGACGACCAGCGTGTGGGCGAGGCCCAGCATCACCGCCGTGTCGCTGTTGGGCTTGGGGGCGAGCCATTCGGCGCCGAGGAAGTCCGGGCTGTCGTCGCGCACCGGCGTGATGGAGACGAACTTCACGCCGGCCTCATGGACCTTGCGCAGCCAGCTTTCGCTGGCATGTTCGCCGGTGCCGCCGGAATAGACCTGCATGTTGCGCAGGTTGGCGCCGCCGAACATGACCATGAGGTTGGTGTGCTTGGCGATGCTGCGCCAGGTCGTCATCGGCCCGCCGATGGGCGCGTTGGTGCCGATGATGTGCGGCAGGATGATCATGCCCGCCGCGTAGGAGTAGTTCGTCACCTGGTCGACGCAGCCGCCCGAGGTGAAGAGAAAGCGGCGCAGCTGGGTGCGCGCGTGATGGAAGGCGCCGGCGCTCGACCAGCCGTAGGAGCCGCCGAAGATCGCCTGCGAGCCATGGTCCTTGCGCACGCGCAGGACTTCGCCGGCGACGAGGTCGAGCGCCTCGTCCCAGCTCACTTCGACGAAGGGATCGGTGCCGCGGCCCTTGTTGCCATCACGGCCGCGATGCTCCAGCCAGCCCTTGCGGATGGCGGGCCTGGCGACGCGCGTCGGCGCATAGAGGCCGTCGGGCATGCCGTCGAGGATGGGCGAGGGATGGGGATCGCGCGAGAAGGGATGGACCGCGACGACGCGGCCATCCTTCACCTCGACGGCGCCCGCGCCCCAGTGGGTGCTTGTGAGGCGTTCCCTGTTGTTCATCCGCCCGTCCGCAGCGCCGCCTATTCGGCGGCGCTGGCGAGGTTCGGCTTCAGGCCGTACTTATCGAGCAGGCCGAGGTCCTTCATGATCTGCACGCCCTTGGCGATGGCCTGCGGGTTGTGCGGCTTCAGGGGCTTGCGCAGCGGGCCCGACGGCAGGCCGACGGCCTGCATCAGCGACTTCACGGCGACCGGGTTGATGGCGCTGTAGCAGTAGTGCAGCAGCGGCAGCATCTTGAGGTAGGTGTCGCGGAACGTTTCCGACTGGGCCGGGGTCTTCCACGGCGTCGACATGGTGGCGATTTCGGCCGGCGCCAGGTTGCCGGTCATGTTCGCGGTGCCGTGGCCGCCGAGCGACATGGTGGGCACGACGAGGCCGAGGTTCGGCGAGTCGCAGCACATGACGGCGACGTTCGGCTTTGCCTTCAGCACCTGGGCGACCTGGCCGACGCGGGTGGTCGATTCCTTGTGCACGACGAAGTTCGGATGCTCGAACAGCTTGAGGAGCTGCTCGGTGTTCAAGTCGCTCTTCACGCGCGGCGGGTTGTTGTAGATGCCGAGCGGCAGCTTCACCGCATTGGCGATGTCGAGGAAGTACTCGACGATGTCGTCTTCCGGCGCGCAGATGTAGGAGGGCGCGGCGAGGATGGCGCCGTCGGCGCCTTCCTTCTCGGCGAACTGCGTCATCTTGATCGCCGAGTCTGTGCTGTTGCCGCTGCAGCCGTACCACAGCTGCATCTTGCCCTTCTTCATCTTCACGGTCTCGCGGATGATCGCGTGACGCTCTTCGATGGAGAGCATGGAGACTTCGCCGGTCGAGCCCATGATCAGCACGGCGACCGAGCCGTTGCGCTCCTGGAAGTCGAGGATGGTGCGGAAGCCTTCGAAGTCGACGCTGCCGTCGCGGTTGAACGGCGTGACGACGGCGACGAACGAGCCTTCGATCAGATCATGAGCCATGACGAAATCCTTTCGGCGTGGAGAGCGGCGCGCAGGTTAACGCCGTGCGCGGAACTCGAAATATCATAGGGGTCTGCACGTAACATCGCAGGCGCGGCGCAGCCAAGTCAAGCCAGCCTGCCGAGGCGGTCAGGCACGCTTGAGTAACGGCCCGCCGGTAGGAATCATTGTCAGGTCAAGCACATAGGGACGGCCCGCTTCGACCGCAAGGATGGCCTTCTCAAGCGCTGCGGTCAGGTCGCCGGCGCGCTTGACCGGATCGGACGCTTCGACGCCCTGGCCTTCGCTGAGCTTCTTGATGTCGCAGGCGGGATCGTCGATGCGCATGCCGATCCATTTGTTCTCGACCGGACGGCCGCGCTCCTTGGCGACGGCTTCCTGATGGATCTCGTCGTTGAAGTTCGACTTGTTGTTGCAGACGATGATCAGGCAGGGGATGCGGTAGTGCGCCGCCGTCCACAGCGCCGTCAGGCCCTGGAGGAAGTCGCTGTCGCCGAGCAGCGTCATGGCGACGCGTCCCGAGCCACGCAGGGCGAGGCCGGCGCCGATGCCCATGCCGGGACCGGCGCCGAGGCCGCCGCCGCCGTCCCAGCCGAGGAAGTCGAGCGGCTCGTGGAACGGGTAGTATTCGCTCGCCCAGCCCAGGCTGAAGCGCACGATGGTGAACTTGCGGTTCTGGCGCGCCTGGGCGAGGCAGTAGGTCAGCTCTTTGTAGGTGATGGGGCCGTCGGCCAGCGCGGGCGGGGCGGGAATGGCGTGCGAGGCAGGCGCCACGCCTTCCCATTTGCCGTCGGGCTTGGCGCCCTTGGCGGCGAGCGCCGGCAGCAGCGCTTCGATGGTGGCGTCCGGCTCGGCGAGCACGCGCAGGTCCACGGCGGGCAGGCCCTGGTGGTCCATGGTCCAGCCGTTGTGGACGTAGGAGTCGATCGAGCAGTGGATCATGTAGGCCTTGGCCGGGCCGCCGCCAGCGGCGATCAGCTGCAGCGCGCCGGCGAGGTCGACGCAGTCGAAGGCGACGATCAGGTCGGCCTGGCGCATCAGGTCCTGGCTTTCCTTCGGCAGGTTCGGGCGCGGCGCCGGGCCGTGCAGCGGATGGTCGGTCGGGAAGGCGGCGCCGGCGCGCAGGTCCGTCACCACGCGGGCCCCCGTCATCTCGGCGAGCTTCACGCGGCGCTCCCAGTCGGCGTCGTCGCGCGACACCTTGCCGATGAACAGCAGCGGGCGCTTCGCCGCCATCAGGCGCTGCACCATCTCGTCGACGGCGGCGGGCGCCGGCGCGGGCGTCGGGCCCGGCTGGTAGCGCGCGATGTCGGGCAGGTCTTCGAGCGTCTGCTCGCTCGGCTTTTCCTGCAGGCCGGCATCGAGGCAGACATAGACGGGGCCTTTCGGCGCGGTGCGGGCGATCTGCTGGGCGCGCAGCAGCGCCTCGATCATCGCGGGGATCGAGGCGGGCGTATTGTCCCATTTGACGTAGTGGCGCAGCATCGCGCCCTGGTCGGCCGTGGTGTGAATCCAGTCGACCCAGGGGCGGCGCTCGGCGGCGTCGATCGGGCCGACGGCGCCGATCACCGTCATCGGCACGCGGGCGCACCAGGCGTTGAAGATCTGCATCAGGCCGTTCATCAGGCCGACGTTGCTGTGCAGCAGGCAGCCCATGGGCTCCTCGGTGACCTTGGCGTAACCATGCGCGATGGCGACGGCATGGCCTTCGCTCAAGGTCAGCAGCATCTGCGGGTCGCGGTTGCCGAGGTAGTTGACCAGGCTGTCGTGCAGGCCGCGATAGCTGGCGCCCGGATTCATGGCCATGTACTTCACGCCCAGGCGGCGCATCATCTCGGCCATGACGTCGCTCGACCATTCGATGGCCGGGTTGCCGACGTTGACCGGTAGTTCGATGTCCTCGAGAGTCGCCATGATCGATCCGCACTCGCTGCTATTGTTTTGACCAGCTATATAGCCCGACAACAGCTCCGGAAGGCCGGATTTGGCGGCGGGTTTACTGGAATGTCAGATACCCAGGGTGTAGCATATTAGACCCCGATAACGGCAGGAAGAAAGGGTATCGTGACCGAGCGTTTCGGCAAGACGGACGGCCACCTCAGGTTGAATGGGCGAGGGCGCGTCGAGGACGAGCGGCTGCTGACCGGACGCGGCCGCTACACCGACGACCTGCGCCCGAAGGGCGCCGCCCATGCCTATGTCCTCCGCTCGCCCCATGCCCATGCCGTTATTGCCTCCCTCGACGTTTCGGACGCCAAGGCGATGCCCGGCGTGCTGGCGGTGCTGACGGGTGCCGACGTGCTGGCCGACGGCCTGGGCGCCATTCCCTGCGTCAGCCTGCCGCGCGACATTCATGGCCAGGTGCAGAAGATCATCGAGCCGCCGCATCTGGCGCTGGCCACTGACCGCGTGCGCTTCACCGGCGACGCCGTCGCCCTAGTGGTGGCGGAGAGCCTAGCCGAGGCCAAGGACGCTGCCGAGCAGATCATGGTCGACTACGACGCCTTGCCGTCGGTGACCGACACGGCCCAGGCGGCCGACGCGGATGCGCCGCAGATCTGGCCGCAGGCGCCGGGCAACCGCTCCTTCAGCTACGAGCTCGGCGACGCGGGAGCGGTGGCGGCGGCCATGGCGCGGGCCGCCCATGTGACGAAGCAGCGCATCGTCATCAGCCGCGTGGCGGCCAACCCGATGGAGCCGCGCAACGCCATCGGCGCCTATGACGCCGCGACGGAGCGCTACACGCTGCATACCGGTCACCAGACGCCGCACCAGATGCGCAGCGTGCTGGCCAAGTTCATCTTCAGGATTCCCGAGGACAGGATCCGCGTCATCTCGCCGGACGTCGGCGGCGGCTTCGGCCTCAAGGGCGGGCTGTTCCGCGAGCAGATCCTCGTGCTGTGGGCGGCCAAGCGCCTGGGCCGGCCCGTCGCCTGGCAGGCGGACCGCAGCGAATCCCTGCTGGCCGACGACCATGGCCGCGACAACGTGGTCGACGTCGAGCTCGGCCTCGACGCGAACGGCAAGTTCCTTGGCCTTCGCGTGCATAGCCTCGCCAGCCTCGGCGCTTACGTCGCGCTGCGTGGCGCGCATCCGCCGACCAACAATCTCGGCTCGCTGTCGGGCGTCTATGTGCTGCCGGCGATCCATGCGCGCGCCGACGGGCTGTTCTCGAACACCGCGCCGACCTCGTCCTATCGCGGCGCGGGGCGGCCGGAAGCCACCTACATGCTAGAGCGCATCATCGACATCGCCGCCGACGAGATGGGCATCGACCGGCTCGACATCCGCCGGCGCAACGTCATTCCCGCCGCCGCCATGCCCTACAAGACGGGCTTGCTCTTCACCTACGACACCGGCGACTTCGACCGCAACATGACCATGGCGGCCGAGGCGGCCGACTGGCGCGGCTTCGCGGCGCGCCGCAAGGCGGCGAAGGCGGCCGGCAAGCTGCGCGGCATGGGCGTGGCCAACTGCATCGAGCAGGCCGGCGGCCCCTATGGCGCGCCGTGGGAGGAATATGCCGACCTGCGCTTCGGCGCCGACGGCGAGATCACCGTGCTGGTCGGCACCATGTCGAACGGCCAGGGCCATGAGACGATTTTCGCCGACATGGTGTCGGACAAGCTCGGCGTGCCGCGCGAAAGCGTGCGCGTGGTGCAGGGCGACACCGACAAGGTGAAGATGGGGCGCGGCAGCTTCGGCTCGCGCTCGATGATGACGGCGGGCTCCGCGCTGTCGCTGGCCTCCGACGCGGTGGTGGCCAAGGCGACGCGCGTCGCCGCCCATGAGCTCGGCGTCGCGGCCGACGAGGTGAGCTTCAGCGACGGGCTGTTTTCGGCGCGCGGCACCAACCGCGTGCTGCGCTTCGGCGAAGTGGCGCAGGCGGCGACCAGGCCCGGCCTGCCGGCGGAACTGGCGGGCGGGCTCGACGCGGGGGCGATCTTCAAGCCACCGGAGCCGAGCTATCCCAACGGCTGCCATATCTGCGAGATCGAGATAGACCCCGATACGGGCGAGGTGAACATCCTGCGCTACGTCGTCGCCGACGACGTCGGAGTCGTGCTCAACCACGACATGGTGGTGGGCCAGGTCTGCGGCGGCGTCGCCCAGGGCATCGGCCAGGCGCTGATGGAAGAGGTGTCCTATGACCGCTACAGCGGGCAGCTTCTGACGGGCTCGTTCATGGACTACGCCATGCCGCGCGCGGCCAACATGCCCTACATGGAAGTGCTGACGAACTCCGTGCCGAGCACCAGCAACACCCTGGGCGTGAAGGGTGCCGGAGAAGCCGGCGTCATCGGCTCCATCCCGGCGGTGATCGGCGCGGTGGCCGACGCCTTGCGGCCTTACGGCCTCAACCACATCGACATGCCGGCGACGCCCGAGAAGATCTGGCGCGCGATCAACGGCCTGCGCTAAGGCGCCCGATCTTGCCGCACCTTACGGCGCGACGATCTCGCCGTTCGGCTTGCGCTCGACGAAATGGCAGGCGACGAAATGTCCTTCGGCCACCGCCTTGAGCGGCGGCTCGGCCTCGGCGCAGATGGCCTGGGCGAAGGGGCAGCGCGTGCGGAAGCGGCAGCCCGAGGGCGGCGCGATCGGCGAGGGAATCTCGCCTTCCACCATAGGCTGGTCGATCAGCTTGGGCTGGTCCGGATCGGGCACCGGCACGGCGTCGAGCAGGGCGCGGGTGTAGGGATGCAGCGGCCGCGCCCACAGGCTGGCGCGCGGCGCCTGCTCGACGATCTTGCCGAGATACATCACCGCGACGCGATGGGCGAGATGCTGCACGACGGAAAGATCGTGCGAGATGAACAGGTATGACAGGCCGCGCTCGCGCTGCAGGTCGCCGAGCAGGTTGACCACCTGGGCCTGCACCGACACGTCGAGCGCCGAGACCGGCTCGTCGCAGATGATGACTTCGGGATTGAGCGCCAGGGCGCGGGCGATGCCGATGCGCTGGCGCTGTCCGCCGGAGAATTCGTGCGGGAAGCGGCCGAGATGGTCCGGCGACAACTCGACCAACCTCATCAGCTCGGCGACGCGATCGTTGATCTCGCTGCGGCTGCGGCGACCATGCACCTACAGCGGCTCGGCCAGGAGGTCGGCGATGCGGCGGCGCGGGTTGAGCGACGAGTACGGGTCCTGGAACACCATCTGCATGCGGCGGCGGATCGGCCGCAGGGCACGGGTGCCGAGGGTCGAGATGTCGACCCCTTCGAATTCCAGCTTGCCGTCGGTGATCTCGTAGAGGCGGACCAGGCAGCGCCCGAGTGTCGACTTGCCGCAGCCGGATTCCCCGACCAGGCCGAGGGTTTCGCCGCGC
Organism: Alphaproteobacteria bacterium; assembly: GCA_036500145.1. GTDB lineage: Bacteria > Pseudomonadota > Alphaproteobacteria > SMXQ01 > SMXQ01 > CAMAVH01. The sequence continues at coordinate 1,118 of DASYCO010000001.1, read as the reverse complement.
CAGACGTCGAGCGAGACGCCGTCCACCGCATGCACGATCTTGTTCTCGCCGGGAATGACGCTGTTGCCGACCTTGAACTGCTTGCTGACGTTGCGCGCTTTGAGCAGCGGCACGCCGTTGGCCGGGCGGAGCGAAGCCGCGTTCACTGGCCGGCCCTCCGTAGCGCGCTTTCAGGATGCGCCGCACGATAGCGCGCTTCCTTGCGCTGCTCCGGCGGTATCCAGCAAGCGGCGAGATGGCCGCCCGCGCCTTCCAGCGGCGGGCGCTGGTCGCAGGCGTCGAAGCGCTGGCTGCAGCGCGGGCCGAAGGAGCAGCCTTCCGGCAAGTGGAGCAGCGAGGGCGGCGCGCCGGGGATCGAGACCAGGCGCTTCGGGCGCGCGCCATCCAGCGGCGGGATCGAATTGAACAGGCCCCAGGTATAGGGATGCTGCGGTGCGCGGAACACCTGTTCCTTGGTCCCCGCCTCGACGATGCGGCCGGCATACATGACGACGACGCGGTCGGCGATATCCGCCACCACGCCCATGTCATGGGTGACCAGCATGATGGCGGAGCCGAAATCGCGCCGCAGGCGCCGGATCAGATCGAGGATCTGCGCCTGCACCGTGACGTCGAGCGCCGTGGTCGGCTCGTCGGCGATGAGCAGCGAGGGATTGCAGGACAGCGCCATGGCGATGAAGGCGCGCTGGCGCATGCCGCCGGAAAGCTGGTGCGGATAGCGATCGATGGTCACGTCGGGATTGGGAATGCCGGTCTCGCGCAGCAGCTCGATCGCCCGGTTGCGCGCGGCTTTGGCCGACATGCTGTTATGGGCGCGGAGCTGCTCGGCGATCTGCCAGCCGATCGTGTAGACCGGCGTCAAGGCGGTCATCGGGTCCTGGAAGATCATCGCGATCTCCTCGCCCCGAACGTGGCGCAGCTCCGCTTGCGGCAGGCCGATCAGCTCCCGCCCTTTGTATTTGATCGAGCCGCCGATCTCGGCGTTGGGGTCGTTGATCAGGCCGACCACGCTCAGCAGGGTCACGGTCTTGCCGCAGCCGGATTCGCCGACGATCCCCACGATCTCTTTGCTTCCGATCGTGAAGGAGACGCCGCCGACCGCGCGCACCAAGCCCTTC